>CAVREP010000001.1:0-128823 GCA_963720155.1 uncultured Acidobacteriota bacterium
TTGAAGACCGGGACGATCACCGGACCACATGCGCTTCCATCACAAACCTCCGCGGATCAACACGGTTTGGTGCGGATCGCACTTGAACTCAGCCCATCTCTCTCGCACGTTCATGCGCCCGGATCAGCGGCTCCAGTCAGCAGCTCCAGATCAATGCCTCCAAGGTATCGTCAGGCCTACAAATCGCTCAGGCATGCAGATGCGCTCCTGTTACTGCGGCTGGGGCACGATGCGCAGATATGGTTTCGGTGACTTCCAGCCACCGGGATACTGGTTCTGCGCTTCTTCATTTGAGACGTTACCGCTGATGATTACATCATCGCCCGGCTTCCAGTTCACAGGTGTCGAAACCTTATGCTTGGCGGTGAGCTGCATGGAATCGAGGACGCGCAATATCTCATCGAAGTTGCGGCCCGTGCTCATCGGATAACTCAACTGCAATTTGATCTTTTTGTCTGGGCCAACCACAAATACGGTGCGCACAGTGGCATTGTCGGCGGCGGTGCGCCCTTCGGAAGTGCTCCCGCTCTCGGCTGGCAACATGCCATACAACTTTGCGATTTTTAGCTGCGGATCGCCGATCATCGGGTAATTGACTTTGGCGCCTTGAGTCTCCTCGATGTCGGCGGCCCATTTGCCGTGACTGCTTACCGGGTCCACGCTCAGACCGATAATTTTTGTGTTTCGCTTGGCAAATTCAGGCTGCAAGCGTGCCATATAGCCAAGTTCCGTTGTGCAAACCGGCGTGAAGTCTTTTGGATGGGAAAACAAAATCGCCCAGCCGTTGCCGATCCATTCGTGAAAGTTGATTGTTCCCTGCGTGGTTTCAGCAGTGAAATCGGGTGCTACATCGTTGATGCGCGGCACTCCGTGGGCAATTTCGTTTGCAATTGCGGTACTCATAATTTTTTCTCCTTCTAAGTTCTGGTCGTCCAAATGTTAGCCGCCGCGCCTTCCATTCGGGTGAACGTCGGATGAAAACGAAACCCACCCGTTTCGCGTCGGGTGGGTTGGAAAGAAATCTTTTTCGATCCCTACCCACACGGAAGCGAACACATACAACAACACGTGACGCCGGCATGGTAGGGCCTAAACATGTAGGTAGAATAGAATTCCGCACTTACCCTGTCAACCGTGCGTCATACGCCACCCGGGAATTTTCTGCATCGAAAGAAACTCGCCTGCATCTGTGTTCTTTGCAGCGAACTCTCATGCGGCAACTTTCGCTGCCGGGGACCCTTCCATGACTAAACCCTTACGGCGTTTGGCAATGGCGCAGTGGGATGTTTTTTCTTCTAAGCCACTCGAAGGCAACTCGCTCGCTGTATTCTTCGACGGCCGTGGACTGACTGATGCCGACATGCAGGCGATCGCCAAGGAAATGAACCTCTCGGAAACCACGTTTATCTTGCCTCGCGATGCCTCTATAGAAAGAGAGCAGGGCACTCGGGTGCGCATCTTTACCGTACAAGAAGAGCTGCCGTTCGCCGGTCATCCCACGCTGGGAACGGCGTTTGCGCTGCGCGGTCACAGCGACGCGAAAAAAATCCTGCTTGAGCTGAATGTGGGCCCGGTACCGGTACATTTTGAAGGCAGCGCAAGACAGCCGGCGTTCGGCGAGATGACCCAGCTCGATCCTACGTTCGTAATGCAGCACGACCGGGAGGCGGTGGCGCGGGCCACCGGCTTGCGTGCGCAAGACTTCGACGATTCTCTGCCCATCGAAACGGTTTCCACCGGAGTTCCGTTCACTGTGGCGCCGCTGAAGTCGCTGGCTGTCGCACAGAATGTGCAGATCGATTTGAACCGCGGCGCCGAATATCTCGCGAAGACTGCGGGCAAATTTTTTTATTTCGTCACCCGGGAAACGACGGACCGCGACGCCCGGCTGCACGCCCGCATGCTGTTTTACAACGGCGAGGATCCAGCCACAGGTTCGGCCGCCGGATGTACGGCAGCCTGGATGGTCGCGCACGGCGTGGCAAAACCGGATGAACGCGTCCTGATTGAACAGGGTGTCGAGATGAAGCGGCCCAGCAAGCTTTTTGTGCGGGCGTCGCGAATCGATAACTGTGTAGTTAACGTACGCGTGGGCGGCAACTCTGTTGAAATCATGCGTGGCGAAGTTTTCCTCTAGATCACCCGCGCCGGGCCTCGCACAATCACATCTTGCACACAACCGAAAATTGTCAATGGCCAGAAATTGCCATTTGCATCGTCGCTACTTTACACGTTCCCGCCTTGTCGATACCATCCAACTCGCTCAACTATTCTTCGCGAACAGAGAAAAGTTCCGTTGCCTTCCGGCCGCAAGCCGGCGAAAAACGGATACAGGCGGTGAATGAAACCCAAGCGCACGATCCTTTGTGTTGACGACAACGAACAGTCTCTTTCCTATCGCAAAATCATGCTCGAAACGCGCGGCTACCGTGTGGCCAGCTATTCCCGCGGCGAAGACGCCCTCGAACGCTTCAAGCAGGGCGGGATCGACCTGGTCGTCACCGATATGGCCATGCCGGGGCTCGACGGTCCTCAGTTGATTGCGGCCATCAAGAAACTATCTCCCCACACTCCGGCGATACTCATTTCGAGCAAGGTCCGCGTTTACGACCATGAATCGCAGGCCGATGTATTCCTGGCCAGAGGAATGTACGCGCCCATGGACTTGCTGGAACGAATCCGTCTGCTTCTGGTGCGCAAACGCGGCCCCAAGCGATTGCACGAGCGAGCCACGCACTTTCCGCAGCGCCAGGGAGCGGCATAAAAGCGTTGGCGTCCAAACCGTTTTACCGCTGAGTACGCAGAGGACGCGGAGAAACTTTCTGGGAGTCTCTGTGCTCGCTTCGCCAGACTCAAGGTCGATGGCCAGCCGATCGTATAAGATCGTCATCGTGTAAGATCAAGGCTGGCATGGCCGCATTAATAGAAGCCATTGATTTACACAAGACTTATCGCGTGGGAAAGATCGACGTGCCTGCCCTTCGCGGCGTCTCCTTCTGGGTGGAAAAAGGAGAATTTGTCACGGTTGTCGGCCCCTCGGGCAGCGGCAAGTCCACTTTGTTCTATCTGCTGGGCGGCCTTACGCGCGCCGATTCCGGCAAAGTAATTCTAGATGGGGATGACTTCGCCGCACTCTCCGACGCCGAGCGCACCAGAATGCGCAAGCGCAAAATCGGCTTTGTTTTTCAAAAGTTTAACTTGTTGCCCACACTAGACGCGCGTTCGAATATTGCCATCGCACAAGAAATAGCAGGTGATGGAAACCGCGATCCGGCATTCTTCCTGCGCATTTGCGATTTACTAGGAATCACAAAACGGCTGAATCATCGCCCCTCGGAACTGTCTGGTGGCGAACAACAGCGCGTGGCCCTGGCCCGCGCCCTGGTGAATAAGCCAGCGGTAATTTTGGCGGACGAACCCACTGGCAACCTTGACACTGAGAATTCGACCATCGTCTTGCGTATGCTGCGTCAGTCCAACCAGGAGCTCGGCCAGACGGTGCTGATGATCACCCACAATCCCGAGGCCGCCAAGTACGGAGACCGCATCATTCACATGCGCGACGGCCATATTGTGAAGCCGGAAGAAGATCCGCAGTGGTCAATTCACTAACTGTCGCGGGACCTTGGCGTATTGCGGCGCCAGATTGCGTCGTTGCCCCAGCCTATGGCCTCATTTATAATCGGTTTCGTCGAGCGGGAGTAGCTCAGTGGTAGAGCGCGACCTTGCCAAGGTCGATGTCGCGGGTTCGACCCCCGTCTCCCGCTCCAGTGTTTTCCTTTGTCAGACTGGGTCTTCCTGCAGATAGACTTTTTCCGCACGGAACCCTAACGTATTGAGCAGGGGCGCGGTACCCAAGTGGTAAGGGAGAGGTCTGCAAAACCTTTATGCGTCGGTTCGATTCCGACCCGCGCCTCCATAAAATTATCCGTATATTACTTAAGATTCCTGATAATTCTGCGCTATGGGCACCCCGCCAATCACAATCTTTGTCAGGCACTCGGCAGACTGCAAATACGCCGGGGACGAATTTCCAACCGCTGCAATTGCCGCGCATTTCCGCTGGAACCCAGAACGGCCAACAGTTCCCCCGCAAGGCAGTTACCCGGTCCTGGGGCGAAGCGGAAGAGCAAAAGCGCCGCCTGGAGGACCAACTAGCGACCAGGCGCCAGAGTGGATTGAGAAAGTTCGTGACCCGGAATACAAGGCCTTTAACGAGAGAGTATACGTAATAAGGGTCGAAGCCTTCGACTGGAATTGCCAGCAACACATTATTCCTCGGCACACGGAGGAGAAATCCGAGAGGCCGTCGCCCCCGCAGAAAAGAGAATCCACGAATTAGAGCAGGAGAACGAGGAGCTCTCGCTAGGGGGCAAGAAAACCGGAAATCCCTAACTCAAATCGCACCGATAGGAGAAGATGTCATGCCTACAATTACGACAAGAGACGGAACCGAAATCTACTACAAAGACTGGGGAAAGGGCCAGCCCATCGTGTTCAGTCACGGGTGGCCGCTTGACGCTGACGCCTGGGACGGACAGATGCTGTTTTTCGGCCGGCAGGGCTACCGAGTCATTGCACATGATCGCCGAGGGCACGGTCGCTCCGTCCAGACGTGGGACGGTAACGAGATGAACACATACGCCGACGATCTGGCAACCCTCACGGAAAAACTCGACCTGAAGGATGCAATCCATGTGGGCCATTCCACGGGCGGCGGAGAAGTCGCCCGTTACATTGGCCGGCATGGTACAAAACGTGTCGCCTCGGCCGTACTCGTCAGTGCGGTGCCGCCACTCATGTTGAAGACGGGCACGAACCCAGGTGGCCTGCCGATCTCGGTCTTCGACGACCTGCGAGCCCAACTTTCGGAAAATCGTCCGCAGTTTTACAAGGAACTTACACTCCCATTCTTCGGTTATAACCGGCCGGGGGCCAAGATCTCGGAAGGCATCCGGGACCACTTCTGGTTGCAAGGGATGTTGGGAGGAATGAAACCCCACTACGACTGCATCAAGGCCTTCTCAGAGACAGACTTTACTGAGGACCTTAAGAAGTTCAATGTACCGACTCTGATCCTTCATGGCGACGATGATCAGATCGTGCCGATTGGTGCGGCCGCTTTGATGTCCGCGAAGGTTGTAAAGAACGCCAATCTGAAGGTCTATCCGGGTTTTCCGCACGGTATGCCCATAACTCATGCGGACCAGATCAATGCCGACCTGCTCGCGTTCATCAAGCAAAGCCGGCAAGCGGCAGCATGATTCAGACTCGCCGGTACGTTTTGCACCTAGCTTGCGTACCGGCCACTTGTTTCGCCTGCCACACAGGAAAAAGGCCAGGACCACACGTCTTCGACGTACATTCCTTGAGAAGGGGGAGGAGGCAACTGTAGGAGGGCTTCGGTTCCGCCTCTTAGCATTACGGCTTGCTTCACTTGCTTCTGCTGGGACTTACATGACCCCTGCGCATCCCCTAGCAAGAACAGGAAGAACCGCTTAAGATGTCCAGTCCGTCTCTTCCCGTCGCAAACCGGCGCGGCATCCATTGGGTATGAGGTTCACGATGACGGCGAACGCAAGCCCGACGCAAAATTTGGCCAACCAACTGCCCGCGGAAAATGGACTGGCAATAGTTCGTCTCACGATCGGCGCAATGTTTGTGTGGGTCTTCTTCGAAAATCTGGGAAAGGGTCTCTACACCCCGGCGGGCTATGCAGGCCTGATCAACTACTACATCAAGCAGGGGCACTCTCCGGCCGCGTGGAAGGCAGTCATGGGTTTGGCGGCGAGTCACGCCGCGATGGCGGCTCCTATGCAGGCGCTGACCGAGATCTCCTTCGGGATCCTGCTCATCGTCGGTCTGTTGACCCGTCCGGTCGCCTTTGTGGCATTTCTATATCTGGGCAGCCTTTGGATATCTGAGTGGGGCACGGCGTGGATTTGGGAACTGCTGGTTCCAGTGCTCGCATCACTTGCGCTCGCAGTGGGGCGGGCCGGTCGAGCGTGGGGCGTCGACGCCTTGCTTGCGCGGCGCTGGCCGTCCTCCCCATGGTGGTGACTTGAGCGTGCTGACTTGAGCCCAGATCAAGTGCGAGTGTCGGTCGTCATTCCTACGCACAACGAAGCGCAGTCCATAGGTCGCGTCCTGGCTGATCTCCCGGCCGATACTGTCACCGAGGTCTTGGTCGTAGATAGCGATTCAACCGACGGGACTGCCGAGATCGCCTCAAAGATGGGAGCCCGCGTCCTCCACGAACCTCGCCGCGGATACGGTCGCGCCTGCTTGACCGGACTGGCTGGTGCAAGTAGCCCTGACGTTGTGGTGTTCCTCGACGGCGACTACAGCGATCGACCAGCTGAGCTGCCACTTCTCTTGGCTCCGATCATTGACGGCCGTGCCGATATTACCCTGGGTTCGCGGCTGGGGAAGCAGAGCATTCATGGGGCGTTGCCTTGGCACGCCGAGTTTGGTAATCGCCTGGCAGCTTTGCTGATCAGGCTTTTGTATGGTCTCAGGATAAGCGACCTCGGACCGTTCCGCGCCGGGCGGGCAGATGTCCTTCGCCGGCTTGAGCTGCAAGAGAACACGTACGGCTGGGCGGTTGAAATAATTCTAAAGGGTACGCTCGGGGGATTCCGCATCGTTGAGGTGCCGGTGAGCTATTATCCGCGCATCGGGAAATCGAAGATTAGCGGCACGTTGAGGGGCACAGTCGGAGCGGCGTGGTTCATCCTCTCGCTGATAGTGCGCTATTATTTTCGGCATCGAAGAACCAGAGTGCCACGGCCAGCGTGAGTCTTGCACGCCAATCTTCTATGGAATCCTCCCGCGAAAATACAGCACGTTCGCCCAAGGTGGTCCGGACGCTGGTTGTCATGGCAAAAGCCCCCACGCCAGGCAGGGTGAAGACCCGTTTAGCTCAGAGCCTTCCGGTGGAAGCGGTCACCGAGCTCTATCGCTGCCTTTTGGACGACACAATGCAGCTAGCGCGGTCGCTGGGCACTGTGGAGGTTGGCATTATGTGCCCTGCTTCGGATGTCGAGGAACTCGCGCGGTTGACGCGAGGTTTGGTGGGTGTCGTGGCGCAAAAAGGGGAGGGCCTTGCTGCAGGCCTGACGTCGGTTTTTGCACACTTCGCAGCGCCTCGTCGGCAACCCGTTGTTGCTTTCAACAGCGACAGCCCGCATCTGCCGGCTTCGGTTCTTGAGAGCGCGTTTGCGGCACTTTCTCGGCACGAAGTGGTTGTTGGACCGACACACGATGGCGGTTATTATCTCGTAGGGGCCAACGCCGCCCATCCAACGCTTTTCGATGGCGACGGCATGGGCACCAATAACGCGCTTGAGGCTCTGCTGGCGCGCGCTCGCGGACTGCAGCTTTCCGTTGGCTTCACCGATCCTTTCTACGACATCGACGTGGAGGGCGACTTAACTCGGCTTGCCGCGGAGCTGCGGCTCGCTCCGGCTAGGGCGCCGCGAACGGCGGTCTGGCTGAAAAAATGGGGAAAGGCGGTGGCGCAGTTGCGGACGGGCACGGGAGACCTGTGAAGCTCACGCCATCCGGCAGGCTGTATGCTCTCGGCCTCGTCATGCTTGCAGCGCTGACGATCTGCTCACGCAAGGTCAGCAGCATGGGTGAACCGTCCTTCATCATTCCGCTAGCCCTTGCTGGCATCGCGTACCTCTTCGCCGTTCGTGAGTTCTTGTCCACGCCGAGATTCCCGCCGCGCGTCATCGTTATCGGGCTCGTGTTGGCTGCTCTGTGGCATCTTCCATTTCTACTGACGTCGCCGGGTGCGGATGATGACATTCATCGATATGTTTGGGACGGCCGCGTGCAGCGGCTCGGCTACAACCCTTACTTAGTGGTTCCCAGCGATCCTGCGCTCGCCGCATTGCACACCCCCGAGACCCGCACCCTGAACAACCCGGATCTACCGAGCCCATATCCAGCGGGCGCTCAGCTTTTCTTTCGCACAGTGACAGCAATTCATGAGTCTATCTTTGCGCTGAAAGTGGCATTTGTGCTTTGCGATGTGGCAATCGTTTTCGTTTTGCTCGATATCCTGCGTAGCAGTGGGCAGGGAGCGCACTGGGTTCTGGCTTATGCCTGGAACCCACTGCTGGGGATAGAAGTGGCGGGCAGCGGTCACATCGACATCGTGGGCGTGCTGCTGCTGTTGGTGTCATTTGCCGCGCTGGGACGGCGCTGGCGTACGGTTGCAGCCCTGGCATTTGGGCTGGCTGTCGCTGTGAAATTGCTCCCGATTGTACTCCTGCCATTCTATTGGAAGCGTGTTCGCGCACGCGATGGCGCTCTGGCAGCAGTGGTGGTCGGACTCCTATACGTGCCCTTTCTTAACCACGGGCGGATTCCGATCGGCTCGCTCGGCACGTACGTGCAAAGCTTCCGCTTTAATGATCCGGTGTTTGCAACGCTGGAGCAAGTGGCGGCTCCTCAGCTTGTCGTTGGGCTGGCAATACTCGTCGGCTTTCTTACCGCAATCTGGTTGAGAATCAAGGCACCGGCATGGTCTCCCGACGCATTTGCATGGCCCATGGCAGCGTCGCTTCTATGTGCACCAGTGGTATATCCATGGTACCTGCTCTGGATGTTGCCATTCCTGCGATCGGCCTCGACGGTGCCGATCATTATTTGGACAGTGAGCATCATCCCGACTTACTACGTTTGGCATTTGCGCACGCTTGGTCATCCGTGGTTGGTTCCTGGCTGGATCGTGCTGTTGGAATATGGAGCCGTCGCAGTGGCCGGTGCAATCATCGGGTTGCGACGACTTACCCGACCTGCGGTGCCCGAATGCTCAAGGGACTAGGTGTCCTTTGCGAATGCGACCTAATGCGCAGCCTGCGCATTACCGCGACATTGAATCTGTTTGTCGCTTTATAGGCTCACGAAACACAACGAACAACCGGGACGCACTATATAATGGGCGGCCAACCGGGAAAGAGGTACATGCTTGGCGCGGGCAAAGGGTACGGCACCAACACGCGTTCCTGTATCCCAAAGCTTCTGCCCCTCATCCAATCCAGCACCCGTTCAACTCACCGAGGAGCGAACTCCATGACAAATCCGAGCCGTGTAACGATGATCTCTCTGCTGGCTTGTGCAGCGCTGGTCCTTACGTCAACCTCGTGGGCTCAAACGCGCCCGCCAATTTTCGAGAAGGTGGCTAAGACCTATGGTCTCGATACGTGGGATAAGATCGAGGCGATCCGCTACACCTGGAACATTCAATTCGGCACATTCAATCTCTCCCGTTCATGGGAATGGGCGCCCAAGACTACCCAGGTCACCTACGAGGGGAAGGATAAAGACGGCAAGCCGGTTAAGGTTACCTACAAGCGCTCCGAGCTCGGCAGCCAACCCGACATGGTGAAGAACGAAGTCGACCCGGGGTTCATCAACGACAACTACACGCTTCTGTTCCCCTTGAGGGCTTACTGGGACAGCAGCCCCGCGGTGATCGACGCCGGTATGTATAACCTGCCGGTGGGCAACGGCACGGCCGAGTTGGTCGCCGTGAAGTATCCAGCGGAAGGGGGCGGTTACACGCCCGGCGACACCTGGGAACTCTACGTCGGCAAAGACGGCCGCGTCGAGTATTGGGTTTTCCACCGCGGCGGGGCCAAGAAGCCGAGCCTTCTTTTCGCAACCTGGGGAGGCCAAAAAAAGGCAGGTCCTCTGCTGGTCTCGACGGATCGCCGCGGCTACGGCGATGGCAAGCCGATACGGATTTGGTTTTCGGATGTGGCGGTCAAGGTGACGGGCTCGGACACCTGGATGAAGGCGCAATAAACAAGGCTCGATAAACCATGGACGGGCTGGTTCGGGCAATTGATGTCATTCTTCACGAATCAGCCTCCCTGGCAATTACTACCGTCGTGCAGGAACTGCGTAGCTTTGGCAGATCGCGCGCAGCCGCCATGTGGATTTGTAGCGTTGGGCGTTCTCCACGAACGATCGGACAGTAGTAGTCAGGCTCGAGCAGCGCGCCCTGGAGGCGCCGACGTCCGGCACATCCGCCATGGCATGAGTCCCGGAACTCGCAAGGCTGGCACGCCTCGGGAAGCGTGCGGGCTCGCTCGAAGGGTGCGGAGTCTAGAATGTCGAGCCCGGTCGAGATCAAATCCGACAACGGCTCCCCCGATCCTGGCCAATAAACGCAGGGCTGTGTCGTGGCACGCGGCGTAACCCGCACGGTGCTTACGCCGCATCCTCCCCAGAGCGGCGGGAGACCAGCCATCGCTCGAACCAGCGGCTCGCCAATGGCGATTACGTCCGTTTCCGCAAAGAGACTACGGAACCCCTCCCAATACTCTCCGTAGGACAACGCATAGACATCGGATCGCACCGCCTGGTACACGTTCACGCGCAGGGGAGCGTCAAACTGTTTGGCTACTCGCGCGACCTCCGCCAGACGCAATTCGTTTGCCTTCATCATGACCGCGATGATAGTTACAGGAACGCCAAGCCTTACGCAACGTTCTGCTTGCCGGTGGATCAGCTCCCAATTGCCGTTTCCGCGCTGTGCATCCTGTTCCGCTTGCGTCGGGTAATCGAGAGAAAACTCAATATCGTGAAAGGAGCGCAACTCGTTGTCATCCAACACAGCAACACTATGGCCATTGGAAGTGATGGTGAGTTTGATGGGCTGAGTTCGCAGGTAGGCCAAGATCGCCTTAAAGTCTGGATGCATCCCGTTCTCGCCAGTGCCGAGATTCACCGAGCGAACGGGAAGCCGTTCCATGACTGACTTCACTTCTTCCAGGGAGAGACGGTCAGTGCGAGCTGGATCTCGGTAGCAGAAGGAGCAAGAGAGATTACATTCGTTGGTGAGCCCGAGTCCGAGTGAAATACCCTCCTCCGGCGCCACCACGCGAGATGTGGTCGATGAAGACTGGATTGTGACTTTGTTCACGCGCAAGGCTCCGTCGGCGGACCTGGGCGATGCGCAAAGCATTGTGTGTAGCGGGCGACTGCGGCATATTCTGGCCGGCTGCCCAGCTTTCGCTCCAGCTCAAGAATCCGTTCGTACTCGGCGCTGCGAGAAATCCGCGACGGCAAGTAATCCGCAAGGACGCGTACACCCCGCTCGTCAACTGCTCCCAGGGACGCCGCTTTTAGCATGGCTCGCAGGCTATGTGACGTAAATAATCGTGCCCGGCCTCCGTACAAAGACTCTTCTCCCCACTCAGCGGTGAGGTTATTTTCCGCAACCGCCAAATCGCCTGTTTGGATAGCGGCCTTGAATACTTCGCCGGCCCGGTTCCGCACAAGTAGTGACATTATCGCTGATGAATCGCGCAAGGCGCGAGCCGCGCCGCACAACACAGCAATCGGGTCGTCGAGATATTCCAGTACGTTGTGGCACAGAATTACATCCAACGATGCAGCGTGAAACAAGTTCGTCAACTGCGCAGCGTCCCCATGTTTCAGTACGACCTTGTCCGTAACTCCTGCTTTCTGTGCTGTGCGTTTCGCTATATCAAGCATCGCCGGAGACGAGTCCAGCAGCGTAACGTGAATACCAAGTCGCGCCAGGCGAACCCCCGTCGCTCCCGTGCCGCACCCGACATCCAGCCCACACAACGAATCGTTGGCCTGTAGAGGAAGAAAATCCTGCAGGTTGTCAAAGCTCAAGTCGGAGCGCAACCGGCCCTCGGGCGTCTCGAGGTAAGCGGCATAGCTGTCCGCACCGTTCTGGAAGCGTTCGCCGTCGGCGTCGGCGGTCATCTTCATGCAACACTCAGGCGAAGTCGTTCCCCGATCCAGTCGCTTGCGAGAACCATGGCGTAGATCAAGAGAATAAGTGTAGTCAGGCGATTGTAGAAACCGAGCTGCACGTTGTTATAGATCGCCTGTCCCAAGCCGCCACCGCCGACGAGTCCCAGCATGGTAGAAGCCGCAGATTGGTCTCCCAACTCAGCACAGTGTAGCGCTGCACGCTTTATCTGCCAGAGCAGCCGACCGTGAGAAGCAACAGGACTAAGACGGCCCCGAATGCCTTCTTCTCCATCGTTAGCCTCCAAGATTCGGCATGAACAGCTTGGCCCGGAGAAGCTGTGAATCGCAACGATAGATCTTTCAGTGGCTCCAGCCGCCCCGCTGAAGGGCTGTCACTTGCTCCTGAGCAGGATAGCACCGGGCCGAGCACGTACGGTCATTGGATCATACATAATCGGTGGCGCCAAGGTTAACCGCCGGCTACCAACGGCCAGCGTGAGAGCCGCCATCCACGTGAAGTATTTCTCCGGTTACTTGCCCTGCCCTTGCCAGGTAGAGAACCGCGTCGACAACGTCTTTGATCTCCACAATTTTTCCCATTGGCTGAAACGTCTTCAGCGAGTCCCTGGAATCATCTTTGTGCAGTGGTGAGTCCACGACGCCAGGGGCTACAGCGTTGAAGCGGATACCATCTTTTGCATATTCGATTGCCAGACTTCGCGTTACTGTATTCAGGCCGCCCTTGGTCATCATCGAAACCGAAGCAAGTATGCTGGCGACTGGCTGATCGGCGAGGGACGCAGAGATGGTTACAACATTTCCCGACTTCGGTTTCAGCATCTGTTGCACTGCGACCTGAGTGATGTAGAGGAATCCCAGCAGGTTGGTCGAGACCAGGGCATTGAAGTCTTCGGTAGTAAAGTCGGTGAACGGCTTTGTGCGGAAGATTCCCGCGTTATTCGCCAGCACATCGATGTTCCAAAGTGGGGTATGTATGTCAGACAAGAAAACAGCAATTGTCACAGGAGTCTCGCAGGGTATTGGCGCGGGTGTGGTGGAGGCCCTCCTAAGGGAGGGTTAATAACGTCGTCGCAACGTCTCGGGATGTCAGTCATTCGTTCACTGCCTCACCCAACCTGGTTCTCGTCGATGGCGATAGCGGCAAGCAGGAGACCGCCGCCAAATGTATCGAAGCCGCGATGAGGCACTCCTAATCCTGTTCACCAAGAGTTCGGACATAATTTTCCCGTGACGGCGGTCATTGGGGAGAAACCTCTGCGGCTGAGGACGAGAACCATGAGATGTTGTCTTCGCAGCTCCGAGAGTTTCCGGCGTTTCGCAGGGTAGTCTGCAAGTTCGAAGTCGGAAAGATACTCGGGGAACAATGTCATCTCGCATATAAAATGCTCAACAAACTGATGCACGTCGCAAGCGGAGGTTTCAACTCGTTTGTAGCCTGGATTCTCAATACCAGCATCAACTGGCGCGCTGCGCCTGTAACTCCGCACGTGAAGAGCTGACAAATCCTCGAACCAACTCCGCGATCTCATCCGCCGCCGTGTCCAATGCGAAATGGCCGGCATCGAGAACGTGAACTTCAGCCTTCGGCACGTCCTTGCGATAGCGTTCCGGCTCGCCGGGATCGAACGACAGATCGTACTTACCCCAAATCACCAGCAAGCGCGGCTGTTTGTCGCGCATCCATGCTTGCCACTTCGGGTAGGCGTCCACATTGGTTCGATAGTCGTAGAACAAATCGCTTTGAATGTCGGCTTGGCTGGGTTGGTTGAGAAAATAGAATTCATCTGTCCAGAGATCCGGAGCATAGCGCTCCTCGTTCGGATCGTTTCCGAGATGCCGCGTCCGGGTCGTAGCCAGCGACAGGAGATTGGTGCGCAGCGCGCTTTCGTTGGCCGTGCGATCGGCCCAAAAAGCTCGCCGCGTTTTCCAGTTGGCACCCAGTCCTTCGTTGTGCGCGACGGCGTCCTGAACAATGAGCGACTCGATGCGATCGGGATGAACCAAGGCCATGCGAAAACCCATGGGGCCGCCGTAATCCTGCATGTAAAGCGTGTAGCGCGAGAGCCCGAGTGCTTCAGTGAAATGATTCATGATTTCGGCGTAGTGATCGAACGTATAGGCGAACTTTTTCGGGTCTGGCCAGTCGCTGTTTCCGAAGCCTGGGTAATCGGGCGCGACCAGGTGATAGCGATCGGAAAGCCGCGCAAAAAGCGGCTCGAACATCCGCGACGAAGACGGAAGTCCATGCAGCAGTAAAAGAGTGGGAGCGTCCGTCGGACCGGCCTCTCTATAGAAGATGGACAACCCATCTATCTGTATCGTGCGATAGAAACTAGGGTAGTTCATGGGACGTTCCTTTCCCTCGGCTTGGGGCAGCAATTGAAATTCAAATGATGCGAGTATTACAAAAACCGACAACGCGATGCACGGGATCCGCAAGCAATGGGTGCGACGTGGCATCGCGAGCCGTGGCGGCAGTGAAGGCACGGCGAATTCCTCCCTGGGGAGACGTGCTAGTTTCCGCCTGTCATTGCTTGTGCGGTACCCGGCGTCAAACGCATATGAACGACGAGGTTCAGACGTTCTCCGACCTGAGAGTTGAAATTCTGCGGGCCAGGGTAATCCTCTCCGATGTGCGTACCAGGATCTTCGGGAAGACTGGGGCCTTTCAGGAAGGTTCCCGTGCACTGGGCGCCGCTATAAGCTTCACTGGGTGCAGGCACTCGACAGTTTTCATCTTGCACCAGTGGGGGCCAGTAGGTGTTGAGTACAGCTTTCAACAACTGCGGAAAATCTTCGCGGAACACCTTCGTAGACGCCGACGCCTCGATTCCTCCGTCTTTCTGCGCACTTCCGTCGGCCGGCAGGTCGAAAACCAGCGTGACTTGGCGTGAAATACGGTTGGTTATTGGAGGTCCGTAGACCGGACCGCTATAGGCTTCATTGGGGGCAGGCACCTCCACGTTGCGGTCCACGCGAACCAGGATCAGATCGCCCGTAGTTTGGAGCCGACCGCCAGAGGTCCGGACGACATTCTTGGAGTGGAAGCACAGCATCGTATGGTTGGCTCGGTTTGCCATCCAACGGCTCTTGACCTTACCATCCTCTTCGATGGGCTCGGCCATGGACATAGCGGGATAGATGTGCAAATCGACACTGGACTTTGCGGGGTTCACGTCGTCGATTTTCAATGCTCCCATCACCCTGCCGAAGCCCAGCGTGACGTCGATTTTAGTCTTGCCGTAATCCGTTGTTCCGTCGGTGATGAGTTGCGCATCGGAACGGCGTACGTCGACCTGCCATGACCCGGCTAGGGAAGTTGGTTCCTTGGCGTCAAGGGCGAGAATACCTAGGGCAATAGCTACAGCTACTCCAAATGCAGCCATGTGCTTGCACATTTCGTTCTCCTTTTTACGAATCTGCTTGCGTGAAAAAAATCGGCGTTACAAAAACGGCCATCACGACAACCTGGCAAACCCGCAAGCACTGGGTCCAACGGGCAGTACGAAAAGATGCACAGCTGCGCTCCGCTCATGCCAAGCTCGTCGAACCAGTTCTCGCATTGTCTCTCGTTCTTGCCGACCTCACATCGTCAGAACGACGCGAAATTGTGCCTTGCCGCTGAGCATACGAGCATAGGCCTCGGCCGCTTTTTCGAGGGGATAGGTTTCAATCATGGGGCGCACTCCGGTTTGCTCGGCGAAGCTTAGCGTGTCCTCGGAATCGGCTGGTGTTCCCGCGGCCCAGCCCTGAATCGTTTTACTTCCACTGATGAGCTGTACCGGTGTTACCTCAATCGGATCGAATGTCGCACCGATCACGATGAGCTTGCCGTTCGGTCCCAGCCCGTCGATCAGTTCGGACATCGCTTTCGAGCTCGGCGCTGTCGCTAGAATTACGCGTGCCCCACCCAGTTTTTGCAATGCCTCGGTTGGGTTGGTCGATTGGCTATCGATGTACACGCTCGCTCCGAGTTTTTTTGCAAGTGACGCGTTTTCCGAGCCGCGTCCAATAGCCGCAACTTTGTACCCAAATTTGTTCGCGAATTGAATTCCGAGGTGACCCAGCCCGCCGACGCCTTGCACCGCAACCAGATCGCCTGGCAACGCACCACTGTGCCGCAGCGCGTTGTACGTGGTGATGCCGGCGCAGAGCAGTGGCGCTGCTTCCGCGTCATTTAGAGTCTCCGGTATGGGCACCAGTGCTTCCACGGGAGCGACCATGTATTGCTGGTATCCACCGTCATAGCTGATGCCCGCAATTTTCAGATTCCGGCAATTGCGGAAATCTCCGCGCCGGCACTCGCGACACGTACCGTCCTGGCCGCCGTGCCAGCCAACGCCGACACGCTGCCCTTTCTTCCACGTAGAAACACCGGCGCCCACTTCATCGACGACGCCTGCGACTTCGTGCCCAGGAACGCGGGGATACTGAATGCCCGGCCACAAGCCGTCTTTCGTAAGCACATCACTGTGGCAAACACCACAGGCTTGCACTTTGATGCGTACGAACCCTGCGCCCGGCTCCGGAATCTCGAGTTCGACAATCTGGAAATCTGCTCCTGGCCGGGGAACTTGCGCCGCCTTCATCGGCGTCATCTTCATGGGTACGACCGTGGCTCTACTTGTTGCCATAACTCCTCCTAAGATTTGACGATTCCAGTTTGAAAAGTATTACCGCCGCACTTCTACCCCGCCACCTCGAAAATGACCTCCAGTTCGACCGGCGTGCCGAGCGGAAGACTTGCAACTCCGTACACTAGACGGCAAGGGTTCTTGTCTTTTCCGAAGACGTCTTGGAACAACTCCGAAGCGGCGTCAGCGACTCTCGGCTGATCGCGGACATCTCCGGAAGTGGCCACCGACACGCCGAGCCGGACGATCCGCGTAATTTTGTCGAGCGATCCGAGATGTTCGCGCGCGACAGCGAGGACGTTGAGCGCCGCGAGGTGAGCCGCCTTGCGTCCAGCTTCCACATCGATCTCCGCGCCGACGCGCCCGGTGAACTTCGCCCCCCGGCCTTCCGTGGCAAGCATCCCGGTCAGAAAGAGCAGATTGCCAGTCTGCACAGCTTCCACATATGTGCCGAACGGCTCAGGTGGCGCCGGAAGATTGATACCAAGTTCTTTCAAGCGTCGTTCGGCGCTGGCAGGCCGAGAGCCTTCGCTGGTCACCATTTTTCAACGTGCGCAACGTCCACGTGCAGCACCTCCCCGGTCACATGACCGGCTTAGATCCGTTGACACGGGATTGGGTCCGACGGATTTCTACTATGTAAGACATGCGATTTTCTGAGATGCCTGGGCGGATCGTTGGCCGCGCACCGCGGACAAGAACCACGCTGGCGACGAGGTAAAGGGATCTACTGGTCGGGCACTAGTCTAAAGGCGACGCTGGGATCAATACAATAGGTACGAGTACAGAAACGCGAGGCGCGCCGTTGCGACGGAGTACCGAGGAGAGCTACCGGTGGTCTTTGCCGTTCAGCAAAGACCTCAACCCAGGGGTGTCGGCAGTCGGGAATGCGACCTGCTTAAGGAATGATCATGTTTAGCTGTACGACGACCCCGTGTTCCAATGACTGCGAGCGCAGTTTGGCCTTCAAGGCCGGCCGAGAAATGGCAGCAATTTCCCTGCTTTGGAATTCATACACCCTGTTTCTTAGGATGGTTGCCAGACTGCCGCAGGATTCCGTTCGGCCGGATCGGCCGGAGTGTTCCATATCCAGGGTGCGCATGCGAAACTCCAGGTGAGACCTAGGGTTGGCCCGATCGTGGGAGGGCGCTGGTGGCGGCGGGCTGCAGCCGATGGCTCAGGCCATTCTGGCAGACACCTTTCCACCGGGTGGATCACCTTTAACTATTCCTGGCGCTGGATTTTCTTCATCAATCTTCCAGTCGGCGTTGCCACATGGTTTCTGGTGCGGCGCTTTGTCGAGGATCCTCCCGATTTAGCCCGGATTAAGGCCGCTGGCGTCAAGTTAGACTACATTGGCATCGCCTTTCTGGCGCTCGGTGTCGGGGCATTGCAAGTCCTGCTCGACAAGGGTCAGGAAGATGACTGGTTCGGATCACGCTTTATCACGACTTTAGTCGTCGTCGCGACCGTATGCCTGATCTCGCTGGTGATTTGGGAGTGGTATCAAAAGGCGCCGATCATCGACGTCCCCATGTTCAAGAGCTTTAACTTCGCTAGCTCGAGCCGATGATGTTCACTTTGGGAATCTTGTTATTCAGCAGCCTGGTTCTGATGCCGCAGTTCCTCCAGACGCCGGTGGGATACACCTCGGAACTCGCCGGACTTGCTCTTTCGGCGGGGGCCTTGTTTTGCTGTTTGAGATGCCCATCATGGGCCAGTTGACAACGAGGATCCAGGCGCGCTACCTGATCGCCTTCGGCTGGCTGGCACTATCCGTCTCGATGTTCTATTCCACAAAGCGGATTGATTTGCAGATTGGCTTCAGCGCCGCCACGTGGCTGCGTGTCACCCAGGTGATTGGTTTGGGGTTTCTTTTTGTGCCGATCACCCTAGTGGCTTACATCGGAATTGCACCGGAGAAGAACAATGCGGTCGCTGGAATCGTTAATTTCATGCGCAATATGGGAAGCAGCGTGGGAACGTCCTTGGTCACCACGTTGATTGCGCGACGCTCGCAATTCCATCAGAGAAGGCTGGTGGAGAATGTCAGGGTCGATAATCCCAATTTTGCGAACGCGGCGAACGGCCTTGCCCAGCACCTCGCTATCTCCGGTGTAGGCAAGCACGAGGCGCAAATAACTGCTTACGCCAGGATTTACCAGTCCGTGCAAGCGCGGGCGGCGAGCCTGGCATACATCGATACCTTTATGGTGCTTTGCGTGGAGCGGCGATCATGTTTTTTCTAGTTTTTGTTTTGAAGAAGAATGATCCAGGTGCCGGTGGGGTAAGGGTAGCGGAGTAAATAATCAATCTGATGTAATGCAGGGGAGCCCAAGAGTCAGAGACGTACATGATCAAAATCATCACCATTGAACGCGAGTACGGAAGTGGCGGCAGCGAAATCGCTCAACTGCTCGCCAAACCGCTTAGCTGGAAGCTTTGGGATCAACTACTGACGGAAGAGATCGCGCGCCTTGCTGATTGTCCTAAGTCGGTCGTCGAAGGCCGAGAAGAACGAACGGATCCACTGTATTACCAGCTCTTCAAATCCTTTTTGCGCGGAAGCTATGAAGGAAGCATCAATGCCCACAAGCTCAAGCTAAACATAGCGTCTTAAGTAATTGCGCATAGTCTGCGGAGGACATCGTTGCGAGTGGTCCAGGTTGCGAACTCGGATTCAACCGCGCTGATGACGTCTTGGAGCTTGTCGAAGTAGCGATTGTGCAGGCAACGACGACGTGTGAGCTTCCACACGCGCTCGATCGGATTGAGTTCGGGACTGTACGGGGGAAGGAAGTCCAAAGCAAAGTGATGGGCGTGTTGTTCCCGCCACGGTCGGTGCAGGCGGGAGTGGTGATAACGGGCATTGTCGGTGATGACCACAACCCGTCTCCGCGTCCCGCGGCTGGCGGAGCGGAGTTGCTGGAGAAACTGAAGGAAGCTGAGTCCATTGAATTTGCCGGTTTCCAGACGGAACACAAAGCGCCCATCCCGCAAACGTACGGCCCCGAAATAGCCCACACTCTTGCGGGTGGGGGCGTGCAGGAGAACCGGGTCCTTGATTTCGGGCGGGATCCACATGCGGCAGCGCGAGCCGTGCTGCTGAAAGTGCACCTCGTCGGTCGCCCAAAGATCGACGCTGTCGTCCTGCATCAAGTCTTGGAGTTTTTTTTATGGGCTTTTTGCATTGCGGGATTGGCCTGGGCCAGCGCGGGTCGTGGCTTGCGCAACCGGAATCCGAGCTGACGGAACATACGCTGGCACTGGCGAACCCCGATGGCAATGCCATACCTTTGCTCAATCCAGGTACTGAGTGTTTTTCCGTCCCAGAGGTTTCCGCTCAGACCAATCTCCCGCGGCGGGTGACGCAAGATTCGATCCACCCCTTCCAGTTGTTTTTCGGTCAAGCGTCGCGGCCGTCCCGGTCGTTCTCCCTCCAATTAGGTTTCTCAACGCAATTCTACTTGCATCAGCATTCCATATTTCGGGCGGAGCGTAATGAGCGGCTGCGGATCGACCGGATGGCCGGGAACTAATCTTAGTTTCCATTTCTGCGCCAGAGTGGCAAGAATCAGCACTCCTTCCATCCACGCAAACGATTCGCCGATGCACTGCCGTGGACCCGCGCCGAACGGAAAATAAGTAAATTTCGTCCGCTGCGCTTTGCCTTCCGAGGAAAATCGATCCGGCTCGAAGCGAAGCGGATCTGGAAAGTAACGGGCATCGCGGTGCGTAACGAACTGGCTGATCAGTACGGTGGTTCGCGCGGGAAGAAAAAAATCTCCTAGCGCGAAATCGCAGCGGGCATAACGGCCCATAGCCCACGCCGGGGGATAGAGACGAAGCGATTCCGCCATTACATTTTCGCTGTAACGCAAGCGAGGAACATCTTCCACCGTGGGCAAGTCGCCTTTCAGAATGCTTTGCACTTCGTCATGAAACTTCTGCTCGCAATCTGGATTCTGTGAGAGCAAGTACCACGTCCAAGAGAGCGCATTCGCCACGGTCTCATACCCAGCCAGAAAAATGGTGATGACCTGATCGCGCAAAGACTGTCGCGACTCGGCATTATTGGCTGGCGAGGCTGCGAGCATAAGATCCAACAAGCTTCCGCAGTCGAGTCCGCTCTTTCGGTGTGCGTCGATCATTCGGTAGACCACCGTGTCGATTCGATTTCGCGCGCGCACGAAGGCGGCCAGACCAGGTGGACGCAGATGCAGCAACCATTCTGCGGCCGGCAGCATGATCAAAAAATTGTAAAGGCCCATGATGCGATTAATGGCGGCCGCAAGCTCGCACACTTCCTGGCGCAAGTCGGTCCCGAATAAAGTTCGTGCCACCACATTCAGCGTGAGGTGCATCATGTCCGCGGCAATATCGCGCTGCTCGCCCGCGCGCCACGAATCGCGCATGCTCGCAGCCTCTTCTACTATGACGCCGGCATATTCAACAATGCGTTGCCGGTGAAAGGCTGGTTGTGCCGCGAGACGCTGCGTGCGGTGCACGGCTCCTTCGGCCGTGATCATGCCTTCCCCAAGCAGCATCTTGGTGCGTTGTACCGTGCGCTCTTTGATGAAGTTATCGTTTTGCACCACCAGCACTTCGCGGATGTAATCGGGATGGTTTAGGAAAACAATGTGATGATGGCCGAGCTTATAATGCGCAATATCGCCGTAAGTCCGGGCGAGATGCTGGAAAAGAAAGATCGGATTCGCCGGCCGGAACTTTCGCAGTGCATACCAGGGAAGATTCCGCTGAAAGCCAGGCGGGAAGCGGTAACTCTTCCCTTTCTGAAAAGGCTCGCGCACCTCCGGTTGTCGGACTGCTGTGCTCATTCGATTAGTTTACGCTGGTGCCGCTATGGCTTCTGCAGTTGGTCGAGAGCAGCCAACACTTCTTCGTTATGCCGCGCGGGGTCGACGCTGGTATAAGCCTTAACCACTTTGCCGTTGGGATCGATCAGGAAAGTGTGACGCGCGGCGAACTTTACGACGCCAAGGTTTGTAAGCGAACCGTACGAAGCGCTCACCTTGCCATTCGTGTCGGCTAATAACTTGAAGTTCAGTCCTTCTTTCGTGCAGAACTTCTTGTGTGAGTCCACGCTATCGACGCTTACGCCGAGAACGACTGCACGGCGCTCGGCGTACTTCGTTTGATCTGCCTGAAAATTGTGCGCTTCACGCGTGCAACCTGGAGTCTGGTCCTTGGGATAAAAATAAAGGACGACCCAGCTGCCGCGGTAATCCCTCAAGCTGACGGAAGTGCCTTCTTGCGATGCTAATGTAAAATCCGGCGCGGCGCTGCCTGGGCTGGGAGTGGCCGCTCGCGGCCCCGAGATCAACCGCGGAGCCAGGAATATGGTGATCGCAACAATAAGAGCGAGCATCATGATTCGCAACATTAAGAACCTTCTCAGTTGCGCCCGCATTGAACTCCAGACGGCCGGCGCTGGCTTCGCTCTCGAACTCTAGCATTGTAAACGTTCGGACATGGGCATTCGTCCAGCAAAATTCCGCGCAATTGAATATTATGGATTGTTCGCCTTTATCCAACGGAGATATCAGCCGTGGCTCAGACGGAAACTGACGGTCAAGAGGTACTTGAAACACGGGAATGGGTAGACTCGCTGGACTATGTGCTGTCCAAGGGCGGCCCGGTTCGCGCCGGGCGACTGCTGCAGCAACTGGCGTTGCACGCGCGGCGCGCGGCAGGAGTGAATCTCCCCTTCTCTGCAACTACTCCCTACCAGAATACGATTCCGTTTCCGCAACAAGCGCCGTTCCCCGGAAGTCAGGAGATGGAACGCCGCATCAAGAGCCTGGTTCGCTGGAACGCGCTCGCCATGGTAGTGCGAGCCAACAAAATTCAGGAGGGCATTGGCGGACACATCTCTACCTTCGCTTCCGCGGCCACTTTATACGAAGTAGCGTTCAACCATTTTTTTCAGACGAAAACGGAAAGCGGCGACCGCGACTTCGTCTACTTTCAGGGCCACGCGGCCCCCGGAATCTATGCCCGCGCCTATCTCGAGGGCCGCATTCCAAAGGAAAAGCTGGAAAATTTCCGCCGGGAATTGAAGCCCGGTGGCGGCCTGAGTTCATATCCTCACCCATGGCTGATGCCGGATTTCTGGGAGTTCCCCACCGTTTCTATGGGACTGGGCCCGATTCAGGCGATCTATCACGCGCGCTTTATCCGCTATCTCGAGAATCGCGGCCTGAAGCAATCCACGGGCGGCAAAGTGTGGGCGTTTCTGGGCGATGGGGAAATGGACGAACCTGAAGCTCTGGGCTCGATCACTCTAGCTTCGCGCGAGAATCTCGATAACCTGATCTTCGTCGTGAACTGCAACTTGCAGCGCCTCGATGGCCCAGTGCGCGGCAATGGAAAGATTATTCAGGAACTCGAGGCCATCTTCCGCGGCGCGGGCTGGAATGTCATCAAGGTCATTTGGGGCTCGGACTGGGACAGCCTGATTCGAGCGGACCGCGACGGGCTGCTGGTCAGGCGCCTGGGAGAAATCAGTGACGGCCAATATCAGAAATATTTTGTCGAGAGCGGAGCGTACTTCCGCCAGAATCTGTTCGGCACAGACCCGCGTCTTCTGAAAATGGTGGAGCACCTTTCCGATGAGCAACTAGCCCGCATGCGGCTGGGCGGGCACGATCCCATCAAAGTGCACGCCGCATATCGCGCGGCGTTGGATCATACCGGCTCTCCAACCATCATTCTTGCCAAGACCATCAAGGGCTACGGCCTGGGCGAAGCCGGCGAAGGAAAGAATATTACGCACCAGCAAAAGAAGCTCAACGAAGATGAGTTGGAGCTTTTCCGTTCGCGCTTCGGAATTCCGATTCCCGACGAAGAACTGCACAACGCGCCCTTCTACCGGCCCTCCGACGACAGCGCCGAAATCAAATATATGCAGGCGCGGCGACAACAACTCGGCGGATATATGCCGCAACGCAAAGTGCTGGCCATACCCCTGAAGGAGGTGCCAGAAAGCCACTTTGAAGAGTTCTATAAGGGTACCGAGGGCCGCGAAGCCTCGACCACCATGGTTTTTGTGCGGCTGCTGGCGAAACTGCTGCGCGATCCGGAATTAGGCAAGCTGATAGTTCCCATCATTCCTGACGAAGCTCGCACTTTCGGGATGGAGGCGTTATTCCGGCAGGTCGGCATCTACTCGAGCGTGGGACAACTTTACGAGCCCGTCGATATGGCCACGCTTCTTTATTACAAGGAAGCAAAGAACGGACAGATCCTGGAAGAAGGAATTACCGAAGCCGGCTCGATGTGCTCATTTATCGCGGCGGGCACGGCCTATGCCAACCACGGCATCAACACAATTCCTTTTTTTATTTATTACTCGATGTTCGGCTTTCAACGAATCGGCGACCTGATCTGGGCCGCGGCCGACATGCGCTGCCGCGGATTCCTCATCGGTGGCACGGCCGGACGAACTACCCTGGCCGGCGAAGGTCTTCAACATCAGGATGGCCACAGCCACGTGCTGGCACTGCCGGTTCCAAACCTGAAAGCCTACGATCCTGCATTCGCTTACGAAATTGCCATCCTTATTCAAGACGGCATCAAGCGCATGTACGTGGACCAGGAATCGATTTTCTACTATCTGACTGTAACCAACGAGCCGCTGCCTATGCCGGAAATGCCGAAGGACGCCAACATCCGCGAAGGCATACTGCGCGGCCTTTATCGCTTCAAGGTCTCTGACGCTCAGAATGCCAAGCTCCCGGTTCAACTGCTCGGCAGTGGGACGATCATGTATGAGGTATTGAAGGCGCAAACAATCCTGGCAGAAAAATACGGTGTCGCCGCGGATGTATGGAGCGTCACCAGCTACAAAGAACTCTATCGCGACGCCAACGACTGTGAACGCTGGAACATGCTGCATCCTGGAGAACCGCCGAAAACGCCGTTTGTCACGCAGACGTTGAAAGACGCGCCCGGACCATTCATCGCCGCATCTGACTATATGAAGGTGCTGCCGGAATCTTTGGCGAAATGGGTGCCAGGACAATTCGTCTCACTGGGAACCGATGGTTTTGGCCGCAGCGAGAGCCGCGCGGCATTGCGCGATTTCTTCGAAGTGGACGCAAAGCACATCGTGCTGGCCACGTTGGGGGCTCTGGCGCGAGAAAACAAAGTGGGTCTCGACCTCGTGAAACGAGCAATCCGTGATCTCGGAATCGACGCGGAAAAACTAAATCCAGCCACGAGTTAGCGTTTCTGGGGTTTGTATTGTCGGGCCTGTTAGACCCTGAGTTGCGCAACGAATAAGGGATGGAATCAGTGATCGAATTTAAACTCCCCGCTCTCGGCGAGAATATTGAACAGGGCGATCTAGTGCGTCTGATGGTGGCGCCCGGTGCAACTGTCACCGAGGGCCAGGCAGTCATGGAACTTGAGACCGACAAGGCTGTTGTGGAAGTGCCTTCGTCAGTGAGCGGAACAATCAAGGAAATTCTGGTTAAAGAGGGTGATAAGATCAAGGTCGGCCAAGTGGTTTTTACCGCCGATGGCAATGGTACGAGCGCTGTCGCCGAGCCACCACGCAAGGCCGGCACATCGGCGAAGAGCTCGACGCAGCCACCCACTTCCGGCGCACCCGCCGCTGCTGCCGCAAAACCTCAACCTTCTCCGCAGCAAGGTTCGCCTGACCGGTCGGCATCCCGTACTGCATCGCCTCGAACTCGAGCAACCGACGCTTCAGCGGCCAGCGAATTCCGCTTGCAAGAGCTCGGAGAGAACATCTCAGAAGGCGATCTGGTGCGCCTGATGATCGCTCCCGGCGCAAAGGTTTCGGAAGGCCAGCCAGTCATGGAATTGGAGACTGACAAGGCCGTCGTTGAAGTTCCTTCAACCGTGAGCGGCGTTGTGAAAGATATAAAAGTTAGAGAAGGGGAGAAGATTAAAGTTGGCCAGGTGATTTTTACCCTGCAAGGTGCGACGTCATCACCCGCAGAACCTGTTCGCCCGCCAAGTCGCCCGGTGGAGCATGTTTCTGGCCAGCATGGCGCGCGTCTCGCATTTCAGGCCGCCATTCGAGCCGAAGGCAAAACCGAAGAACAGGCACTACCTCCCGACCAGCCGCAGGCCCGGCCCGCGGCGTTTTCCATGCCGGCGCAACTGGGCAAGGTGGCTGGAACCGAGCATCGCGAAGCCATTCCCGCGGCTCCGCACACTCGCCGACTGGCCCGCGAAATCGGCGTCGACATTTATGAAGTGAAGGGCACAGGCCCAGGCGGACGCATCGGTGAAGATGACGTCAAGGCTCACGCCAAGGCCGCGCTTAGCGGCGTGGCGGCGGCCGCGCAGACTCCGGCCCGCGCCGGGCATTTCGTGGCGCCCAAGCTGCCAGACTTTGCCAAGTGGGGAAAGATCGAGCGAGTTTCCATGCGCGGGGTTCGCCGCAAAACGGCGGAGCATCTGGCGGAATCCTGGAATACGATCCCTCACGTTACCCAGCACGACCGAGCTGACATTACCGAACTCGAGCAACTACGCGCCCGTTTCGCTCCCAAGGCCGAACAAGCCGGTGGCAAGATGACCGTAACTGCGATCGCCCTCAAGGTTTGTGCCGCCGCGCTGAAGGTCTTCCCGCAATTCAACGCCACCATCGATATGGAGAAGGAAGAAATCATCTACAAGCAATACATCCATATCGGGGTCGCGGCCGATACGGATCGTGGATTGCTTGTCCCCGTGATCCGCGATGTGGACAAGAAGAACATCGTGGAGCTGGCCGTGGAGTTGTCGCAGCTGTCGCAGAAAGCGCGCGAAAAGAAAATTACGCTTTCTGATATGGAAGGCGGTACCTTCACTATCACCAACCTCGGCGGCATCGGCGGTACAGCCTTCACGCCGATCGTGAATCATCCCGAGGTCGCCATTCTCGGCCTTTCCCGTTCGCGCATGGAGCCGGAATGGATCGGCGGAAAGTTCGAGCCGCGCCTGATTTTGCCCCTGTCGCTCTCCTACGATCATCGTCTGATTGACGGAGCCGATGCGGCACGCTTTCTGCGCTGGGTCGCCGAGGCCTTCGAGCAGCCCTTCTTACTGTCGGTTCAAGGATAATTGCGCTCGGACTGCATTTAAGAGTCTCAAGTAAGAGTCTCAACGAAGAATCCCGAAGAAAAGTCACTTCATGAACGAAGCTCTGAACCAATCGCCAGACCTTACATCAGAAGAAACTAGGAAGTTGAACATCGCGGTAGTCGGTGGAGGCCCGGGTGGCTACGCTGCTGCATTCCTGGCTGCCGACCTGGGCATGCAAGTCACGCTCGTCGATCCTGAGGCAAATCCCGGCGGCGTGTGCCTCTACCGTGGCTGCATTCCTTCGAAAGCACTGCTGCATGTCGCCAAATTAATTGAAGAGTCGAGGCAAGCCAAAAACTGGGGCATCGACTTTCCACGTCCGAACATCGATCTGTTGCGCTTGCGAACCTGGAAGGAAAATGTAGTCAAGAAACTTACTGGTGGCCTGGGACAGCTTTCCAAGCAGCGCCATGTGGAATACATTCGGGGCCGCGCGGCATTCGACCATTCCACCACGTTACGAATCGGCAAAGCAGATGGTAGCGAGGCGGTTCTCAATTGTGATCGAATCATCCTTGCCACCGGCTCGCGCCCTGCGATCATTCCGGCGTTCAAGCTGGATTCGCCGCGACTCATGGATTCAACCGGCGCTCTTGACCTTGAAGACATTCCCAGCAGTCTGCTCGTAGTCGGCGGCGGATACATCGGCCTTGAGCTCGGTTCGGTGTATGCCGCGCTGGGAACGCGCGTCACAGTCGTCGAGATGCTGCCGGGCCTGCTTCCCGGCGCAGATCGCGATCTTGTCCTTCCCCTGCACAAACGTCTGGAGAAGATGTTCGAGACAGTTCGGTTGAATACCACAGTAGCTTCTCTGAAAGAAGAGGCCGCGGGAATTCGTGCAACTTTCGAAGGCTCCGCGGTGAAAGACGATAGCCGCGAAAAGATTTTTGATCGCGTGCTGGTTTCCGTGGGGCGCAAACCGAACTCGGAGATCCCCGGCCTCCAGAACACGCAGGTAAAGGTGGGAGCGCGCGGATTTATCGAGGTGAATAAACAACTGCAAACTGCCGATCCATCCATTTACGCGATCGGGGATGTTGTCGGCGAGCCCATGCTGGCGCATAAAGCCTCTCATGAAGGACGCGTCGCGGTGGAAGCCATCGCCGGACACAAGGTTGCATTCGAACCCAACGCCATTCCGGCAGTCGTGTTCACCGATCCGGAAGTAGCCTGGTGTGGACTCACCGAAACTCAGGCGGAGAAGGAAAATCGCCAGATTAAAGTTGCAAAGTTTCCATGGGGCGCATCTGGACGCGCCGTCACTTTAGATCGCCCTGAAGGAATGACCAAGCTTCTTATCGACCCGCAGACTGAGCGCGTACTGGGAGTGGGAATCGTCGGCGCCGGCGCCGGCGAACTGATCGCGGAAGGCGTGCTAGGCATTGAAATGGCTGCTCTCGCGAGCGATGTCGCCATGACCATCCATCCACATCCCACGCTTTCGGAAACCGTGATGGAGTCCGCCGAAGTTTTCTTTGGCACGAGCACGCATGTGTTCCGCCCCAAGCGGGGATGATCGCGCTACGCCTGCTATTTCAGCGAGCTCTTCCGATACAATGAACTCTCGCTCCGAGTCGCGCCCCCTGAACTCGGCCGCCCGCGGAAGGCCAGGCGCAGAAGAAAGCATGTCCAATTTCTCCAAAACAATCGCTTTTCTTGCTGTCGGCCTTGCAGTCTGTTTGCCCGCCGCGGCACAGACTGCGCTGGGCCAGATACTCCAGCCAAAAACAGCGGCGACTACCTCTGCCAAAACGACTGATCCTTTGGGCCGTGAAACGCCGTATGGAACGGTCTTCGGTTTTCTGGAGGCGGCGCAGTCGGGCAACTACAGGATCGCAGCGCAATACGTGCAGCTGAGCCCGTCACGCCGTCAGACTGAAGGCGAAGCACTGGCGCGGAAGCTGAAGGTTGTGATGGATCGCGCGTTTGCCGGCAACCTGAGGAACGTGAGCACGCAACCGGAAGGTGCGCCGCAGGAAGGCGTTCCGTTTGATCGGCAGAAAATCGGCACCATGTCCTCGGGCGACGTGGAGGCCGACCTCGAACTGGTTCGAGTTTCCGATCCCAATGCCGGAAAAATCTGGCTGACTTCTTCCGACACGCTGGCGAAAGTTCCCGAACTCTACGATCAAGTCGAAGCCCGGCAGGTAGAGACTCGCTTGCCCGCGTGGGTCGTAAAACACCAGTTGGCCGGGATGCCGCTATGGCAATGGTTCGCTCTGCTCCTGTTGATTCCCGTCGCAGCCGCAGCCGGATGGTTGCTGTTAGTCGTGCTGCAAATTCCTCTGCGATGGTGGGCGCGGAGACATGGACACGCTGAACTCGAACAGTCGCGGTCGGTTTCAGGGCCGGCATGGCTTCTTGTCGGGACGCTCATTCACAAGATTCTCGCCAGCTATCTCGGTATGCCCCTTCTGCAGCGGCACTACTATGGGCAGGCGACGGCGGTCGCTTTCGTTATCGGTGCGAACTGGATTCTGTGGCGTGTGATCCGCTGGTCCTTGTATCGTGTGCGCAGCCGCGCTCTCGCTCGTGGCCACGCCGGCACAGGTTCCCTGATGCTGCTGGGTGAGCGCCTTATCAAAGCCCTGGTCTTCGTGATGGCGGTCTTCTTCATTCTTGGCATCCTGGGCTTCAACATGAGTGCGGCGCTGGCCGGTCTCGGCATAGGAGGATTGGCGATCGGCTTCGGCGCGCAGCAGACTATCGCCAATTTGTTCGGGGGCGTTTCGGTTTTAGGCGACGAAGTGATCCGAGTCGGTGATGTTTGCCGCTTTGGCGATCGCACTGGAACCGTCGAAGATATTGGCCTGCGCTCCACTCGGGTGCGCACCGAAGAGCGGACATTGTTAGCCATCCCCAACGGCACCGTTGCGACTATCAATGTCGAGAACCTGAGCCGTCGCGACAAAATGCTTTTCAAGACGATTTTGGCTTTGCACCCTGACACTGCGGCGAACCATGTCCGCTACGTGCTTTCCGAAATCCGCAGCGTGTTGGAAAGCCATCCCAAACTGGAAACAAAGACCGTCCGCGTGCGGCTCACTGAGTTGACCTCCAGCTCCACTAATCTGGAACTAGTCTGTTATGTATTAACGCTGGACTTCAACGAATATGCTGAGGTACGGGAGGATGTTTTGCTGCGAATCATGACTTTCGTAGAGGATTCCGGGACGAATCTGGCATCGCCGTCGCAGACGCTTTATTTGAGCGGCGATCCGGCATCGAGGAAAGAAAAAGATAACGACAAGGATGAGAACGAGGCTTCGGCGAAACAAATTAGCGAATCAGCAAAGAACGCGCGGAAAAACAATTAGGCTTGTGTGTGCCACCGTTGCGTGAACCACACGAGAAACCTGTGTGTTGGATAGTACACAACGGCAGGGACAAGCATCAGATAGGCCACCAGATAGACGAACCCTGATACCGTGTGCTGTTCGTGGAAGAATGGTCCGCGAGCCCAGTTCACGTCGTACTGCGGCCGCCACAGATAATTGATCGGAACCACGATCCACGTGGTCAGCGTCTGTAACTTCCACCCTCGCCCGTCGTAACCCAATCGCCAAATTGCCCACAGAAGTAATGGCGGTGTCACAACATGAAAGAGGCTGAGCAGGCGAATCCCTTGGGCAATCTTCGGATCGAACATATATTCGGTTCCTCCGATCAAGTGTCGCCCGTTTACGAGAGCGGCCGCTAAGTCTACGGCGAATAGAGTCTGGAAAAGTAATAGCCCGCTCGCCTGCCACGAAAAGATGAGCGGGCTTTCACACCAAAGTCCAACTGCAATGAGGATGTTGCCCAGGTCGCAGAAGAAAAGGAAATTCTGCAAACCGTACTGCCGCCAATAGACGGCGGCCCACACTATTACCCACACCGTCCAAAACACTTTGAGCCACAGTGGGATACGCATGCTCCGCATTGTATCCGTGGGGTACAACCTTGAATCGGAGCCGCCAAAAGCCCCTTCTGGCAAGGCGAGACCGCCTATAGCGAATTACTACCGTAACTTGATGCTCCTTACGGGTGTACCTACGATGACTCTAATATGGGCTACCAAGCACTCCTATTCTGTCCCGATGAGAAGACAGCTCGCACTGTCACGCAAGTTCTGAGTGAACTGGACTTCGCCGTCATTCCCTGCACAGAACCCTTCGCCGCCGTAAAGAAATTAATGGGCGAGCGCTTCGATGCCGTGGTGGTTGATTGCGATAACGAACAGAACGCAACTTTGCTGTTCAAGAGCGCGCGCAACGCGGCTAATAATCAGTCGTCGCTGGCGGTCGCCGTCGTGGAAGGGCAAGCGGGAGTTGCGAAAGCGTTCCGCATCGGTGCGAACCTTGTTCTCACCAAGCCAATTAACGTAGAACAGGCGAAGGGCACTTTGCGGGTCGCACGTGGACTGCTGCGCAAGAATGAAACAGGAAAACCGACAAGTTCGGCAACCCCGGCGATGAACCCTGCCGCAGCCGCGCCGGAGAAGCCCGCCCACGCAATTCCCCGAATCACCGATACTCGCCCCCCCGCGCGAGTTGCGCCTCGAATGGTGCCGCCGGCAAGTATTCCCATTCAGAAACCTGCGCAGCAGCCGAGTGTTGTGGCTTCCGCACCGATCGAGATCGCCGCGGAGAAGATAAAAGCTTTGCCAGATGCCAGCGACTATATCGCGCAACCAGCCGCGACGTCAGCTCAACCTTCTGCGCCTAAGGCGGCCGCATCGCTGGCCTCGTCTGTGACCGCCGAGCGCAAAAGTTCGCCAGGGTTTGCCGCGAGCGCTCCCGCGCCCGCGCGCCAGTCGAAATCCGGCGCTTCTCTTGGTGACAAGCCATCCATACTCATCGCCGAGCCGGCGAATCAATTTGTCAAAACGGATCTGAACGAGAAAAATTCTTCGATCACTGAAGCGTCGGCACCTGCGGCGGCACTCACATTCGGCGGCGCAGTCGCCGGTGGCAAAGAGCCCGCGAGCAAGGGAAGCAACAAAAAGTTATTTATAGCGGTTGCTGTGGTACTGTTTGCAGTCGGCAGCTACGCTGCACGGATGCACTGGGCGCGCTCGAACGAGACTGAGACCGCTCCCGTGCCTATTGCCGCGCAACCGGCGAAAATTCCGAGCCAACAGTTGACGCCAACTCCGGCTCCGGCTACTACATCTTCTTCGTCCGATATTCAGGCACCAGCGATTGCTGCGAAAGTACAGACACATCCCAGCAAAGCCATCGCCGTACCAGAGTCATCCAAACCATCAGCTCCAGTCACGCTTGCGGAAAGTAAGCCGGCCGCAACGGACTCAGACTCTCAGCCGATGGTGATCAAGGGTAACCACGCCAAAGCGGCCGCGAAAGCGGTAACCGACGATGCGCCAGCTTTGAGCGTCACTGACATAGCTCCAGACGGTAACGTGGCAGCACTGCCGAATCTGATGGGTTCGAATAATGCTCCGACGCCGGTGCTGCAACGGCTGATGGTCTCGCAGGGAGTGTCTCGAGGATTGTTGGTGAAGCAGGTACAGCCAATCTATCCACGAAGCGCAATGCAGCTGCACATTGAAGGTTCGGTCCAGCTGATGGCAAGCCTCTCCAAAAACGGCAACATCACCGAGGTGAGGATTCTCAGCGGAGATACGCAGCTCGCACGCGCCGCAGTGGACGCGGTAAAGCAATGGAAATATAAACCGTATCTGCTCAATGGTGAGCCAGTTGATATTCAGACGCAGATCACGGTGAACTTCAAACTGCCGCACTAGACTCTTAAAGCCAAGATTAGGGCCCAGCGATTACTTCATAGGGCCTCATCATTTCATTATCCTCGTGTTCGAGGATGTGGCAATGCCATACATAACGTCCTGTGAAGCCTGTGAAGGGCACAATAATGCGAGTAACCATCCGAGAATGCGCCCGCACAGTATCTTTCCAGCCAGCCTCATTCGGGTCGGGAGGTTCAGGCGGACCCAGGAAATGTAGCTGTCGCTTGGTTTGGAACAGCCAGGGCTCGTAGTTTTGGCGGTCGAGGATTTGGAAGCGCACCAGATGCAAATGAATGGGGTGGGAGTCGTTGGTGGGATTGATCAGCGTCCAGATTTCAGTCGATCCTAGCACCGGCCTTTCCGTAACTGGCATGCTCCAATGGGAAGCATTCAGAAGCAACATGACCGGATTGCCCGCCTTGTTGACATACTCGTTGAGCGTCAACAGTCGTGTCTGCACTGCTTGCGATTCTGGGATTTTGGGCACGGGTCGCAAGGTGGTTGGTAACGCACTCGTGTCAGTCACCTTCGTTGGGGAGACGCGGAATTGCATCACAATGAACGCGTCGTTTTTGAGGACAAGCTGCGCGCCCCGATGCTGACTAAAGTCAACGACAAGATCAGCGCGCTCGCCCGGTGCGATTTCGAGGCAGGTGACCGGAACCGGCGCAGGCAATAAACCCTGGTCGGTTCCGATTTGATGAAAAGGGCACATTGTCGGCGTGGCTCTTCTCGACTAGGGATAAATGATAGAAGCGGGCATTGGAAGCATTGAGAAGGCGGAAGCGATATTTTCTTGGCTCAACCTCGAGATAGGGAAAGAGCTTTCCGTTTACTAGAATAGCGTTCCCGGAAATCTCCGGAATCCACGGAGACTCGGGATCGGGCGAGACTGGATAGAGAAGCTGGTGTCCATCTCGTGTCAGTAATCGGTCATAGAGAAGAAGTGGCAACTCGTATTTGCCCTTCGGAAAATTGAGCGCATCCTCAACGCCGTCTCGGATGAAGAACGTTCCAAACAATCCTGCATAGACATTAAGCCGATTAATTCCAAGCGCGTGGTCGTGACACCAGAGCATGGCCGCGTCTTGCTGGTTGGGGTAGTAGTAGATCGAAGATTTCCCGGGCACGATCCAGTCTTCCGGATAGCCATCGCTTTCTGGCCCAATTTTCGCCCCATGCATGTGCACCACGATACGGACTGCGGGTTTGTTGGCTTCGGCCCCGTGAATTGTATGGTCCAGGGGCAAGAAATGTTCGTCGGGGAGCATATTCATCCATTCCATGAGCAGAGGTTCACCGGCGCGCGTCTCAAATGTAGGACCGGGAGTAGAGTGGCCAAAGCTCCAGAACCTGGTGGGCTGCAGATCGCGGTGAACTTTGCTGGTAATGGGCTGCGCTTGAACCCGATAAAAGGGGACGCTCCGCTTTGGATCGGCCGGGCTAGGGCGAAATCCATGGCGCTGCGCGATTTCAGGGATCGGTAGAGGATCCACGAATTGCTCCAAAGTGGTGACATCAAGCGCCGGGGCCATGGTAGCCACCCTCTGCGCCATTGCATTCAATATTCCGCTTTTTGCCGTGGCCAATGTCGTGGCCACCAGGCTCGAGCGTTGCAGAAACTTTCGGCGTGTAATCACTGCATGGCCTTTAGGGGTCAAGGATATAACAACGACAAGGCAGGCGAGCGCTGGCGCGCCGCACCTGCCTTGCCTCTATCGTACGTATTTCCGGTTTGACAATTCGCAGGGAACCTTAAAAAAGGTTCACGGGTTCGCCTGTGCTTGGGTCGAGAATGAAAAGATCGTCGGTCACGGTCTGATGGAAGTCGAACATAGAGCTGATCGAGTTTGCGATCCCATCGAACGATCCTTGGCCAATCCTCTCACCGCCGAGCCAATTGTCTTCGATGAAGCGAATGACCGAGGTTTGATCGGTGACCGAGCTATCCACGAAGTTATGCCGGGCCCAGGGAGAGATGACGAGGAGCGGTTGCCGTGGACCATATCCGCATCGGCCCTGAGCGTGAGCTGAACTGATACCGGGTAGCGCTGTGGCGCCACTTCCGCAGCTTCCCGGACCGGTGAGAGCATCAGCGGCGGTCTTCGATGAATTTACGATCTGGCCGAGCTGATGATCGTACCAGCCATCGGAATCGTCACAGAGCACGATTAAGGCCGTACTGGACCACTCCGGTTGCGCTTGCAGGAGATTGGCTACCTTCACCACGAACTCCTGCTCGTCCAGCGGATCTGAATTTCCAGGATGGCCGTCTTGAATCGCAATGGCCTTCAGGAAACTTACCTCTGGGAAATTTCCGGCCTGAACGGCAGTAAAGAAGTCATCGACGTCATAGTCGTGATTGGCGGGATCGCTGGAATGACCAATCGCTGCGACCGACTTGGGACGGGCATGAGTGGGATTCGCGGTGGATGCGTAGTACTGGAACGGAGTGTGATGTGGAACGTAATCCGTCTACGTACCAACGATAGGCGAGGTCGACTGGCGGTTGCATCCGGTGCTGCCGTCGGGATTTACCTTGGCCAGGTTGAAGCCTCCGCCGAACCAACCCCAGGTGATACCGGCTGCGTTGAGCAGGTCGCCGATATTTCTTCCCTCCATCTGTGCCTGGGTTCCGCTGCCGGAGCAAACATCATTTAATGGATCGGGGTCACCGATTAGTGTCAGCCCGTCGTTGCCGTCGCCCACCAGCCCGCCGCTGCCGTTGATGTGCTTGGTTACGCCGTTGGTCTGGCCGGAAATCAAATTGATGGCGCCGACCGTGGAGGGACCGAAGTTCGTGCTGTAGGAGTTGTCGCTCATCGCATAATGTTGGGCATAATTCCATAACGCCGTGACGGTGTTGCCATCAAAGTAGCCCATCACTTGACCGGTCGTGAGCACGACTTCAGGAGGAGCGTTGGGCGGGGGACCTGCACTTCCAGTGTTGGCGGGGAACAGATCCATCGCGCCACCGTCGAACGCCAGCTGTTCGGGCGTGTAATCGTGACTCATATCTTGCGTATTTGCCTGCGAACGACTAAATCGAAAAGGATTGGCTGCGCCGCTACCATTGAGCGGGTTGAGATTGGGATTATGGTTCAAGAGGGCGTTGCTCAAGCCGTTCACGGTCGGTGTATTTGATTGCGCGTGGAACTGCGGCTCTCCTTTTGGGTTCAGAGCATATGGATACGTTCCGAAATAGTGGTCAAACGACCGATTCTCCCCGAAAATGATCACAATGTGTTTAATCGGCGTAGCTGTCTTAGAATTAGCGGCGTTTGCTACCGGAGTAAGCACTGACCCGGTAACGATGGCGGCGACGAGGCATATAGCCAACAATTGACGCATAGAGTTTTGACCTTTCAGAATTGGCGGTGCAGGGTTTCGCTGGAAGTGGATGCTACGATATGAAGGTTAAGGGACCGTTAAAGGAATGTTAATAAAGGAGTCGCAAAGCCAGGGCTATGCAAGCGATGGCCGATGCTGAAGAGGACTGCCGTCTTTCAGGGAATCAATGAACAGTAAACGCCTGCTGGCTACTCGTGCTGCAAGACCTCGTCGATGACAGCTTTGCCGCCTTTATCCACGGTAATGACTTTGTGAATGGGGGCGTAGCCGGTCATGGTGATGTCAACGATGTAGTTGCCGGGATCGAGTATGAATTCGACGGGAGACTCTTTGTCCAGCATGTGCTGGTTCACCGCCACCTGAGCTCCTTTGGGTTGGGTCTTGACGCTGACGGTGCCCATGCCCTGGGTTTCTTTGCCGCCGAACAGCTTCTTCATTTTTCCGACGGTTTTGATGTCATCGACGTTGCCGAGCGGACGCAGCGCCGGCGAGAAGCTGACGGTCTGCCCCAGGATGAACTGGGCGTTCGTGGTCTCGTCAATATAACCTGACTTGCGCACCAGAACCACATGCTGGCCTTTGTCAACTGAAACCTGCGCGGGAGTGACCTTGCCCATGTTCTTGCCATCGACGTAAAAGTTGGCTCCGGCGGGAGTGCTGGAGACAGCGAGCGTCGCGACGAGTTGGGCGAGATGAGTTACGACAAAAGACTTGCTGCCCGCCGCAACGTCGACGGAACGCGTATCGCTGGAATACCCCGCTTTGCTAAACGTAACTGAATGCCGCCCCGCTGCCAGGCCAGACAGAGTAAAAGGAGTGACCCACGAGGGATCGGTTTTTCCGTCGACTTGCACTTGGACGCCCGGCGGAGTGGAGTCGATCGCCATCTGTCCAGGCACGATAACCGTAGTTGGCGCAGCAGCTAATTTCTTTCGGGCGTTTTTGCCTCTGGCAGCTGCGGCAACCGTGCGGGTGGGCGCTGGTTCGGGTTCTGCCACAGGGGCAGACGCCGGTTGCGCTTCAGGTTGTACTTCTGCTTGGGGCGGTTCAGACTGTACAGGCTGGCTCTGAGCGGCACGTGGGCTCGGCGCAGGCTGAGCGGACTCGGCAACGGCGGGGCGGGGTGAATCGCCATCATTATTCAAACTGTTGACGTGGAAGACCAGAACAATGGCGATAATCAGGATCACGACCGCCGCACCGGCAATGGAATAAACGACCAGCTGCGGTGGAACGTTCTTGATTTCTTTCATCGCCTTTTCGGCGACTTCGCGGGGCTGAACTCTCGGCTTTTCCGGTTCATCGTGAAACGTGGTGAAGCTGGGCGCCTGAGAAGGCTGCTGCTCAAAGGTTGGAGGTGGCGGAGGCGGCGGCGTATAAACCTCCTTCAGCGGAGGCAGTTCGGTCATTTCCGAGAAGCTAACACCACCAACGGCTCGCGAAGGAGCATCCTCAGCCATCATTGGATCCACGGCAATTCTTGGCGCCTCGACTTGAGGAGAATGTGCCGAGGACTCGTCAAGGCCGGCAGAAGACATAGCAGCAGAGGGTGTGGCATCAGTGTTCAGCTTGCGGCCCGGAGTTACGGCCGAGGTTTGAAGTTTCGGCGCGGCTGGCGCGGATGGTGCTCGGCTCCCGGCCGCTGACGCCGCTGCAGCCTTGCGGAGAGGGGCAGGCTTGCCCTCGACCGGCTGGTTCTGAATTGGTTGTTTCTGAACTGGCTGTGCGGCAACCTGTTTTGCGGGAACGGTGCGACTTGGAGCGGATACCGCACCGGCCGGACGGGGCGCTGAGGCTCCGACGAATTTCGCCTGGTTTGCGGCTTTGACTGCGTCAGGAATGGGTACGCTCTTGGCAGGCGCTGCCGACTGCTTCGCCGCTTGAGGTTTCGATTCTTTGCATTTCTCCAGATCGTCGAGCAGTTCCCTTCCGTTCTGGTAGCGTTCCGCCGGATCTTTGGCGAGCGCCTTCATAATAAGATCGCTGAGCAGGGGATGTGCTTTGGGATTGACGGCTACCGGTGCCTGGGGCGTGTCCTCGACGATGCTTCGGCGCAGGGATTCAGCATCTTCACCATCGAAGGCCTGATGGTCCGTCACCATCTCGTAAAATATGGCACCGAGACTGAAAAGATTGGAGCGCGCATCGATATTTTCGCCCCGAACCTGCTCCGGAGACATGTAGTGCAGGATGGATGGAACGCCTTGCATTTGACTGGCAAATTTGCCGACGCTGGAGACGCCATATCCCAGAATTCTGACCGTGCCATCCCAGCCGCACATAATCTTGGCGGGCTCCAGACTAAAATGAAACGCATTGTGGGAATGGGCGTGGTCGAGGCCGCTGCATACCTGCCTTCCGATGTCGAGCAGGTCCCAGATGGAAAATCCTTCTTTGCGGGCCAGCATGGTGGCGATGCTGTTGCCCTGTATGTATTCCATCGCGGCGCAAAACTGGCCGTCCATTTCTCCCGCGCCATACACCGGAGAGAGGTTGGAGTGGCTCAAGACTTTGGTGATCTCTGCCTCTTCCAGAAGGCACTTCTCCACTTCGGCCGCGCGTTCGCCAAAGGCAGACAGTTGAATCGCTTTCAAAGCGACCGTCTGGCTGGTTTGTGGGTCGTTAGCCTTGTACACTGCGCCAGTGGCAGACTTTGACAGTTCACTCAGAATTTCGAAGTGGCCGATTTTTGTAGGCATTATTCCGTACCTCTTCCCAGAAAGAAAGCCGCACAACCTCCAATTGGAGGCAGCGAGGACTAAAACCCGGGGGCAGGTTAAGGCCTAGAATATCGCTCGTGTGGTTTCGGATCGAGTTACCAAAGTACTGCGAAAGTGCGGGGCCAAGGGAGTCTTGGAGAGATCGACACCTCTTGAACACTTTCGCCAGACGAAGCAGGATGCGCCGGGCACCCGGCTTTTCAGCGCAGGTCAGCTGGCAGTTCGCAAATTAGAAATCTGCTCAACATCGACTTAATTCAAGATCGACCTAATTCGAGACCGACTTAACTACTGATGGGCTGACGCCACCAACTCCGGCCGCAACTCAGACTCTGAGTCAGCAACCCACTGCCAAGCGCGGCGCCCGTTGGTGAGAATCACAGCCCTGGCCTCACCATAGGCCACTAAACGATTGAGCACTGTAGTGACAGAGGCCATCGGATCTTTATGTCGAGCCAGCATAGGCGGAGCTTTTTGCTGAATCCGGTCGCAAACCTCGCGCGCACTGAGGGCATGATTGGCATCCATCAGAATCATACGGCAGGCTTTAGTAAAACCCGGCTGGCGACCGCTGGTCTTGCGATCCACCAGTTCCAGCAATTCATCGCTCAAAACATCGTCGCCAAAGAGGTTGGCGAGGCCGGCAATGGTCTGCTTAATGGTGCCGATCCGGCGCATCACTTCGGCACGTTTTTGGAGGAGCTGGCGCAGCTCCTCGTGAGCTTGTCGCACCACCTCCTCAACATGTCCAGTACCGTTATTGGGGATGGTCTTTACGTCACCTACGCTCTGCTGGGACTGCATAAATCCTCCAGTAATGCTATGTCTGCACGCACTTCTCCTAACTGATACGCCGAAACCTATGCAGGGGTTCCTGATTTCCTTCGAAAACCAGGCATGCTCACGGACGCCCGGCGTTTAGAAATTAGACGCTCGAAACTAGAGTTGGTTAACAAATAAGAATAGTCAGGAGGACTTTCTATGTTCCCTCCTGAATTTGACACGAGCAGGCCATCTATCCCGAAACGAATCGATCTCCATTATGGGATTCGCTCAACAGATCAATGGTTGTATGTCTCCTCCGCAAACAACGCCGCGACGGAAACCTCCCGATATGAATGCAGGAGCTGAAATCACTCACTTTGTCAGCCGCAGCCAAAATCGGACCTTCCCCGTTGCGCATCCTGCTGGTAGGAAGCCAAAAGGAGAATTTCTTCTTCATCCGGGAAATCCTCGAGCGAAACCGGGGGGTGCTGCCTGCAGAACTCAATCATGCAACCTCGCTGGAAGAAGCCAAGGCGATGCTGCAGCGCGGCAACTATGATCTGATTTTGTCTGAACATGAGACGGGGGACGCCGCAGCCACAAAGCTGCTTAGTCACCGATGTCGTAATGCCGCACATGAGTGGAGGAGAACTCGCGACAGAACTGGGAAGGCTCCGTCCGGAGACTCAAGTATTGTTCGTTTCAGGCTACCCCGGCCAAACTGTGATGGATCACAAGGTAGTCGATGTCGAGAGCAATTTCCTGCAGAAGCCCTTCACCTTGAAAAAACTGGCCAAAAAAGTTCGGGCGATTCTGGATCACAGGCGCAATATTGTCCACACGGTGGCTAATGCGATTGAGGATCCTTACGGGGCTCCGGCAGTATCCGAGTGAGTTTGCCATTTTTCAGACTGAACCGATCTCCGCGCCAAGTCACGGTGTGGCCAACCAGGCTCGCAATCCAGACTGCCACTGCTACCAAATCGCGAATTGGAATCAGCCACGCATACTTCAGGACCTGAGGGTCTCGCAAAACACCGCGTCCAACCACCACGGCAACTGCAAGGCGAAGAAACAGCGTGAGGGCCAGTGCGCCGAAGGCCCAGCCCCTGCCCTGACTCGCTGCCAGGGCCAGCAACGCCCACAGAATTCCAAACGTGAAAATCAGGCCGAGATAACCGCCGAAACGAGCGTCCCGGACTCCCCGGGCCCAACGCAGTTGATGCGCGAGAAAATCCCGCAGACCATAGGCCGGAAGATAGGTCTCAACCACAACCTCGGAGACTTCGACAGTTAATCCCAAGCCCGCGACGCGCTTTCCTAGTTCGTAATCATCGGCCAGGTAGTCTACGAATGAAGCGAAGCCACCGATCTTTTCCAGTTCGGCGCGCCGGAAGGCAAGTGTGGATCCCAGACCAAATCGAATGCCGCCCTCGAGTTGACGCGCTGCCAAAACACTAGGGCAAAAATCCGTGCTAACGCCCAGCGCCTCCAGACGCGATCCCAGGGTCGAACCAGCCACTCCGCGATAGAGACAGGTGACCATGCCTACTCCAGTGTCAGCCAAGGGCGCAGTCACCCGGCGCAGGTAGTCAGACTCCACGCGAATATCGCTATCGTTGACGATCAAGTAGTCATGGCGCGCATCAGTCAACATCTGCGCCAGATTGCTGACCTTAACATTCGCACCCAGGGCTTTCGGACACATCATCAAATGAATTCGGCGATCTGGGAATTCGCGCTGCAATTTCTTCACGCTTTCGATTGCAGGGTCGTCAGGGTCGCTTACACCAAAAATGATTTCGTATTCCGGATAGTCCTGCAAACAGTGGCTGCGAAAGCTCTCGTACATTTCCGGATCGGTGCCCTTCAGCGGCTTCACAATCGAAACCGGAGGCAGCACTGATACAGTCTGGGCCTCAAGTCGACTCCGTTGAGCAGTCGCCTGGAGTTCAACTTTCGGTTCGCGTAGGAATTTTGCCGCACCCCAAATGCAGAGCAAGTAATAAAGTGAGCTGGATACTATTCCGACGACCGTGACGATCTGAACTGCCGTGAGGATGGAGTGCATCATGCGCAAGCGCAGGGCCGGATCATTCGTAACGCAGCGCCTCGATCGGATCGAGGTTGGCTGCCTTCCACGCGGGATAAATGCCAAACACAAGTCCCACTCCGGCGGCGGAGGTGAAACCGAAGACCACCCAGAACATCGACATGTGAGCGGGCAACGAGGGCCACAAGGCAGGAATCACCCAGACGATTACTGCGCCCAGCACGAGACCAATCACCCCGCCGACGGCGGTGAGAATGATCGCCTCTAGAGTAAATTGCAAGAGAATGTCGCGTTTACGCGCGCCGATGGCTTTGCGGACTCCGATTTCTCGCGTCCTTTCAGTCACGCTGACCAGCATGATATTCATCACGCCCACGCCGCCTACAATTAGCCCTACGCTCGATACTGCGAATACTCCCACAAACAGCATGCCGGTGAGTTTGTTCCAAACCTCCGAGATGGAGTCGGAAGTGAAGACGGCAAAATCATCCGGCTTGTTGGATGGTACCTTTCGCCGCCGCCGCAGCAATTCGCGGATCTCGTCAATGGCCTTGGGCATATCGTCGTGGGACGTTGCCTTGGCGCTGATCCAATGATCCTTCAATTCGGGGTGAAGCGTCTTGAAAGTGCTCAGCGGGAAAAAGACCCGATTATCGTTGGGATCTTTTCCACCTCCAAACACGGACTTGAGCTTGGCCAAAACGCCGATTACTTCGAACAATCGGCCTTCAATGTTGATTTCCTTACCCAGAGGATTCTCCACCGGAAATAATTCTTCCGCGGTGTCATGCCCGAGAATGATGACGGTAGCGTGCCGCTCGACGTCGGCATCACTGAACCATCTCCCGGAGGACATTACCAGATCAAAAACATCTTTTACCGAAGCCGTATCACCTTCGAGGATGGTGTTCTTAACCTTGCGATCCTGATATTTCACTGCGAAGGTACCAACTCCGAGTTCGGGTCGGAAGAAACGGATCCCTGCGGAAACGGCCTTCACATGCGGCAGTTGCATGATGGCTTCTGCATCTTCGAAGGTCAGTTTTTTGCGTGTTCGCATTTCCTCGGTGGGGCGCCCGAACGTAAATGGCTCCATATGATAGGCGAAGATCACGTTGGAGCCGATACTGGCCACGACATCGCGTACATTGTCGTCGAGTCCGCGGCCAATTGAAGAGACGCTAATCACCATGGCGACGCCTATCACGATTCCAAGCACGGTCAGCGACGAGCGCAGCTTGTTACTGCGAATCGTGTCCGTCGCCATCTGGACGATCTCGCCGAATTCGTCTTTGCGAATCATGAAGAATGAGTGATCTCGCGATTGCGTAATTGTCAATTGAAAACGTACATCGCTCCGTCGATCATATTTTCAATTGCACAATCGCCCGATGGTCCAAATCACTAAAAGTCCCTACGTTTCGAACCTTAACGCCACAATCGGATCCAGCTTCGCCGCCTTGCGTGCAGGATAGACGCCGAAGAAAACTCCCACACTCGCGGAGACGACTAATCCGGCAGCCACGGCCCACATTTTTATCGCCGAAGGCATTCCGATCAGCAACGTAACTGTGAGAGCGACGGCCACACCCAGCAAAACGCCCAGGGCGCCTCCAGTAAGCGACAGAGCGACGGACTCGATCAGAAACTGGAGCAACACATCCTCTTGCCGTGCGCCCAGAGCCTTGCGAATGCCGATCTCTCGCGTGCGCTCGGTCACCGCCACCAGCATAATGTTCATGATCACGATGCCGCCAACCACCAGCGAGATGCAGGCGATCCCAATGGTTGCGATGAAGAAAGTCTGGCTGAAGCTGGTCCAGATGCCGACTAGGCTGGCGTTGGTCTCAATGTCAAAACTGTCGTCTCTGCCGGGCTGGTCATGCCGCTTGGCTCGCAGAGCTGCCCGCGCTTCGTCGATCGCCTCCTCGAGCGGAACTCCCCCACTTGCGGCTTTTCCCGCAATCCGGAGACTGGCATCATGTGAGCCATATTGCTTCAAGCAGGCGGTAATGGGAAGCATCACAAAATTGTCAGCACTCTGTCCCAGCGTTGTCCCCTTTTTCTTCGCCACCCCGATCACCTGATAGGTCCAGCCATCGATGCGGATCTCCTTGCCCAGGGGATCGATACCCGGCATCAGGTGTTCCACGATATCGTTTCCCACGACAACCACCGCAGATCGATTGCTTACATCTGTATCGTTGAGCATGCGGCCGGCGCTCAGGTCGGTATCGAGGACTGTAGCCATCGCCGGAGTGATCCCCCGCACCAGCGTATCGCTAATGGACTGCTCGCCATACTTCACATGGCCGCTTTCGTTGCGGGTCGATACTCCCACCAATTCGCAATGATGGCAGGCGGCGGCGACAACCTGATAGTCCTCCAGCGTCAGGTCTTTGCGCTTTTCACCTTCGAGGAAGTGGTCAACGTTCGTGACCGCGGGAGAAACTTTGAAAATAAGGAAAACGTCCGCACCCAGATTAAAGATTTTCTGCGCCACATAATCATTGATGCCGGAAACAAATGTGACTACCGCGATCACAGCCGCCACTCCAATCACCACGCCCAGCAGCGTCAGAACCGAGCGCAGCTTGTTTACCCACAGCGACTGAAAGGCAATTCGGATGGCTTCGGCGATGTTCATGGGGCGGCGTTCAGAACTGATAGTTCTTCTGCGGGATTAAGTCTATCAGCCGGGCTATAGAGCGATAATGCAACTGAAGCAGGAAAAGCATAATCCGGGCGCCGGGCGCGGAGGCCGGATGCCGCAACGCTCCATCGCATATAATGAACAAGTTGGCAGCTGGACCGGACGGTCGCTTCCCGCGTCTTCGGACGCAGGGAGAGGAAAGTCCGAACTCCGCATAGCAGTGTGCCGGATAACGTCCGGGAGGCCGGGTTCAAGCCCGTCCGACGGAAAGTGCCACAGAAAACATACCGCCCTCGTCCTTACGGATGAGGGTAAGGGTGAAAAGGTGCGGTAAGAGCGCACCGCCGCCGCAGCAATGCGGTGGGCAGGGCAAACCACACACGGAGCAAGACCAAATAGGAAGGGAACCGGAACTTGATTCTCGCGAATCAAGGTTCGGCACGTGCCGGCTCGGTGCGTCAAACCTTCGGGTAGGTCGCTAGAGCCTCGCAGCGATGCGTGGCCCAGAGGAATGACCGTCCCATCGGAGCAATCCGGCGGACAGAATTCGGCTTACAGGTCCGGCTGCCACAACTGATTACAACTAAATGACTTATTGACTTAGTGTCCATTTAGTGTCCATAATAGTGGACACTTTTCCAAGGAACACTGCTGTGGCACGAGTCAATATTCTTCGCCGTGTACGCACCAAAACTGGCTGGCATAACGTAGCCCTCGAGCGCAATCCCAAGGGCAGAATCAAATGGGTTGCGTCCGCGCCCTACCTCATCGAATGGCGTGAAGCCGGCAAGCGCATGCGCCAGGCAGCGGGCACAACTCCCTCCGAGGCCACCGAGGCGCAGAAGCGGAAACGCTTCGAACTCGAAGCCCAGGCACGCGGAATAAAGATCGAGGACGACGATTCCACTCGATACCGCCATCGAGGAATTCCTGAAAGACATCGGCACCTTCCGCAAGCCCATGACCACGCAAAAGTACGACTACATTCTGGACTTGTTCGCCGAGCACGTCGCGCCGAAGTCGGATGTGAAGGCGATCACTGCTGGCGATATCAAGGGCTTTCTCGCATGGCGCAAATCCAAGGGCCTTGACCCGGGCACCACGCTCTATACCGATCGCGTCATCCTGCATAATTTTTTCAAGCGCTTCAACTTCCGCAACCCGGTCAAGGACGTGCCCCGCCTCGCCAAGTTTCGCAAACATCCCATCGCTTACACGGATGAAGATTTGAAGAAGTTTTTTGCAGCTTGCAATGACTGGGACAAAGCATTTTTTGCATTGGTACTCGCCACCGGACTTCGCCGCGGGGAACTCCAAACCTTGCACTGGAGTGACCTCGACCTGACTCACGGCCGTGTCCACGTACGCGCCAAACCGCAATACAACTTCCTTCCCAAAGATTGGGAAGAACGCATCGTTCCCTTCTCGCAAGAAGTGGCCGACATTCTGCGAAAACACAAGCGCGTCCCCAACTGCGCGCTGGTTTTTCCATCCCCCAAGAGTCACCTGGACTACGGCTATCTGCACGACCGGTGCAAGCAGATCGCGAAAGCCGCAGGCCTCGATGAGACGGAGTGGCATCTCCACAAGTTTCGGGATAGCGCGGCAACGCGCTGGCTGCGCGCTGGCATTGACGTGCGTACGGTCCAATCCTGGCTCGGACACGAATCCCTTGCCACCACGCAGAAATATTTGGAGCCCTCGAAGGAAACCGAAGAGCAATTGAACAAAATGAAACTGCCCCTTTAATCCGACACGCTGCCTCGAGCCCCGAGCAGAGCACGTGGCCGCATAAGAGTGCCCTCGAGGTTGCGGATGCAAAAATACCCCACATGCCCCGAAGTGGGCAAAGGCAGGCTCCATGGGTTCACCACACCAACATTCCAAAATCGTACGCTAAGGAATTAATTACAATGCCAAAATTGGAACCCGAGGATTGAGAGATGAATGGACACCTTCCCGAGGTCATCACGCTGAAGGCAGAGTCGTCGACCCATTTGGGATACGACAATCATCCAATTGCCAAGATCAATGATCATGTTGTTCGAATTTCCACAATGACAGAACCCTATCACTGGCATTTTCATCCAAACTCCGACGAGACATTTCTAGTGATCGAAGGACGGCTTTGCATCGAATTCGAGAGCGGATCGCTCGAACTCGATCCTGGCCAGTTGCTTACTATCCCTCGCGGAGTTCGCCATCGGACCCGGCCGGTTGGAGCGCGGTCAGTGAACCTCACATTCGAGTTGGCACAGTCTGAAACCGTTGGAGTCTGACACCGGAAATCATCCAAGATGATCCAAATGGATAAAACCGGCTTGTCGCTGAAGTGCATCGCAGGCTCGTGGACAAACGAAAGGCCATGCCAACACATGCTGGGAAATATCTTGGCCTGGCATTCTTGGATTGCTGAGCCGAGGGGCTGCGGTTCCGTCGAGATTGTGCAATGGGTTCCCGACCGGAGTTGAGGTGACACACGCGATGATCCACGGTGGGCCGTATCCGGCGACTTCTGACGGAGGGTCGACTTCGGTGGGGAGCCAGGCGATCTTTCGATTCGCAAGGCCAGTGTGCTACCAGGACTTTCCCGGCAGCGCGCTGCCTCAAGAGTTGAGAGACGGGAATCCAATCGGGATTTGGCGCCTGGTCGACGGAGAGTTTACGCGCGCTGGGGTTGGCGCGCGCTAACTCGAGCCTCCCCGAGTTTTCTGCGCGGTTGTCCCCGACCTAAGCCCAGGTTCGTATTCCGATAATGCCCCAGTAGGTCAAGTAAGCAGCGGCAATCAAAAGTGCCGTTGAAACGATCCGCGAGAACCTGCGGACGCCTGGACGGACTCCCTCGCTCGAACCTCGTAGAGCAACCATAAAACTCACGACCGATGCCAATCCGAACAGAAGAGACACCACCCACAATGCAGCCGACCACACGGTGAAATTTCCCAGGCGCTCAATGAGGTCTGCGCCGCACAGGATAAAGATCGCAACGAAGGCAACGAGGTTCAAAACCGCAATTAGTGGCCACCAGCGGATGGCCCGCTCTGCGGGACGGGGGCGGCTACGCATCAGGCCGCCGATCATCCAGAACGGCGCGTAGAGAACGAGAGAGAAGATTGAGAGCACCACGAACCCAACAACAAGAATCTCTCCGATCGCGAACCACGCCGGAATCTTTTTCATCGTCGTTTGCGAATCGGTTTGGATGAATCGACCTTCTGCGTTGGGGGTCAGCAACTCAAGAGTTGTGACCGGGTCAGGTGGGGCGTCCTTATGCTCGAAACGAAACTGTGCCCCTTCGACCGCTATGTGGACCTGGTGCCATCGTCCTAAGGCGGAGGAGCTCATCTTGCCGTCTTCGAACCGAACCCGGCTCAGACCCACGAGGCGTCCAAGAAAATGTGAGAGTTCGGTGCGAGGGGAATCGGGCTCATACCATCCACCGTAGTCCGCTGCATTGACGGGTAACTGGGCGACTGGCGGCACCACCGGTTTCTGCAGGCTGTGCGTAATGTAAGCCCGGACCGCTTTGCCTACTTTTTCGAAGGCATCCCCACTTCCACTGTTGATGCTGAAAAAATATCCGACGCCGAAGTCAGGCATGTAGAACATGTCGGTCAGGCCTCCGTCGACTCCGCCGTCGTGGCCGTGGTAGACGAAGCCATCTTCAACGCTCCAGTGGTTGCTGAGGCCGTATCCAGCTTTCAAACCCTCTTTGGCGGCCCAGGTGCTCTTGGGACTCTCCATGCGATCGATATCGGCGGAGAGGGGACCACCTGCTTTCCATTCACCGCGCCGCGATTGAGATAGAACTGCAGATATGCCGCCATGTCGTCGGCGGACGCGTTGATGGCCCCGGCCGGGCGCTGATGATGTGCCCGTACGGAAAAGGAGTCTTGCCGTCGGGGTGATAAAGCGTGGTCGGCGTACCGGGAGCAGGCTCGAAGTAGGTCGCGGTCTTCATCCCAATAGGATTGAAAAGATTCTGCTGCACAAAGTCTTCGAACCGCTGGCCCGTAATTTTCTCGACCACGTAGGCAGCGACCGCCGGACCTGGGTTGCAATAGGCCATGCGCGTCCCGGGACGCCAGCGTGATGTGCGCGAGTGATGGTCGTAGTCGAGGCCCTCGCGCACGCTCATGGAATCGGGGGCCTGCTTCGCGTATTCGCGAAGGCGAAGGTCGTCCCAGCCGGTAGTGTGTTCAAGCAGGTTCACGACGCGCACAGGATCCGTAGATTCCCAGCGATTTTCAAACCAGACATCGGGAGCGAGTTTGTGAACGGGATCTTCGAGAGAAAGTTTGCCCTGATCGGCCAGCAGCAGGATGGAGAGCGAAGCGAAAGCCTTTGACGTGGAACCAATGCGGAACAATTGTGTCCGCGGTGGCGGGACGATTACTCGCCAGGTCGGCCATACCAAGGCCCGTAACCCACTCCGCCCGTCTTTATGAACGATTGCGACCGATACTCCATTGGTGTGAGTGTCCTTGAGGATTTTTTCGATCTGCTGGCGGAGTTCGTCGATGGACTGCGCGGGTTTCGGTTTTTCCTCTTTTTTGTCAGCGGCCAAACAGAATGGAACGAGCAGAAGTAGAAGAACAGCAGGGATAGTCCATTTCACCTGGCGATCGTCCGAGAAGAACGGATCTCATCCCTCGACATTCGATTTCAGGCTGCAGTATGTCCAGCGGTCTTTCGTCTGAGTTCTGACGTCAGAGGTCCGATGTCCGCTCTGAGCGGACCATGTTAGTCCACGTTGGGCTAAATCTGGTAGTCGAGATCTTCCATGATGGCTGGAGAGATTCGGGGAGCGGCTCGTAGGGGACTCCGGCGCCTTCGAGTTGCTGCACGCCCTCGCGCAGTTGTCCCGCCTACGCGCAAGGCAGAAGTGATATATACATCACATCATTCTTGATAGTTTACAAAAAGTGATGTATAACTCACATTATGCAGACACTGGCAGAACTGGGCGAAGCGGTCTCAGCCAGACGAAAGGCTCTGGGGCTGAACCAGAGCGAGGTCGCCCTGCGCTCCGGAATCACCAGGGAGTCCCTTGTGCGCTTTGAACGGGGACAGGTGTCGGAGTTCGGCTCCCGCAAACTCCTGGCGGTACTCGCGGTACTCGGCCTTGAAATCAGTTTCACCGAGGTAGGAGTCTCGGGCACCCTCGATGAACTGCGGCGCGAACGGGGTGGCGCTTGAAGCTGAATGTCCATGTCCTTGGTCGCCACGTTGGCGTTCTCGAACAGGTCGGCGATTTCAAGAGCGTGATGACCTATGTTCCAGACGTGGCGCCCGAGGACCTCGTCTCTTTGACGATGCCCGTCCGCACCGAATCGTACCCGTGGGACGACCAACTTCACCCCATTTTCCAGATGAACCTTCCGGAGGGCTACCTCCTGCAGGTCCTGCAGGAAGAATTCGGACCGCATATCGGTGCGAGCCCCGTCGCACTCCTCTCCGTCATCGGTCGAAACATGGTTGGAAGACTCCAGGTCGCTCCACCTGGGGCAGCACTGGACGAGCCAGCAAAACCGATCGAAGTTGCCGAACTGTTGAAAGGTGACAACTCGGAGGAGGCATTTTCGCAGTTGGTTCGAGAACATGCCAAGAGCGGTGTTTCAGGCGTCCTGCCGAAATTCCTGGACACCGAACAAAAGAAGCCGAGCGGCCTGGGACCGCACAAAAAGGCTTCGTTGCTGATCCACGACCACATTATCAAAGGATCATCCAGCAAGCTTCCGTTCGCGACTGCCAACGAACACTTGTGCATGCAGGTGGCAGCGAGGGTTGTCGAAAGCGCGAAAACCCAACTCTCCGAGGATGGCAAGGTTCTGGTGGTGCGTCGGTTCGACGTCGACGACAATGGAAAGCCATTCCGAGCATTGGAAGATTTTTGTGCCCTGCTCGGACTTCGGCCGTCCGCGAAGTACGAAACCACATGGGAGCGGATCGCGAAGGCGGTTCGGACCTATGTGCCGGGTGGAGATCAGCGCGGGACCTTCCAGAAGTTGACCACCATTCTGCTGTTGACTTACGCGCTGCGGAACGCGGACTGCCATTCGAAGAATCTGGCTTTGCTATACACGTCACGGACGGATGCACGCCTCGCACCCGCGTACGACTTCTTCACGACTTCGGTCTACGAGGGTTACCAGAACAATCCTCCCGGAATCAGTTTCATGGGGAGGAAGACATGGTTGCCAGGAAAGACTCTGGGCACCTTTGTTACTTCCACCTTTGGCATTTCCCAACGCGAACAGAAGGAAATCCTGGAGCGCATCAGTGATGCGGTAGCCGACACTGCCCCTGCCGTTCGGGAATTGATGCAGGGACTGGCAGGTTTCAAGGACACTGGAAAGCGGATGCTGGCCGCATGGAGCGAGGGAGTGAGTGTTCTGCGCGATTCTCGGATGTACGGCTTGAGCCCGTGGAAGTCGTCCGCAGCTTTCGAGGGAATCTCTGACCCCCCGAAACTCAAAAACCCGCGAACTGTCATCGGCCGCTCGGAGCTTTTGTCTCGTCGCACCAAATCCAAATCCAAGTGACCGGTGTAGCGGCTAGATCCCGCAGTCGCTGTCGTTGTTATCGCAATCGTTGGCGGTGATCGAGTCACTGAGTGCGCAGCATCGCGTTCATTTCGAAGCCGATACGAGGAGGTCGGAACCGGGCGATTGCTTTGCGATCAGTTGTCACGGCTCACCGCATGGGCTAAGGGTCATCAGTAATTTTGACTGGGCATGCCCATGGAGCTTGGAACAGCCAGCACAGCAGTGACGGCTCCGAGGATCAGATTGCAGGCATGTGGCTCAATCCACAGAACTCCGATCCGTGACATTTCGAGGTCTTAGCGAAGTGCGGAATTGATGATTACGGGGAGTGTTCCCTGATTGACGGTTTCATCCGGGCGGCTCGCCACCACCGTACTCAAGTCTCTGACGGCCATGCTCATCACGGGTTGTGCCGCTGCCGCGGCAGGAGAAGGCAAGGCCGCGGGCGTATCCTGCCGGGCAGTCTGTAAGGAGAGCAACTGATCTGGACTGTTGGCATGACCGTCGCGGGCGGTGAGCGGGCCAGCCCCGAATACTGCCTTGATCATGGCCGGGACCGAAGCATGATCGTAGAGTCGGTGGTCGATCGTATTCTTTGGGATGAGCGGCGAGATCACGATCGCCGGCACCCGAGGACCATATTGTTCGAACGTGAAGCCGTACTGGTTGTACTTGCTTTTTGGCTGTGAGTCCCCAGGTGCCACGGCTGCAGGTGGAGTCACATGGTCGTAGAATCCGCCGTGTTCATCCCAGGTGACGATCAAAACACTCGTTTCCCACAGAGCTGAATTTCGGAGGGCTTCGTAGGTTTCTTTGATTAATGCCTCGCCGAGTGTGATATCGGTCAGAGGATGCTGGGACGTGCTGTTCCTGTATTCGTTCAATACATCATAGCTTGGTTCAATGAACACATAGCTGTAAGGAAATGTACCCTGGCTGAGATCGCCAACGAACTCGCTGTAATGGTGAATGTCGAACAGGCTGATTCCCTTGAGCGCGGCCACCATCGGGAAATCGTCCCCCGCATAGAGCCGATAAGACACCCCTTTTTTCTTTAGGGCGTCGAAGATACCGCCCGCCTTGAACTGGAAACCTCCAATCGTCTCCCATGCCACGATTTCTTGGTTGGTCGGGCTATGATCGAGCCCACCAGCCGAGGCTGCGTGGACAAACATGCGGTTCGGCCATGTCGGACCCGGCATCGACGCATGCCAGTTGTCGCAAACAGCGAACTCCTGGGCCAAAGCCGCAAGAACTGGAAGCTGCTCTGGAGCGAAACACTTCAACACCTCTCCCGGAGCGGCGCTTCCTCCACTGGCTGCATACGAGGCCACGAATCCGCTCTTGTCGATAGCGGGGTACGCACCGCCTGGCGGATAACTCGCAGCCGACCCGCAGAGTTGTTCGAGAACGTTAGTGAACTCGTGGCCAGGGTCGACCGGCATCACCATATCGGCGCCTTTTGTAACGGAGTAAGTTGAACCGTTAAAGACATTCGATTCTCTTCCCGTCAGGCCACTCACTTGAGTCGGCTGGCCGGTTTGGGCGTCACGACCGTTAATCATCGAGAAGCCAAGCATGTGGTCGAAGGCCCGGTTCTCAAGCATGAGCACGAAGACATGTTGTACTGACATCGAAAACTTTTCACCTTCAAGGACTTCGAAGGGGTACGTCAGTTTCTTTGGGAAGCTGACAACGGACACCGGTTAGCAGAATACTCCCACGGACCCGATTCCGTGTCGGTCCCTCCAACACCGTTTTCACGCCGTCGCCGAAGCCGGCAGACGCGATTTCACGCCGTCGCCGAAGCCGGCAGACGCGAATACGATGCATGGATCGAGGAGTTTGCGAAGAAGCCCGACGCCGAGAGAACCCCACCGCGTAGCGTGGGTATGCGAGTCTTTCGGGTGGACGAGCAATCTCCCCTCGTTCTGCAAAGGCTACGGGAACGCTTTCCTGATTACGTAGTGTTCTTCATTGCAAACCGAACCGTTCACGAAATGTTCAGGAGGGCCGACGAGTTCAGGTTCCTGGGAAGTGTTCCCATGACCCTACTGCCGGAACCTCCGCGGAAGTCCTGAAGGCAGATTTCTTCGCCTTCCCCCAGGCAACAAACGCACATCTCTGGGCCGAATAGGAGTTAAGCTACTTGATACCTGGTACAACTACGGCATCGGATTCCCCTTTGCCGGACCATGGCGGGAAGTATTCAACAGCGACGTCTATGACAATTGGGTGAACCCGATCGTGGCCAGCAACGGCGGAGGTATCAATGCATCCGGCCCGCCGCTGCATGGCTTCGAAGCCTCGGCAGCCATAGTTGTCCCTGCCAATGGCTTTGTTGTGTTCGCACGAACTTAAACGAGGGGGGCATCATCGATACGCCCCCGCCGCAAGCAATCCGGGTTGGCGAGACAACAACCTCGGCACCAGCGGCACAGAGTACCGTGGAGCCCTCCAGTTCCAGGGTCCCAGCCAGCAGCGAGGATGGAGTTGGCGCCGTTGAACGAGCCGCGGTTGGCTTGGCCAAGGCCGGGTTGGCATTCCTCCAGTCCGTTGCCTCGGAATTCAAGAACTGCGCGACCGCGCCCGGCCAGGAATCGCACGCAGCCGTTTCTAGCCTGTTCTCGCGGCACCCGCAGACGAATCAGCCAATGCTGGCGGTTCCGCTGCCACAATCCTTTACGGCAGAGCGGATCACGCGAGCGGTGGTCCGGTTTTTGAGCGCCCTGGAGGAGCAAGCTTAATAAACCCGGGCGCAGTTGCGACGCCTCTACCCCAATCGTCTCGGACTGCCAAATTGTGACGCCGGTGTGACGCAAAACCTGCCATCACTGCCAAAGTTGACATCATTGACACTTCGCGGCGACTGATTTCAAATAAGTTGTCTGTTTGCAATGCAGCCCGGCGGATTCGGCTTACAGGTCCGGCTGCCATATTTGAGATTGAAAGAGCCACGCACAAGCGAAGCTCGAACAAGGCTCTTGCACTCAGCGCATGGCGTTCGCCGTGTCGCTTTGCCCACACTTAATTCGTACAATGATCCGGATTCTCCCGAGGGGGAAAACGATGAAGCGTCGACTTTGCCTGGCTTTGATTTGCCTTGCGGCCACACTGAGCATAGCCCAGAGCCCAAACCGTTCCGAAATCCCGCCGTATAAGAATCCGCACCTGCCAGTCGAGCAACGCGTTCAGGATTTGCTGGCACGCATGACGCTGCAGGAGAAAGTTGCCATGTTAAGTGGGGCCGATTGGATGCAGAGCGTCCCGAATGAACGGCTTGGCATTCCTTCCATAAAAATGGCCGATGGACCAATCGGCATCAGGTCGTGGGCAGGGCCCTCCTCGGAAACCAAAAGGGAGGCCGCCAATAAACAAGTGACCACGACCGCCTTTCCTGCTGGCGTCGCCATGGCCGCAACCTGGGATACTGACTTGTTACAGAGCGAGGGGCAGGCGATCGGCCAGGAAGTGAAAGCTCTGGGACGAGACATGATTCTGGGGCCGACGGTGAATATTAATCGCACTCCTCTGTGGGGTAGAAATTTCGAGGGGTACGGCGAAGATCCTTACCTGACCAGCCGTCTGGCGGTGGCTTACATCAAGGGGGTTCAGGGCGAAGGTGTCATTGCGACCGTCAAGCATTTTGCCGTGAACAATCAGGAATTCGAGCGGCATCGCGTCAATGCTGTGATTGACGAGCGAGCCTTGAACGAAATTTATTTTCCCGCGTTCAAAGCTGCGATAGAGGAAGCTGGCGTATGGTCAGCAATGTCGGCTTATAACAAGGTGAACGGTGCGTACTGCGCTGAAAACTCTTACCTGCTGAAAGACGTGCTGCAAAAACAATGGGGCTTCAAAGGCTTTGTAGTGTCTGACTGGGGCAGCACCTACAGTACGGCGGGCACGGTGAATGCCGGCATGGATTTGGAAATGCCTGGCGGTGATCCAATGAAGGACTGGATGAAAAAGCCGGCCACGCTAGCGGCCGGCAACGGCGGTGGATGGCTGGTTTCGGACAAGATGCTTCCGGAAATATCGGCTGGCAAAATTTCAACGGCCACAATTGATGACAATGTAGGCCGCATCCTTCGCGTGATTTTCGTCAGCGGACAATTCGACAAGCCACATTCCGCAACCGGCCAAATCGATACGCCTGAACAGCGAGTCCTGGCGCGCAAGGCGGCGACAGAGAGCATCGTTCTTCTGAAGAATGCTGGCGACTTACTTCCGCTCGATCCATCGAAGATCCATTCTCTGGTTGTAATCGGACCAAACGCTGCTGTTGCCCGAACCGGTGGCGGCGGCAGTTCGCTGGTGGTTCCAAAGTATTCAATTACTCCGCTGACAGGCATTCAGGATCGTGCCGGTCAACGCTTGCAAGTGGGCTATGCAATAGGCGCCACCATGGAAGGCGATGACCCCGGCAGGGACAGTCCGAAGGCGCGAGAGCAACTTAGAAATGAAGCCGTCAATGCAGCGGCGAAAGCAGATGTTGCCATCATCGTAGTGGGTAGGTCTCCGCAACTTGAGTCGGAGGGTTTTGATATCAAGTCGCTCGATCTGCCAGCCGGACAAGATGACCTGATCGAGGCCGTGGCAAAAGTCAATCAACGCACGGTCGTAGTGATCAACGCTGGCGGCCCCGTCCTTATGTCGAAGTGGATTGAGCAGGTGCCCGCGATTGTCGACCTGTGGTATGGCGGGCAGGAAGGCGGGAACGCGATCGCCGATGTTCTGTTCGGCCAGGCCAATCCCTCTGGAAAGCTCCCCGTTTCTTTTGTGAAGCAGTGGAAGGATTCGCCGGCATACGGACACTATCCCGGCGAAAATTTGCAGGTCGAGTATGCGGAAGGCATCTATGTTGGCTACCGATATTTCGACAAGCAGAAGATCGAGCCTCTTTTTCCTTTTGGCTACGGCCTTTCTTATACAAAGTTCGATTACAGCGCCTTGAAGATTTCCACCGACGGGGCGTCGTCCGGCAAAGCGATCGAAGTGAGCCTGCAGGTTCGCAACAGCGGATCCCGCTCGGGAGCAGAAGTCGTGGAACTCTACCTGCATGATGGACACGCGAGTGTCGATCGCCCCATCCAGGAACTGAAAGGCTTCCAACGAGTGGATCTCGCCCCTGGAGAATCAAAGGACGTACATTTCAAGCTTGATCCTACTGCCATGGCCTTCTACAGCACCGCGAAGAAAGACTGGGTGACGGAGCCAGGCCAGTTTGATGTGCTGGTTGGATCTTCGTCGCGGGACGTTCGGGCGAGGGGGTCGTTTGTGCTGGGGATTGGCGCGGGCGAAACCTCCCAATAAACGTAGCATCTGCTAGATAGGCAGAAAGTGGACGACTGAGTCCGCGTAATTGACAGTTTTAGTTTTAGATGAGTTGGCAATCCAACTCTCTAGCTGGACGTGAAAAATTCGCGGAGTTAGAAAGCATAAAGCTCCTCCGCGCATTCCGGAATGTCGCGTCCCGCTAGTTCGTCTCGTTCAGCCCGATAGCAGCACCGGAGTTCCTCAAGATGGGGCAGGCCAGACACGAGTCCCATGCAAGCAACGCCGGCGGCGAACTCTTTCAGTGGAATCGGCGGTTTCCGAAACCGCAGTTTGAAATCGGGCTTCTCCGGTCCGAGCCCAAATAATGCCAGGGACTGTTCCGGATGCAGACAAACCATCATGGCAACGATGTCGAAGGGAATACTTTGCATGTAGCTGTGAGTCTGTTGCTCACGAGGGAAAATCTTACGGCGCGAGATGGTATAGCTTACGTCCCAGGCAACTGTCAGCTCATGCATCAGCCAACCCGCGCCCATCAGGGCAAGTGCCCCGCATTCATCTCGAGAAACAAACCCGTCAATATCTACGCTCCCGCCTCCGCCATCATCAGCAGATGCATCATCGATTCTTTGATGCCACTGGCGGTCTCGATCTTGGTCTGTCGGTGCCATAGCCAGTCCAGGAAGCCCGTGACCGACCAGACCGGCATGATGATGTACATTAGATAACGACGCATCGCCTCGTCAGCTGCGCGGCGAGACTGCTCGCGTTCCCCAGCCCTGCGGTTCTGGCATCTACCCGTTGTGATGGACGGCCGCTCTTTGCGCCCGAAGAGAGCCAGCTCCGCACCGGCGAGCAACAGCGGAAGAAGAGATTTCTTCGACATTGGACTCCTGCCCTTCCAGTTCCGTTCCCAACATTGAACAACGGTTACGCCATCTTCAGAAGTTACCGGATCGAGTGGCACAGCTTATGCAATATCGCGTCGCATTGTGATGGGCGCCAGACCTGAAGCGATGCCGTCACTTCTACTGTTCAGTAAAATATTGCGACATCGGCTCACTCAGGGATAGGCATGAGAATTTCGTCAGCGTCCACGGGGGTCTGATAGAATCTCCATGCTGTTACTTTGATTGGATCGCAGGAGAACAGACTAATGTCAGCACCCAGCCGCCGGCCAGAGATTCGCCGGCGCCGCGCCCGTCAGCACAAGATCACAACCCTCCGTAAGCGACTTGCCTCGGCTCAGACTGATGCCGAACGCGAGCGGATTATGGCCAAATTGCACAAACTTGCCATCGCATCGCCGGGCCAGCCTCTGCTGAAGTAGATCCCGCTTAACTCGTACTGCGGCTGGACAACGTGCGGAGTTATGCCACGCCTGCCTTCGTATTCCTGTTTGCAGAAGCCGCCTGGCCGGGAGGTTCGGCAGTGACCTTCTCGCCTAGGACTTCCTGATAGACCTCCCGTATCCGGCGCACGGATTTTTCCCAGGAAAATTTCGCAGCCTGCCGGTAACTGCGCTCCTTCATTTTCTCGCGTAGTGGCTGATCCATCAGAACGCGGTGCAGTGCGCGCATGATTTCGAAAACATTCTCCGGGTGGACAAGCACCGCGGCATTTCCCACCACCTCGGGCAAAGATGAAATATTCGAGGTCACGACGGGTGTGCCGTGAGCCATCGCCTCAAGCGGCGGCAGGCCAAAGCCCTCGTATAGCGACGGAAAGACGAAAATCTTTGCCTGGTCGTAAAAAGTGCGCAGCACTTCGATGGGCACGAAACCAAGGAAGCGCACGTCGTTCTGCACGCCGCTTCGGATCACGGTTCGCCGCAAGTCGGGATTGCCGGAAAGATCGTCTCCAATGATAATGAGCTTCAGGTCGGGAAATGCTTCGCCTTTTTCCAGCTCCGTTTTGAGCGCGGAAAATGCCTCGATCATGCGCACGACATTTTTGTGCGGGCTTATTCTTCCGGCATAGAGCAGGAAGGGATAAGTGACCTGATAGCGCTGGGCAATCAACTGGCGGTCGGCCGCGCTGGCGTGTCCGTGAAGGAAGCGCTCATCGATCGCGTTATAGACCACCTCGATGCGTGCTGCCGGGATACCAAAAAGCTTTTCCATCTCGATCTTGGTAAAGTTTGAAACCGCTAAAATGCGCGATGCGCCCCGCAAAACCTGTTTCGTCGACTGGAAGTGCAGGGAGCCCCAAAACCCCGTCTGCTGTCGCCCTCCCGATAAATGCTCCAGCATGTCGTGCACCGTCATTACGTAGGGGCAAGGCAAGGCGCGCGGGATAGAGTAAAGATTGGGAATGTGGACTAGATCGCAATTGAGGCGCTTCACAATCGTGCGGAAGTCTCGAAAGCTCTTCAGGGAACGCTCTGGCTCGGCCACTGGAACCGCGTGGAAGTTAGGCGGCAGGGGACCGATCTCCATGACTTTGGTGGGAGATCCGATGAGGAAGTACGTGGTCTGGTGGTCCAGGCGTCCCAAAGTGCGTACTACGTTGCGGATGTAAGTCCCGACGCCGAACTCGGTCATCCGCCGGATGTCGATGGCGATTTTCACGGAAGGCATTTAACCATAGAAACTCGCATGAGAGCGCAAAAGGATTAGAGGAACCTATGCTAAGCGCGCGCTTCGGCTTGTGCCCTCGCCCTGCGCTCGGCATACAGCGGAAATACCTCACACAGATCCAGCACTTCTTTTCGGATTCTTGTCAGCACAGCCGCATCAGTCCGGTGAAGAAGGGCATCGGCGATCCAGCGGCCGACCTGCCGCATTTCCGCTTCTTTCATTCCGCGAGTAGTAAGTGCCGGCGAACCGATGCGGATGCCGCTCGGCTTCATCGGCGGATTCGTGTCGAAGGGAATGGCATTCTTATTGACGGTGATTCCGGCTTCGCCCAGCGCCTTCTCGGCTTCACTGCCTAGCATGCCCTTCGAGAAGACATCGACCAGCATCACGTGAGTATCCGTTCCACCGGAAATAATGCGGAAGCCCTCGGCCATCAGTGTGGCCGCGAGCACCTTCGCATTGGCCACAACTTGCCGTGCGTAGTCGCGGAATTCGGGCTGCATCGCTTCCTGAAAGCAGATCGCCTTGGCGGCTATGATGTGCATCAGCGGTCCGCCTTGCATCCCGGGGAAAACTACCTTGTCGATCGCCGCTGCGAACTCGGCCTTGGAAAGAATCATGCCCGCTCGCGGGCCGCGCAAAGTCTTATGCGTGGTTGAAGTGACGATGTGCGCATGGGGCACCGGTGAAGGATGAGCGCCACCCGCGACCAGTCCGGCAAAATGCGCCATGTCGACCAGGTAGAGGGCTCCCACTTTGTCAGCGATATGCCGCATCCGTGCGAAAGCAATGATGCGTGGATACGCGCTTCCGCCGCCTATGATCAGCTTGGGCCGTTCCTGCTCCGCCAACTTTTCGAGCGCATCATAGTCGATCGTCTCAGTCTCTTTGGTCACGCCGTACGGGACGATTTTGTAAGTCTTCCCTGAAAAATTCAGGGGATGCCCGTGGGTGAGGTGGCCGCCATGGGCCAGATTCAGACCAAGAATAGTGTCGCCGGGTTGCAGCACTGCCGCGTAGGCCTCCATGTTCGCCTGCGACCCCGCATGCGGCTGCACGTTGGCATGCTCTGCGCCAAATAACTGTTTGGCGCGGTCACGCGCCAGGTTCTCGACTACATCGGAGAACTCGCAACCGCCGTAATAGCGCTTGCCGGGATAACCCTCGGCATACTTGTTCGTGAACACCGAGCCCGCGGCTTCGAGCACCGCTTCGCTCACAAAATTTTCCGAGGCAATCAACTCCAGGCCTTCGTGCTGTCGGCGAGTTTCGTTGTCGATGGCTGCCGCGATCTGCGGATCGGCTTCGTACAGCGGGCGGTACATCTTACCTGCGGAATCCTTCATGTCGTTATCTCTCCGAAATCCTAACGCCTGTCGTCCTGAGCGGAGCGAAGGACCCCTTGCCCGCCGCGCTACCATTGGCTCCGCAAGGAATTTCCACCGCTGTGCCGCGTTTTCTATCTTCGGCCTACTGAGTTTGTTCAGAGTCTTCGCAAGCCCTCTCGTAAACATTGGGCTGGTGCAGTTCCATATAACGCTCCGGAGCCTCCACGGGAGTAAAGCCAAACTGCGAATAAAGTCCGTGCGCGTCGCGGGTCAGAAGAATCCACCGCCGCAGATTCTGAAGTGCGGGATGCTCCATCACGCACTCCATCATCCACTTGCTCAATTCGCGTCCGCGATGCGACTCCAGCACAAATACATCGCCGAGGTAAGCCACGGTGGTGAAGTCGCTAACCACGCGGGCAAAACCAACTTGCGTGGGTGCCCCATGTCTCGCTTCTTTCGCGAGACGTGGGGATTCGTCATAAACGCCGAAGCAAAGCGAGTGCTCGATTGAGCGCTTGACAGTCTCCTTCGGAATGCCTTTGGCCCAATAGCAATTGGTTAAAAAACCGTGAATTACATCCAGATCAAGCCGCTCGCCGCTGGTGCTGATCAGAAACTCGCCCCGCCGGTACTCCATCACCGTTTTCTCATCCATCATGACCAGTCGCCATGCCCACATTCTACCGCTCTACGGCTTCATTCGCGACCGTAGCGCCGCCGTCCTCGGCGGCTGTCGCGCTATCCCTCGAACGCGGTCCGCAGGAAAGAAGCCAGGTGCCATCCATCCAGGTAACTGTAGGGCGCTTCGCCCATGGTGTAGTGACCGCAAGGCAGAACCACGACTTTGTGATCCAATTCACGGCGCTCGAATTCTTCGACTACATCACGGGAGAGTTCGGGCAGAAACGTCAGATCGTACTTCGCATAGATGATGAGCGACTTTCTCGGCCGGCGGGAGAACTGATCGAAGTAGGCCATGGGACTCACCGCGAGCCAGGATTGCCGCAACGTCTCCAGAGTGATCTGCGATTCCATTCCCTGGCGGATGTGTCGCGTGGACTGGCCGTGCCACACCACGTCGGCGACATAAGTAGAAGCATGATTGAAGGCCGCGACTCGAATGCGCGGATCATGCGCGGCTGCGATAAATGCATAACATGACCCGAGACTCGTACCCACGATCCCAAGCTTGCTGTAACCCTGCTGCTCAAGCCAATCGAGACAGCAGCGAACATCCACCACGCCCTGCCTCACCGCATCGAGCGTTCGACCGATGTTGGCGGAGACGGCATAGTCCGCGCGGCTGATTTCAGCTGGCATGCGGATATCGTGATAGGGCATGCTCAGCCGTAGCACCGCGATTCCCACCATGTTCAGCACCCGGCAGAGGCTGACGTAAGCGATCGCATCCGCATTCCAGTGCGGCAGAAGAACGATGGCGCGCCGCCCTCGCGCCGGAAACCAGCGCGCATTCGCCACATTGTTTTCGGGATACGGAGTTTTCACTGGTGCGGTGAAGCGCAGGAACTCGCCGTACGTTCCTTTCACCTTCGCTTCGAGCTTTGGGTCGGGAACCTCGCGAGTGGAAAAAACTTGTACTTCGCGCTTCTCCAGCCTGAAATCCTTTGGTGAAGTATAGGAATAAAACTCATCGCTGGATCCGACGATGCGCCGGTTGAAGTCCACTAAGAATTTTGCAGGATCTTCCGCTGCCTGTCCCGGTTGGCAGCCATTGCGGCAAGGCCAGTCGCGCGCGAATTCCAATCCCCAGTCCAGCGGACGCACCACGCGGTTGTTGTCCACTGAAGTGAGCCGGTGTTCCCAGTCGTACATCAATTGTGCGTAGCGCGAGGGCATGGTCAATCTTCTAGTGTAACAAGCTGTCGCGAACCAGCTTACGTGGGAACCATTCAACGGTTGCAATAAGCGATCGGTAGTCGGCATTTGATCCTTAAATGGGACGCTTATGGAGAAATGTTCCTGGGGCCCTGTGACATCCGTCACCGAGAACCACGGGCGAACGCGAAATATTCAGGAATGAAGCGGGCCAGGAAACCAGCTTGAAATGTAACTACATTTGGAGTTACAATGCAGTTCGAAATGGGGCGAAGCTAAGAACCGCGCCGATATCCGGAAGCATGGGCTAGACCTCGCAGACGCGGAAGAGAGGTTTCGCGGCGTGCTTGTCGTTGACCCGGATATTCGCGAAGACTACGGACAAAAGCGCTGGGCTGGGCTCGGCATGATCCGCGGTCGTACCGCGTACGTGGTCTTCACGGAACGCGAATCGGAGGCCATTCGCATCATCTCATTGAGAAAGGCAAGCCGCCGTGAATGCAAAGAATACGAAAAGGCGATCCAGGACAGACTGGAAGCGCGTTGACGCCATGAAGGACTCTGACATAGATTTTTCTGAAATGCCCGAACTCGGCCCTGATTTCTTCTCAAGGGCCATAATCTGGCCGGGACCGAAGAAGCAGATTACCTTGCGGGTTGATCCCGACGTGCTGACATTTTTCCGCAGGCACGGCCGCGGCTACCAGACCACGATCAACGCAGTCTTACGCAAGTATATGGAGGCCAGAAAAGAACGCCAGAGAGCCTAGTTACGGTATCTAGTTGCCGTACCGTCGCGGCACTCGCTTGGAGATATTGCAGAGAATCTCGTAGGGAGAGCTGTTCGCCAACCTTGCATGTTCGAGCGCATCGACGCTCAGACCGTCGCTGGTTCCGAGCAGGATCACTTCATCGCCGACCGTAATCCCGGGGATCCCGGTCACATCTACTAGCGTCAGATCCATCGAGATGCTGCCAACGATCGGAGCATAGTGGTCGCGGACGATTACGCGGCCACGATTCGACAGCTGCCGGTTGTATCCGTCGGCGTATCCCACGGGGAGCACCGCAACGTGCGCCGGCGCCTTGGTCACATACGTTCCGCCGTAGCCTAGAGCCTGGTTGGCGATGAAGTTTCGCATGGAAAGGATGCGCGTCTTCCAAGTGAGCACAGGCTTCACGGGAAGGCGCAGTGTGCCGCCGCTTACTTCCCTGCCCGCACGCTGAAACGGCAAATAATATCCATAAAGCGCGACGCCGGGACGCACCATGTTATTCCATGTCTCGCGCCGTGAGATCAGAGCGCTAGTATTGGCCATGTGCATCAATGCCGGATTGAAGCCAGCCGCCCGCAACATGCGCTGCGCCTCCTCGAAACGGCGCTCCTGCTCAGCCACGGATGGCGCGTCCATAATTTCAGAGGAAGCCAGGTGAGTGGAGAGCCCTTCCAGAACGACATGCGGCGCTGAGCTGAGAGCATTTAGAACATCAGGAAGTTCATCCAGCGACACACCCAGCCTGCCCATCCCCGTGTCTACCTTCAGATGCACTGGCTGCCGCACCGCTCCGACTGCCGCGGCAGTCTCCAGCGATTCGATCTGCCAGGGCTCCCACACGGTGGGGGTGAGATGCAGGCGGACGATTTCATTTTCTTCGCCGCGCCAGAAACCGGTCATCAACAGAATTCGCGAATCGATGCCAGCCTCGCGTAGCGGGATCGCCTCATCAAGAGAGGTAACGCCGAGCCACTTCGCGCCTTCCGACTCCAAAGCGCGCGAGCATTCCACAGCGCCGTGGCCGTAGGCGTCCGCCTTCACTACCCCGCAAACCGTTACGCCCGCGCCTGCATGCTTCACCACGGTGCGGAAGTTTTGCCGCAACGCGGCCAGGGAAACTTCCGCCCATGTGGGGCGGGTAGCCACGCGGCTCAGAGTTTCTACAGTTGTCGCCACTGGGCTGATTATAGCGGGAGGCGCGCGTGCGCTTAAGTTACGCAGGGGCTACGCCCGGTTGAGTTGCTAGCCTCGGCATCGTGAATGTCGTTCAGCTAGTTCCCGGCTAGCGAAAAGTTCACCGTAATCTGCGTCTCCACTTCGACGGGCTCGTTGTTGAGGATGTACGGCCGGTACCGCCATTGCCGCACAGCGTCGATCGCCGCAGGCGCCAGCAGAGGGTGGCCAGAGAGAAGCTGAAGGTTCTCGATGGTGCCCAGCTTGCTGATCATGGCCTGCAGCACGACGGTGCCTTGAATGCGCGCGCTTCGCGCCATTGGAGGATAGGTTGGCAGAACCTTGCGCACCAAGTCTCCCTCACTCATGTGCGAGAGGCGGACGTGACGTTCAACCGGGGCTGGCGCTGCCGGCAAAATCGGACGCGTACTGCTCCCTAGGGCATCCAACACTCCACCCGGACCGCCCGTCATCCCGACTCCTGGAATGTACGGACCAGAGCCTGCGACGGGTGGCGCAGCGTTACTGTCGGCAGTCGCAATGTGACCAGGGATTTGCGATGGCTGTCTTAAAACAATTTCGGCAGTACTAGTCGGTGCCGCGGTATTGCCAGTTGATCGAGTTCTAGACTCGGGAGGCTCGCCTAGAGGTCGTCCCACACAGAGGGGAGTCGACAGTTGGCGGAGCAACGGCATTCCGGTGGGCCGGAGCAGCGGCAAGACTACCAGCATGCCGAGAACAAGAGCCTGCAAGCCAAACGAACTCAAGGTTGTCAGCCCGCGGCGCGAACGTTCGTCCCATGACGAAGTAAGGGTGCGTTCAAACATATTGTCCTCTTGAGTTGAATCCTTACTGATAAGGACACCAGGATTTCCTAGTCGGACTGGGACGGAACAAAAAAAAGGCCGCGCTGGAACGCGGCCTTTTGGGAACTTTCCCGACACCCTCGGTGTCTTCAAAAAACTACTTTGGCGGCTCGGTTGGCTTCGGAGTAGAAGGCTTCGGGGTTGCGGGCTTCGGCGCTGTAGGCTTGGCTGCCGCTCCAGAAGCTGCAGGGGCAGGAACGCCGGACTGAGTGTTATACAGTTCGACCACGGCCCTGGTGATGTCCGATTTGTCGCCGTCGTACCACAACACCGGACTTTGCGGCCACGGGTTGGAAGTATCGACGATCATTCCGTAGCCGGCGTCCTGCGCGTGCTTCACGATCACGGGCGCCATCTTCTGCAGAATGCGCTGAAAAATTTCCTTCTGCTGATTCTGCGCGTCTTCTTGCGCGTCCTGCACCGCGCGATCGAAAGACTTCTTCTTGGTCTCAATCTGCTTGACGAGGCTGGCGCGGGCGTCCTCATTCAGTTTGTCGCCCTGGGTCTGCAGTTGCTTTTGCAAACTTTCGAGTTCCTCGTTCTGCGACTTCAATTCATTTTGTTTCGGGTCCAGCTTCTTGCGCAACGCTTCGAAGTCGCGCTGGCCCTCGTTCGTACCCACCACAGCCTGCTCAATGTTAATGGTTCCGATTCTAGTGCCGGCGCCAGTGGGAGCGGTTGCGGAAGGCGCAGCGGTTGCGGGCGAAGTGGCTGGGCCTGTGGGAGCGGCGCCAGCGGCGCCAGCGGTTTGGGCCCATGCGGAAATCATTGAGATAACGGCAATGGCCAGGAAAGAACGCAGAAACTTGCTTGTCATCGGATCGATTAAGCTCCTTGGAACATTGTTCTGGCAAATACGGTTCCAGTAAATAGCTTCTGGGAATGAACTCAGATTACCCTTTTTCCGGCAACGCTGGGCCGTATTCGCGAAAGTTCTTGCGTTTCTTGCAACGGCTGCCGTCAGGCATCGTCTCTAATACAAGGCGCACTAGATTGCCAGCGTCACACGCCGGGGTTGCGGACGTGTCGTCCACCCCTGATCAGCTTTCTGTAATGGTGTGGATCGTAACGATTATAGAGAGCCTGCCCAGCGCCGTCAAACTCCGATGCCAGTAAACCCGGCATTAGAATGTAGTTGCCACGGTGAAACGGAAGGTCTTGCGTGGCTCCCGCAGCAAGAAACTGGGCGCAAACGCGTTCCTCGCCAGGTTATAGGTATAGGCCCCTGCAGCGGTCAGTTGGCAACCGGTTTTCGGATTGCAGCTCTGCGGGAACATCGAAGGTGTAATCGGAATTGGCGGGTTCGCCGGACTATCCAGCCGCAGCGGGTTATACGCCCAATAAATTCGGAAGGGCGCATTGATCACTGGCAGAAACATTTGCAGCTCAAGTCCCGTGGACATTCTAGGACGCCAGTTGGTCGAGCCCAGCACCTGCAGATCAGGTGATGGCGGTGGACTCAGCACACTGCCCAGGGCACAAGTATTGGCGGTGGCGGTCTGCAGCAACGCAGGACAACCGAGGGGCGTGCCAACCACACTCTGGAATTGCTGCGATGCAATCTGCAACTGCGATCGCCGGACAATGGGATCGATTCCCGCGTCCATAAAGGGAGCCAGAGCCACCGGCCCGTAAATGGTGATGCGGTATTCGAAATTGGTGACTATGCTTAAATCGCCGCCGGGGAATACGATCTGATCGACCGGTATGGGAATGCTCACCGCTCCAGCACGCGGATTCTGCGGATCCTTAAGCACGGGAGTTCCGTCGCGATTGGTCAGGGTGATCGCTCCCACACTTGGAAGGAACGCCACAGGGGAGACAGAACGTATGTCAAACCCGCGTAGATCGTTTTCCCCGCCCAAGTAAGACCGCTGGAAAGGTGGCGCCACTAAACCGCCGAAGCCGCTGATAAACGACCCCTGAAAATTAAAGCCCAGCGCATTGCGCCGGTTCTGCACCGGAATGAACCGCTTGTACTGAACGATGGGGCGGATCGAACGAACCGTCCCTCCCAACCCTGCGAGTTCGGCGCCCAAAGTGAACTGCTGTCCATGGTGGGGCGAGATTGGACTGTCGATCGTATTGAAAGAGAAGTTGGGAAAGATTTTGCTGGTGATAATTCCTTGGAGCGCATTGGGCCCGGATATACCGCGGAATGCCAGGAACTCGAACAAATTCTTGGACGCATTACTCAGGGCAAGCAGCGAGGATCGGTCGAACGAATACGTAATACCAACTCGCTTGAAGGATCGGCGCAGCGGATAGCTTAACGACGTCGTAAACCCGGCGCTCGATTGCGTGTAATTCTGCAGGTTCTGAAGAACGGCGTTGGGCAAGTTCAGCGTCTGCCCGCTGAAGATGGAAAGTTGCCGGGCCTGGTCGTAGCTCACCTTGTTGAAATAGACGTTGAAACCAAACTGCAGCGGTCGGTCAAACATGTACGGCTGGGTAAAGCCGAAGCGCACGCTTCGCGCCAAATTCCCGATGCTAGCCTGGATCTGAAGCGTCTCGCCTAGACCCAGGAAGTTGTTGGTCGAGTAGTTGATTCCCACGAAGGCGCCTTCCAATCCGCTTACGCCCCCGTTCAGGCCGATGCTGTTCTTCCCCTTTTCGTGGACCTTTAGCGTGAGATCGACCAACCCGTCTTTCTCGTCCAGCTGGCGAACGGTGGTGTTCGGATCGTCAGGTTTTAACTGGTCAAAGTATCCCAGTTGGTTCAAGCGCAGCAAGCTCAATTCCCAGAGGCGCGAATTGTAAACGTTCCCCTCTTCGAGAGCAATTTCACGTCGAATCACCTTGTCGCGGGTCGTGGTGTTGCCTTGAAACTCGATGCGGCGTACGTAAAACGCCTTGCCTTCGTCGACGTCGATGTCGAGAAAGATTTGCTTCTTATCGTCGTCGAAATGGGTGTCAGGAATCGAAGTAAAGTTGATGTAGCCCAACTCGCCGTAAGCCTTACGCAGGTTCTCCAGTCCCTTAGCCACTTTCTCTTTGCTGAAGATATCTCCATCTTTAATGGGGAAGAGGGATCGCAGGGCCTTCGTATTCTGTACTGCCTTGTTGTTCTTGAAAGTAATCCCGCCCAGGGTGTAACGGTCGCCTTCCTCGATCGGCATGGTGATGTCAACTGCCTTGCCGGGACCACTCTGCAGGAGCGGAATATGCCCACCCGCATGACCGGTATCGTGAATCTGCGTCTTCGGCTGGTTCACAATAACCTTGAAATAGCCCCGATTCTGGTATTCGTTGCGGACACGCTCCGTGTCTTCGTCCAGCTTAGTCGCGTCGTAAGTTCGGGCGAAGATGTTTTCCAGAAAGATCGAATGCGGAACGCCGATGGGACGCAAGTTCTTCATGGAGTAGCGCAGAACTCGCGTGGGGACATTCTTGTTGCCCTCGAACTTGATCTTGCCCACCTTGACCTTGGGCCCTTCTTTAATAACGAAGGTGATTCCCACCGCCGCCGGCGGAATCTGCCGCACCTCGGTCCGGATGCTGGAAAACTGCCGCCCATGTTCCGCAAGCAAGCCTTTGATGGTCACTTCCGCTTTTTTGAGTTTGGTCGGGTCGTACTGGCTCTCAACGGACAGTCCCACTTTCGCTTCCTTGAAGCGATCCAGCACGTCGCTGGTGGAAACCGAACTGAGCCCGACATAGTTGATCTCGCGGATCGTGGGTTTTTCCTTAACCTGGATAATCAACCGCCATCCCTTGGGAGTTTGTTCACGGCTGAAGCGGATATCTTCGAAGTAGCCGGTATTCCACAGTGCGTTGAAGTCGCGCTCCAGCGCGGCGGGATCATAGATGTCGCCAGGATGAGTGAAAATGCGAGCTTTCACGGTCTCGGTAGGAATCCTCCGGTTTCCTTGAACGTCGATGTCCGAAATCACATCGCTCTGGGCAGGGCTTATTGCCGGGGAAAAGACCACGAGCGCGATTCCCAGCACCCACCCGACAACCTTCATCCTTCGGAAAACCCCTGCGAATGAAGAGGTTCGACGATGAGCAGTGCCGAAAGAACCCTGGCCGCGTCGGGGCACAGCAATGTCTGCATGAGAGCAAAGATGAATCGCTACGACCTCAGCCTCTGGGATGTAGGAAAACGATTATTATACGTAGAGAAAGGGAAAGCGTCCAAGTTGCCACTCTTTCCGATGGCTTCATTGATGAGACTTGGCTGACTCCACCTCAACCAAGACGGAATAAAACGTTGCGGAGTTGCCCAGGTCAGAAAGTTTTTCTGAAGTCAGGACGTTTATGTTGCGAAATCCGGGACCGAGCTTGGCCCAGTTCAGCTTCGCCGACACCACTCCGGGCTGAACGGCGCTATCTACCCGAGCTCGCAAAAAGATTTCTCCGCGCCCGTTGTAGACCTTCACCGTCTCTCCCTCGACAATTCCACGCGCGCGGGCATCGCTGGAATGCATTTCGAGAATGTTCGTCTCTTCCATCGTCTGGACCGAAGGCAAGTTGGAAAAACTTGAGTTCAGAAAGTTGTCGGCCTTGCGCGCCAGAAGCTCAAGCGGGAAAGCTGAGCGCGCTCCGTGCCGGGATTCCTCAGGAGGCGTGAACTCGGCGACCGGATCGAGCCCCAGGGCCGTCATCGCTTCACTGTAAAGTTCAGCCTTCCCAGAGGGAGTGCGGAAGTTGCCGGCCGCAAACGGCAAAAATGGCGCCGCTGTCCCCTCATTTGCAGCAGAACTCCCGCCGGAAGCCGGAAGCCGGGAGCCGGAAACCGGGAAGTTCAGCCGCACTTGCCCTTCGCGCTCCAGTCGCTCGCGGCTGATGCCGTGCAGCCACGGGTTGCTCGAATCAAGCGCGCCGTCAATCATCTCGTCGATGCTTTCGCTGAAGCACGAGTCAATGAATCCCATTCGCTGGGCCAACGCGCGGAACACCTCAACATTCGACCGGCACTCGTCCAACGGCTCAATGGCCTGGTCGGATACCTGCAAATAGTAGTGGCCGTAGGCTGTCTGCAAATCCTTGTGTTCGAAAAAGGTTGTCGCCGGCAGCAAAATGTCGGCATAGTCGGTGGTATCGGTGAAGAACTGCTCGTGCACAACGGTGAATAAATCTTGTCGCTTGAGCCCGCGCACCACTTCATTGTGATTGGGACAGACTGCCGCCGGATTTGAGTTGTAAACAAACAACGCCTTCAGTGGTGGATCGCTCAGAGTATTCAGCGCCGTCCCCAGTTCAACCATGTTCACAGCCCGCGGCTTACGTTCGAGCCCGTCTGGCTTCAACTCGGGACGCGTCAATGCGTCTTTGTTGAGCCCAAACGCGCCGCTGGTCGACATCTGCAGGCCGCCACCCACTTCCCGCCACGATCCGATGATGCACGGCAGCATCGCAATCGCGCGCGTGGCCATGCCTCCGCCCTCGGATCGCTGCACGCCGTAATTCAGCCGGATCACCGAAGGCCGGACTGTGGCATACTCGCGAGCCAGTTTGCGGATGTCTTCGGCCGCGATCCCTGTCCACTGAGCCGCGCGCTCTGGTGGGTAAGCTTTTACTTTTTCTCGCAGTTGGTCGAAGCCCAGCGTGTATTTCGCGACATAATCAGAATCGTGCAACCGTTCGCCGATGATCACGTGCATCATGGCAAGCGCCAGCGCCCCGTCCGTGCCAGGATTGATGGGAAGATACCAATCGGCGCGCGCCGCAGTCCGTGTGCGATAAGGGTCAATCACTACCAGCTTCGCGCCCTTACGCCGCGCTTCCTCAATGAAGGGCCACAAGTGGACATTGTTTCCGTGAATGTTCGAGGCCCAGGCGATGATGTAGCGGGAATGAATAAACTGCTCGGGCTCAGTTCCAAGTTTCATGCCGAGCACAGACAGCAGCCCGGCCTCGCCCGCCGCGGAACAAATTGTGCGCTCAAGCTGGGAGGCGCCCAGCCGGCTGAAAAACCTGCGATCCATGGAAGCGCCATTCAGCGCTCCAAGCGTGCCGCCATAGGAGTAAGGCAAAATCGCCTCGCTGCCGAACTCAGTAACGATCGCCCGAAAGCGCGCCGCAATTTCGTCCAGCGCGTCATCCCAGGAAATGCGCTGCCAGGCCTGCTCTGATGGTGTGGGGACAGCCGCCCCCGGCTGTCCATGCTGAGCGAAGCTCCGCGTTTGTGTGGCGCGGGCACTCCTGCCCGGGTTTGCAGCGCCAGCCGCGTGCCCTTTGGGAGCAATCCGCCGCATCGGATAGAGCACCCGATCCGGCGAATATACCCGGTCCAGATACTTCGCCACTTTGGCACACAAAAATCCGCGGGTCACTGGATGTTGCGGATCTCCCTGAATCTTCGTGGCACGTCCATCCTCAACTGTAATCAAAACGCCGCAAGCGTCGGGGCAGTCATGCGGACACGCGGCATGGACGATCTGTTTCGCCATCCTGCAATTATAGAGTGCTTTTGCAATAACATCGGCGAGCGGGCAAAGAATATGGGCGGCCTTGCGGCCGCCCATATAGGTTGAGTTGTTACGTCTGCGAGTTATTGCGTCTGCGGCGGATCGGCAACCACGGCCGCCGCCAACATCGGCGTGCTGGTATTCGGATTCACGAAGAGCAGACCGCCCGCAACCAGTGGGACCGATCCGCTGGTTTGCAGTGCGCTCAGCCCCGCGGTATCGATGAACAGCGTGGCATTGCCCGTAGCTACCGTCAGCGGCGCGCCGCCCAGCGAATAACCGATCAGAGCGTTGTTCTGCAGCTCAAAGGTTCCGAGGTTGCCGTTGACGATGGTCACGGAGCCCTGTGTCAACGTGCCATAAACACCCTGGAAGCGCAGCGAAATCATCTGCGGAGTGAATACATTGCTGGAGTAACTGCCGCCAACGAAAATACGCTGGCCCACGATCACGCTGGAGTGGTTGAACAGCCCAGTTGTGAATAGATTGTCGAAAAAGCAGATGTCATACTTCGTCACTGCGCTTACGTCGATGGTCTGAATAGTGTCAACATCACTGACGAGGTCGGCACTGGTTTCACCAACCCACAGCGTGATCTGTTGCACCGGGCCTGACGTTGGGTTAACGGCCAGTACTCGACCCGAGAGGAAAGCCTGCGACGTAGTGATGACTTCCACGTTGCTCGCCATAAGGCTGCCATCGGCCTGGAAAGATCCCTGGACGCCGACGAAGGCCGGAGTCGCCAGATTGTTGATGTTCCAGCCGCTGTTGAACTGTGTGCTGCTGCTGACATCTATCGTCAACTGCCGCCCATAGGGGCCCTGGATGACAAAAGAATTACCGGCCGCATTAACCGAGACCAGGCCGCCCATGAGGTCGGTAACCTGTCCGCCAGAATCGCTGGCCTTAACCGCGCTCGCATAAATGGTCGGGTTTACCATGCCCGTAACCTGGCCATTACCGTCAACCGCGACCGATTGCCGGATGTCAAAATCCATCCTCAGCCCGGCCAGGCCATTGCTGCCCACAACCATTGCGGTGGGAAAATTCACCGTAACGGTGGTCTGCGTCGCCGAACCTGTGGTCGCACTGAACTGCCCGTTGATGGTGCTCATCGTGGGCGGGTTGGTGCTCATGTCCACATAGGAAATCACCGGGTTCGACAGCGAGAACGTGGCGCTGGCGTAGATATCAGCGGGAACGGTGTTGAACGCGAGCGGAGACCGTAGCCCCAAAAGGCGGGCGAAATCTACCGTGGAGGCCGTCGACAATACCTGCGGCGAACCATTCTTGCCGTTCAAAGTGATCGAATTAATGGTGACATCAAAGCCCACCACCGAGGCCAGCGGCGCATCTTCGGCGGTCACGAACACGGCCGACGATTGCGAGGATGGGGACGAGTTCGACGACGAACTGCAGCCCACACCCAGCATCGACAGGGCAAGCAAAAGTATGGTCCCTAGAAATCGTTTCATGGCAAACTCCTATTCAAAGGTTGGTGAAGCCATTAGGGGGAGCCGCGATTTGCTTCACTGAGATGGAAACATTTGTCCCGCCGGGATGTCGCGTAACCACAGTTCTGGTTACCCGATGAACTCCAGAACAGGACGATCACGCAAATACATGGATTTTATGGACTTAAATGGCCGCCCGGATGGGCAGCTACGGGGACATGTACTTTGGTCTTAATTGTCTCAGCAACCCGAGAATCAGACTACATATCCGCCTGCCTAACCTCTCGCAGAATGCTCGCGTTCAGGCGGGTGAAGTTTGGATTTACTTCAGTTCCAAAACCTCTTTTTCTTTAGCCTTGCTCATCTCTTCCATCTTCTTGATTTCATCGTCGGTGAGCTTCTGGATCTCATCCAGTGACTTCTTCTCGTCATCCTCGGTGATCTTCTTGTCCTTCATCGCCTTCTTGATGGCGTCATTGCCATCGCGGCGAATGTTGCGCACGGCCGTGCGATGCTCTTCAAGCACTTTGTGCAGATGCTTCACCATCTCCTGGCGGCGCTCCTGGGTGAGCGCAGGCACTGGCACACGTATTAGTTTGCCGTCATTCATTGGATTTAGCCCTAGTTCGGCGGAACGAATCGCTTTCTCGATTGCGCCCACCTGCGACGGATCAAACGGCTGCACCGTGATCATCTGCGGCTCCGGCGCGTGCACCTGCGCGATCTGGTTCAGTGGCATCTGAGAGCCGTAATAGTCGACGCTCACGCTGTCAAGCATGTGCACCGAGGCGCGCCCGGTGCGCGTGGCGGCCATCGCTTTGCGGAAATCTTCCACTGCCTTCTCCATTCGCGACTTCAGTTGTACGTATGTTTCTTTGAGGCCCGGAATCGCGGCCATAGTGGCTTGAGCCATATCAGTCAGCTCCGTAAAATGCGATATCAAAAACTTGAATTATAAACCGAACAGAAAGCTAGTCAGGAATTCCGGGAAGCAGACTACTTCGACTTCCTGCTTCCAAAAAGAGTCTGAACACCACCATCTGCAAGATCCCGTACCCGACTCTGCAGGCTCTTCCATCGCAGATAAACGAAAATAACAATGACGGCCGCAACGGCTAGGTCCTGAAGAATATCCAGGAAAATCTTCTTCATGTACGCCGCTCCTTCCTCATGAGGCCGATTCGGACGATAGGAGGCTCGAGAAGCCGTCACGCTCCTACCCTCGACCCAATCTTCTCTCCGCTCAAAACCCGGCGAATATTCCCATGCTGATTCAGATTGAAGACGATGATAGGCAGGTTATTGTCTTTGCATAAGCTGATCGCGGTGGAATCCATAACCTTCAGCCCCAGCTTCAGAACATCCATGTAAGTAATGTCCGTGAATTTCTTGGCATCCGTCACCTTCATGGGGTCGGCATCATATATGCCATCTACCTTGGTGGCCTTGAGAATTGCATCGGCCTTGATCTCCATGGCACGCAAGGATGCCGCGGTATCGGTCGAGAAGTAGGGATTGCCTGTTCCACCGGCGAAGATCACCACGCGCCCTTTTTCCAGATGCCGGATCGCACGCCGCCGGATGAATGGCTCGGCGACCTGATTCATCTCAATCGCAGTTTGCACTCTGGTATAGACTTTCTGCTTCTCAAGCGCATCCTGCAGCGCCAGCGCATTAATGACCGTGGCCAGCATTCCCATGTGGTCGGCAGAGACGCGGTCCATGTCTCGAGCCTGATCGGCGACGCCGCGGAAAAAGTTGCCTCCGCCCACGACGATCGCTAGCTGCACTCCCAGTTTGTGAACATCGGCCAATTCCGCCGCGACCTCGTGGATGCGTGCCGTATCCACACCAAATCCCTGATTAGCTGCCAGGGCTTCTCCGGAAATCTTGAGCAGAACGCGTTTGAAGGCAGGGGTAGTCATAATGTAGCGCCTGGGTCCGCGAGCTGTAGCGACGGTTCTCCCCTCGGAAAGCACAAAAAAAAAGGCGCCCATCGGGCGCCCTGAAATCAGTCCGCTTTCTGTTCTGTAGGCTTAGTGGTAGCGACAGTCTCACCGGCGTCGCCCACTTTAAAACGCGCAAAGCGTCGCACGCTGATGTTTTCGCCCAGCTTGCCGATCTTGGCCGCGATGAGCTGCGCAATCGACATGGTCTGGTCCTTGATGAAGGGCTGCTCGAGCAAGCAGACCTCCTCATAGAACTTTTCCATTTTGCCAGCCACCATCTTCTCCGCGATGTTCTTCGGCTTGCCAGAAGCGACAGCCTGCGCGAGATAGATATCTTTCTCGCGCTCGAAGTCAGCCTTGGTCACATCTTCCTTGCGCACGAATTTAGGATCGCTGGCCGCGATGTGCATGGCGATATCGTGAACCAGTTCCTTGAAGTCATCGGTGCGCGCCACGAAGTCGCTCTCGCAGTTCACTTCGACCAGCACGCCAATCTTGCCGCCGGCGTGAATGTAGCTGGTCACAGAACCTTCGCTGGTCACGCGCGTGGCTTTCTTAGCGGCAACCGAAACGCCCTTCTTGCGCAAAATCACAACCGCTTGCTCCATATCGCCCTTGGCTTCGGTCAGGGCCTGTTTGCAATCCATCATCGGTGCTCCGGTTTTCTCCCGGAGATCTTTCACTTGAGCCGCTGAAATATTCACAGTAGTAGTACCCATATCAATGAAAATCCTTATTTAAGTCTTTCGTAGCCTGCTACGTCCCTATTGTGTTTCTACAAACTTTGACCCGCGCCGGACGACCCGCGCGGGTCTGATGTCAAACGCCCGGTTTGTCTGCGTTGCTGAGAACCGACAAACTATCTCTAGACCGTCTGGCTTTCGACTTTCGGAATATCGGCTTCTTCGTTGGCGACCGGCTTCTTATGTGTGCCAGGCCCCAGCACTTCTTCCATGCTGATGTTATCGCCGATGTCCGCCAGATCAGAAGCGGCCGCAGCCTCCTGGGCATGAATCTCGAGCGCGGTCGCCGCATCCTCCGCTTGCTGCGCTTCCCGAGCCTGCGCTTGTTCGGTCGCCGCAGTCATATCGGCGATTTGCTTATCGCTCATCAACTGTGCGCCCTCGGCGATCGATTCTGAAATCTTCGAGGTGAACAACCGGATCGCGCGCAGCGCGTCGTCATTGCCCGGAATTACATAATCCACTTCGCTGGGATCGCAATTCGTATCGACCACGGCGACTACAGGAATGCCCAGCTTGCGCGCCTCGCGAACTGCAATCTGCTCTTTGTTCGAATCGATCACAAACACCGCATCCGGTAACCGGCTCATATTCTTAATGCCCGCCAGGTTGGCCTGCAGGTGTTTGCGCTCGCGTTCGAGCTTAATCACTTCTTTTTTCGGCAGCAGCTCGTAGCGGCCATCCGTGGCCATCTCATCGAGCTCTTTCAGCCGCTTTACCGACTTCTGCACTGTAACCCAATTTGTGAGGAGTCCGCCCAGCCAGCGCTGGTTGATGTAGAAGCCGCCACATTTGGTGGCCTCCTCGGCAATGGCGTCCTGTGCCTGGCGCTTGGTCCCCACGAACAGCACAATCTTGCCGTCGGCCGCCAGTTCCTGGACAAATTTCGACGCCTCTTTGAACATCTTCAACGTCTTCTGCAAGTCGATGATGTAAATCCCGTTGCGCTCTCCGAAGATGTATTCCTTCATCTTGGGATTCCAGCGCTTCGTCTGATGCCCGAAGTGAACACCCGCTTCGAGCAACTCCTTCATGGTGATAGTGGCCAATGAACCTCCTTATTCAGTCTGCATCCTTTGCGTACCTACCGCTCTGGATTGCCATTCCCGTCCCCGCGCCGCGAGGCACAGGAAGAATTGAACACCTAAACATCTACTAGCTTCTAGCCAATCCAAAATCCTTGTCATTCCGAGCGCCGCGAGGAACCTTGGTTCTAGCTCGGTGCCCGGCACTCGCAACTCGGTACTAGCGCTTGCTGAACTGGAAGCGCTTTCTCGCGCCCTTCTGCCCGTACTTCTTGCGTTCCTTGCCACGCGGGTCGCGAGTGACCAGGCCTTCGGACTTCAGCTTGCCACGCAATTCCGCATTGAATTGCATCAAGGCGCGCGCAATGCCCAGCTTTACCGCATCAGCCTGACCGCGGACTCCGCCGCCCAGCACAGTGGCGACAATGTTGAACGAGGCCACCGTATCTGTTGACGCTAGCGGCGCTTTCGCCGCCGAGCGTTGCGCCGGAGTTACGAAATACTCCTCAAACGCGCGTCCGTTCACCTTGAAATCGCCGCTACCGGGACGCAAATACACGCGAGCAATCGCGCGTTTACGCCGCCCTGTTCCGTAGTACTGCACCAATTCTGCCATTTAGCTTCTAGCTCCCAATCTTGTTGTCATCCTGAGCGCAGCCGTTCTTCAGGCGGAGCGAAGGATCTCCCGCTTAACTGCTCAGGGCCGCTACGCCCGCACTTCTAACTGAAACTCCTGCGGCTTCTGCGCTTCGTGCGGATGCTTGTCGCCCTTGTAGACGTTCAGCTTCGACAGCATATGCGCCGCCAGCTTGTTCTTGGGCAACATGCGTCGCACCGCATCTTCAATAATCTTTTCCGGCTTGCGCGCCAAACGCTTGCGATAATCTTCGGTGCGCAGACCACCAGGATAGCCGGTGTAGTGGTGATACTGCTTCTGCTCTGACTTCATCCCCGTCGTTCTTATCTTTTCAGCGTTGACCACGATCACGTGATCGCCGGTATCGAGAAACGGCGTGTACTGCGGATTCCCTTTACCCATAAGGATGCGCGCGACCTGCGACGCCAGACGCCCAAGCGTCTGCCCATCCGCATCCACGACGTACCATTTGCGCACAATTTCCCCCGCTTTCGGGAAATAGGTAGACATCTGAACTCTCCCAGAATAAAAAGATTGCGAAAGAAAACCGCTCGTTGATTCCCCGGCGAGGACGCCAGACCATCAGGCGGGCAACCGCGAGACTTCCCAAAGTCTTAAAGATACCGTAGCTTGCGAGAGATTGTCAACGCAGAGTTGTTTACCCGCGCTGCATTGACTTGTCGCAGTTTGCCCTCCTAATATAATCGCGCACCGAGAGGGCTTTCGTCATTGGTCGGCCAGACCATCTCGCACTACCGCGTCATCGAAAAACTCGGCGGCGGTGGTATGGGCGTGGTCTACAAGGCCGAGGACACTCGGCTGGACCGATTCGTCGCGCTCAAGTTCTTGCCCGAGGATGTTGCCCGAGACCGCCACACTCTGGAGCGCTTCCGGCGTGAGGCTAAAGCCGCTTCGGCCCTGAACCATCCCAACATCTGCACGATTTACGACATTGGCGAAGAGAACGGCCAGTCCTTCATTGCCATGGAGTTTCTGGACGGGTTCACGTTGAAGCACCGGATTGGTGGACGTCCGCTGGAAACGGAACTGATTCTGTCGCTGGCCATCGAGATTGCCGACGCGCTCGATGCTGCCCACTCCGCCGGCATCGTCCATCGTGACATTAAGCCCGCCAATATTTTCGTCACCAAGCGCGGGCACGCCAAGATTCTCGATTTTGGATTGGCCAAAGTGACACCCGTCCTCAGCAACGTGAGAGAGCCTGCGGCGACTGTGCAATCAACGGTTACTTTAGAAGAACACCTGACCAGCCCCGGCACAGCGGTCGGAACCATTGCCTACATGTCGCCCGAGCAAGTCCGCGCTAAGGAACTGGACGCACGCACAGATTTGTTCTCGTTCGGCGCAGTTCTTTACGAAATGGCCACAGGTACGTTGCCGTTCCGTGGAGAGAGTTCGGGGGTTATCTTCAAAGCCATTCTGGACGGGACGCCGACTCCAGCCGTGCGGTTGAACCCCGACCTGCCACCGGAGTTGGAACGGATCATCAACAAGTCAGTTGAGAAAGACCGGGAGCTGCGCTATCAGCATGCCGCTGACATTCGCAGCGATCTCAAGCGATTGATGCGCGACACCAGTTCCGGACGAAGCGCGACCATTGTTGCGGCTCCTTCCAGTGCTGCCGCCGTTCCAGGCGGCACTCCCACCATGTCCCAACCTCCCGCGGCGACACTTGGCCCCAGAACAGTGCGATGGAACACGAGCAGGCGGAAATTGTGGGCGGTGGTGCCAGGGCTGGCTGGGCTGTGCGCTTTGTTGGTTCTGGGTTTCTACTGGCTTACCAATAGGTCCTCGATGCCGCCTCCAAGGGTATTACGCTACAGACAGTTGACCACAGATCGCCAAATAAAGGGAGAAGACACCTGCGGGTTCTCGAACCAAATAGTCACGGATGGTCCGCGGGTCTTCTTCTCAGAACCAAGCTCCAATGTGGCGCAAGTGTCCTCCAGTGGCGGCGACGTCGTCAAAATCTCCACCCCCTTCGCGTGTTTTCCCTTCTCCGATATTTCCCCCGACAAGACAGAATTGTTGGGATCGTCAGTCGCCAGTGGCAATACGTCAAATCGACCTTTGTTCAGCTGGTCCATCGCAAATGGTCAGGCGCATCGCCTGGGGAATCTCAGCGGCCACTCCGCAGCGTGGTCGCCAGATGGGCAAAGAATTGCTTATGCGGTCAATAATAGTGGTACTAAGACCGACGATCTATACCTTGCGGCAAGGGATGGGAGCGAGGCGCAAAAACTCATCAGAATAGAAAGCGGGTTTGTCGAAATCATTCGCTGGTCACCTGACGGAAAAGTTTTGCGAATGCTGGTTTGGAACGAACGCTATAGCTCGGTGTGGGAGGTGTCCTCCGATGGAACCAATTTGCACAGCATAGATTTGTTTTCGGGCGAACACCGCCCGATCATGAATATGAATTGGACTCCCGACGGAAGGTATTTTCTGTTTACGGTGGGGAGGGGAAACACATTCAGCCCATTTATAACGCTAGGAGGCGATATCTGGGCTGTCCGCGAAGCAAAATCACTTTTCCCCAGGAAAGCCGCCAAACCGATTCAGCTTACAACCGGCGCAATGAACTTTTGGAGTCCCGCTCCAAGTCCGGATGGGAAGCAAATCTTCGCCATAGGCGGTCAAGTCCGGGGAGAGTTGGACCGCTATGATTTGAAGTCAGGCCAGCTCGAGCCCTATCTCTCCGGAATTTCTGCGGAACAACTGGATTTCTCGAAAGATGGAAAATGGCTGACGTACGTGACGTTTCCCGAAGGCGTCCTTTGGCGAAGTAGAGTGGACGGCACCGAGCGGACTCAATTGACCAACCCGCCTCTTACTGCTGACCTGCCCCGTTGGTCTCCCGACGGCACACGGATTGCCTTCTCAGGATTACTCCCCGGAGGAATCTGGAACATATATGTGGTCCCGGCCGAAGGCGGCAAGCCGGAAGTGGTTTCCCAAGGTGAAAAGTTCGAACTGGATCCCACCTGGTCTGCGGATGGCAATTCATTAATCTTTGGCGGATACATGAGGGGTGTCCAAGCGCGTATTTATTCCGTTGATGTGCGGACGGGCCATGAGTCGACAATTCCTGGATCCGAAGGAATGTTTTCGCCGCGAGCTTCCCCCGACAATCGATTCATCGTCGCCATGGATGCGCCAGGCGATCGCAAGATGTTGTTATTCGACCGGGAGACACAGAAATGGTCGGAATTGATGATCAACAAGACTCCAGGTCTCAGCTGGGAGCAATGGTCAGACGATGGCAACTCTGTTTACGTTAATGACTTTGCGGACCGGCACGCTCCGGTCGTCTATCGTATTCGTATTGCTGACCGCAAGGTTGAGCGCGTAGCGGCTTTCGAGGTTCCACAGGGACTAACGGGGTATTGGGTTGGTTGGGCGGGTGTGGCTCCGGATAGTTCTCCGCTTGTGCTCCGCGACCTTAGCATCCAGGAAATCTACGCCCTTGACGTTGACCTGCCGTAGGACGCCGCCTGGCGTGCGCTAGTTTCCCGTCGCCCGCTCACCTTCCCCGACCGAGTTAGCGCAGATCGCGTGCACGCTCAACCTATTTACACAAACAGCTTGAGGTCACCTGTGAACGGGTAGTTGTTTAGTTTTGCCGCGGTTCACATCACCCCGCGCGCCGCTGCTCCACCTTCGCGTTCCCTAGTACTTCGTCAATCGCCTCGACGAGATTCTCAAACTCGTAAAGCCCTTCGTAGCGATAGCCGTTGATAAAGAAGGTCGGCGTGCCATTCACTCCGCTGCGCACTCCGCCCATGAAGTCTTCTTTGATCACCGGTAAGAATTCGTGGCTTGCAAGAGCACTAAGCAGCTCGTCAGAAGAAAGCCCCAGCGCCTGGGCCAATTCCGCGAGCATCGGCAGACTCAGACTCTCCTGATTTTCAAAGATGCCGTCGTGCATCTCCCAGAAGCGCCCGTTGGCGCCGGCGAACTCGGCTGCCTCGGCTGCCGGCTCCGCCATGGGATGAATCTGAGTCAGGGGAAAATGCCGGTAAACAAACCTCAGTTGCTTGCCGAAATGCTTTCTGACCGCCTTCACGATCGGATGCGCGTGTCCGCAATGGGGACACTGGTAATCGCCGTATTCGACTAGGGTTACTGGTGCATGTTCATCGCCCAGGGTGTGGTCAGCTGGCCCGACGGGAACTTTCAGCTTCGTCATGACTCTGCCTCTTTCCGTTCATATTCTCCAACGCTTCCAGAATGCCGTCGGCGCCGGGATTAACGGCGACAGGCGAGCAGTAACTCCAGAAAATCACTCCATTTTTGTCGAGCACAAAAAGAGCGCGTTCGCAGAATCCATCTTTGTCGCGGTAAGCGCCGTAGGTCTTCGCCACCGCTCCTTTCGGCTCAAAGTCGGACAGCAAAGGGAAATGCAAATGCTGAGCTTTGGCAAATGCGGCATGACACCACGCGCCGTCGACCGAGATGCCAAGAACCTCGGCTTTATATTTCTGAAACTCAGGAAGAACCTCGTTGTACAACGACATCTGGTCGCCGCACACCGGGCTCCAATCAGCGGGATAGAAGGCCAGTACGACCGGCTGGCCGCGCAAATCGCGAAGAGATAACTTTTGGTCCGGAGTCACTGAAAGGGTGAAGTCTGGCGCAGGAATTCCTGGAGCTAATATGCGGGGCACGTGCTTTACCTCCTGAATCGGGCAGCTGTTAATCTGAATGTTTCACTCGTATGCGAGCGCGTCAATAGGGTCTTTCCCCGCTGCCTTGAATGCCGGGTATAGCGCCCCTGCGATGGCCCCAACCACGGCTACCGCCGTAGATCTAAGCAGCCAGTCTCCCGTTACAACCACCTGCACCAGCGGGAAGCGATGACGAATCGCCCAGCTCGCTGCCAGACTGACACCGATGCCCAACACAATGCCGGCCACGGCCAGCAATCCGGTCTCACGCAGAATCGCGTCGACGATGTAGAACTTCGACGCCCCGATCGCCTTCAAGATCCCGATCTCGCGCGTGCGCTCCATCACCGCCGCATACATAGACTGGAAAATCACCAGGAAGCCGATAATCAGGCTCACGCCAATGACCACGCCGATGAAAGGCCGGAAGCCCGGCAAGCGGCTGGGCGTCATCATACTCAGGTAGTCCGTCGTCGTCAGTACTGAATACTTCTCCATTCCCGGCTGACTCTTAACCTCATTCACTACCTGATCGGCGTTGGCGGGGTCGTCAAGTTTCAGATAAAAGACCGATGCCTTGTCCTTCGCGCCGATTAAATCCTGCAGCGTGGTGAGAGGCAGGAACTTGCGCGCGCCCCGCCCGTTCTCCACAATCCCGGCCACACGAAAGTCGTGGTTCAAGACTTCCATGGTATCGCCCACCTTCACGTGCTTTTGTCGGGCAACGTAGTCGTCCACCAGAACGTCATTCGGACCCTGGAATGGCCCGCCCTGTATGTATTGAAACGGTCCGCCCAAAGCTTCAAAGCTGGGAAGATCGATTCCATCAATTACTTCCAGCGCTCCCGCAGTCGAGAGCTGCCAGATCACCGGACTCACCACTTTGACGTGAGGGAGGCGACGCAGAATGTCAGCCACCTTGACGGGAACGGGAGCCCCGCTGATTCCGGCCAGGAAAGAAGACCCCGGAGGCTGCACAATTACATCCGCGCCGATGCCTGCGGTCCGATTCTTGGAGTCGTTCATGATGCCATAGCAGAGGCCAGCGATCAGCAGGATCAGCGCCACTTCGAGCCCAATGGCCACAATGCTGATCAGCGACCGGATCGGCCGATGCACAAGGTTAGCGACAATCATTCGATTCATCATGATTCGGAGTGCCACTCAATGGCTGGTCATCCCGAGCGCAGCGAGGACCTTGGTTTATTCTGGCGACTGCACCGTCCGCGCGCCCCAGACCAGCACCAGGCTACTGCCGGTTTCGCCTATCCACCGGCGGCACGGCTGCACTCGATTGCGGCTGGTCCAGATGCACCACTTCCGCTCCAGGAGGCTGCTCCAACGCAAACTGGTCATCGCGGAGCGGCTTGTTGATTTCCAACTTCAAAATATTGAGGGTGATGTCGTACTCCTCGCGCGGCCGGAAAATTTCAATACGCGAGGGAAAGCTTATGGCATCGTACTCCTTGTAGTTCGCGTAGCGGGCGTCGGTTTCCATATTGCCCTGTTCGTCGTAAATATATTGACGATGGGGCTGCAGATCGATGCGGCTGAAAACGATCTTGCGCGACAGCTTCCAACCTTGCTCCCCTTTGCGAATCACCACTAATTCATAATCTTCCTGCAGAACGCGATGTCCTTTGGGGTCGTGAAGAATCTCAAAATCGTTCTCCAGAACCGCAATCTCATGCTCGGTATCGATCTGCCGGATCAGGAGCGCATCAAAGATGTCTTTTGGCCGAATATTTTCCATCGGCTGGTCCGGGTTGAAAGACTGCACTTCATTTTTGCCGATCACAAAGCGGTTCTTGGGTGGAATCCACAGCTTAAACTCTTGTCCGTCGCTCACCATGTCGAAGGCCGTAGTCCGGACAATCGGCAGCAGCCCGATCATGTGGAGCATAGCCGGCCTCCTCGCGAGCACATAGCCACGTATCTCTTTGTAGTCGGTTACGTGGCCCTTTTTGACGCCGCCCGCGGAAACATCAATATCCACCGTCGCCTGCAGCGACTGAATCTTCTGCACCTGCTGATTGATGATGTCAATCAACTGCGATTGCGTCGCTTCCCGAAGCGGAGCCTTAGAGTAGGTTTCCTCCACTGGACGGGTACGGAGCAAACAGCCGGTCGTCGGCAGGACCACGAGCAGCAAAGCCAAAGCCCAAAAGGGCGAGCTACGTCTCATGAAGTATCAGATGACTCCCAGAACATTTGAGTATACCCGGCCCGAAAGGGTGCAAAATAGCAAGGTTGTCGATGAACAAGCGTGGTTATCCGGCAGTCAACCTTTTGGAGCCGCGACCGGAGCAGCGCACTCAGAATCTTACTAAAGTCAGCTACGCTCGCTAACGATCATCATCTAAACTGTCGCCATCGTGCGCAAAATCTTCGGGCTCATCTTCATTGTGCTGCTAGGCTTCGCTGGCTGTTTTGGCTGGGCTGTCCTGAGTCCGGTTGAGCCTCGAGGGCAAACGTTCGTAATGTTGCGCCCGGGATACTCAACGCGCCGCATCGCCTCTGAACTAAAGTCCGCCGGCGTGATTCGCAGCGAGGAAGCCTTTATCCTCTGGCGCTACATTCGTCACCGCCGCTCGCTCAAGGCGGGAGAATATCTCTTCGACAAGCCAGCGAACACGATCGACGTGCAGAAGCGCCTCAGGCGTGGTGACGTTTATTTTCACACTGTGGTCGTGCCCGAGGGTTTTACCATGTTCGATATCGCTCGCGCCATTGAAGCTGCCGGACTCGGTTCCGCCGCAGAATTTCTGAAGGTCGTGCGAACCGATACCGCTCTCATCGCCGATTTCGCTCCCAACGCGCCTTCTCTGGAAGGCTACCTCTTTCCCGACACTTACCAATTCAGTCGTATGCAAACCATGCAAGACATGGCTGCGGAAATGGTCAAACAGTTCCGCCAGGTTTCACGCCAGATTGGATTGATTCCGATGCCTGAGGGCGCGACAACAGAACGCAGTTCAAGCAGTTTTTCCGACTCCCCTCATATCGAGGTTGAGGTCAACGGCAGATTTCGCGACACGACCCCCACTAACCTCGAGCGTGTCGTAATCATGGCATCGATCGTCGAGAAAGAAACCGCAGTGCCAGAGGAGCGCCCGCTGGTGGCGAGCGTCTATTACAACCGGCTGGCGAAGAAAATCGCGCTGGACGCCGACCCCAGCATCATCTATGCCGAACTCTTAGCTGGGACTTACTCAGGTGCACTGCACCACGACGACATGCGATTTAACTCGCCCTACAACACATACACTCATGCGGGACTTCCACCGGGCCCCATCGATAATCCCGGAAAAAGCGCGCTGGAAGCGGCCATGCACCCCACACAAAGCGACTACTACTACTTCGTGGCCGACGCCGCAGGACACCACCGCTTTGCCCGCACTATCGAAGAACACAATAACAATGTAGCTGCGTACCGCCGAGCGATGCGGGGACAGTAAGCCGGCTTCCGGACTCCGGCTTCGGCTTCCTGAAATGGTCTGAAGCAATGCCAAGAAAGAACTGAACGTGACGTTCATCACTTCTCCTGCTCGTCAATGCATCTAGCCTACGGTCGAACTGGCAGGAGAATTCAATGAGCGGAACGTATACCGACTTGCAAGTCTGGCAGGCAGGCATGGATCTTGCGGAGGACATCTATCGGATCACCAAGAGTTTCCCGAAGGACGAAACCTATGCGCTGACGGTTCAATTACGACGAGCGGCCGTGTCCATGCCCAGTAATATTGCGGAAGGCAAGGGCCGCTCTTCCGCGAAGGAACTCGCACAATTTCTCTGCCACTCCCGAGGATCGTTGTTTGAGGTCGAGACTCAGATCAATATTGCCAAACGTGTGGGGTATATCGTGCGCAAAGCGCGGAAGACACTCTCCGAAAAACTGCCCGCGTCGGTCAGCTTCTCAATGGCTTACTAAGGGCCTTCCGTCCCTCGCCTGCCGCCTAGTAACTCAGGAGTCAGAAGAAATCCGCCAGGTTCGCGAACCGGAGAGCGATGCCGCTATCCCTGCTCTTCGGCCGGATGCCGGAAACCGGACGCCGGAAGCCGATCGCTTTCCATCCATCCCTGCAGAATCAGCACTGCTGCCATCCGATCCACGGCCTTGGCCCGCTTTTCGATCGACAGTTCAGTCTCTCGTAGCAGCCGGTTCGCTTCCGCTGAGGTCAGCCGCTCATCCCATAAATGCACCGGGAGCCGGAACCGCTTCCGTAGTTCCTCCGCAAACCCTTGCATCTTTTCCGACTGTGTACCCTCAGCCCCGCTCATGCGCAGCGGCAGGCCCACCACGATTTCCCGCACCGAGTACTCTTTAATAACCCGCTCCAGCGCCGCCAAATCATGGCGCTTGTTCCGGCGCTGCAAGGTTTCCAATCCTTGCGCGGTGATCCCCAGAGGATCCGATATCGCAATCCCAATCCGTCTCGAACCCACGTCCAGCCCTAAGATCCTTCCTTTTGGCCGATCTGCTCGATCCTGTTCGCTCACGCCGCGATTATAAGCGTCCGCTTCCAACTTGCATCGAGCAAGCCAATCCCTCTGCAACTCGCCCGAGCAGAAGCACTTATAAGCGAGCTCCGCACTTTCCCGCCTTAACCAAGGTTGGCTACCGCCGTAACCTCGGCCCCATCCTTGCTTTTCGTCCCATTTCGGAATAGTCTATTTATAGTACTGACAACGCTTCCCCACTGGACCTTCCGCCTTCCGGGTGCCTTTTTATGAATGGTACTGACCTGAATTTCCACATCGGCGACAAGGTTGTTTATCCCAATCACGGGGTGGGTGTTATCGAACAGATTAGCAGCCGATCCATCGGCGCCTCCGTGGAGAAGTTCTACCTCCTCAACATCAAATCCAGCAGTCTGAAGGTGATGGTGCCCTGCAGCAATGTGGGCAGTGTAGGCATTCGCCGCATAGTCCGGAATGGTGAAGTGCAAAAGATCCTTGACTTTCTCTCTGTCACCGACGACCTCAGCACCGCCGATTGGAAAGACCGCTTTAAGGAAAACTCCGACCGCATGCGTACCGGCTCTCTGTTCGAAGTCGCTGGAGTGCTCAAGAGCCTGATCGCCCTTCACCAGGCCAAGCCGCTTTCCTTCCGCGAGAAAAAGATGCTGGAGCGCGCTCGCTACCTCCTGGTCAGCGAACTCGCCATGTCCCGCAACTGTGAAGAGACCAAGATCGAGGAACTGCTTGGCCTCGCCCTCTCGAAGTGCAACCTGCGTTTCCCGGAAGCATCCGAATTCCAGGCTTGATCTTTTGATACTTTTAGTCCCATAAGAGTTCACCCTAAGACAGTCTTGCGGCAGAAAAGTGTTTCACACGGCCAACAGTATTGTTGCCGAAGCCATCCACTCCTGTGCATGATCTGCGACGTCCGCATCGGCACTTCGGGCTTCCACTACAAGCACTGGAACGGACCGTTCTATCCGGCGAAAATGCCCGCCGCGAAAATGCTGGACTTTTACTTCCAGCATTTCGATACGATCGAGATCAACAACAGTTTCTATCGCCTGCCGGAGGCGAATGCCTTCGATAACTAGCGCGAGGCCACTCCTTCAAACTTCATCTTCGCAGTGAAGGCCAGCCGCTTCATCACCCACAACAAGAAGCTCAAAGACCCCGAGCATGCCCTCGACAATCTCTTGCCCCGCGCCGCCCACCTCGGACCGAAACTGGGACCAATCCTGTTACAACTTCCACCGCACTGGCGCGTCAATCCCGCCAGCCTCGAAAATCTGCTCGAGATTCTGCCTCGGGAGCTGCGCTACGCTTTCGAGTTTCGCGAACCTTCGTGGATCAATTCCGAAGTCGGCGCGATTCTGAAGAAATTCAACGCCGCATTCTGCATCTATGAACTCGCCGGATACCACTCCCCTCTGCACATCACCGCGGATTTCGCCTACGTCCGCCTCCACGGTCCAGAGAGTGGCAAATACCAAGGCAGCTACAGCCTGGAACAGTTGCGCGCTTGGGCTCACCAGATCGAAAGCTGGGCGCGAGAACTGAAAGCCATCTACATCTATTTCGACAACGATCAGGCCGGCTACGCAGCCGCCAACGCCCTGACCCTGAAACATTTGATTCGAGGCCGTCAGGACAAAGTCGCGTAGAACGAATACCTCATTTTGCTCAGCATCCGCCTCCTTTCTTTGCGCAATACCGTGCGTATCGTCTCGCTCTTACTAATTCAAAACGGGGAAGTTACAGACAATATACGTCCCTCGGTGTGACCGAAACCCTTGTGCGTAGCTCCTTCTAAGTATTAGTTTGCAAAAAGAGTTGAGCAATCGCGGTAGTTCAGCCGAGAGGAAACAAGATGACGTTCATGTCGAGATACAACAACCACAAGCTCTGCTTCATAACATTCTTACTGATAATGGTAAGTGCGCGCTGCAGCGATTACGACAGAAGCGGGAACAAGCCAACTGTAATTTCGCCTACAGTGACTGCAGTTACTCCTGTTAGCGGGACGGGGGGTTATGTCCTAACTCTATCGTTACCGCGATCTTCAGCAAGGCGATGAATCCCGCCTCGATTGACGGCTCGATCTTCACAATTACAGGCGCTGGAAGTGCAGCCGTGACGTAGTAGTAACCTACGATGCCTCAAGCGACCCTGCGATTTTCACGCCGGCGAGCAGCCTCGCGCTGAGCCCCAAATACACTGACAGTTCCGTCGGGATTTGTCCGAACATGCTACCACCTTTCCACAAGCGATGGATCCAACCACCATCAACACCACAACCTTCACGGTTGCGTCCGGTGTAACCGGCACAGTTACCCACGATACGACCAACAAAATCTTTACTTTTACTCCCTCGGCTAATCTCGCACTGCGCAAACCTTATACAGCCACAATCACTACCGGCGCGAAAGACCCGGCTGGCAATGCATCGGCCAGTAATTATGTGTGGACCTTCACAACTGCGGCGGCGGCGTGTACGGCGCCTCCGCCACCCACCGTACTTTCTGTGACCCCTCCTAACGGTGCGGTCGGAGTGTGCCCCAACACGGTGATCACCGCCACGTTCAGCGAAGCGATGAATCCTGTGACCATCAACACCACGACCTTTACGGTGGCGCCTGGCATAACCGGGACAGTGACCCTGGATGGCACCGGCAAAATTGCGGCGTTCACTCCATCCAGCAATCTTGCCCTCAGCACCACGCACACCGCGACCATCGCTACCGGGGCGAAGGATGTCTCCGGTAATGCATTAGCCAGTAACTACGTTTGGAGTTTCACCACGGCTACGCAGGTCTGTCAAACGGCTGTGCCCATGGGATCAGCCGCAAACTTTGTAATTCTGGCTGGTTCCACGGTCACAAACACCGGTTGCACGCGATGCTTCCCGGCGGCCTTCCGCCGGTGAGTATCCGTGTGGAATCGAATCCGCGAGGACTGGGCGGCAGTCTCACTTATGACTTCAAGCGCTGGTTCGGCCTGACGCTCGATGGAAGCACGGATTGGCACAGCAGCGAGACCGGATTGGCCATGCGAATTGACGACACAGCTTTCTCCCATATTTCTTTCGGCCCAAAGTTTACTTACCGGAGCACTCATGTCGCTACTTTTCTTGAGGCCCTGGTGGGCGACCACCGACTTTCACCGGATGCCTTCCACACTATTGACAAATTAGGTTTCATGATCGGCGGGCGGCGTGGATTTTAAATTGAGCAAGCATTTGGCTTGGCGTTTGCCCCGAGTGGATTATGTAATGTCGAGCTATCGTTATGGTCCTTCAGCTACCACAGGAAGCACCGATCTTCGGGGTATAAGGGCACAGGCCGGCATTGTGTTTACCTGGCGCGGAGAACACCAGGTAACTCCCCTTCAGGCGGCTTGTTCGTTACAGCCGCGCGAGGTCTTCGCCGGCGAGATCGTAAGCGCAAGTGCAGAGGGATCGAATTTCAACCCGAAGCGTACCGTTACATATAGTTGGAGCGGCTCCGGAGTGAAACCCGGCGAGGCCAGCGCCTCCACGCGGATTAATACGAACGGTTTGCCATCCGGTTCCTATGAGGTGACTGCCAACCTGAATGATGGCAGCCCAGACGGCATCGCTTCCTGCACCGCAAGATTCATCGTCAAAGAGGCGCACCCGCCTGTAATTTCATGCTCATCAGATCCTGCAAGCGTGGCAATGGGTGGGACCGCTACTATCACTTCGGTAGCCAGCAGTCCCGATGGTCGCGGGCTGACCTATAGCTGCCCTAGCGGCAGCGGCAACGTCACTGGCAACACTTCGACCGCTACTCTCGAAACCACGGGCGCGCAACCCGGGACAATCACTGTAATCTGCAATGTCGCCGACGACCGTAATCAGCCGCTGACAGCTTCCGCCTCGACTACGGTGAACCTGCAAGCCCCCCCACCGCCACCGCCTGATATCATCGCCATCGAGAAGAGGCTCGCCCTTCACAGTGTTTATTTCGCGACGGCGAAGCCCCGGCTAGAGGATCCCGAGGCAGGCCTGCTTGCCAGCCAGGAGACAACTCTGACGGCGCTCGCTGGTGATTTTCTTGTCTATCTCCAAGCCAAGCCGGATGCCCGCCTGACTCTCAAAGGCCATGCCGATCCGCGTGGTTCCGTGGAATACAATCACACACTGTCCCAACGGCGCGTAGACCGCGTGAAGGGTTTCCTCACCGCACTCAATGTTCCCGCCGCTAATATCCAGACCGAGGCCTTCGGCGAACCAGGAGAACCTCACCGACAAGCAAGTGAAAAACGCGGTCGAACGGAACCCCGAGCTGAGCGCGGAAGACCGGCAGAAGGTCCTCAATAATATGAGAAGGATCATCCTTGCCAGCAACCGACGGGTCTACATCACTCTTAGTAATTCCGGTCAGGCAGCGCAGGAGTCCATCCGCGAATACCCCTTCAATGCCGCGGATTCTCTCACTCTGCTAAAAGAGGAAAGAACTAGGAAAACCATGGACCCAGCCCACGATAGAAAGGCAAAGCCCAGACCAACAATAAGTGACCCATCGTCGCAGCGTCACTGCAGGCAGTGCCCGACTCTTCCGCGTTCTTCGCGAAAGAGTGGGGGCTGCAACACCGCCGAAATCGATTTCTTCAAAAAGCTGCCCGACCAGTAGGCAATCGCTGTGAGCGCCAGTCCTGAACCCAAGTCTTTCCCTCCTTTACGCGAGCTGAGGTTTCCCTACACGCCCTGCCCCGTTCCAACCTTGCCGGGCTTCTGCCACGCCAAGAGGTTTATAATCTCAGGGGCTTTCATCTTACGTATTGCCTGATTCAAAATGACTGATCAATTGAGAAAAAAACTACAGGAAGAAGTCGACGCGCTCGAACACGAACTGGTTCACGAGCTGCCCAAAGAAATCAAACGGGCCGCCGCTCTCGGCGACCTCAGCGAGAATGCCGAATACCACATGGCCAAACAACGCCAGGAGTTCGTCAAGGCGCGCTTCCGCCAGCTTGGCAAGCGCCTCGCCGACCTCTCGCTGACCAACATGAACAACATCCCCAAGGACAAAGTGGGGCTGGGTTCCACGGTCAAGGTCTTCGATAGCTCAAAGAACGAAGAGATCGAATACAAACTCGTCACCAGCGAGGAGTCGGACGTGGGCGCGGGCAAAATTTCGACCACGTCACCCATTGGCCGCGCGCTGCTGAATAAGAAGGTTGGCGACGAAGCCACCGTGATCACGCCGAACGGCAAGCGCGAACTGGAAATTCTAGCGCTGACTACGATCCACGACGAGGCTGACCCCGAAAAGGCGGGCGCCTAGTGTCCGCTTCGCCGAATAAAAGTTGGACCAGCGCCTTCGGCCGCGCCTGCGGCGCGCTGCTCGATACCATCGTCCGCTGGCTGGCGCTCTCGCGGATCAATCCCAATGTGCTAACGTTCATGGGGCTGGTCGTGAATACCTGGGCCGCAATTCTTTTCGGCTCCGCCACTGCTCTCACCCAGCCCCGCATGTTCTTCTACGCTGGCCTCGTAATCATCTTCTCCGGATTTTTCGATCTCGTGGATGGCCAGGTGGCCCGCGCCACCAACCGGGTCACGCGCTTCGGAGCGTTCTTCGATTCGGTGGTCGATCGCTACAGCGACGCCTCACAGTTTCTCGGTCTGCTGGTCTTCTACGCCCGCGCCGACCGTTTTTTCTACGTCGTACTCACCGCCTTTGTCATGATCAGCGCGATCATGGTGAGCTACACCCGCGCCCGCGCCGAATCGCTGATTGGATCGTGCCGCGTGGGTTTCATGGAACGTCCCGAGCGGCTGGTGCTGGTAATCATCGGCGCACTCTTCAACCGCATGGCACCCGTGCTCTGGGTAATCGCGGTGCTCTCGACGGTAACCGTAATCCACCGCATGCGCTACACCTGGACCCGCACGCAGGAGGGCCCGCCGGCCACCGCCAAAGCCGGTCAAGCCGCTTAATCTAACTGGTTGTCATTCCGAGCGCAGCGAGGAACCTTGGTTTTCAACGCCGCCATGCATCCCTGTTCGCTTTTCCGAAATAACTCCTCCCACTAACCGGTCATCTCATTCTTTGATGTAAGATGCTGCTTCTCCCTTTCAGGCATGGCAGAACTTATTTGGGATGGTAAATACGATGCGCACGGCAACAAGCGTGCGCCCGTTCGCATTGAGCTGCCCTTTCAAACCGTCGAGACCGTCAACGAGAGTGCGCAGGAACGCCAGCGCACGCTGGAACTTTCTTCTTCCGGCCACGACCCGCAGTGGCGCAACCGCCTCATCTGGGGCGACCAGAAGTACGTCCTGCCCTCGCTCCAATGCGATAACAACTTCGAGCGCGCATGCGCCCGCTTCCTCGATAATGCGGACGATGTGAGTGCCTTCGCTAAACTCCCACAGTCGTTTGGCTTCTCCATCGACTACGTCGATGCTGGTATGAACCTTCGTTCGTATTATCCAGACTTCGTTGCAGTCGATGCCTCAGGACAGCGCTGGCTACTCGAAACTAAGGGAACGGAGTCAGCCGAAGTGTCGCAGAAGGACGCCGCTGCCGCTAATTGGTGCGAAAACGCTTCTAACCTTACGGAGATCGCTTGGCGATACGTGAAAGTTCCACAAAAGGGCTTTGAGGTTTTGCAGCCCAGACGTCTGGCAGATTTAGCAGCGCTACATCCAGCGAGATTATTTTCAGCTTGATTGTGACATCTAACCTTGCCTTCCACAGGCGACATGACCAATCATCATTCCAGCCGAGAGACCAGACCAGATATGCGAGAGATCATGACACAGCCAACTCCTTATTCCGCCATATTTTGCGGGCAAGTTATTGGCTCCCAATATTTTACGAGGATCTCGCCAGATCAAGGTTCTGCAAGTAACTGCATTCAGGGATTTTAGCGAATCGATCTGTAATTTTTTTTAATCCAGATCTCCTTCCCTGTGAGGCCTAAAGTCCGACTGTCCGACGCCGCAAGCCGAGCGCCGGAAGCCGGAATCGAAAACGCGCTAGACTAAAGCGCGATGCCAACCAATCCAGTTCTAGTAGTTCACGGTGGCGCTTGGGCCATGCCGAATGACATGGTCGAAGCCCACCTTCGCGGCGTCCACAATGCCATCTCCGTAGGCTGGAGCGTGCTGGAGCGCGGCGGCGCGGCGTTGGATGCGGTCGAGGAAGCCGTCGTCATCATGGAAGATGATGAGACCTTCGACGCGGGACGGGGCAGTTTCCTGAACCGCGACGGCAAGGTGCAACTCGACGCTCTCATCATGGACGGAGGCACGCTGCGGGCTGGAGGCGTGGGATGCGTGGAACATTTGCGCAATCCGGTGCGCGCGGCGCGGAAGATTCTAAGCGAGAGTCCGCATGTGTATTTCGTGGCGGAAGGCGCGGAGCGGTTCGCGGCGGAGCATGGCGTGGAGTTGTGCAGCAACGAGGAACTGGTGATCCCCCGCGAGGTAGAACGTTTGCGCGAGTATCAGCGAGAGATGGCAGGGCGCGTATCCGCAAACGATGGAAATGATATGTTCGCGCCCGCGATTTCGCACGACACGGTTGGGGGGGTTGCGCTTGATCGCCAGGGCAACATCGCTGCCGCGACCTCGACGGGCGGGACGCTGAACAAGGCTCCGGGAAGGTTGGGGGATTCGTCACTGATCGGGTGTGGCTGTTATGCGGACAATTTGAGTGCGGCCATTTCCACGACGGGCTGGGGCGAACCGATTATGAAGCTGGTGCTGGCCAAGTGGACGGCGGACCGTGTGTCGGCGGGTAATTTGCCGGAGTGGGCGGCGCAGGAAGCGATGAATTACTTGCAGCAGCGGCTGAACGGACACGGCGGCATTATTGTGCTGAACGCGCTGGGACAGTTCGGCATCGCGCACAACACTCCGCGCATGGCATGGGCGTGGAAAACGGTCAAACAAGAAAACGCAGGGGCAGAACTAGCAAATTTCAGGATAGAACCATAAGGTCAGGCGAACACGTTTTTGCAATTTCCTGCCTGGCTTGTTACGAAATCCGAACAAACCCAGCCAGGGGCTAGAATGTTGCTCTCTGGGCCTCATGAGCGCTTATAACTACGAAATTACGGTTTAGACAGGCTAGGCGTGGGGCAGCGCATGTTCGGAATTCGTAACAAGAGCAGCTTTTGAAAAAAAACTTGCTCCGATCATGACAGCAAATGGCGCGTCCTGCTATGATGGCGGACACTTCCACGGAGGGCTTCATGCTCCCAGCAGGCAAGAGTCTTCGTACCCTGCGCGAGAAACTCGGGCTGACGATGCGCGACATTGAGATTTCCAGCGCGCGCATGGCCGAAAAGTATCGCAACGAAGAATTCTCGATTCCTCCCAGCCGCTTGTCGGATATCGAGACCAAGGGCGTTTTACCCAGCATCTTCCGTCTTTACACACTGGCAGTGATTTATCGCCGTGATCTGCGAGAGCTGATGGCATGGTACGGCGTAGACATGAACAACGTAGCCGCCGATCTCGGGCTTATTTCTCCGCCGCGGTCGCATGTGTCCGAAGCCCTGGCAGGAATATCCTCGGTACAAATGCCGGTCCGCATGGATCCTGGATTTGATCAGCATCGCACCACGAATCTTGGCCGCATGGTAGAGCAGTGGGGCCTGGTGCCTCTGTCCTACCTGGCACAATTCGCCCACAGCGATTTCACCTACGGCTACATCGGCAACCATGATTTCACAATGTACCCAATTTTGCCGCCCGGAAGTTTCATCCAAGTCGATGAAGGCAAGAATAAAGTGATGGAGGGTTTGTGGCGCTCGGAGTACGAACGCCCTATCTATTTTGTGGAAACCCGCGACGGACATACTTGCTGCTGGTGCAGCATGCGTCGTGATGATGTGGTTTTACAGCCGCATCCCCTGTCGCCGGTTCCAGTTCGAGTTCTGCGACATCCTCAGGAAGCCGAAATCATTGGCCAAGTGGTGGGAGTTGCTATGAAGCTGACGGACTGGCACGCTTTTGGTTCTTCTCCAAGCTCGAAAGGGCAATCAGCACTGAATTAAGGTGGGCTGCCGAGGCCGTGTCCTCCGGTGACGGCACGAGATCGTTGAATTGTTCACGCATGCCTTCGACGTAACCTTCCGCAGTTTTATCACTGTTCTGGCTCGACTCGCGCAAATCCTCTACAAGTTCCGAAATCGGAGTGCGCAGCACCTTCGACAATACCTCAGTTTGAGCCGTCCTCAGTGCGCGTTCTGACGACTCCTCCCCATGTATCAGCGTCAAGCCCCAGTGCCGATATCCACCCTCGCGGCGGCGTAGAGACGCGAGATAAGCCAGTTTCGCGAGCAGCCCGGAAATGGCGGCCAGCGTGGTTTCTCGCAGGTCCTGCAAAGCCGATTTGAGCGTCATTTTCTGTTACGAATTCCGAACAGGGTAACGGTCTGACGTTACCTTTCCGCCAGACCTGGGACATGAAAGTATCACGGCTCGATTTCCTAAACAAGGAGAAAACAACCGTGAAACGCATGCTAATGGTCGTGGCCGTAGCCCTCATGTTCCTCAACACTTTGGTAGTTCCAACGGTCGCCCGTGCTGATGGCGCGCCGGTGGGGGCTGCCCGACTGCCTGCAAACCGTAGTCTTTAGAGTCGCGTTACGAAAACCGAACATAAGTAGCACAACGAGCCTTGCCGACGGCCAGGTCGCGGTATAGTGCTTCCGACGAGGCCCATGCTGCGGTCGCACTCATTTCTTTGGCATTATCTGTGGGTCGGCGCCGCATGTTCTGCTGGCCTTATTTGCCGTCCTGCTCTGGCGTCGCGGACTTAATCGGGTCTTCCTGTTTTCTTTGCCTTACGATCTTCGAAGTCGGCTGAGGAATTCACGCTTTATGGGTGGACTTCGCCCTTCGGTCAGCGCGAGGACTGTTGGCTCGTATTCTGCGCCGGTCTCTCGTCGAAGGTTTGCTGAAGATTGCTATGCTCGGCGAGTGGTTTGGCAGTTGTTTTCGCACATGATCCGTCCCCGTCCGGCAATTGCGGAGGTCGGCACTGGCCTCATCAGCGGCGTCGGTTCGGTTCTTGTGTTGTTGCCGTGTTGGCCGCGGCCTACGCGCCGATGGACCACCCGCACTAGTTGGACTTTCGCGCGCACACCTGCTCGAGCAGAGCCTTTACATAATCGAAGTGCGGGCTGGCTGCTGTTCTTTTTCTGTTGCAGCACATTTCGGCTAACTTGGAGACCGCGCCTCATTCGGAGTCGCCCTCGGCTTCGGCGTATGTTTTGCGAGCACCTGGCCACCTGTTCAGTCATGGCCACCGGGGCTTTGCCCGACAACCGCTACTACCTCCTCGATTTCTTCAACATGGCCACCTACCACATTTGTGTTCTGATTTGGTTTTATTATCTCCTCGTACCCGCAGAAGAGTGCCACGACGTCTGCGGTTTCGTTGCCGGAGAATAATCTCGACATCTGGAACCGAGAACTGGAACGTTTACTACAACAATGAGTCTGGCCATCGCTGTTGTTATCGCCGCTGTAATTGCGCTGAGCGTTATTCTGCGCCTCGCCGTAAAGCAGAGCTTGCAGGCCAGGGAAAACACCAATCTGGCCGTCTCCATCCGTCCCCTCGACATCGAAGCCTTCCGCAATTTAATCAACCCAGACGAGGACGACTATCTGCGGCATCACTTACTTGCGACTGAGTTCCGTTACGTCCGTCGTAAGCGCTTGCGTGCCATGGCGGCCTACGTCCATGTAGCGGGAAGCAACGCCGCTGTGCTGATTCGCGTGGGGGAAGCGGCTGTCGCCAGCGGCGATGCGCGCGTTGCCGAAACGGCGCGGCAACTAGTAAATGATGCCCTGCTGCTCCGGCGCAACACCACCGTGGCGTTGGTGCGGATCTACATAGCTTTAGCCTGGCCGAACTCAGACTTCGCGGCAGCGCGGGTGATTGACCGTTACGAACAACTGAGCGGATCCGCCATGCTGCTGGGGCGACTGCAGAGCCCTGCCGTTCCGGTTCGTCTCTCCGCGCTACGGTAAGGGCTTGACACGCCCACGCAGCTCAAAAGACAGCGCAGTGATAGCTTCGCCATGATCCTCACCCGTCGATGTGCGCTGAGCGAGACGCCGGGTTAACTTGCGCATTACCCCTGTTCATTTCTCCTTGTTTTCGTCACCTCTTCTGGTGTAAAAACCAGCGGGAACCTGCCATCCCCTGAATTTTTTGAGTGTTTCAGCCGACAGCCGTTGGAGTTGTTTCTGCCGCCACTTTCGAGTGAGCGGAATTCAAGGGAGACTCTATGATCTTCAGCGCCACGATTCATAAGCTGAAAACTTTCTCTGTCTCAGCGCTCGTTGTTCTGCTCGCGTCGCTCGCCTACGGTCAGGGCGGAGCCGCCACGGGGGATTTGCATATCACCGTAAAAGACCCCAAGGGTAGCCTGATTCCCAATGCAACCGTCACTGTGAGCGATATTGCCAAGGGTTTGGAGCGCGTTGCCACGGGCGATGGACAGGGAGGCTATACGGTCCGGCAGCTACCTCCGGGAACGTACAGGGTCACCGTGGAAGCCCCGGGCTTTGGCAAGTCTGAAGTCACTGACGTGAACATCACGGTTGGCGGAGTGGTGGAACTTCCGGTCTCTCTGGCGCTTGCTACTGGCAAAGAGGTGGTAGAAGTCACTTCCCAGGCGGATTTGATAGAGACGTCGCGCACCTCGACCACGGACACAATTGGACAACGCAGTATCGACAATCTGCCGATCAATGGCCGCAACTACATTAATTTCACGTTGACGGATTCTCAGGTAGAACGCGATAACGCGCCAAACACCGGCGCCGCTCCTACTTCCGGACTCAACTTTGACGGGCAGCGGGCGCGCTCGAACCTGGTGAACGTGGATGGCGCCGACGCCACTGACAACGGAGTGAATGGAGTTCGCTCCACGGTTTCACAGGAAGCTGTGCAGGAGTTTCAGATCATCACGAACGACTACGCCCCGGAGTACGGACGCGCCTCGGGCGGCGTGGTGAATATTATTACTCGCTCTGGATCGAATGATTTTCACGGCGACGTCTTCGGCTACCTGCGCAACCGGAATTTTCAGGCGGTGAACCCTTTCAGCACGGTTCCGAACCCGGCTTACACGCGGGTGCAGGCCGGCACAGCTTTCGGCGGACCGATCAAGAAGGATAAAACCTATTTTTATTTTTCTTACGAAGTTACTCGGCGGCACGAAACGGGATTTTCCGATATCGGCGCGAACAACTTTGGGCTGGTACCTTTTAATACTGCGCAGGTCGGCCTGCCCTTCGGCACTTTGCAGCTCACGCCTGGACAGGTTGGCTTTTTCACGAATCCGGCAACGCTGGCTGCGGAAGCAAATCCCGCTTTCTTGGCTGGAGTGGAGCAGTATGCCGTCCTCACAGGAGCATCTTCTGGCCAGGCAGTGCAAGGAGCATGGCCGACGGGGCTGGTGCAAGGTATAACCGGAGGCCTGCTATCAAGCTGGGCCGGCTTCCCTACGAGCTGCGCCCCTCCTGGCCCCTGTGCTCCAGTCCCAGCCTCGTACCAAACGTTGGCATCACAGGTGGGCAATTTCCCAGTATTTGAAGGCACGAGCCTTTATTCACTACGCATCGATCACAACATCAATACGAACAATCGCCTGATGCTGCGCGCCAATGTAAGTCCCAGCACAGTTACTGGAATAGAGGTCAGCGGCCAGGACCAGCCTTTCGGGCAGAACGCTTATTCGCGCACTTCCGAACAGACCTACCGCGATGTCGCTGGTGTCGCGCAGGAAACTTGGGCCATCGGCAGCAACAAGGTGAACGAGCTGCGCTTCCAGTATGCACGCCGCGGCCTGTCTTACTTCTACAACACGCAAATTCCCGGCGGCTCTGACCCGGCCGTAAACATTCCCGGCTTCGCCTATTTCGGTCGTGAGCCCTACTCTTTCATTCAACGCGTTGAACAGCGATACCAGTTCACCGACAATTTTTCCTGGACGATCGGCACTCACAGCACGAAATTTGGCGCGGACTTCAATTACATTCCAACCACTGCGACGTTTACCGTGAACTACGGCGGCGTCTATGACTTCGGAACATTCAGTTCGGCCAGTCTCGGTTTCGTCTCGCCGGTGCCGAACGATCCTTTTCCGAACCTTTCCGCAGTGCAAGCTTATGGCGCAGGTCTGCCCGGGGACTTCATTCAAGGAATCGGCAACCCGCATGACTCCTTTCCCAATAAGCCGCTCGGAGTATTCTGGCAGGATTCGTGGCGCGTTCGTCCCAACCTCACTTTGAACTACGGTGTGCGCTATGACATAGAATTCCCACCGCAGTTCAGATCACCGACCCCGCTGGCGCAGGCCGGATATAACCTTCTGGGATTGCAGAAGGGCATTCAGACCGATACGAACAACGTCCAGCCACGCGTAGGATTAGCGTGGGATCCGAAAGGCGATGGTAAGACCGTTATCCGGGCGTCATACGGAGTGTTCTATGACCATCCACTGCTCGGACTTTACTTTCTCGGCGATGCTTCGGACGGTTCCACGAGCGGGCAGCTGGCGTTTGCTGGCACAGGGGGTTGTAGCGGGCCTGGGCAGCCGGGCAATCTGAATGCGATCCCGATCTTTCAGGGATTACCCATCAACGTGGCTGGATCACCGTGCGCGCCGTCCAACAATCCAGCAACCCTCGCTGCGTTGGGGTATGAACCCAACCAACAACAGTTCAATGCGTTTCAGTCCAACTCGATTTTTCTAAACCAGAACTACCTGAACCCTTCAACTTTTCTACCGCTGGGCTTCCAGCCTTTCGGCTATCCGCAGTCCAAGAACTTCGTTTACGCATATTCGCAACAGGCAAACTTTAGCGTGGAGCGCGATTTGGGCGGCGGCTTTGCCTTGAACTTGGCTTACAACTTCAACGGGGGACGGCATCTGAACCGGCCGATCAACGCTAATACTATCCGTGGCGATTTGATGATCTCGAACTTTGAAGCGGCTTCTGCGGCTGCAGTTGCCGCGGGCGGAACTCCTCCGGCCAGTCCTTTCACGGTTTCCGGCTGTGGTGTTAGTCCGACAGGAACGCCATATGTCGACTCTTCTCTGATGAATTTCTTCCGGCCCTCTGGACTTAATCCCTCGATAGCGGGCGCCTACCTGGCCAGTGGAGGCGGCGCTTGCGTGACTCTGGCACAAACCATTCTGCAAGGCCTGGCCAGCCAGGGATTCAATGCCGCCTGCGATCCGGCGACGCTGGCCAATTGCATTCCTTTCGGCGACATGGATGCCAATTACTCGAACGGCAGCTCCGTCTATCATGGCTTCAGCGCCAACCTGCGCAAGCGCTTCAACCGGCACTATGAATTCCTCGCTTCCTATACCTGGTCGCACGCGATTGATGACTCGACTGATCTGCAGGCCACACTCACTCCACAAGACAGTTATTACCCGGCGGTGGACCGCTCGACCTCACTCTTCGATCAACGTCACCGCTTCGTCTTCAGCGGCGTCTACCAAACGGGCAAGCTGGGCGGTAGCGGCTTCGGGAGCAAGTTCTTGAGCGATTGGACTTTCGCTCCGCTCGTGGAGTTCGGTTCTGGACGGCCCTTCAATATCCTGACTGGAGTAGGCGACAACCTCCAACTCTCCTCTCTCACGGGACGTCCCAACACATTCGTGAACCCCGCTTGTACTGCCCTTGGGTATCCAGCAGTGGCTTCGAAGTACTCGCCCACTGGAGGTTTTCAGGAGCCTTGTATCGCCGACTTCAATGGCACGCTTCTCTCCCTTGACGGCAACTTGGGCCGCAATGCGGGCGTGCAACCCTGGACAATTTTCAATGACCTGCGCGTGGCAAAGCGAGTCTATTTCGGCGAGCGCTTCAACATGGAGCTGATCGCCGACATGTTCAACATCGCCAACCGGTACAATGTGTCTGCCGTCAGCCCCTTGTTTACCAATGCTGGCCAGGCCACGGCCGCCTACGATCCGCGGCAGTTCCAGTTTGCTATGAAACTCCACTGGTGAGTTTCTGCTATCGTTTGGCTGCGACTGATGCGAAGGTGACCTTGCCCTAGGTGCGAACTTTCCCATTTACAGCTTAGAATGTCTGCTCGTAATTCAAAATGAAATCGAGGACGATCATGCCCAGAGTCTGCATTCTTCTAGTGGCTTGTGCATTCTCCACTAGTATCGCAGCTGCTCAGGATGAGGACTTCAGTAAAGTTCAGATGAAGGTCAGCAAGGTGGCCGGCCACGTCTACATGCTGCAAGGGGCTGGCGGAAACATTGGCGCCTCGGTGGGTGACGATGGCATTGTGATCGTGGACGATCAATACGCCCCCTTAGCCGAGAAGATTCAAGCCGCATTGAAAGGAATCACCGATAAACCGGTGCGATTCATCATCAATACGCACTATCACGGGGACCACACCGGCGGGAATGCCTATTTCCAGAAGCAAGCCCCGATCATTGCGCAGGACAATGTTCGCAACCGCTTGGAGAGTGGCGGCGGCGCGGGCAACGGCGGCTCAATTCATATGGACGTCAAATCTGCGCCTCACGACGCTTTGCCCATTGTCACCTTCGATCATGACGTCACCGTGCACCTGAATGGCGAGGACATCCGCGCCCTTTATTTTCCCGCCGGGCACACTGACGGCGACTCCATTATCTTTTTTCCTCACTCCAACGTCGTCCACATGGACGACGACTTTGTTACCTACGGCTTTCCCTTCATTGACGTGGAGAGTGGGGGCAGCATCAATGGCATGATTGACGCCGTGGCGCAGGTCATCTCGCAGCTACCAGCGGATGTAAAGGTCATTCCTGGCCATGGACCGGTTTCTACTCTCGATGATGTGCGGGCGTACCTGACCATGCTGAAAGAAACGCGCGACGCAGTGCAGAAAGCGTTGAAAGAGGGCAAGTCGGTCGACCAGATGAAACAGGCGACGTTGCTCGATCCCTGGAAAAAATATTCCGGAGACTTCGTCAACGAGGACGCGTTTCTGGAGACTTTGTACGCCTCTCTGACGGGGCAGAAGACGGGGAAATTCATCAAGCACAACTGATGTCATGGGTAGGTCGTGTAGAACCGGCTAAAGCCCGCTGTCGCCGTTATTTCTGCTGCATCACGAGTTCGCCGTTCTGCACTTTCACGTCGCCCACATATCCGGGAAGTTTCAGGCGGTCGCGTTGCTCCGCGAGCTTTTTCTGGAGAGCGGGATTCACCAGCGAAACCGGCACATTCAGATCGCCCACTTTAAATTCGGTCGGCTCGAAGCTCGCGTATCCATCTTTCGAGCCAAGATGCCCCGATACGGTCACCCAAACATCTTTTCCCGCGATTTCGGTAAGAAATTGCCCATGCACAACATCGCCTTCAAAGCTGACCTGCTGATCTTTGATGGTCGGCGCTCCACTGCCGATATTTGAATCCGGCGCCAGTTCTCCGCTGCCGGCCGCTCCCATGGCCTGAGCCAGAGCGGCACCAATTTCGTTGGAGTTGATGTGAACTTCCGCTTTCGGCTGAGAACTTGAAGAAACGCTTTGCTGACGCTCGGCCGTTGGAGTTTGATAATTTTCGCCGAACCCCGACGCTGGTGCTGGCGCTGGCGGGACTTGCTGCGCGGCCTCTTCGAGTTGATCCAGCTTCTTCCCAAACGATTGCGCATTGGCTGCAATAGCTGCGGGAGTCTGCGGCTGGGCCACGGGAGACGGCTTTCTCAACACCAGAACAATCGCTATCACCGACGCCCCGAGCGTCGCTATGCTAATGATGCGATCGAGTTTAATTTTCATGAAGTCTCTCGAAGCGGTCAGCCCGGACACAGGCTCGGCTCTATCGTAGCTGCAACAGGGGCGAGGAATTAGAGCGCGGAAGTCACAAAAATAAGATGGTACTTCGGTCACGTAACTGAGCAGGAGAGTGGCTTGTCATCCTAGCTTCTTGGTCAACAGCTCATTCGCCAGTTGCGGGTTGGCTTGGCCTTTGGAAGCCTTCATTACCTGGCCGACAAAGAATCCGATCACGGTTTTCTTGCCGGTGCGATACTGTTCGAGCTGTTTGGGATTTGCTGCAAGCACGTCGTCGACAATTTTTTCGAGCGTCGATGTGTCCGACGACTGCTGGGGGCGGCCCTCTTCTTGGTAGACCTCGGGAAAATCCTTGTTGCGCGCGAAAGAGAGGTCGTAAAGATCCTTCAGCATCTTGCCTGAGATTGCTCCGCTCTCTACCAAATCCGCGGATGCCGCGACGCCCTTCATCGAAATTGGAGATTGCTCGACCTCCGCGCCTGCGGCCTTGAGACGGCCCATCAGTTCTCCTTGCACCAGGTTTGCCACACGCTTGGGATTCTTCGCCGCCTTAGCCGCGGCCTCGAACTGATCGGCAAGCGACCTCGACACCGTCAGGACTTGCGCGTCGTATTCGGTGATGCCATATTCCTTCACCAGCCGCGCGCGCCGCGCCTCCGGCAACTCGGGCAATGCGCTCGCGATCTCGGCCTTCCATTTCTCATCAACGACTAGCGGGAGCAGGTCGGGCTCAGGAAAATAGCGGTAATCGTGGGCCTGCTCTTTCGAGCGCAAGCTGTAGGTCTTGCCCTCTTGCGCGTTGTAAAGCCTGGTTTCCTGCGTGATCGTTCCTCCGGATTCGATAACCTCCACCTGGCGCGCGATCTCGTAGATCAGCGCCTCGCGGATGAAGCGGAACGAGTTCACATTCTTGATTTCGGCCTTCGTGCCCAGTTCTCTTTGGTCCCGCGGACGTACGCTGATGTTAGCGTCGCAGCGGAGCGAACCCTCTTCCATATTGCAGTCGCTCACGCCGGTGTAAAGAATAATCTCCTTCAACTGTGTCAGATATTCGTAGGCTTCGTCGGGCGTGGCGAGATCGGGCTCGCTCACGATCTCGATCAGCGGTACGCCCGTGCGGTTGAGATCAATGGCAGTCGTTTCGCAAGCGTTGGGAAAACCCTCGTGCAGACTCTTGCCTGCGTCTTCTTCGAGATGCACACGCGTAATGCCGATCTTTTTTCGGGCAGTTCTCAGTTCTCGGTTCTCAGTTCTCAGTTCTCGGTTTCCATCGCCGGTCTTCGACGCCGGCACTTCAATGAATCCATGCTCCGCCAGGGGCTTGTCATATTGCGAAATCTGGTAGCCCTTCGGTAGGTCTGGATAAAAGTAATTCTTGCGGGCGAAGATCGAGGTTTCATTGACGCGGCAATTCAGCGCCATCGCGGCCAGTGTGGCGAACTCGACCGCTCTGCGGTTTAGCACCGGCAAAGCCCCGGGCATCCCCAAACATACCGGACAAACATTCGTGTTCGGCGGAGCGCCAAAGCGTGTGGAGCAAGAGCAAAAGATCTTCGTCGCCGTCAGAAGTTGAACGTGCACTTCGAGTCCGATGACCGGCTCGTAAGCTGTCTGAGCCGCGACGGACGGGTCTGGAAACGTCGACATATATCGGGTGATTATAAGGCCTCGACTATCTTCCATCGGTAAGGCCGTAGGTTTGGGATATGGGGTCGACCGTATTTACTTGTCGCTCCCCAGCTTTTGGGCTATTCCGCGGCTCCCGCTCGCCCTGTCTTGCATTCTTCACATGGGCAGACTTCGCGCAGGTACTTCCAGGAATAGAGGCCGAGGTCGTGGTCATCGTTCCATTTGAAGCGGATGGCGTATTTGCCCATACCTTCAGCGGATACGGGTTTGGCGGCAGGCTTGAACATGGGCAGCGCACCCGGAACAGGCTGCGGTGGCGCGCCTGCCGGACGTTTGGCTTTTTCGCGCTCTTCGTTGCATATGGCGCAAGGGCAGGCATTGCGGAGGAAGACGAAGGTGTAGTGCGAGACGTGGCCGTCGCGCCATTCGATCTCCACCCCGGTGCCAGCGGTAATGTTTACTTTCACCGACTTCGGGTCGGTGGCCGCGGTGGGCGACTGAAGCGGGGACTGCATGGGTTCAGTATCGCACAGTGAACCGGCGCTAATCGGAGCCCCGCCCTAGTGAGCAGAGGTCGACGCGGACTTAGGGCCGGTAGCCACTCCGACGGCTAGGCCGCCGATGGCTCCCGCCAGAATTCCCATGAGGGCAAGAACCAGCGCGCTTTCTACCAAAGTAGCTTTCCCACTACTCGACATCGATTTCCTCCTTGAACCTCGGGCAAGCGTTGCGTGCTTGAAGACATCCTACTGAACGGGCTAATTTAACCCGGTGCTAGTTTACCTCGGCGGCCGGGCTGCGACGAATTGTCGGCAAGACCGTGAATCCGGTAAAATAAGAGTTTCCGTCGAAGGCTTCTGAAAGGACCTATAGCAGTCATGGCACAACAGTGTGATATCTGCGGCAAAAAGCCGCAATCGGGGAACCGCATTAGCCACGCCCATAACGTCACCAAGCGGCGCTGGAACGTGAATCTACGAGCGGTGCACGCCCGCGTGGGTGCGACCACCAAGCGCATGCGCGTATGCACCTCTTGCATCCGCAGCGGCAAAGTGGTCAAAGCGTAAAACCTTCTACCACAAAAAGATACCAAGGCTCTCGAAGGTTTGCCTTCGTGTGAGTTCGTGTCCTTGTGGTTTCCTACTTCTCTTACTGCACTTGCAGCAACTGCACGTCGAAAATTAGGTTAGCGTTGGGCGGTATCGGTCCACCCGGAGTTCCTTCGGCGCCATAGCCCAGGGCAGGCGGGATACGCAGCTGGCGTTTGCCGCCGACTCTCATTCCGGCGACTCCCTCTTCCCATCCCTTGATGACTTCGCCGTTACCGATCGTGAAATCGAACGGCTTGCCGGCGTCGGCTGAACTGTCAAATTTCTTGCCATTGGTTAGCCAGCCCGTATAGTGCACGCGCACGTGGCTGCCCTCTTTCGCCACCTCACCAGTGCCGACGCGGATATCCCAATAAACCAAACCGGAGGGAGATCTCACTCCGTCGCCCGTAACTTTGGTGGGAGCGTTGGTGTTGGCCGTGGTCGACTTCTTGCTTGCGCTTTGCGCAAGGACAATCACCGCTGTTAGCGCCATGATGATTGCAACCGCCGCTACGTATTTCGTCATTCCGGTCTCCTCCATCACATCTTAAAACACAGCAGATTGCCCGGGTCACCTGTGATCTTCTGGGCTTCGGTGGCAAGGCTTTCTTATTCCAGCGCGATCACATCAATCTCCACCAGCACGTCCCTGGGTAGGCGCGCCACTTCGACGGTGGAGCGAGCCGGCGGGGTCGAGCTGAAATACTTGCTATAGACCTGGTTCATGGCGGCGAAGTCTTCCATGTTCTTTAGAAACACGGTGGAACGGACAACTTTGCCGAGACCGCTGCCGGCGGCTTCCAGGATTTCTGACAGGTTGCGCAGCACGCGCTCGGTTTGTGCGCCTACGTCCCCGGCAACAACTTGCTGGGTCGATGGGTCGATGGCGATTTGGCCAGAGGTAAATACGAATCCATTGGCCTTGATGGCTTGGGAATAGGGGCCGATGGCTTGAGGGGCGTCTTTGGTGGAAATGACTGTGCGCATCAGAATCTTTTCTCTGATTAACGCAGATGCAGGTAGATGAAGTCAAACTGGATGCGGGAGTGGAGCGAGGATTCATTAGGGAAAAATATGGTGCTTTCCTTTTGCACGATGCCCTTCGACTCAAGCAAGGGTTAAAGGTGGGTCCAGAACGGCTGATAAAGACATTGGGGACACTCATTCACCGGAGAGAATGATGAAATCAACATTAATCAACGAGCGTGTTCTGGGAAGGTCATCCAGCGCCGCCGGCAACTCTGTCGAGGTGGAGTCCAAGTTCAAACTCGCCGTGGCCAGGATCAATCAGGAATTATGGCTCGTGCTGTCTCTTTTCATCATCGCGGCGCTGTTCAATTGGCTGGTAGCTTCTCTTTTTTCGGGCTCAGCTCCTTTTGCATTGAGTTTTGACGAATGGTCCGAACTGCTTACATGGGCGTGCCTGCTCCTGATCACGGCATTCGCAATGGGATCCCGGTATGACCGTAACGAGCGGCATCTGGCGCAAACTTACTTTGGTCTGTTGACGATTCTGCAGCAGTTTATCTCGAACGATAAATATACTCACAACCACTCCTACCGAGTTGCGTTATATGCCTCAGCACTGGCCGGCCGCATGGGGTTTGACCAGGAGCATATTGACGATATACGGGCTGCGGCGTTGCTGCATGACGTAGGTAAGCTTGAAACCAGCCGCGAACTCCTGCACAAGGCGGCCAGCCTCACTCCGGACGAGATGGTGGAAATGCGAAAGCATGTCCAAAAGGGAGTCGCCGTGCTCGAACCGGTGGGGGGATCGTTGCGCGGAGTGCTTCCCATCATTCTTGGCCCATCACGATAAGTACGATGGATCCGGGTACAGCCCTTCGAAAGGGAACGAGATCCCAATTGGGGCAAGAATATTAGCGGTGGCGGATGCAGATGACACATTAACCAGCGATCGGCCGTATCGCCGGGCCGTTACCCCATTTGAAGCCAGGCAAATCGTGGTATCGAGTGCGGGAACAAACTTCGATCCTGCAGTAGTGGAAGCATTTGTCGACGCCTTCGAACATGGGGAAATGGAAATCCCAGAGGCCCTGGTGATATGACCGATTCCCTGATCACCGCTACCGACACCGGATTTCGCAAAGAGAGATCGCCGGCGACCATAGGCGTTCGGGTCCTTCTTGTAAGCAGTGATATTCAGATCATCGATACGCTGTGCGAGTTCATGGGAAAAATGGCGATGCATGTCCAGGTATGCTCCGACCTCGCATCTGCTACCGGGAAACTCTGCCATTCCAAGTTCGAAGCGCTGGTGGTAGATTTCAAGGAGAGAAAAGAAGCATTGGAACTGCTAAAGAAGTCACGTCAAATGACGTCTCACAAGGCAGCCGTCGTGCTGGCTATCTTGAACAGCAACGACAGAGGCCAAGCGCGTTCCGCGCCGGCGCTAGCTTTGTGCTAGTTAAGCCACTGTCTCCGTCCGTGCTGATGCGTACGCTGAGAGTTTCCTATTCCGCTCATGGTGCGCGAAAGAAGACGTTCCTTTCGGTGTCCCGTACAAATCCCGGTTTATGTCTCTATCGGATCGCAGCCCGAGTTTATGGCGATCTCAGCCAACATCAGTGAGGTCGGCATAGCACTCACCAACTCACCTGGGCTGCAGGTCGGAGATCGAGTTGGTCTGCGTCTGACGCTGCCCCCATACTCAGGCCGCCGCCAAAATAATAGCAGAGGTGTGCTGGCATAATCCCGCCGGATCGGCGGGGATGGAGTTCATTCAGGTACCCGGCCGACTGAAGGAACAATTGGTTTCGTGGCTGGCCGATTGGTTGGAGGAATATCTTCCGGGTGATGCCGTTGCGAAACACTGACTAGATTTTCTGCAACCTCTGCACTTCGTGCACACCGGGAATTTTCCGCAGCCCGGCCATGATTTGTTCGAGGTGTTTGAGATCGGAGATATCGAGGACGATCTCCACGCTAGCCTGGCTGTTTGAGGTGTGCGCGCCGATGTTGCGGATGTTACTTTGCGCGTCTCCGATGACGCTGGTGATATTTTTTAGCATCCCGAAACGATCGTCACAGTAGACAGTGAGCTTTACCGGGTAAGCCGTGGGCGTACTCTCGTCGCGGGCCCATTCCACATCGATGCGGCGTTCCGGCTCAAACATCAAATTGGTGACATTGGGACAGTTCGCCGCGTGCACCGCGACTCCCTTGCCGCGCGTGATGTAGCCGACAATGCTTTCTCCGCGGATGGGATTGCAACAGCGCGCGCGGTAGACCAGCATATCGCCTTGGCCTTTGACCATGATGGCGTTGTGATCGCCAAAGACACGGCGCACGACGCTGGCAATGGCGCCGGGCGTGTTGGAGAGTCCCTCGGCCTCAATATCTCCCGCCATCGAAGGCGTAGCGCCCGCGGGCAACAGCCTCGCCAGAACTTGTCGCGCGGAATACTTTCCATAACCGATGCCGGACATGAGGTCATCGACTTTGCCGAGTCCATAACCGCCGGCAACTTTCAGGAGGTCGTCGTCTTTTATCTCTTTCAATGCGATGCGGTACTTACGGGCTTCTTTCTCGATCAGCTTGCGGCCAATTTCAATGGAGCGCTCCCGCTGATGCACGTTGAGCCAGTGCTTGATCTTGTTACGCGAACGCGACGACTTGACCAGCCCCAGCCAGTCGCGGCTGGGCTTGTGGCCGGCCTGAGTGAGGATCTCGACAATGTCTCCAGAGTGCAGCTTATGCCGCAGCGGCACCATGCGTCCGTTCACTTTCGCACCCACGCAAGTGTGCCCAACCTCGGTGTGAATCGTATAAGCGAAATCGATCGGCGTGGCATCGCGAGGAAGCACCACTACTTTGCCCTTGGGCGTGAAGGTATAAACCTCATCGGGATAAAGATCGACTTTCAGGGCAGACAAAAATTCATTGGGATCGCTGACATCCCGCTGCCATTCCACGACCTGCCGCAGCCAAGCTAGCCGCTGCTCATCCTGAGCCGAGACCGGGCCGTCTTTGTATTTCCAATGCGCGGCGATTCCCTCCTCAGCCATCTTGTGCATCTCTTCGGTGCGAATCTGGATTTCAAAAGGCGTCCCATCTTCCGTAATTACTGAAGTGTGCAGCGACTGATAAAAGTTGGGCCGAGGCATAGCGATGAAATCCTTAATGCGCCCCGGCACCGGCCGCCAGATGTTGTGAATAATGCCCAGGACGGCATAACAATCTTGTAGTGAGCGGGTGACGATGCGCATGGCAAAAAGATCGTAGACCTGATCGACAGAAATACGCTGCCGCTGCAGTTTCTTATGAATGCTGAAGAGCCGTTTGATGCGGCTGTCGACTTTCGCTTGGATACCGGCCTCTTTCAGTTTGTCGGTGATAATTACCTGCATCTTCGCCAGAAAAGCTTCGCCCTGCTTGCGCCGTGCGTTGACGGCTTTTTCCACCTGCTCGTAGCTCGCAGGATCCAGAAAGCGAAAGCCGAGATCCTCCAGTTCGCCGCGAATTTTTCCCATACCCAGCCGGTGCGCGATCGGGGCGTAGATTTCGAGTGTCTCCTCGGCAATCTTGCGCTGGCGGTCGGGCTGTAGATGCTCGAGCGTGCGCATGTTGTGCAGCCGGTCGGCGAGTTTGATGAGTACCACCCGGATGTCATCCACCATGGCGAGCATCATCTTGCGCAGGTTCTCGGCCTGCGCCTCTTCGCGGGTGGCAAAGTCGATTTTGCTGATCTTGGTGACGCCCTCGACGATGTGGGCGACCTGCTCCCCAAATTCCTTGCGAATGTCGACGATGGTGACCGAGGTGTCTTCGACCGAGTCGTGAAGCAGGCCGGCGGCGATGGCGACCGGGTCCATCTTCATCTCGGCCAGGACCAGGGCCACTTCCAGCGGGTGCACCAGGTAAGGCTCCCCCGAAGCTCGGGTCTGGCCTTCGTGGTTTTTAAGGGAGTAGTCGTAGGCTTTCTTGACTATGGACAGATCGTCCTGCGGACGGTTCTCCTGGATCCGTTTCATCAGCTCACGGAACTTAGTAAGGGTAAGGGCGGTGGTCGCGATCTGTTGGCGCAAGCTCGCCATGTAGGATTATAGCCCGTCAGAAACGCCAAGGTGCTTGTCGGAGTGGGCGCGGGACGGTTCCCCTCAAGCGCTCTACCGAAACCTGTGGAAATTCCACAAAACAACAGGAAACCTCCTCCTCACCTTCCGAATCCAAGAGCCGAGCCCTTTTTGCGATTATTATGAGGGAAGCATTTCGGGCAGCGGGAGACCGCGGTTCGGCCTGCAAAAGGTGGCTTGGCTTGTACGCCCATCCAGTATGAATACCGACAACAACCTTGATCGCGAATCTTTCCAGAAACTTTTGGCAAGTGCATTTGCCGTGCAGGAAAGTGAGATAGACAGTCAACTACTCTCCGGCATTATGGAAGTGCAGCGCTTGATCACGAAAGGAGAGCTCGGTGTAGAGGGCGCAATGCACCTGATCGTTGATTCTGCCCGAGACGTGGCCAACGCCGCCGGAGCCGCCATAGGCTTATTAGAAGGAAATCAACTAATCTACCGGGCCGCAAGCGGATGTTCCGCCACTTATATAGGGAGTCGGGTTAAGGCTTCTCTGACTGTCTCGGCAGATACGAGGTCGAGCCGGGAGATCCTCCGTGTCGAAAACGCCGAGACTGACACGCGTATTGAAGCGGCGATTTGCCGGCAGTTCGGAGCCAAATCGCTGCTGATCTTGCCGATTTATCACGACCAGGTGTTGGCGGGAGTGCTGGAAATCCTGTTTAGCGAAGAACACATCTTCCAAGATGGCGAGGTGCGCACCTATCGGTTGATGGCGGGACTGATCGAGGCGGCCATGGAGCAGGCCACGCAGGCTGAACAGAAAGAAAAAGAAAACCTAGCCGCCGATCTGGTTTTTCCGCACGCGATGGAGGAACTTACACCCCAGAGCAAAGGGTTTCTTAATGACTATTACGCCATGTCCTCCTCACGCATGGATACCATCTGCGAGCAATGCGGAGCCGCCCTGGCAGCGCTTAGGGACTCTCCGGTGCTCAGGCAGTCAGCCTTGCTGGCAAAAGTGTTGGTGCAACGCGGGCAAGAAGTTACCTGGAACAAGCGCCGTCGTAACCTGGCCTTGGCAGCAGCCGCAGCCGGGTTCGGATTGACTTTCTGGATCGCCTACGGTCGAGGGCCGGCTTCGCCTTCGGGATCTTCAGCCCTTCCAGGATCTAATGCTGTCGAGCAGCGGGAGCACTTTGAATCCGCGAAGGCGGTGCCGCTGGAAGGAACGCCCAGATCCTCCAAAGATCAGACCCTCTCAGCCTCGAGGAAACAGATGAGGTCTGCCAGGGCAATGGCTCGGCGGGTGCGGGTGGGGCAGAATGAAGTCGAGTACATTGGAGACGATGTTACGGTGCGCCATTTTACGTACAAACCTGCAACCCTACACAGAGCGGTTAATGCGAGTCGGGTTGCACACATCGGAGACGATGTTACGGTACGCTATTTCACGCCAAGACCAGCGGTAAAGCCGGACAGCCAGTGAGGTCCTAAGTTAGAACTGGCCAATCGACACCAGGATCAGTCCGTCACATGCCTTCGTCTTGGCTCGTTTCAACCCAGTCCCTGCGGTCTTTTCGCATTTCTCCTGCTTCGAAGATTTCAAATCCATCCGCAGTTTGGTGAGAGGCTCCGCGAACTGGTAGAGTGACATTCGCAACTCATGAATTCCAGAATTCTCGTCAGCGGAGTTTCGGGTCCGATCGGCGCCGCTCTTCTTCCCTCCCTTCGTGCAAGCGGATGGTCCGTGGTACGGCTGGTACGCGGTCCGGTCACCGGCGAAGGTCAGATCTCATGGAGCCCGGCGTTACAGATTGCGCCCGCAGCGGTGTCGGGTTTCGACGCCGTAATCCACCTCGCCGGCGAGAGCATTTTTGGACGCTGGACCGACGCTAAGAAAGCGAAGATTCTAAACAGTCGCGTTGCCGGGACATTCAATCTGGCGCAAGCTTTGGCGCGGGCGGAAGAGAAACCGGGGGTCTTTGTCTGCGGGTCGGCCATCGGCTACTACGGCAACCGCGGCGATGAACTACTGCGCGATGAGAGCGCGCCAGGCTCAGGATTCCTCGCCCGGGTTTGCCAGGACTGGGAGGAAGCCACCATGCCCGCGGTGCAAGCCGATATTCGCACGGCGCATCTGCGGACAGGAGTTGTGCTTAGCCCGAAGGGCGGGGCGCTGGGAGCGATGTTGCTGCCATTCAAGATGGGCCTGGGGGGCCGCGTTGGAGATGGGCAGCAGTGGATCAGCTGGATTAACGTGCAGGATATGGTGGGCGCGATCCACCACATTTTAAAGAACGACCTGCTGCAAGGCCCGGTGAACATGGTCGCGCCCAAACCTGTGACAAACACGGAGTTTACCCGGACTCTGGCTAGCGTCCTGTCGCGTCGGGCAATTTTGCCAATGCCGGCATTTGCGGTGAAAGCGGTCTTTGGCGAGATGGGCGAGGAACTGCTCCTAGCCAGCCAGAAGGTGGAACCGGGAAAGCTTATTTCCAGCGGCTATCCGTTTCGCTTTCGCGAGCTGAGAGCATCGCTGGAAGCGCTACTAAGGAGCTAAACGGCAAGGGAGCCAAACGCGCGATTATTCTGTGGCCCAAAAAACACGCGGACCGCTCGGGATGACAACTACTTTAGTTCGGAGGAGTCGCAGAACCACTCGACCGCCTCATTTCTTCCTGCAATTTTTGCAGAAGCTCGGCTCGCTGCTCGGTGCTTAACTCTCGCCGCAATTCTTCGAGTGCAAGGGCGACAATGTGGTAGTGATGTGCTCCGGCAAACTTTGTGTCGGTGGTTATGTCGAGCCAGAGCTTGTGCATCAGTTCGACATCCTGCGGCCGCAGACGCGGGTTATGCGGGCCAATAACGTACTCACGAACCGTACCATCGGGCGCGCAGACCTCGAGCGTCAGGCGTGGACGGGGCTCGGGCAAGTGTTCCCAGGCATCTCCCAAGAGCTTGGCTTGCTCATCGGCGGTGAGCTTGTTCGAGAGTCCGCAGACGACACGGGAAGAAGCGAGTCGCTGCGCGGTCACCATGATGGCCTCGAACACATCGGTAGCCGGGACCACCAGCAGAGAAATCGGCTTACCCTCTTTCTCGGCGACAGCCACTGCGGCGGTGAAAAGCTCCTGCTCGTAGTGGTCGAAAACCTGGCTGGCTTCCATAACCGAACTGCCGCTGAAGCTGTGCTCACGGTGGTAAAGGCGCGCGCTCATCACAACCACATCCTGCTTGGATGTATCGGTATGACTGAGGATGTGACGCAGGTAGTAGAGATTGCGAGGATCGCGCACCGCTACCAGAACATTCCCCGGCCGCACGCCCATAGCGCCGCTGCCTAACTCCTGGTTGCCGTAGACGCGGAACTGATCAAGCTGTTCAGGTTTGCCGTGACGCTCCCTGGCGACGTGGCGCTCGGAGAGCGTAAAGATGGTAAAAAACACGGCACTGAAAATTACTCCGGCGATGGTAGCTTGATACTTCGTGAACAAATTAACCACGGCGGTAATCAACAGCACGGCGGAAATGAGAATCAATCCCACGGGAATCTCGGTCTTCCCGATGTGCAGGTTGCCGGGCACCTTCCAGGCGCGGTTTCCCGGCTCGGTAAAGCGCAGCACGAGCACGGCGATGGACTTCATGGCGAAGCTCCAGATCACTCCGAAAGCGTAAAGCGCTGCCAGAACGTAGACGTTGCCCAAACTGAGGAAGATAACGAGCAACTGCATGCCGACGATCAAATTGATGATGCGATAGCTGGTGCCGAAACGGTCGTGCGGCTTCTGGAACCAACTGGTGAGCACCCCGTCTTCCGCCACGCGATTCAGGACACCATTCGCACCCACGATGGAAGTATTCTGCGCGCCCGCCAGAATGAGCACTCCCACCAGAACGACGAAACCGTGAAAGAGCAGTTTCAAACTTTCAGGCCCCGCGAGATACATCGCGATGCCGCCGATCAGGTTCGCGAAATACTCGGGGCGAACTTTATTGGGGATGATCATCACCGCAAAAAACGAGACCAACGAGGTAAACAACAGGCTATAGATAAAAATTACCAGTCCGGTCTTCTCGAGGTTCTTCAGCTTGGGATGTTCGATTTCGCGGTTAACCTGCGCCAGCGTCTCTTCGCCGCTCATGGCCAGCACGGAGTGCCCGAAGCCGACGAAAAGGATGATCCATGTAATATGGGAAAACCATGTTCCATAGAGCCAGCCGAGCGATTCTTTGGTTAGTGGAACTACGCCCGGGTGCAAGGGGTTAGGTGGCAGCTGAATAGCGGGCGCGCGTAAGACCGTGATGGTGCACCAGATGAGCAAAATCACCACCATCACTGTGGTGATCGCCATGATCTGTAGCGCCTTTTGGCTGGACTCGTGCATACCCTGCGTGTTCTTCCACCAGAAATAGAGCACCACAATGACGGCCAGTCCGGCGGCAAAGTGGTCGTCGGAAAAATTCAGGGGGCGGTGCAAGTACACTCCCATATCCTTGATGAATCCCGCCAGATATTGCCCTGCGGACACCGCACTGATGGGGCCGGTCAGCACATAGTCAAAAAGCAGGGCTGAGACGGAAAACTTGGCCAGGGTGCCGCCCATGGCTTCCTTGACGACGCGGTAGACACCGCCACGGACGAACATGCTGCTGGACTCAATGTAGAGCGCCCGCACGGCGTAGCTGAAGAGCATCACAGCGAGGATGAACCAAGGTGCGCTCTTGCCAATGACTTTTTCGGCGTCGCCGCCGGCGTAATAAGCAGAAGATGCGAGGTCGGAGAGGACTATGGCAGAAGCCCGCCAGAAAGAGATAAAGGTCAACATCACCGTGGTGGCGACGAAGACCTTTATTGCCGGTTTCGAACCTTCAACCGATGTAGCCATTATTCAAACGATTGCGAAATCAAATTCGAAACAAACCTTGAAGATAGCACAGGGGGAACCAGGCTGGGGACGCGGCAGGCTCAGGCTTGGGCCGGCACAGAGCTCGAGCCACTACGGCCCACGCTCCGCCTATCCGGGATTTTTGGGCGCGAGGTAGGTATGGGTGATGCGGTCGTGCCAGCATAGGGTGTCTTCGTCGAGGAAGACCCAGGCGTACCCCATGGCGAGAGAGCCGGCCGAGAGAAAAGAGGCGAGCACGCGCCAGCGGCGCAAGCGGCGGCTGGCAGGACTTCCGTCGAAGCGCGCCAGTTCGAGGCGCGCCAGATAAAGCCCGGGCGTCGTGCCAGCGTAAACCATCAAAAGATACTGGTACGCTGCCCAGAACAGGGCACACAGACCGGCAGCAAGCTCGAGCAACTGAAATTGGGATGGGAGGAGCGCAGTCATTTTCCAGAAAATAGAAGCGAAGAGTAGGCAGGCCGATGCAATGATTATGTCGTCGATGGCTGCGGAGAGTATGCGCCGCCAAAGGGGCGCACTTTGCAGCGGGATGTCGATGCCGGGACGCTTCTCTGTCTCGGATTGTTCCGCAGGTTCAATCGTGATTCCGCCCAGTGCCGGAGGGGGTGGAACCACTTCCGGAGCTTCCAGTATGCGAGGACGGCCCATGACCGGCTCTGCCAATTCGTCCAGTGGAGGCGGAGGAGGAGTCCAGGAACGCGGGAACTCGATGATCTTTGCTGTTGGGGCAGTTGGGGTAAAAGCTGCTGGATGAGGCACCTCGGCGGTTTGTTGGAATCCGGTGGCCTCGTGCGGAGAGCGTGGCTCCGGGGCCAGTTGCTGTCCGGCCGCTCGAACATTGCGAGCGTAGTCTGGGTTGTCGACGAATTCATCAAGGGCTAGAGCGTGATGCAAAGTCTGCGGGAAGGCCGGGGAATCTGCAGAGATGCCAGTCTCGGGGCGAGCAGGGACCTCCTCGAACCGCAGACGCAGCGAGGGATACCGCGGTGGTCGCGGTTTGCGACGAGAGTGATAACGGTTGAGGCGGGCCGCGACCTCCTCCCGCCAGGCGGTTGATGTCTCGGCAGCAGACTCCTGGGTCTCGTTAGTTCCAGGTGGCTCCGATGAATACAGCTCCGGGGATTCCGCACTGGGCGCGTCCGTTCCTAGAACCGGTGTCAGAGCGGCCGCGGGTGGGGCGTCAGGCCGCCAACGCGGCGAAGAAACTGATTGCGCCTCGCTCGAATGCGCATCAGAAGAGCATCGGCAGATGTCACCACAAAGCGAACAGGGCATGAATCACGGTGCTAATCAGAATGCTAAAACCTTGGAGCCAGACGGATCACCATACCGGATAACCAGAAAGACGCCGCCGGAATCCAAGTCCGTGTAGAGGGCTTTGCCTCTTGAGGCGCAAGCGTGCTAAGTTCACGACGACTGCTGCCGTAGAAGCAACTCCGAGTCGCTTCTCTCATGCGTCCCGGACGATCTGATTCCGACGATCTGGCTCTGGTGATCTTGTTCCGATGACTCTTCGCAACAGATTCCTTATCACGGCGGCCGTGCTTTGTCACCTGCTTCTCGTGCCTCCATTAGTTACCAGCCAGTTGCCGCCCGCAAACACTGCCGTTAAAACCGGAGGAAGCGAAGCGCCGGCGGAAAAGCCAGCAGTGCAAACAGCTTGCGCCCGGGCGGCCGCGGCCCAGAAAGAAAAAGGAGACGTGGAAACCATCTGCGCCATTCAGCAGGAAGAGCAAGGCTCGATCTACAAGTTGCACGGTGCGGTCGAAATCTACTATGGAAGCTATGTGTTGCGAGCCGACGAAGCAACTTACAACGCTGACACGAAAGAAGCGACGGCGCAGGGACATTTCGCGCTCGACGGTGGTCCCAATGACGACCACATTCGCGCCACGCATGGCACCTACAATCTGGAACTCGAAACAGGGCGTTTTTATGATGTGATGGGGACGACCGGCTTGCGCTATCGCGCCAACCGCATGATTCTCACCTCGACCGCCCCTTTCGCTTTTACCGGAAAACGCGTAGAGAAAACGAGTCCGGATCACTACCTGGTCTACGACGGCACCATTACTACCTGCGAGTTGCCCCATCCCAAATGGCAATTCGATGCGCGCAAGGTGATGGTGGACGTGGGCGGTAACGCCAAAATTTACCGCAGCACATTCGAACTGCACGGACTCCCCATCCTCTACGTTCCGTTTGCTACGCATCCGGTGGAGAAGGAGTCCCGCCAGTCGGGATTTCTGATGCCGTCGTTCGGGCACTCCTCCACCTACGGCTACACGGTGGGCGACGCCTACTACTGGGCCATCAACCGGATGATGGACGCTACCGTAGGTGCCGAGTATCTTTCCCTGCGCGGTTGGTCTCAGCGCGGCGAGTTCCGAATCCGTCCCGGTGAATCTTCCTACCTTGACCTGAACTATTTTGGAGTGATTGACCGCGGCATCGGCTCGCCTCCTGTTAAAGAGGGCGGGGAGAATGTGCGGCTGAACTCAGCCGGGAACATCGCCGGGTTTCGCGCGGTTATCAACATCGACTACTTGAGCTCGTTTCTGTTTCGTCTAGCCTTCAACGAAGTTTTCAGTCAGGCGGTTTATTCGGAAGTTAAGTCGCAGGGGTTTGTTTCGAAGTCCGAAGACGGCTTCACCCTCAATGGCTTGGTTGAGCGCTATCAGAATTTCCTGAGTACAACACCGGGACAGGTGATCACTATTCTGCATACCCCGAGCCTCGATTCCTCTAGCGTGGACCGCTTACTGTGGCACACGCCGTTTTACTGGTCGTTCGACGCCTCTGCAGCGGGCCTTTCCCGCAGTGAGCCTCAGCAGTGTTCAACTGTGGGCGAGGTTCAGTCTTGCACACTGCCTTTCCGCACTGCGAACCTGCTCGGGCGATTCGATCTGAACCCGCAGATTTCTTTGCCGCAATTGTTCAGAGGATGGTCTTTGCGCCCGGAGTTGACCTTGCATGAAACCTATTACACACAAAGGCTGATTGGAGAAAGCGGAGAAAATCCCGGGTCGGCGGTAAGCGATCCCGTGAATCGCCAGGCGCTGGAAACGGCTGTCGAGCTGAGGCCGCCCGTACTGGAGCGCGTCTTTGACAAAGAATTCATGGGGAGAAAATGGAAGCATGTCATTGAGCCGCGAGTAACCTACCGCTATGTGACGGGCGTGAACAATTTTCAAAATATTCTGAAGTTTGACGAGCGGGACATTCTTACCGATACGAATGAAGTGGAGTACGGGTTCGTGACGCGCCTGTATGCCAAGCGCACTTCTGCCAAAATGGAGGATTGCGACACAATCATGAAGGCTCTGACGGTAGGTGGCGCAGTACCGGAATCAACCATCCCCTGGCAGCATGTCAATCCCCTGGCAAATGCGCCGTGTGAGCCAGGACCGTCGGCGCACGAAATCGTTACCTGGGAACTGGCGCAAAAATATTTTCTCGATCCGACTTTTGGCGGTGCGCTAATTCCTGGCCAACGCAATGTATTGACAACCACTGTTGACCTCACTGGAATTGCGTTTGTCACAGAGCCGCGGCATCTTTCTCCTCTGATCTCGCGATTGCGCGTGGAAACCAGCTCGCGCACCGACGCGGAGTGGGACCTGGACTACGATTTTCAAAGCAATACCACGAACGCCAGTACCTTGCTGGCCAACTATCACATCGGCCAGGTGACGATTGGCGGCGGCGACGCGTTTTTGCAAATACCCGTTCAGACCACGACTTCGTCGTCGGGATCGGCGTCATCAGCATCAGCCCAGCCCGAGACCTTCAACCAATTTCGCGTGGCCCTGGGATATGGCCGGCCTAACAAGCGCGGCTTCAGTGGCGCCAGCAGTTTTGGTTTTGACGCGGAGACCAAGCAATTGCAGTTCGTCAGCGCGCAAACCACTTACAACTGGGATTGCTGCGGCGTGACACTGGAATATCGAAGCTATACTGTCGCCAATGTGCGTAACGAAAACTGGTTCGGCTTCGCCTTCACTCTGGCAAACATTGGCAGCTTCGGTAGCCTGCGGCAGCAGCAGCGGCTGTATTGAAAGCTGCGTAAATCGCGATTGGGTCGCACAGACGGTCTGGCCTGCTAACATAGTAGTGACGGCTCTAAGAATGGACCTTGAAGCCAAAGCATCGTCGCTGCAGTCTCAACTGCGAAAACTGGGCCGCGTCCTGGTCGCCTATTCCGGCGGTGTGGATTCCGCCTACCTCGGATGGGCTGCACATCAGGTGTTGGGGAAGAATATGCTGGCCATCATTGCCGATTCCCCCAGCCTGGCGCGAACCCAACTGGCCGACGCAGTTGCATTTGCCGAAGAGCAAGCGATCCCTCTGGAAGCGATCGCTACTTCGGAACTCGATCGTCCAGAATATGTGCGCAACGATGCGCAGCGCTGCTTCTTCTGCAAGGATGAACTGTTCACTCTGATGGAAGAACTGCGGCAGACACGAGGCTTCAATGCCATCGCGTATGGAGTCAATCTCGACGACCAGGGCGACTGGCGTCCCGGACAACGGGCAGCCAGCGCGCACCATATCATTGCTCCTTTGCTCAATGCCGGGCTGACCAAAGAGGAAATTCGTACATTGGCGCGGGGTGCTGGCTTGCGAGTGTGGGACAAGCCGGCATCGGCCTGCTTATCGTCGCGAATCGAATATGGCCGTCCGGTTACGCGAGAGGCGCTCCAGGTCGTGGAAAGAGGCGAAGACGCGCTGCGGGGGTTGGGATTCCGCCAGTTTCGCGTGCGTCACCACGGTGAAATTGTTCGTATTGAAATTGCGCAAGAGGAAATGGAACGGGCACTGGATGTTGCCATGACTGCGGAGTTCACCAGGATATTCAAGGCGCTGGGCTTCAAGTTTGTGACGCTCGATTTGGAAGGTTTCCGCTCCGGGTCCATGAACGCTTTGCTGCCTACGGAGCAATTATTCCGGCGGACCGGCTGAAAAAGGCGCGCGCTCGCTGAACTCGTTTCTGACGCAGTTTCACACGATCCCCTTCTACCAGCCGCCCGTTGCTATGAGATAATCAACCTTCACCTCGTAATGCTTAGGCGGTTTTTGGTGACTCTAATTCGACGCTCTTTTCTCCTTCTTCTGATAATCTGCCTGGGCTGCGTGGCCCAAACTGGATCCCCTGATTTGAGTAAGAAGATCGAGCGCCAGGTGCGCTCGTTCTATAACATCCCTCCTGAGGTGCACGTGACGGTGGGTACGCCGTCTGCGAGCGCCGAGATTCCCAACTACGACTCTGTCGTGGTGACCATTCAAAACGAGGGAAAGAAGCAGGATCTCACGTTTCTGGTCTCCAAAGATCGTTCGTCGATGATGCGCGTGACCAAGTTTGACCTCAACAAGGATCCGTTCGCAGAGACGATGAGCAAGATCGATGTCCGCGGGCGCCCGACACGCGGGGCGAAGGCATCCAAGGTTGTAGTCGTGAATTACGATGATCTGGAGTGCCCATTCTGCGCGCGCATGCACCAGACACTGTTTCCAGAGATTCTTAAGGAATACGGCGACCGGGTCACTTTCATCTACAAGGATTACCCGCTGGTGGAAATTCATCCCTGGGCCACGCACGCCGCGGTGGACGCCAATTGCCTGGCTGTGCAAAACAGCGATGCTTATTGGGATTTCGCGGATTACATTCACGCCAACCAGCACGACGTGAGCAACGAAAAAACGCCGGCGGCTCGACTGGAAGCTCTGGATCGGCTTACGATGCTCCAGGGCCAGAAACACAATCTTGATACCGTGAAGTTGCAGTCGTGCATCAAGCTGCAAGATGACAGCGCGGTGAAAGCGTCGATGAAAGAGGCCGAACGAGTCGGGGTAGAGGCTACGCCGACGTTGTTTATCGACGGACAAAAGATCGACGGCGCCGTGCCGATCGGCGAGTTACGTGCCGCGCTAGACCGCGCCTTGAAGGATGCCAATTTGCCGGTGCCTGAACACGCGACTGCTGCTGCGGCACCGGCCTCGAAATGATTTTGGGTGACATGTTGATGAGGGGTGTGCACATTCTGAGCGCGCAGTGATAGTCAGGGTGGGGGAAAACTCATTGAAAAGAAATGCGGACTTAGGCCGGCTTGCAGTCCTACTGGCTGCTGCCGCCCTGTTGGCGGTGCTGCCTGGCTGTAAGTCACAAGTAAGTGGCGACGTGATGGCAAGCGTAGACGGTCGCAAGATTTTCCGTTCCGACGTCGATAAATACTATGAAAATCAGGTTGCCAGCGCTCAGCAAGCGCCCGTCGGGGAACAAGCTACGATTCTCCGCCTAAATATTCTGCGGCAAATGATTGACGACGAAATGGTAATGCGCCGCGCGGAAAAGCTAGGCCTGTTGGCCACCGAAGAGGAAGTCGACCGGAAGCTCAACGAGATCAAGTCTCCCTACACGCAGGAGGAATTCGATCAGCGGTTGAAAGAAAAAAAGATCACGCTCGACGACTTCAAGCGCGACATTCGGCGCTCCATTACGGTGGACAAGGTGATGAACAAGGAAGTGTCCTCAAAGATCAACGTCACCGACCAGGACATCACGGACTATTTCGCCGCACACAAATCTGAATTCAATCTCATCGAGCCGCAATACCACTTGGCGCAGATTTTCGTGACACCTGCTCCGAATCCACAAGTGCACAACCAGAACAACAAGGCGCAGAACGAAGGCGACGCCCGCAAGAAAATCCAGATGATTTCGAATCGACTGGACAGCGGCGACGACTTCGCAACGCTGGCGATGAATTATTCCGAGGACCCTGAGACTTCCGGCAATGGAGGAGACTTAGGAACGGTTCCCGAGTCTTCGCTGCGGAACACCGACTCGGGCACACGGGATTTGGTGCTCAAACTGAAACCGGGACAATATAGTCCGATCATCACCGTGTTAAATCCCGCAACCAAACAGGCCGTTGGCTTTCGCATTGTGAAGCTGGTGGCGAAGGAGCCTGCGGGCCAGCGCGATTTGTCCGACCCTCGGGTGCAGCAGGCGATCCGATCGCAACTTCATGACCGCCGCGAGCAATTGCTCAAGGCCGCTTACTATGAAGTATTGCGCGACTCCGCCAAGGTGGAGAACTACTACGCCAAGAAAGTGCTGGATAGTAACGGGCTGACGAAGTAAGGCTGGATCCCTCTAGGACTGGATCACTCCACGATGGCCAGGACGTCGCCCGCGTTTACGGCGGCGCCTTCACCGACTAGAACTTTCTGGACGGTTCCCTTCTTTGGCGATTTAATCTCGTTTTGCATCTTCATCGCCTCGACTACGGCAATACCGGCGCCCGGTTCCACTTCGTCTCCTTGATGCACTAACAATCGCACCACCTTACCGGGCATCGAGGCGATAATTTTCCGAGGGCCGTGATCGTCCCCGGCGCGGCTACGGCCGCGCAGAGAGCGGGGATCGCGGACTTCCGCGGCGAAACGCGTGCTGCCAACCCACAAATGCAAATCGTTCCCGACCCGCTCCGACTTGATCTCGTAGGCCAGGTTCCCGATGCGAAGCGAAAGCACATTGTGGCGCACTAGAACGGCGTCAACCTGCAAGTCGCGTCCATCGAGGCGACAGGACCAGCGTCCGTCGGCGCGATCGAGCTCAAGGCGGTAGTTCTTGCCATCGATAGTTATTTCGTAGAGCATAAAAAGCGGTGGCCAGTTGCCAGTGATCCGCGGCCAGTTATTCGATCACCCATCACACTTTCAACGCAGAGCCTCGCGACGACCGGCACTTTTCCAGTTAGACTCCGCGTTGTCCGTTGCTCGCGAACCGCTGTTATTCGTTAGCTCTCCTGCGGCAGCCGAAGTCGAACCGAGTGCGGCGAGTATGCCCGTTGCAACCGCCGCCACTTCTGCCGCTCTTGAGTCAACCGGTTTATCGTCTGGCCGCTTCAACATGCGGTCGAGGAATCCGGTGTCGAGTTTGGCGGCACGAAAATCGGGATCGCGCAAGATGCGGCGAAACAACGAAATATTTGTTTTGATCCCGCCGACAAAGTATTCGCCGAGGGCTCGCGTTAGCCGCGCGATAACTTGATCGCGGTCCGTGCCGTAGCTGATCAACTTTCCCAGCAGCGGATCGTAGTCAATGGGTACGGTCCAGCCCTCATACATGCCGCTATCGCGCCGAATGCCGGGACCCGAAGGCGTCAACAGCAACGTAATCTTTCCCGGGCTGGGGAAATAATTGTTGTCAGGATCTTCCGCGTAAATGCGACATTCGATGGCGTGACCGCGGATACGGACGTCGTCTTGTTTGAAGGGCAGCTTCTCGCCCGCTGCAATGCGAATCTGCAGATGGACCAGGTCGACCCCGGTGATCAGTTCCGTCACCGGATGCTCCACCTGCAGCCGCGTATTCATCTCCAGGAAATAGAAATCGCCGCTGGTCGACGAGGAACTCGACCGTCCCAGCGTTAGTGTAGGCTGCGGCCCTGGCGACCCGGACCGCAACTTCGCCCATTCGGTGCCGCATATCAGGATCGACGATGGGTGAAGGCGCTTCTTCCAATACTTTCTGATGGCGGCGCTGCAATGAGCATTCGCGCTCGCCGAGGTAGACGGTGTTGCCGTGCTCGTCGGCCAAAACCTGCATCTCAATGTGCCGAGGATTCACAATCGCCTTCTCGATGTAAACTTCGCTGTCGCCAAACGAGCGTTCCGCCTCGCTGCGCGCGGCTTCCAGCAGGACTTTAGTTGCTCAGGGGAAGGGACGAGCCGCCTGCCTTTGCCACCGCCTCCGGCAGCGGCTTTCAACATCACCGGATAACCGATTCTTGCAGCTACTCGCCCCCGCCTCCTCGAATGATTCCACTCCGCGCGACGTGCCCGGCACGAAGGGAACGCCGCTTTCTCCATGGCCTGCCGCGCCCGGGTCTTCGATCCGATGGCCTCCATGGCGGCAGCTGTCGGGCCGATGAACTTCACTCCCGCGTTGGCGCAGGCTCGGCGAACTTCGCGTTCTCGGAAAGAAAGCCGTAGCCGGGGTGGATGGCGTCGGCGCCGGATCGCGCGGCGACGTCGAGAATCTTAGGGATGTTGAGATAAGACTCGCTGGCCGCCGCTGCGCCGATAGGATAGGCCTCATCCGCTTTGCGCACATGCAGCGCGGCGCGGTCTACATCGGAGTAGACGACCACCGCGGCGATTCCCATTTCGTGGCACGCGCGGAGAACGCGGACCGCGATCTCGCCGCGGTTGGCTATGAGAATTTTCTTGAACATGCTTGTGCGTACGGGGCGACGAGTGCTTGTAACCGGCGCTCCGCGATTCTCATGAATGCGCCGTTTTTGCTAATTTCTTAGGCCGGCGGGACGCGAGAAAAACTCACTGCAAACGGCGTAATAGCATCGCAGTCTGGTCTCGCCCACCGTGCACGGCGGCTGAAGCGGTAGCGAATCAGGGTCCAGATGGCTAGCCAGCCATCGGCGTGACGGATTTTCTTACCTTCTCCGGCCGTGCGTGGCGAATAAGAGATGGGCACTTCCGCGATCTTCTCACCCATGCGGCAGAGCTTTGCGGTCACTTCAGGGCAGAATTCGAAGCGGCGGCATTCGAGATTAACTTGCGCGATCAGCGTGCGCCGGAAGACTTTATAACAAGTGGCTTCGTCGTGGATGCGCGCGCCGTAGAGCAGATTCGCCAGATGGGTCAGGAGCTTTGCACCAAGGAAAAAGCGGAGGCCGCGCTCAGGACGATCCGGCCGCACCCCGTAGACCACATTCGCACGGCGTTGCTGGAGAGGGCGCAGATAGGCGGGGTAGTCTTGCGGGTCGTATTCGAGATCTGAATCCTGGATTAAGACATACTCGCCGCGGGCGTACTCGAGCGCGGTGCGGATGGCCGCGCCTTTGCCGCAGTTTTTTTCGTGGAACACCACGGTTACGACTTCGGGAGCGGCATAGTGCGGAGTTTTTCACGGGTGCCGTCGGTGGAACCATCGTCGACGATGATGATTTCTTTTTTGACCGGCGAGGCGTCGATGGCGTGGAGCAGCTCGTCGACGTGCGGGGCCTCGTTGTAGACGGGCACCAGGACGGACACACGCGTCCCCCGCCCACCGCTCATTTCGGCGGCGGCGTCATCCCGCGGCGATGGCTTCCAGGCCACACCCATGTCATGCGGAAACCCGACCCGGTCGCGACCGGGCTATCGTCTGTTCTTGCCTTTTTAGCATAGTATCATCTTAAATTCGCCGGTTACTTCCGTATCCAACATGGTTTCTTCAACGACGGTCGACCCTGACACGGTCGAGTCGTTGCAAACCTTTTCCCTCGCTCAGGCCTGGAACTCTCTCCTCACTCTGTGCTCTGGGTATGCTGGCGGCAGGCGCCACGGCGTTACGCTTTCTGTTTCTCGCACGAAAACCCTTCTGGTTTGATGAGTGCTTCAGTGTCGAAGTTGCGCGGATCAGCTTGGCACGACTTTGCACACCTTTTGTGGTGGCGGGAAGCCAATATGTCGCTGTATTACCTGCTGCTACGTGGATGGCTGCACTGGTACGTCAATCCGGGTTTCAGTCCATTCTTCATCCGCAGCTTCTCGGTGCTGTTTTCGCTGGCCACGTTGCCTGCGATTTTCTGGCTCGCAAGTACACTGTTTGACCGGCGCGTGGGCCTGATCGCGGTCGCATTGATAAGCTGCAATGCGTACTCCATTCGTTACGCGCAGGAGGCGCGCACCTATTCGCTGTTTGTATTATTAGCCACGCTGTCGAGCGGTTTCTTCGTCGCGTATTTAAGGGAGCCGTCGCTGCGAAATCGACGGGCTTACATTCTGGCGAGCGTTCTTGCGGTCTATGCTCACCTCTACGCCTTGTTGTTGATGGTGGCACAGTGGTTGTCTGTGCTGGGGTTGCCCGTAGCAGAACTGGAGGAAGAGCGAGAATCCGCGCCGCGCGTAATGGTCTCTTCCGGCGTGCGCAAGGCGTGGATTCTGATTGCTCTCGGAGCGCTCCCTTTGCTGGCATTTGTGGGTAAGACCGGGGCGGGACCAATTCGCTGGATCCCGCGGCCCGCCTTTCGCAATCTGCGGGACTTCTGGCAGCACCTTGCGGGCAATGCTGGGTGGCCACTGCTCCTGCTTTACGCAGCGGCATGCCTGGCTGCGATTCTGCCGCTGCGGAAACGGCTATTCAGGCTGGGGGCCGGCTGGGAGTGCTGGACACGTCAGTTCCTGTTGATCTGGCTATTGTTTCCCGTGGCTCTGACCCAAGTCATTTCACTGGTGCGCCCGCTATTTCTCGGACGCTACTTCATCTTCTGCCTGGCTGCCCTGACCATTCTGGCTGCCGCCGGACTGGCGAGTCTGCGGAAGACGTGGATGATGGCGATTTGCCTGGCGGTCATACTTTTGCTTTCCCTGCAAGGAACGCTTTCTTACTATGATCACGACTTCGATCTCGAGCGCGATGGCTCGGAAGTGGCCGCGAATTACATTTACGATCATGCGCAACCCGGTGATGCGCATCCTGTTTCACATTGCGGAAGCGCGGATTCCGTACGAGTTTTTTGTGTCGCTTCGGGAAGAGAAATCCGGAAGCATGTCTGGGACGAGGCCGGAAATTATCTTTCCTCGCCACGGCGATCGCCTCGACTACCGCGATGTAACGGGCAATCCGACGAGCGAATTCTTGCGCTCCATAGCACCCAAATACGCTCGGGTTTGGGTGGTGCTGATGAGCAATGGAACTCCCGGCAACCCTGATACCAGCACGGTGATTCTGAGCCAGACTCTCGCGGAATCCTTCTCGCGGGAAGAGCGAGTGCAATTTCCGCAGGTGGAAGTCCGGCTGTACAGCAAGCCATGAGATGTGCTGCTTGAGCAGCGGCGAATGAAAGCCGCTGTTAACATTTATGGAGGTTTCACGGCGCGACTGGGAGTCGCGCCCTTTCAAAAACCGCTACTTCGGCTGATCCATAGTGATACCTTGCTGGCCGGGTTGCTTCTCAGCCTTGGCCTTCTTGGTGAGCAGAGTCTGGTCAACCCAGTGATCGGCGGTTTTCAGGTCTTCCTGGCGGGCAGCGAGATCATCGCATTCCACGTCTGCCTTCTCGCGGTACATCAGGTTCAGATAGGCCATGGCGTCGTCGTAATCGGGGCGGAACTGGATCGCCTTGTTCAGATTGTCAATGCCCTCCTGGATCACCGGCTCGTTCTTAGCCTTCAGTTCGTCGCACACCTTTTTCTGATCTTTGTTCTTGGGATTCAGGTTCTCATCCGGCTTCATGCCCAGCTTGGCGCGCTCTTCCATGCGGGGCTGATAGGCGGCCGTCCAGTCGATGACGCCGACCGAATAGTACGGTTCTGGATCGTTGGGATCCATGTCGGCGGCCATGCGGTAATACTTCTTGGCGTCGTCGAACTTCTTCATGTTCAGGTACAGGTACGCGATTCCCTTGGCGGCGTTCACCTTCTGATCGCGCGCCGGGTTCATTTCGAGCACGTTCTGGTATTGCTCGATCGCCTGCTCCGCCATCTTGTTGTTGTCAGGAGTGTCGGCGCCTGGAATGTATTGCTGAGCGTAGGCGGTGGCCAGATACATTTTGGCGTTGATCAAAGATGGGGTCCAGAGCAACGCTCTGCTGGAAATGGTCGATCGCTTCCTCATACTTGGCGTTTTTGTACGCGGTGACGCCCTTGTTGAGCTGGTCGCGGGCACGCAGTTTGCTGCAGCCCACGGAAGATAAGAGCGCCAGCATAGCGGCCGCCAGCGTTAACAGCCGAATCGTATTTATTCATTGCGGTATAAGTCTCCCTTGCCACAGCATCCTAGGCCCAGAGACACCAAATTGACAAGCGCTGGTGCGAGCATTTTACGCGGAAGCGGCACGGGAACCTAGGTTCCCGTGCGCGGGCTGAATGCAGATGCGCCACTTCCGGGCGCTCTTCAACTTTGGCGTCTTGGGCGTTCTTTAGCCGCCCGCTTCGATCTTCGCGGTAATCAGACCGACTTTATCTACTCCCGCAGCGTGCGCGATATCGATCACATTGGCCACATCGGCAAAGGGAATCGCATCGTCGCCCTTCACAAACATGACTTTCTCAGCGCGGGTTTTATAGATATCGGCCAGACGTCCCTGCAGATTGTCCCAGGTACGCATCTTCCTGGTTGATCTTCAGACCAGGGTCCTGACCGGCGCCGCGATCGAGTAATTGCACCACGATGGTGCGGTCGGGGTGTTGTTCTTGGGCGCGTTCGGCGGAGGCGGCTGAGGAACCAGCGCGTCCAGACCTTTCGGCGTTAGAGGCGTGATCACCATGAAAGATGATGAGCAGCACCAGCAGCACATCAATGAGCGGAGTGACGTTAATGTTTGCGCTTTGGCCTCCGCCACTTCCCATTGCCATACTCATCGTCGAATCTCCTCTTATTGCCCGGCGCTGGAGGAGCGGGAGGCGGAGCGTTTGGAGTGCTCTTTCCTCTGGTCAGTGAGCAAGCCCAGATCGTCTACACCCGCGGCACGTACTGCGTCCACGACCTGGACCACATTGCCGTAGTGCGCGCGAGCATCCGCTTACGTAGACCTACTTGTTGGTGCGATTGGCCAGGCGATCCTTTCACCTTACCGGTCAGACGTCGGGGGCGATCTTGTCGGTACCGAAGTAGATAGTTCCGTCGCGCATCACGGAAACCAGCAGTGCGTCTTCTTTGTCCGCGTCGTCCATCGGCGTGGGATTGTTTACCTTCGCCATGTCCACGCTGATGCCCTTCTGCAACATGGGCGTGATCACCATGAAGATGAT
>CAVREP010000002.1:0-11560 GCA_963720155.1 uncultured Acidobacteriota bacterium
CGATATGAACGACATCGAAAAGCTACTCGAAGTTTTGACATAAGGCAGTCGCCTTGTGAGTGGCGCGAGCATGCCTTTGGACCCTCCTTGAGACCCGTACTGACTCGTGGATTGCACAACAGCGGTCAAACGACTAGTTTCACAGTGGTGGCAACTCTCACACAGAGGCCTAATGGAAGGATTGGCATGATCCGCCAGATACTCGCTGTTTGCATCGCAGCTCTCGCTTTTCCGGCAATGGCCACACCTGTGGCCCATCTACGATTTCCTCCACTACAACAACTGGCCGCGCACGCCGTCCATCACTTCGCGTTGTGTTCTGCTACTATGCGGCGCATCGTGGTCTCCAGAATGCGGATCATGGGGGTTCAGTGGAGCGAGGGCGTAACGGCTTGGTATGCATGGTCTGTCGACAACTGGAGAACCAAGTGGATGCCTGCGATGCCGAGTACTGACCGAGAAACCCGGGGCGGTGGGACGGCGAACACTGTCTGATCCCTTGGCGGTTTACAACGAGGTTCACAGGTTTTCGTTCAGTGCACGACACAATTCAGCAACCACCCTTCGCTGCGCAGCGAGTAGTAAGCCATCCGACCATCGTTGCGGTACTTCAGGAGCTTGAGATCGCGCATTTTGCGCAAGACGCCGTTGAAATAGTGCTCCCGAGGACATGAGCCACGTCGCACACGCACAACTCTTCACTATCCTGAAGCGCGATCAGAATTTTCAGCCGCGCCCTGTCACTCAGGCTGCAAACAAAACTCGCGCCTCTTCCAGAACCTCATCCGGAGGCAGCTTCCGTTGCAGCTTGCGGACGAGCTTCTCTTTGAAGCACGGAATCGAGCACTCATCCTGCCGGGTTTTATTGGCTAGCACATTCGCACGCATATGATATTGATAACACGAGGTATTGGGGGCATTGTGGTCGAAACTTAGTCCGAGCAAGTCTTGTTGAAGGCGCCATGGACACCACGTCTATCGTCGTCTTCGGACAGCGACCGCGATCGTTGTCAGGTAAGAGGCGCCGCGGACGGCCGGTTGTCCCGGAACGGGCGTAACTATTCGGCTTCAGTTGAGCTGAAGTAACAGAATGTCGGGCGTCTTCGCAGTCCTCGCCACTCGTGACGTAAGTCCTCCCTCCTGTAAATTGCTCAACCCCCGGCAGTAATGCGGCGGTGTTTGTCACCGCCGTGTTTCTCCCATCTTCAAAACCTTTGTTTCAAATCACTAAGGAGGAAAGAAGTATGTCAGAAACTAGTGGTCTGTCGCAAAGAAAGTTACTGGGAAAGGTCTACGATTTGGCAAAGCTCTGCGGTCACACGGTCACTGTGAAGGATTAAGACCGACGTCGCGCAATGTATAGGCTTGTGACCATGTTGCGGGTCACGCGGCCATGGAACTCGTCGCGCGCAAGACGACGCAACTCGGTAAGTACGGCCTCACGGTCTGGGCGAATGTTGATGTTGGAAAAGGTCGCGTAGAGGGCAACAGTTTGATCGGGGTCGAGAGCAAGCGACCATGCGCTGGTGCGGTGCTCAACGCTGTCAAACGCCTGGGTCCGTTCCAGCGCCGCCAACCTGGCTTTGGGATCGAGAGCGAAAGGCACTTCGCCGTTACCTGCCGAAGTAGTCAAAGAACCGTTGAGAAGAGAGTTGGTTGCTTCGTGAAAGGGATCTGGGCGATGTGAATCGCCGAACACGTTCCAGACCATCGCCCACCAGCCGCCCGGGCGGAGTAGTTTGGCCACTTTTGTCAAGGCAACGTCCTCGGTTAACCAATGAAACGCAGTAGCGCTGAGGCCGAGATCATAGGTGGCCTCTTGCAATATGGCTTCTTCAAACGGAGCAACAACCACTGTGAGTGCCTTGTCCGAAATGGTATCCCGAAGGAAGGTTGCGAGACGACCATCGGGCTCTACGGCAAGCAACGGTTTGGCGCCCAGTTCCAGCAATCGACGAGTGGCGGTTCCTGTCCCGGCGCCAATCTCGAATGTGACCGCATTGGGCGCGAGGCCACATCGCTCGCATAGGACATCAAATACCCAGTCGGGATATGCAGGTCGCGCGGCGTGATAGCCGCTAGGATCGCGGCCGAATGCCTGGCGACCGAACGTCCGGTCTATGAAAGGTTCTCTCATTCTCAAGCACCCCGTGGCCGGTGGCGAAGAAAGCGCCTATGGGAAAATATGCGAAGCGCCAAAGGCTCGGCGAATCCGCGTTCACGCGTGGCTGACGCGAGTTCGTTACTGCGGATGCGTCTCAAGGGGTCTGGGTACTTCCACCGGATAGGTCGGGCGTTAGCCGAATAGGCATTGATGTAGCGGCGCAGCTTGCGGGCGAGCTCGGCGACGGAAGTGAAGACGCCGCGAGCGATGACTTCACGCTCGATTTTGGAGAACCAGAGTTCGACCTGATTCAGCCACGAGGAATACGTGGGCGTGAAGTGGAAGCGGACGTAGGGATGCTGCTCCAGGAACTCCCGTACCAGCGTGGTCTTGTGAGCCGAGAGGTTGTCGAGAATGATGTGGATCTGCTGCCGGGGCGGGCACAGGGCGACGACTTCCTTCAGAAAAGCAACGAAATCTTGGCTGGTGTGGCGGGTGGCAGTTTTCCCCTGAACCCGGCCGATGGCCGTTTCCAGAGCCACGTAGAGAGACGGCGTGCCATGCCGGTAGTACTCGTAGCCGTGGCGCTCGGCGCGGCAGAGCGAAAGCGGCAGAACAGGATCAAGCCGGTCCAGGGCCTGAATCGCGGTCTTCTCATCGACGCAGAAGACGGCCGCATGCTCGGGCGGGTTTAGATAGAGCCCGATGACGTCAGCCGCTTTGGTTTCGAAATCGGGATCGTCGCTGGCCATGTACCGCTCCAGACGATGCGGCTTCAGACTAGCCTCTTTCCAGACGCGATGCACACCATCCTTGCTGATACCCAGTTCGGCAGCCAGTTTGCGGCAACTCCAGTGCGTGGAACCGCCCTTCGGACTTCTGCGAGTGGCCGAGAGAATCCGCGCCCGCAGCTTCGGAATGAGTACCGAAGCCGGCTGCCCGGGATGGTTGGTGTCCAGCCCGTCGACGGCGGCAGCGAGAAACCGCTGCTTCCAGCGACTGATCGTCGGGTCGTTCCCAGTCTCTGCTTGATGCTGCTGTGGGAAGAGCCCTCAGCCAGCATCAGGATCAGCCGGGCACGGAACACATATCCTGCGGGCAGAGAACGCGATTGGGCAATCTGGCTGAGTTCGCGTCGCTGACTGTCGGTGAGAAATACGGACTTACAGGCCACATCTCATTAGACGCAAGCAAGCTCAGTAATGTCTACCCTGCGACAGGCTACTAGTACGCTCACTGGCTACGGCGGCCGAACCATTGGCCGCGAAGAACTAGCACTGGTGCCAACACCAGTGGCAACGGAAACACACCGCCCGTCGTCCTCAAATATGAACGCTCCTACGCGGGAGGCCCAATCGAGAAGCTCCAGGCGTCGCGTGATTGGCAGGACTACGCCGGTCGGAAACTGGTGAGACGGAGTAACGTACGCAAGCCGGACCGAGCGTTTCGCTCTTGTCGCTTTCGGAATTTGGATTCCATTCTCGTCCACTGCCGATGTGACCAACTCAGCCCCGGCAGCCATGAATGCGCATCGCGCGCCAGTGTAATGAGGTTCCTCGATCAGAACGCGGTCTCCTGGATTCAATAGCACCCGGCAGATCAAATCCAAATCCTGTTGCGTTCCGTTCACAATCACAATTCTCTCCGGATCTGCGTCCGCTCCACGCAACCGTCGGAGGCGCGTCGCGATGGCTTCTCTGAGTTCCCAGCGTCCCGCAGGCGGGCCGTAGTTAATATCACATAGAGTGGCATGGCGGGCACGTGCGCCTAGCAGCCTGCACCAACGTACATACGGCAAATCAGGAAACGCGGCACGACCGGGCCGGAAGTCATAGCGGATGCGTGGTGGGGTCAGCTCCCAACTCAACCGCGATAATCCAAGGCTCTTCCTTACAGCGCGCGCAGCTCCTAAGACCCTCTCTCCCATAATTGCAAGGCGGGCATCACTGCAAGAGAAGGCGCGCTGTTGCGGGTCAGACAACTCGGAGGAATTGGAGTGATGAGAGAGCTCCGTCAGAAGAGGCGCCACAATTGTTCCCGCGGCTCCGATACGGGTCTCAAGATATCCCTCTGCAAGAAGTTGTTCATACGCCGATACCGCAGTATTTCATGAAATTCTTAGAAGGTTGGCAAGGCCGCGGGTTGAAGCCACCCGTTTTCCCGGAGCCAGAGCTCGGGACAAGATTTCGTTACGAAAAGCGCGGCAGACCTGCTGATAAAGCGGACCAGTTCCGTCAAGCCGTAGCACAATGGTCTCAATTTTGGCATAAAAACGCTCTCGCGGAAAGCTCCATAAATCGGGACGGGCTGCATTCGAACTGGGCCTTCGCGTTCGCTTCTAACTTACTGAAATTCGAGGCGCCCCGCGGATCGGCGCCTCGAACTGACCCAATCCGTAGCGCGTCCCCTGCGGCCGCACTACACGCGTGCGGCCGTTATTCTGCAGAAACCTGGTGCGCGGAGGAACAAAGTATCGAGCCTGAGGGCCCGGAAATTCCCAACGACGCGGGTCTGCCTGACCCTCCCGCTTACGAAACTAACACACGACACCACCATGATCTTCAACGATGAATGGAAGGTGGTGAGCGATCCAGGCAAGGCGAACCTGCACTGTTCCCATATGGCTATAATTTACACGAAACGGCCCGGACAAATTCGGCTTACAGGTCAGGCTGCCGCAATTTTTCTCGTCGGTTCGTCCCAGAAACCTGCTAGCGCTCTTAGCGCCCGACTCGCTCGGCTTCAGCAGGAGCACTGCTAGATTCAGACTCCCACCACCATGATGGTTCCGATGGTACGATCCATGCCGATGCCGAAGGCTGCCTTCAATTCCCCGGCGGATATCGACCGTTCCCCGATTCGGATGATGGCCACGGCGATGGCCGGATACACGAGCGCTCCATAACCTACCGGATCTTTGGCAATGAAGAGCATCATGATTCCGAAAGCGATCGCGTAAGCGCCGAGAAACTTCGCTAGGTAGGTGAACTGCGGATCAACCGTTACAAGCGAATGTATGATCAGTTCGATGTGCATGCTGATTGTCTGGGCCGTTCTTGCAAGTGTGATCCTGATTGCGATCGTGTTGACTGTGGTTCTGTATCTGCGACGCTGCAGGAGTGCTCGCAAGTTGGAAACTGCGGTCCAGTTCATTGTCAAGGACAGCAACTCAACCCCGTAGGCAAGACATCTAAACTAGTGGTAAGTAGAAATGAGGTCTCCATGTTTGCTGCCTACATCATCGTCACTGTTCTGGCCGCTGCCGCCAACATCTATGCGGCGACTAATGATTTCAGGCGGCCCGAGTGGCTCCTCAGTACCATGAACAAGTTGGGCGTGCCAGAATCGTCGCTGCCTATTCTGGGCATACTGAAAGCAGCGGGCGCGGTGGGTTTGCTAATCGGCATTAGCATGCCCCGCATTGGGATCGCTGCTGCCGCCGGACTAGCGCTGTTCTTTGTTGGCGCAGTCATCACTCACCTCCGAGCACGCGACTATTCTTTAGGCCGAGGTGTTCCAATCATGTTCCTTCTGATCGCCGTTGCTGCCCTGGTGCTCGCAGTGTATGGCCGAAAGGCGATCGTATAGCGTGAGCACAAAATCACGCAGAGCCTGCGTAATCCGAACACTTGGTGAAAGAATAGGCGGTCATTCTTGCAGGACTATGTCAGGAGTGCCCGAAATCTCTCGGCGCGCCCACGCGGTAACGTCCGCCGAGCCGCAATACGCGAGCACAAAGAGCGAGTTCATTGAGCACGTGATTCTGATTACACTGCGTGCGGGGTATCCCCGCGCGGACTATGACGGAGTTGTGTATCCTCAGCAATTTTCCTTGGCCCACATGAGGTGCGATTTCTGATGGTCCCATTCGCGCAAGTTGCGAGGAATTGATCACGAGTTGGCTGAGGTCGGTTTCTGGTGGTGGAATCAGGAGACACAAGCCGCCCTGCACCGCATGGTCGAGCAGTTGGCGATGAAGAAGAAGTCATAGGCGAATAGGGCTAAAACAGGGCGATCTAGAAAGGCAACAGTTTCTGAGACGCGGGCGAGGATTTGCCGCAGCCGCTGGATTACCATGTCGTTCCGGAGCCGGCCAGCGATTTTGAACGTTCCAAATGGACTGGTCTGAATCAGAAGGCGATTCAATATTATGACAACCTCGCACGCACTGATCGCTTTCCTTATCGCTTCGGGTTCGTTAACAATCACTCCAGGGCTTGACACAGCGCTTGTCCTGCGTACCGCCTCAACCGGCAGAACACGGGCAATTGCTGCAAGTTTGGGCATCTGCGTTGGTTTACTCACTTGGGGGTTTTCGGCATCGGTCGGATGGGCAGGTGCTGAAGGCGTCACGACTCGCCTACAATGTGCTCCGGTTTGTGGGCGCGGGCTATCTGATCTTTCTTGGTGGCAAGATGTTTGTGAAATCTGGCTTGTCATCGGCGCAGGACGGTAGCTCGGATTTCGCACTGAATAGGAAATCTGTGGGAAGGGGCGATTTGCGAGACTGGTTCGTTCCAGGGGTTTTGACGAATCTGCTCAATCCCAAAGTCGGTATCTTTTGTATGACATTTCTGCCCCAGGCGCTCTCTGGTTTGGGATTCTGATCGCTGCCGTGAGGCGTGTTTCTGTTTGGTTGCAGCAAGCCCGAGTAGCAAAGATATTTGATCGCATTACTGGAACAGTCTTTGTGGGCTTTGGAATTAGGCTGCTATTCGATGACAGGCAGTAAATGACAAAAACGAGGGTATTGGTGATGTTTTCACTAACCTGATCGACAAGTTCCAGCGATGCCTTGGCAGAACTTTGGCCGCTCGTGGATCACCAAAAGCGGCGAATGATTATTACCGCGGGAAGTCTGGAGCCTTATGAGAAACTCTACAGCGGATACAAGAGAAGATGTAGTTCGTACAAGGGGTGTTCAGGATCACGAAGTGGGAGTGTTCACGAAGCTGATTTTCTGGCGCACGAAACGCCGCTTTGGGCACGTGCCGCTCTCCACCCGCATTCGCGCCAACGATCCGAAGCTGCTTGCGCTGGCCGAGTTAATGAGCAGGTATACGTCTGCCCGCGGAACTGTCCCGCCGAAGCTGAAAGAGTTGGTCCAACTCAAAGTCGCGGCGATGGTAGGCTGTCCGCTTTGAATCGACATTCATTCTGCCTTGAGCAGAAAAGCCGGAATCACGGAAGAACAATTGAGTGACCTGTCGCAATTTGAAAACAGCTCACATTTCAGCAATGAAGAAAAGTTGGTCTTGCATCTGGCTGTGAGCCTTACCCGAACACCATCGGATGTTTGCGATGAGCTTTACAGAGAGCTCAGAAGACGTTTTTCTGAGCGCGAACTCGTGGAGTTAAATGCGGCGATCTGCTGGGAAAATTACCGAGCACGATTCAATCGCACATTTGCCGTCGAAGCTGAGGGGTTCTCACAGGGCATGCTCTGCGCGCTGCCAGAGAGATGATTTAGTTTAGTTCTTGTCACGCATCGCTGACTAGAACGGATTCAATTAAGCTAGAGGGGAAAACGCTCATGACACGTGAAGTTACAAGAATCGCAGTCGTACTCTTTCTGGCGGGAACTCTGGCGACGTCGTTTGCCTTAAGACAGACTGCGAACGCTCAGGAACGAAGCGAACATCGTGGAGCCAGTTCAGGCGAAGGGCTATTTCGGCCGTCAGAGTCCGCCGCTCCCGCGCCGATCTTGGATGCGCTATCGGGCGTGGTTCGAGTGAAATCGGAAATACGATTCCGGTTGACTGTTTTCGCCACGGAAGAGGAAGCAGCGGCAGCTCGAAGCAAGCCGGGAGCTCGTGATAAGCAGTACCTTCTCGAAGGAGGCGTCATTTGGCCGGTGATAACAGACCGCCCCGGCTTGGATAAGCTTTGCACGAACCAGGCGCAGGCCGCACAGCCTGGATTTTTTGAACTATGCGGGGCTAACCGGTCCATCCATGGAACTCTTCCGCAAACCAGTCTGACGGGAATGGTTCACGGTTCTGCTTCTGGGTTTGTCGTAGGCCGATTGCACAATGGCGACTACATTGTGGCCACTGCCTACCATGTGGCGCGAGAGGCAATCGAACGTGCACGCCGTACCGCCGGCGTACGAGTGTTCGACCCTGAGGCGGCACCGGACCTCGTCGTGGGAGTGAGTAAGGATGGGCAACACCGGTCGAATGAGTATGTTTCAGTCCAGCATGTCGAATTGCTCGCAAACCCCTCAGAAGAAGGCTGGGAACACGGAGAGGATTGGGCCCTGCTCGCGATTCCGTCCCAAGGCATCTCGCAGCTGAAGGTTCTTCCAATCGCCGATCTGGTCCCGTTGGCTGGGACACGCGTTTGGGTTCTGGGATTTCCAACCCGGACTCGTAGAGGATTGCCTTCGAAAACAGTCTACGAGAATGCGGATGACGATCTGCGCATCAGCACCGGCGTCATCGTCGGCGATCCGGAGGCACGAAAGGTAAGTGCGTCTTCCGACCTTCTGTCAACTGTGGACGGAGTGAGCGGCAACAGTGGTTCTGTGGTGTTGAATGATGATGGTGAAGTTGTTGGTCTCTTTCGGGATCACACTGCAAAGGAGGAGGAGGTCGATCTGAGGATTGCGCGGTATCAGGGGCTCGCCCAGATCGTCCCGGTTCAATTTTTCGAGGATTTGCTAAAGGATTCTTCCTCACGTCATTTGATCCTTTGCGCTGGTTATTGCTACTGATGGTCTCTCCGATGTCGAATGACCGATCGCTTTACTCTGGTCTCTCAACGACATCGCGATCCCTACTAGGCTGCTCCGCTGCGATGTGAGCCCTCGGAATCGACAAATTGCGCCAGCACCCCTCCAAAACTCTTGCAAATCTTGCCCTTTGTGCACGTACGAAACTCGCCCCGAGCGGTCGAGCGGAGCGCGGCCCCGGAATCCATCTCCCGCGATGCCGAGATCGTGGTCCTGGGCCAGCATGGTTATGAAACCGCGGTCAAAGGCAAGAATGGCTTCGTGTGCAACGTGGAGCGGTCGTGGATGGGCCCATTCGAGAACAACCCAGAATTTTGGAACCCCAAAGTGCGCGGCGCGGGTTGCTACAACCCACAAGCTGCGCGCTCGGCTCTTCCTATTGCTTTGCTGAGGACGAAGATGGTATTGGCCGGGCTATCTCCGGTGGAAATGGCCGATCGCATCAAAGCCGCGTACGCCAAGAAAGAATTGCCTCCCGTGGAGCCAGGCGCGATGAGTTTCATGATGTCGAAGCAGACCTACCTGACCGACGCCGGCCTCACCGAGGACGGGGCCCACAACATGGCCCACGTGATGTTTTTCACCCCCCTCATGGACACCGCCAACTGGGGTGCAAATCTGCCCAAATCTCCCGTCCTCCTCCTTCCACAGTTCAACGGCCACCCAGAACCAGTCGAGGTCTACATGGTGCTTACTGGCACGTGGTCGGATGGAACACGGGCACCGGTCAATTGAGGACGCACAATGACGAATGCGACCGCCAGGATCATGGCAACTAAGGAGGAAGTGATGAACGGCCAACAATTCACTGCAGCTGGTTCTCTGATTTTCGTTGTGATTTTTTGCTCACGGAATCGGCCTGCCCGCACGGGCGCAAGACGCCAAAGCACGGTATCCGAGCATGGCCCCGATTGAGCAATATCTGATGGAGACGAAATGCCGAAATAGCCTTTGCACGGACCGCGGCTCCAGAGTCCATCTCACGCGATGCCGAGGTCTTGGTCCTCGGGCACCACGGTTACGAAACTGCGGTCAAAGGCAAAAACGGCTGGGTATGCGTTGTGGAGCGATCGTGGATGGCTCCGTTCGACGACCCGGAGTTCTTGAACCCCGATCAGCGGCTTCCGCTTTGCCTCAATCCGCCCGCGGTACGAACCCATCTGCCACTCACTTTCAAAACTACGGAGTTGGCAATGGCTGGACTATCCAAAACTCAGATGTTCGACAGTATCAAAGCCGCATACGACAAGAAGGAACTGCCGCTGCCGGAACCGGGGGCGATGTGCTATGTGACGTCGAAGCAACAGTATTTTAGCCGCAAGGTTGGGAATGCGGATCCCCACCTGATGTTTTGGTTTCCCAAAACAGACGATATGTTTTGGGGCGCTGAAGCCTCTGACTCTCCGGTGGACGTGCATCAGTATTCACCGCAGCCCATCACTGAGTTCTCGATTTCGGTGTCCAAGTGGTCGGATGGAACGGCTGCACCGACGAATTAGCACGGACATGCGATCTCAAGGATGCCATGGGCAATAGGGTCGGGTGAATGCAAATCACAGCAGGACAAATTAGAAGAAACCTGATTACTGACGTCGAGTAGTATGTTGACATTGTCGATCGGACGGGCCGATCGGCTAGATACCCTCACGGAGACTAAAGGATGTCAACGAACTGGAGAACCAAGTTGATCCACTCAGAGCGCAAGGTGCCGGAAGGGTTCCGGTCTCTCGCTACTCCCGTTTTCCGCGGTTCAACGACGCTATTCAGCCGAGCTTCGGCGATTGTCGACACGTGGAATCACGATGATGTTCCCTATTCTTACGGCTCCTACGGTACTCCCACGACGCTGGAACTTGCGGCGCGCATCGCCGAACTGGAAGGCGGCTACAGATCCTTCGTGACACCTGGTGGCCAGTCAGCACTCATTCTTACTTATATGGCCTGTTTGTCTGCCGGAGACCACGTACTTGTTCCCGAAAGCATATATGGGCCAAGCCGAGCGTTTGCCGACCAGGTACTCCGCCGTTACGGGGTGGAAGTGGAATACTACCTGCCGCTCGAAGGTCCGAGCCTAAGCAAACGGATCCGCGACAACACTCGCCTCATTTGGTGTGAGAGTCCAGGTTCGATCACCATGGAGATACAAGACGTCCCCGCCATCATAACTGCGGCACATGCACGCAGTGTGCCGGTCGCGCTCGACAACACATGGGGAGCGGGTGTGCTTTTCGACGCCTTTCGGCACGGGATCGATTTCTCCGTGCAAGCCATTACGAAATACATCGGCGGCCACAGTGATCTTCTGCTCGGGTCAGTAACCGTCCGCGACGAAGCTCTTTACAAGCAAATAGGAGCAGCATTTCAGCACCTTGGGATGGTGGTGTCGCCCGAAGATTGTTTCCTGGCCCTAAGGGGCCTTCAGACACTGCATGTCCGGCTAAAGGTAATTGAGGAGTCGGCATTGCGAGTCGCGAAATGGTTGGCTGGGCGCCCTGAGGTGGAAAACGTACTCCATCCCGCTTTGCCATCTTGCCCCGGACATGAGATTTGGAAACGCGATTTCGCGGGCTCATCCGGTTTATTCTCGGTTGTGTATCGCAAACCGCTTTCTCGCCAGGATCTTCATCGGTGCATGGACCGCCTCCGACTATTCCAGATGGGCTACAGCTGGGGAGGTGTATCTAGTTTGGTCGTAACGCCCGATCTGGATGAAGCGCCCAACG
>CAVREP010000003.1:0-9020 GCA_963720155.1 uncultured Acidobacteriota bacterium
CGAATGCAATCCACGGAACCGCTGCCGATTACTTCCGCAATGACGCGCTCGACGCTCGGAACTTTTTCAATCCTTCCAGTCAGCCCAAGGCGCCGTTCCACAATAATCAGTATGGCGCTTCCGTAGGCGCACCAATCATCAAAGACAAGACGTTTTTCTATCTGGATTATGAAGGCCAGCAGGAGCCGGTCGGAGTTGTGACGATTGCGAACGTTCCCAATACGGGCAGCGGACCGAGCGGGCAGCTCCTTCCGAGCGATGCCACTAATCCCGTAATTGCGGCCTTACTGGCGCGCGATCCCTGGCCCGCGCCGAATTTAGCGAGTGGGCAGGCTTCGGTTGTGTCCCCGTCGTTTAACAAGTTGACCAGCTTCATCGCCAAGATTGACCACAGTTTCAATCCCTACAACCTGCTCACCGGCCGTTATTTCTTCGGCGACAGCGTGCAATCGTTCCCGTTGGCTCTTACCGCCAGCGGCGGCCAGCTGCCCGGCTTCAACACATTCACCCCAACTCGGGTCCAGTTAGTCTCGCTTTCGTATACCCATACGATCGGCTCGAACAAGGTCAACGAACTCCGTTACGGCTGGAACCGGTTCGCCGAGGGATTTTTCCCGCAGGATCAGAATTTCAAGCCGAGTTCGATTGGTCTGTGCGCAACGGGAAATCCTGGAGGCCTCGGTTGCTCGGGCGGCGTAACCGATTCCGGTCTTCCCATCATCAACGTGCACGGATTTGCCCAACTTGGAGCGACCAGCAGTCTCCCCCGCCATCGCTTTGACAGCAACAATCAGCTCATCGACAACTTCTCCTGGAAATTTAACAAACACGACGTAAAAGTGGGTTTCGATTTTCACCGCACTTCCGTGCAACAGTATTTTGACAAGTACTTCAGGGGAAGACTTACCTTTCCCGACCTGGGCTCCTTCCTGGCGGGCACGCCGTCTGGTTTTGACAACTTTCAATACGTCGGCAACACGCTGCGGCACACGTTCCAAAACAACTTTGGCTTTTACCTCCAGGATAGTTATCGAGTGACTCAGCGCCTCACGCTCAACTATGGCCTTCGCTATGACTACTTCGGGGTCATGAGCGAAAAGAATAATTTGCTGAGCGACGCGACCAGCTTTTCCCCGGCTACAGGTACGGGCACGTTCACTCTCACCCAGGTCGGACAGCCCGGTCTGAGCAGCCTCTACAATCCGGATAAGAAAGACTTCGCTCCCCGGTTGAGCGTAGCCTGGGACGTTATGGGTAACGGGAAAACTGTAGTTCGCGCAGGTTGGGGCATATTCTTCGATGCATTCTCCCAGGACATGGCCCTCGGACACCTGCCCTATGAAACCTTCTTTTCACCGGGGCCAGCATATAACCCGGTCGGACCGGATCCGATTCTTTCGGCAGGGCTGAATCCAACCCTTGCCAGTGGAGGCGCGATTGTAGCCGGGCAGCCGATTTTCGGAGATGAAACCGCCTGCAACTTCGAATGCGACGTTTTCTCGTTCGACCGAAATATCAAAACGCCCTACATGGAGAACTACAACCTCAACTTCCAGCAGCAGATCAACAATCACGCTGTCGCGCAGATTGGTTACGTGGGTTCCCAGGGACATCGGCTGTGGCGATTCTTTGATTTAGACCAGCCGAGCTCCGCGACCATCAACGCCGTGGACGTGGCCTGCGGCTGCATCGAGGATTTTAGTGGTGCAGCGCGGCCCTTCAACGGCAATCCCTACGGTACTTTCTATTTGGAACAGGAAAACTCCACCGGCAAATCGAACTACAATTCGCTGCAAGCGAGCCTGCGCGTAACGGGGTGGCACGGAATAACCTCTATCGCGAACTTCGTCTGGTCGAAGTCACTGGACAACTCGAGCGATGGCGAGGACTTCGAACCGAACGCCGCCCAACCGCAGGACAGTAACAATCCCCAACTCGAATACGGGCCGTCGAACTTCGATCTGCCCAAACGCTTCACATGGGTCTTCGGCTACGAGATTCCTAAAAGCGTTGGCAGCATGCAGCGTCTGAAGAATGGTTGGGGCTTCAACAGCACGCTAACGCTGCAAAGCGGCCAGCCATTCCAGTTCAATTACAACGCCGAGGATGACTTCAGCGGCGGCGGCGGCGGATTCGACCGTCCCGACGTTGTCGCGCCCGTGGTGCAGAATAACGGCGATCCATACCACTTCATCAACTTGTCGTCCTTCGCCATTCCGTGCAACGTCACGGCTGCGACTGGCTTTGCTTCCGATTGCATTCCCGGGACTAGGCATTATGGTAACGAGCGGCGTGATTCACTGCGCGGTCCCGACTATCGGCAATGGGATGTCGCATTTTTCAAGAACACGCCTATTACCGAGCGCATAAACCTGCAACTGCGTGCCGACATTTTCAACATCGTGAACCACCCCAATTTCGCCAATCCCTTCCTGCCGGCTTTTATTGCCGACCCGTATTCGCCGAGCGGAGTTTTTGCTCAGCAAGGCAACCGCGAAGTCAGCACGGGCTATTACCAAATCACCGCCACCGGCGACGTGGGCATCGGTAACCCGTTCCTCGGCGGCGGCGGACCGCGTGGCATTCAGCTTGCGGCCAAGTTCACTTTCTAGCACCCTTGGTTTTAATCGCCTGCGGCAGGGGCTTTTTGTTTTCTTCACTTTGCCACTTGTCGTATGACTTCCGTCACTAGGTAACCGGATTCTGGCGATGCTACGCTTGAGTTCACCCCCCAAAGCATCTGTTGCGGAGACCCTTGATGCGTCGAACGAAGTTCGCCGTCTTTATTATCCTTATCCTCAGCGTGTGCCTGGCTGCGCCGCTTTATGCCCATCACCTGAAGCAGGCCGCTACTACATCCCTGCCAGTAACAACTTCGTCGGCGCGAGCGCGCGAGTTGTATGTAAAGGGCATGCAGGACTATGAGAATCTCTACCTGGAGCGCTGCAACGACGACTGGCGCGCAGCGGTGAAGGCCGATCCCAATCTGGCCCTGGCTTGGGCCTGGATTGCTTTCAACAGTAGCGATCCCAAGGAGGTTACCGCTGCCCGGAAAAAAGCCAAAGCCATTGCGCCCAAGCTAACGCCCGGAGAACAGTTGATGATCCAGTGGGTCGTCAAGGTGCAGGAAGGCGACTTCATCGGCGGCATCTCCGCCATGAACGACATGCTCGAGATGTATCCGAAAGACAAGCATCTCTTCTACCTCGCCGGCAACTGGCTTATGGGTGAAAATGGCGACGAGCAGGCGCTGAGAATGATGGAGAAAGCGCTGGCCATCGATAAGAATTTCCCCGCCGCGCTGAACGACTTGGCCTATCTTTATGCTCGCAGCCGGCAATTCGACAAGGCTTTTGCGGAAATGGATCGCTACGTGGCACTGCTGCCCAAGGAACCAAATCCTCAGGATTCATACGGCGAACTGCTGCGCATGGCAGGAAATTTTGAGGGATCGTTGCAACACTACCGGGCTGCGTTGAAGATCGATCCCGATTTTGTCACTTCTCAAGTTGGCTTGGGTGACACTTATGCGCTGATGGGCAACCAGGAGCAGGCGCGGAACGAGTATGACAAAGCGATCCGCTATGCCCAAAACGAGGCGGATCGACTTACCTACGGGATGCAAAAGGCAATGACCTGGGTACGCGACGGCAATTTCACTGAAGCGGATAAGTCATTTCAGGAGATTGCGCAGACCGCTCACGCCAAAGAACAAGACCTGCAGGAAGCGCAGGCCTACCGTCATTTGGCCGAGTACCAGGCAGACGATAACGCTGCACTGAACTATCTGCAACAGGCGGAGCAGTCGTTGGAGCATAGCCCTGCGATTTCGAAAGGCGATAAGGGCGAAGAACTCTCCCGCATTTTGCGCAATCGTGCGGTGCGCGCCGCGCATGCCAGCAGCCCCGACTTAGCCGATAAGACTCTGAAACAACTCGAAACCATGGCGGCCGCCAGCCGTAACCGTGTCATCCAGAGCTCCTACAACGGCGCAGCTGGAACCATGCTCATGGACCAGAAGAAATACGGTGAAGCAATCACCTATCTTGAAGAGGACCAGGACAATCCGTTCACGCTGGAACTTCTGGTGCAGGCTTATTACCAGACCCAGCAGCCTGAGAAGTTACATCCGGCCGAGGCCAGGCTGCGAGGAACCAATGTTCCCACTATGGAGCAGGCTCTCATAGTACCGGCCGCGCGCCGTCGTCCGCAGATCTAGCAGGTGGTCAACGAGCGCTTCATGCTTATTTGAACTCTGCTTATTTGAACCAGTGATAAGCAATGCTGAGTTGCACGCCATTAAATTCAGGATTGTCTACGCCAAGATTTGCGTTTGAGATGTGCGACCAGCGGAGACCGACGTCGAAAGATTGCCGTCCTCGGGTCCTTACATAAATCCCTCCGCCGCCCTTGGGCGTGAAGTTGAAACTCGAAGTATTTCCTGGGGGCAGGTTTGAGTTTGTGATCAATCCTCCGCCCGCTAACTCGAGATAGGGCGAAACCCGAGCCGTTTGCAAAGCGGAGTTCCACCGCAGAATGACAGGATCGAAGCCATAGCCGTGGACGTGTTGATTTCCGTACGTCTCGAAAACGGGCACCAGATCGGCAGCGTATTCAAGGTTGCCGCGCCGCCAACTCTTTCCGTGTTTCCCAGTGATCATTCGGCCCAGGAACAAGCCAGCCGACCAGATTTGTGCTTCCCCGAATGAGTTAGTGACTTCTTCGCCAGTTGCTCCGGCCACCCAAACGCTCAGATCCCATTTTGCGTTCTGTGGATCCGGTGGCAGATTCTGTCCGTACGCGGGACGAGAGACGAGGAGAATTACCAGCGCCAGCATCCCACCGATACTCAGCGTCCGCATTCTTGATTTCCATCCAATCATGGCACGAAGTAATTTCTTCAGAATCCTCCGTGCAATGAGTCATTAGATTAGTAATTCCAGGATCGGGTTCGACGAAGAAGCTAGCGCTGCAGGGGAGAGTTCCAGTCGCCCGTGTCGCGAGCGCGGAACCAAGGCCGGTTTCCGTGTAATATGTTGGCGCCAGCGCGAATTGGATTGAAGGTGCAACGAACCGTATCGATCAGCAAGCGGTTGCGAGTGGTGTCCTCGACACGGCGGGCGATATTCTTGTCCATCCAGTCTTCGGCCAGCAGCCAGCCCAGGCCGCCCACGGGCGTCATGACGAGGTTGACCTTTCCCACTCCCCAATAGCAGGGTTTCGTGTCGCAGGGGAATGTGTTATTTGCGTTCCACGGTGGCCGGTCCTTCGAGCCGTATTTTTCGACGGTCATTTCGCTGAGTGGCCCAATGCTCCATTGTGTGCTGTAAACCGTATTCCAGATGGTGGCTTTGAGGCGGCTTCGCCAGTAGGCTTTGGTATTGGAGAATTCCAGCTTCTCGCTCTTCGGATCATTCTGGATCTCGATATAGCTGGTTAACGCTCCCTGGATTGGATGGCCAACATAGTTGTACATAGGGTTTTCGCCGGCACTCCAGCCTGCGTGCCACCATGTCGAAAGCGATTGCGTGTAATCGCGCCAATAGTGATTGAATGGTATGCCGTTTTCAGAGACGACCCAGCGGAAGTCAGTATGGACAACCCACGCCTGCTCGATGGCAAGAAAGGTGAATGACTCCTCCAAGGCCCGGCGCCAATGAAACCGCTTCTGACCTTCTGAAGAAGCCCCGTCGGCGTTAAGATCGTCAACCGCCGTACGGGACGCCGCTGCGTGGACACTCGGGACGAATTGCGCACTGTAATCGGAAATGTCTCCAGCATGTTTAATGCTTTGAGAGATAGCAATCCCTGAGATCACATCGCTCCCGGCCACGCAATCTTCCAGAATGTTGTTTGTTGAATCGCATCCATACTGCGCCGATTGGCCAAAGCCGGCGGTAGCCGAGAGCAACACCACAGCAGCTGAAACAATGCACAAACGCATGGCCGGTGGAAATGGTATCATGCGCAGTTGTGAAATTTACTGGCTCATCGCACAATCGTACCGTTGTGTACGAAAAGCTCGTCGATGAATGCTGGCTGATCAAACGCGTCCAACGTGGCGCGCCTTTGAGGGCATGGCTCGTCGTGTCTTTCCGAAAAGTACACTAAGACTCCCTTGCTGGAAGAACCAGTTCACAAAAACGCCTCCATTCGACATATGACTTGCAGTGCCTGGAAGGAAGATGAGACCTCATAGTGGCAGAGGGCAACGATCCGCGCGCGGCCTGCGCAGAGTTGCGCTGATTGCCGCTGTTTTCCTGTGCTTCATTGGTACTGCATCCGCGCAAAGCCTCTTCTCGAACAACATTTTCGTCGGATATTCCTTTATTGGCGCCAACCTTTTCTCCGGTGAACACGCGAACCTGAGTGGATGGAACGTATCGGCAGAAAAGAAGTACCTGCCATTTTTTGGCGTCGTTGCCGATTTCAGTGGCCTCTACGGTTCAAAGGATCTTCCGGCTAGCACTTCGTGTTCGAACGGTTCGGAAGGGGAATGTCTCGTCAAGAGCAGCGTGAGTGAGTACAGTTTTCAATTTGGTATTCGCGGATCGTATGCGACTGAGAAGATCCGGCCGTTTGCTGAAGCTCTATTCGGCGCAGTTCACTCGGACGAGAGCGGACCTGGGTTATCGAATTCCAACACTGGTTTCTCCGCAGCCTTGGGCGCGGGCGTGGACTGCCGTCTGACTAAGTTGCTGGGTTGCCGTGTGGTCGCCGACTATGTTGTAACAGGCTCTTTCTGGTCGCGACAAAACAGCGTTCGGGCGTCGACCGGACTGGTCATCCGCTTTTGACTGCTTGCGGAATTTGTGCGCCCGTGTCTCGATTGATCTGATGCTGTATCACCGATCGGTGGTCTATACTGGCGACCAGGCGAGCGATCCTGCGAGCGGAGTTCCAGTACCTTATGATGTCTAAAACTGAGCTGCCGACCGCAGAGCGCCGATCACGCCAGAGGCTAGCGGTACGGCTGCCAGTCGGACTGCGTAACCACGCCGGATCCGCGGAGGTGACCGCTCATACTCGTGATGTGAGCACAAATGGCGTCTTCCTCTATACCGAGGCTCGCATGGCCGAGGGTTCGGACGTGGAATTAGTTCTCATACTTCCTCCCGAACTGACTTCCGGAGAAAAATGTTGGGTTTGTTGTCATGCCCGAATCTTGCGCGTGGAGCAAGGCCCGGGGAAGGACTTTGGGATTGCGGCCGAAATCCGGCGGATGGATATTTTGCCAGAGATTCCCGCCTGATCTTCTCGGTTGCACCGTTTATTGTGCAGCGAAACTAGTTGAAGTTGGATCGTCCGTCGCGAATTTCCGTAAAAGTACGAAACGTCCCAGGCTCAAGTAAGAATGCTTGGCGATCGAGTGTCACTTTGAGATTCCTTAGAAAATCCTTCCCCTTCCACCGATCTTAGTGCAATAATGGCGGCCCTAGAAGTGCTCTGGCCAAACTCAGTTTCCAGGTGGGCTTTAATTATGTGGATCGAGAAACTCTCTGACGGAGTGGTTCAGGTGCAGACGCCTATTGGACCGCGTTATCTGATGCCGTCTTTTCTTCAGCGTTTTTGCTTTCTTTGGATGTTTCGCCATTTTCCAATTCTCCCTCACGCCGTTCTCAGTAACGGGCAACAACGGATGATCGATCGCTTGTGTTCTGAGCAGAGATTTGTCTCTATGGCCTATGCGGATGGGATGGAGGATGCTCCGGTCATAGGCACCGTAGAGAAGCGCCCGAAGATGGGACTGGATTCTTTACCGCCGCGACGTCCGGTGGTCAGGGAAACACCCGGTGGACTGGCCGCGGAAATTCGTCAGCGCTCCTAGGACCGCGTGGTCCGTGTAGGAGAGCGCGCCCGGCGGGGGTGTGCTCAACTCGATCACATTCTCTGTAGAACCACGCTGATCCCCTGCGAAATGACGATTGTCTGCACGTTTGTGTTTTCCGCTGCGAATCCGCGATGCGCGCGGAGTGACGTCTCACTGAAAACGTGGCGCCGCTTTCCCGAAATCACTGCCTTGCGGTGTAACTGAGGCCCAATGATTCCGTAAGGTGGGGGTAAGGTCCGAGGCCGGTCCGTATATTGGCAAGGGTTTCACTTGCGCTTGCAGATTGACGTCATTCTTGCGAATCTCGGAAGGTACTTGATTTCCTGCATGTCTGACACTATCATGCCTGTCATATGAAACCATCCGGCGAACCCGACCTGGAATTGCGCGGCAAACTCGTCCGCAGCCTCGGTTTGTTCCGCGAAATGTTGCCCGGCTCTTTTGTCGAACGCCAACGGGCCTGTGGCCGGCCCACCTGTCATTGCGCCGACGGCAAACGCCTGCACGTGCAATATCAAATCTCCCTGCTGGTGGAGGGCCAGCCGAAGACCCTCAACGTTCCGGCGCAGTGGGTGGAGAGGGTGCGCGAAAAGATCGAGATGCGCCGACGCTTTGAGGCTGCCGCCGCGACCATCTGCAGCGTGAACCTGAAACGGTTTCTTAAGGAAAAGCTCAGGGAAAAGGAAGATCGGCCCATTTGAGCCGACACCGGCATCGGTTCGAGGCTTATCTCGACAAGGTGTTTGGCTTTTCGGATTTGGTGAGCGCTCTGCCCGAAGGACGGCAGTTTCCCCAGCACGCGTGGAAAAAAGTGTTTGACGCAGTCTTCTTGGGAGCGGCCATGCAGATCTCCAGTCTGCTGCAGATCGAGGCCGAGTGTCACCATGGGGCGCTGGCCAAGCGCATCGGACCGATCAGCGACGACACCCTGGGTTATTCGCTCGAAAGACAATCTCCCGAACCTGTGTTCGCGCTCAGTTGTGAAATTGCTCGCCGCCTGAAACGCAACGGCGTGCTCCGCTCCGACTGGTCCCGCGGGTTGGTGGTGGGGGCGGTCGATGGCATTGAAATCTGCAGTTCGTTTGCCCGCTGTTGCGCTGCCTGTATGGAGCGAGAGGTGCAGCACAAGGTGAACGGCGAGATGCAAACCGATATTCAGTATTATCACCGCATCGTCGTCGTAGTCTTG
>CAVREP010000004.1:0-60948 GCA_963720155.1 uncultured Acidobacteriota bacterium
GGTGACGATTTCTACCGCTACGCAAATGGCGCCTGGCTCAAGCGCACCGAACTTCCTCCCGACCGCAGTTACATGGACCCTTACGGACTCGATGTCGACTCCATGAACGACTTGACCCGCGGGCGTATCACCGGCCTGATTGAAGAAGCAGCCAAGGCCAACGCGCCAGCCGGTTCCAATACGCGCAAAATTGCCGACCTCTACCACTCCTACATGGACGAGGCCGCCATCGAAGCCAAAGGCCTCGCTCCGCTCCACCCACAGCTCGACGCCATTGCTGCCATTCGCGACAAGCACGACTTGGCCCGAGCTTTGGGCAAGAACCTCCGGGCGGATGTCGATGGCCTGGGCTCCTCTCATACCCCGAACCTTCTCGGACTGTGGGTCGCACCCGGCTTTAATTGCCCCGAGCACTATACCCCCTACCTGCTGCAAGGCGGCCTCGAAATGCCCGACCGCGAATACTACCTTTCCGGCAGTGAGACCATGCGCGACATCCGCACCAAATATCAGACGCACGTTTCAGCCATGCTCAAGCTGGCCGGCTTTACCGACACCGACGTCCGCGCCCGGCACATCGTCGAACTGGAGCACGCCATCGCCGAAAAGCATATTCCCTTGGCGGATTCGCTCGACATCTATAAGGTGAACAACACCTGGAAGCAAGCCGACTTCGCCGCCAACGCTCCCGGCCTCGACTGGGCGGAGTACTTTCGCGGCGCCGGTCTCAGCGGGCAAGCCAGCTTCATCGTCTGGCAGCCCACAGCCTTCACCGGAGAGTCCGCTCTCGTCGCCTCTACCGCGCTCGACACATGGAAAGATTGGCTGGTTTTCCACTTGATTGAGGACTACGCCAGCGTTCTGCCCAAAGCCTTCGCCGACGAGCACTTCGCCTTCTTCGGCCGGACCCTCTCCGGCACAACGGAACAGCGTCCGCGCTCGCTGCGCGGCGTCGCGCTGGTCAACAACCCGTTGGACGAAACTGGAAACGCTCTCCTTGTAGGCCGGGGCGTGCTCGGCGACGCCCTCGGGCAAATCTACGTCCAGCGCTACTTCCCACCCGAAACCAAGGCCCAGATCGAAGCCATGGTTGCGAACATCATCGCCGCTTTCCGGCGCCGCATTGATGCGCTCTCCTGGATGGATCCAGCGACCAAGGCAGAAGCCCAAGCCAAGCTCTCCACTCTCTATGTAGGAATCGGTTACCCGGAGACCTGGCGCGATTACTCTTCCTACGAAGTCAAGGCCGATGACATCTTCGGCAACCTCTGGCGCGGCGGCCTGTTTGATTACCACCGCGTAGTCGCGCGTCTCGGCCATCCCGTGGATCGCAGAGAGTGGTGCTTGTATCCCCAAGCCGTCGACGCCTGCGAGTTGCCGCTGCAAAACGCGATTAACTTTCCCGCCGCACATTTCCAACCGCCGTACTTCGACCCGCAGGCTCCCGCCGCGGTGAACTACGGCGCCATCGGTCAAACCATCGGACACGAAATCAGCCACACTTTTGACACCACAGGCAGCGCATTCGATTCCACAGGGCGCGTGCGCAACTGGTGGGAACCCGCTGACCTGGAGCGTTTCAAGGCAGCAGCCGCCAGACTCGCCGCACAGTACGACACTTACAAACTTTTTCCCGACCTTGCGGTGAATGGTAAGCAGACACTGAATGAAAACATCGCTGACCTCGGCGGCATTTCCGCTGCCTAGGATGCGTACCGCGCCTTCCTCGCGGGCAAGGCCGCCCCCGTCCAGAACGGGCTCACGGGTGACCAGCAGTTCTTCCTGGGATTCGCACAGCAGTGGGCATCAAAGTCGAGTGAAGCTTTTCTCCGGGAGCAAGTGATGACCGACGACCATTCCCCCGACCAGTTCCGGCCAGTTACGGTGCGTAATCTCGACGCGTGGTACGCGGCATTCGATGTGAAGCCCGGAGACAAGCTGTATCTCGCCCCGGCCGACCGCGTGCACATTTGGTGAGCCAATGTAGGCGGGGGAATCCACGTCTTTTGTGTATCATTGCTCCGCATTCCACTGTGGATTGGATAGGACCTAATTCATGCGGATGAATGTTGTCCTTCTCACAGCTCTACTTGCAGCGCCGTTAGCTGCCAACGCGCAGTCGACGCCGACCACCGCCGATCCTGCCAAAGCGCAGCGGCCAGCACAGCCTCGACTAGTGCCGCACGTATCTTTCGACGGCCCGGCATTGACGTTTGATTTTCCCGGCGTCAAGGTCGGAGTGGCAGAATACGAGGAAGGGCCTACCGGAACTACGGTGCTGTACTTCCCCACGCCTGTCGTAGCAGCAGTGGATGTGCGGGGAGGTGCGCCCGGGACTCTCAACACCGACGCTTTGCGGCTGGCTTACGACGACCCGAGCGCGGGGGTCAATGCGATCGTGCTCTCGGGAGGCTCGTCCTACGGCCTGTCTGCCGCCACGGGAGTCGCCAATGCGCTCAAAGACATGATCACCGACGCGGGCAATTTTGACGATGTGGCTTCGGCTGCGGGGGCGGTCATTTTCGATCTCGGCGACCGCCGCTTCAATACCATCACTCCCGACGAGGAACTTGGGCGAGCCGCACTGGCCGGCGCGCGACCCGGCTGGTTTCCGCTAGGCGCACGCGGCGCCGGACGTTTCGCGATGCAAGGCCTCGGATCGGAGATCCCGCAGCACTCCGGCCAGGGTGCAGCATTTCGGCAGTACGGCGATACCAAGGTGCTGGTCGTCACCGTCAACAACGGTGGGCTGGTCGTCGATCGCAAGGGTCAGGTGATGCGCTGTTCACACCCCGTGGATGGTCATTGCGGATCTATCGCGGACGCAATCGCCGCTTACCTGGCAACTCTGGGGAAGCCCAAACAAGCGCAGGCCGACTTCGGGAAAAAGCAAATCAACCCACAAGGGCTGACTCGCAACACAACATTGACGGTCGTGGTCACCAACAAGTCGCTGCCAGTCTGGGCGCTCCAACGCCTAGGCGTGCAGGTACACAATTCCATGGCGCGCGGCGACCAACCGATGGCCGAGGGCGACGATGGAGACACCCTGTTCACGGTCACGACCGGAAAGGCCGTGGGTGCGACCATCAGCGACGCAGATATGGATAATCTTGGGATCCTGGCCTCGGAAACGGCCTGGGACGCCCTTCTCGCCAGTCTCCCCCAGCTGCCGCCGAAGACTCCGCGCACGAACGTTGTCCTCGCTCCGAGGGAACTCGACAGCATAGTCGCCAGCTATGCCTTTTCCCCGGACGCCATCGCGGAGGTGCGACGCAAGGGAACTGCGCTCGAAATCGAACTGACCGGGCACGCCACCTCCAGCAACTATTTGTCTGTGGGCAAGCCGGTTCTGCTGACTCCAGTCGCAACCGACGAATTCGAAATTGCCGGGCCGCGAGAAGACCGCCTGCACATCGACCGTGACGCAACCGGAGCGATCGTGGGGGTCACGCTCAACCCGGGGCCGTGGCCAGTTCACGCAGTAAGGAAGTAGGTTCTGGGGACCCACGCGTGATCAGACTTTCGGAATACGGCCAAGAACGACTGGTCCGGCACCACGCTAGCCGCGTGGCGCCTTCATCTCCACCAGAGTCACTTCCTTCGTGATTTTCTCGTGCCCCCGCATCACTGTGACCATGACCTTCTCGTAGTGGGCATAGCGAAGTTTGTAGAACTCATCAGGGTTGTCAATTTTCTGCCCGCCGTATTGGACCAACAAATCACCGGATTTGAGTCCTGCCTTCCCCGCGGGGCCATCCTCGGGCACTTTGGCAAACTTCACACCGCCGTGTCCCTGCTGGTAATCCGGCTCGACACCAAAATCGGGAGGAAGGATAGTGGTGTGCCCAAAGGCGATTTTCCAACCCTCCGATGTTTTCACCAGGATGAAGCTCTCCACGTAGGTCGCATGCCACTCGCTCCCTCCCAGCACGATTCGGCCCGCCGGAGTGTCGGCGTTCCACACGCTATGGAGCGTCACGGTGACCCATGCAACATCGTTTCGCACTTCGGCTACTGCGTCCTGGGGATGGTATTCGATGCGGACACCTGCACCCTTGTAGGGTTGATAGCCTTGGCGTTCGGCAGGTTCGAATGGCTGCGGATAAGACTCTTCCATCCTACGCGCATCCGGCGTGTGCAGCGAATCCATCTTGTCGAAATCATAGTTCTAGCAGGCTTGTTCGTGCGCCAGAACTACATTGATAGCCGCCTTCTTATCGTCCTCGTCGGAGGCCGTGCGCGTCCTGCAAGCAGCCAGCGCAATACAGATCAGTACTGTTGTCGCGAATAGCACGCCAACTCGTCGTTGCATAGTGGTTTCTCCGGGCAAGCCACTGAATGGTAGGCCATCCTAGCTTGCGGTTAGCGACGCGTCAACGAACGGGCCCGCAGGATGAGCCTTTACCAGAAATAGGAGAGAGTCCCTGCTCGGGACGAGGAAGGACCCTGAAGCAATGCGCCGGCCTCTAGCACACCTCCACAGTGTCAATCCACCACGTATACAAAAGAGAAGGACTTAGACCCGATCGAACAGCCTCTCCACACGCTTCATACGTGTTTCAAAGGTAGAGATCACAGGTAGGAATTCAGGTCGCACAATAACGGGGCGAGCGCATCAAGGCGATCCGCGTTAGCCTTCCCGGGCGACTGCTAGGTCAGCCACTCCATCAAGTGGTACCCTTCCCTTCGATTCTTGGTTGATGCGGGACGTTACTATTCTTTTTCCAAAGTATGGGGCAGCACATGAAACTCGCCTCCTGCACTAAATGCCGGCGTCTCATCGCTTTGACATCTCTTTGCATTCTTGTCTCGCTCGACCTTCAGAGAGATTCCTCCGTGGCATCAGCCAAAGACCAGGACCACGGTCTATTACTCGCCAATATGGATCGCTCGGTGCGGCCAGGAGATGATTTCTATCGTTACGCAAACGGCGCATGGCTGAAGCGCGCGGAGGTTCCCGAAGAGCACAGTTACGTCGATGCCTTCGCCACAGATGTGGACGATTTCAATAATGACCTGACGCCGCAGACCACGAGGCTGATCCAGGAGGCAGCCCAGGCGCAAGCGCCCTCCGGTTCCAACGCACGCAAGATCGGTGATGTCTACATCTCTTACATGGACGAAGGCGCTATCGAGGCGAAAGGCCTGGAGCCGATTCGGCCGCACTTGGACGCCATCGCCGCCATTCGCGACAAAACCGGGCTGGCGCGAGCGCTGGGGGAAAGCCTGCGCGCCGATGTGGACGCGCTAAACTCCGCAATCTTCCACACGCCGAATCTTTTCGGCTTATGGGTTACACCCGGCTTTAACGACTCCAGCCACTACGCCGCTTACCTAATGCAGGGCGGTCTGGAGATGCCCGACCGAGAATACTACCTGTCCGATGCGATCGAGATGCGCGACACGCGCGCAAAGTATCAGGCGCACGTGTCCGCCTTGCTCAAGCTTGCCGGGATGACCGACGCCGAACTACGCGCCAAGCGCGTCGTCGCGTTGGAACACGCGATTGCCGAGAAGCACGAAAGTCTCGCCGATTCCCAGGATATTGGGAAGGCGAACAATACGTGGAGCCAATCCGATTTAGGCGTGAAAGCACCGGGACTGGATTGGGTCGCATTTTTTCGTGCGGCCGGCTTAGGGCAACAAGAAAAATTCATTGTGTGGCAGCCGGCTGCTTTTGCGGGTGAGTCTGCTCTGGTCGCATCGGAGAACCTTGAGAGTTGGAAGGATTGGCTGGCTTTTCATTTCCTGGAGGACTACGCGTTTGTCCTTCCGAAAGCGATGGCCGATGAGCGCTTCGCCTTCGCCGAAGGAGTCGTTTTGGGCCGCACCAAGCAGCGTCCACGGGAACAGCGTGCCGCGATGTTGGTTCACAGTCTGCTCGGGCAGGCGGTCGGCCGGATGTATGCCGAGCGCTACTTTACACTGCAGATCCGATCGCAGATCCAGACCATGGTCACAAATATCATCGCTGCATTCCGTCGGCGGATTGACGCACTTTCCTGGATGGACCCGGCCACCAAGGCCGAAGCCGAGGATAAGCTTGCGACTCTCTACGTGGGAATTGGCTACCCGGAAACGTGGCGCGATTATTCGGCTTTTGAAGTACGGGCCGACGATGCCCTCGGAAACCTGTGGCGCGGCCGGCTATTTGAATATCACCGCTCGGTGGCGCGTCTCGGGCATTCCGTGGATCGCAAGGAGTGGGTCTATAACCCGCAGTCGGTAGACGCCATGCAGCTTCCGCTGCAGAATGCGCTTACATTTCCCGCCGCATTCCTGCAGCCTCCTTTCTTTGACCCGTTAGCTCCCGTGCCTGTGAATTACGGCACACTGGGCACCGCCATCGGCCACGAGGTCAGCCACACCTTCGACACTCAGGGGAGCCGGTTCGATTCCACCGGAAGCGTGCGCAACTGGTGGAAGCCGGGGGACTTGGCGCGTTTCAACGCTGCGACTGAAAAGCTCGCGGCACAATACGACACTTACAAACCGCTCGCGGATCTCTCGGTCAACGGAAAGCAGACCCTGAACGAAAACATCGCCGATCTTGCCGGACTTGACGCCGCATACGACGCCTATCGAGCAGCATTCGGAGGACAGGAAGCGCCGGTCTGGAACGGCCTTTCGGGTGACCAGCAATTCTTTCTTGGATTCGCGCAAAGTTGGGCGATCAAGAGTACGGAAGCTTCGCTCCGTCAACAGTTGCTGACAGACGTGCACGCCCCCGCAGAGTTCCGCCCAGCCACAGTGAGAAATCACCACGCGTGGTACCCGGCATTCGATGTAAAGCCCGGCGCCAAGCTTTACCTCGCGCCGGATGATCGCGTCAGAATCTGGTAAAGAGAACTGACCGTTTAGAGCGATAGCGGGGAAAACGCATCTGGCCGTTTGACCCCAAAGCTACGGGGCTGCCAACTACCTATCGTGACACCGGCGCCTACATCATGTCGGCTGGGTCTCCCTATGCACATGTCCACGTCATTGGACGTCCTGAAGGAAACTAATCATCACGAGGAGGAAAACGGGAGATCTCATTCAAACCAGAAATCTCCCGTGATTATGTTCTTAAGTTCTTATGCATACAGCGCCAGGCTGCTGCTGTTCGCATGTTCCTGCGCCTCTTCGGATTCAGCGTCCTTCCCTTTGAGGTAGGCGAGGGTCACGTCCAGCGACTCATGCCCGAGGCGAATTCGGATGGTGTTCACCGAAACGCCTTCTTCATGCAGCGTGTCGGCATAGGTCTTGCGGAAGCGATGCAGCTCTGCGTCCTCGACCCCAGCCTTCTTAGCAATTGCTTTGAGCTTTCGCAGGAAATGCCCATCGGGTTTGTCTTCGCCGTTCGGAAACACTAGGTCATGCGGCTGAGCATTCCGCTCTCGCATTCTCTCCTTGATTTTCCAAACCAGCTTTACAGGAATCGGAATGAATCTGTCCTTCGCAGATTTCTTCTTGCTCTTGCCCTTGAGACGAAACTTGCGCCACGCCTTCGGCTGAACATGCAGCGTACATTTTTCCCAGTTGAAGTCAGCGTATTCGGTGTTTTGCATTTCAGCATCCCGAACGCCAGAATTCAGGAAGAGACCATAGAGCAACTTCTCTTCGTCGTCCATCGCCTCAAACATCGCCTTGAGTTCCTGCTTCGTGTAGGGCTTCGGCGGCTTCTCGGCATAATCGAGTTCCGCAAGAATTTTGCCGCCAATAAGAATGTCCCGTGTCCGCAGGAACGTGTTCAGGGTTTCGAAGATGTTGTGAACCGTGCGGTCATCCAAGTCGCTGTCATGTTCTCGAAGGAACTTCACGTACCGCAGAAGGTGGTTGCGGTCAATCTGGTCTAGGAAGCGCAGGTCCTGCTGTGCTGTGAAGTCGAGGAAGAATCCGAGGCGGTAGTTGTACGCCCGCAGCGTCTTCTCGCTCTTGCCTTGCTGGTCTTTGCCCTGGAGAAGCTGAGGCTCGGCGAACCACTGATACACAGCGTCCGTGATTTTCGTTCGACCGGCGTCGTCTTGGTCTTGAACGACTGGCACGTTGGCATCGAGAACCTCGAAATATGCGTGCTTGCGCTCGCGGGCGGCGATTGCCTCATCGAGGTCGTCGCCGACGTGTTCCCACGGACGGGTGCCGTCTGCGAGCGAGTACCGCAGGAAGTAGGGACCGGTGAGGTCGGCTGGGCGGCGCCCACGTCCGAGATTGACCTTCTGGTAGCGCCGGGCACTTTGCCTTTGCCGATCTGGCGATAGAGTGTGAATGCCATATTGCCTCCAGTGACTAATACCGCGCGGAGGCAAATGATCGGAATTTGGTAGTCAGTTGGTAGTCACGTACTGTAAACAGCAGAAACCAAAGGTCTGGCGGAGAGGGAGGGATTCGAACCCCCGATACGGTTTCCCGTATTCCAGTTTTCAAGACTGGCGCCATCAACCACTCGGCCACCTCTCCGGCTATTACAGTTTTACTACAGTCCCAAAGGGTTCTGCGCATTTGCGACTCACTTCGCTTTGTTTTCAATAGATTATCAACTTCCTCGCTAGGGCAGAGTTGGAAGCCAGCATTGGCGCCGACCATCTTTGAGTAGCAGGGAGCACTCCACGTGCACGTTACGCGCAGAGATTGAGGAGGCTAGGCAAATAGAGTTACAGCCGTCCGAATACTTTTCACGACACCGTAAGACTGTCCGAGTCGCAGCAGGTCTATCAGCTCTATAGTCACGGGCGAAAGGGTGTCGCCAATTCCCAACCACTCTCAGCCCGACTGGGAGCGGGGTGAATAACTTCCTGGGATTGGCGGGGCCGAGTAGGGAGCTCGTTCGTCTGCAAAAGGCCATTTGGCTTTTGAGGGCGGGCAATTCGTCCCAGCTCTGGGCGTAGCCCACATAAATGTGAAGGCCGTTCATGGAAACATGGTCGGCCTCTTAACTTTGAAGTAGGCGCGGCGCCCACACTCAATGCACGTTCCAAGGTTTTGGTTGTTACATGGTGCTGATTCGGATGTAACGGCGAAAATCGGGGAGCGCGGCAAGAATTACATATCCGGCGAACGCCAAGGTTGCCACACCCGCCACTTTCGTGACTATCGACAAAGTCTTTTTCATGCGACTCCTTTCAGGATCGTCCCCTCCTTGATGTAGTGGCGATTCAAAAGGAAGCTTAAAAACTTTTTGGGGGCTATTTCAACGAGACTTCTGTTTCCCGGGAAACATGTTCCCAGGATTTGGTGCGGGAAATGGCTTCATTCCAGCGCTGTCGCATGTCTTCGGCAATAGAGCGTGGCATGCGAGGCTCTAAGCGGTGCTGGTGCTGGGATAGATTTGAAATTGCTTGCCCATCTTTCCAGAAACCGATAGCCAGGCCGGCGAGAAATGCGGCGCCCAGTGCTGTGGTCTCTGTCATCGAAGGGCGGACGACAGGGACGCCGAGAATGTCTGCCTGAAATTGCATAAGGGCGTCATTCGCCGATGCGCCGCCATCTACGCGCAGCTCCGGGAGAGGAGTACGGGTATCGGTCTGGACCGCATCCATGAGATCGGCGACCTGGTAGGCGATGCTTTCGAGGGCGGCGCGAGCGATGTGAGCCGCGGTACTGCCGCGAGTGAGACCGAAGATTGCTCCGCGAGCGTAAGGATCCCAGTGCGGGGCGCCCAAACCCACGAAGGCAGGGACGAAATAGACTCCGCCATTGTCATTGACAGAATTCGCCAAAGCCTCCACTTCAGAGGATGTGTGAATAATGCCTAAGGCGTCGCGCAGCCACTGCACAACGGCTCCGCCAACAAACACACTGCCTTCCAGTGCGTAGTCGGTGGTTTCCCCGATCTTCCAGGCCACGGTGGTGAGAAGGCGGTGAGTGGACGCGATGGCGCGCCTGCCCGTGCTCTGCAACATGAAACAACCGGTACCGTAGGTGTTCTTCGTGAGGCCGGGGCTGGTACATCTTTGTCCGAATAGCGCGGACTGCTGATCGCCGGCGCTGCCTGCGATCGGAATTCCATTGAGGCCCGGGACGGAGCTTACTTCTCCATAAATTTCGCTTGAGGGTCGGACTTCGGGCAACATAGAAGCCGGGACCCGGAAGAGGGCAAGAAGATCACTATCCCAGCATCCGGAATGAAGATTGAAGAGCATGGTGCGGCAGGCATTGCTGGCGTCGGTGATGTGCAGGCGGCCGCCGGTCAACTTCCAAAGCAGCCAGGTATCGACTGTACCGAAAGCCAGGCGACCCGCTTCGGCAAGTTCTCGGGCCTGTGGCACGTTTTCCAATATCCAGGAAATTTTGCTGGCGGAGAAGTAGGCGTCGATTAACAAACCGGTTCGTTGCTGAATCAGATTCTCGTGCCCTTGCGTTTTGAGATGCTGGCAAAATTCGGCGGTCCGGCGATCCTGCCAGACTATGGCGTTGCAGATAGGCTTGCCGGTCCTGCGGTCCCAAACAATCGCGGTTTCGCGCTGGTTGGTGATGCCGATGGCAGCGACATCGGTGGTCTCAGCATGGGCTTGGGTCAAAGCTTCCAAGGCGACGGCAATCTGTGATGTCGCAATTTCTTCCGGGTCGTGTTCGACCCATCCTGGCTGAGGAAAGATTTGCGTGAACTCGCGCTGCGCCACGGCCCGGACCGCGCCCTGATCGTCGAACAAGAGAGCTCGTGAGCTTGTTGTGCCTTGATCGAGAGAGAGAATGTAGCGCACGAAGCCTCCTGTTTTCCTGAGAACGTTTCTACGTCTAAGACCGCGCCGAGCCTTGAGATGATGAGCCCTGGGACGTCGAATCCTGGGCCGAGCGCAAAAACCGTCGAATGCCAAAGTCGTAGACTGCGGCCCCCACCAGTCCACCGAGCAGCGGCGCGACGACCGGGATCCACCACACGCGGGCGCCGTCAGTGAGGCCATTGTTCTTGAATCCAGCCAGGGCGGTGAAAAGGCGTGGGCCAAAATCGCGCGCTGGATTAATGGGATATCCGTGCATGCCGCCAAAACTCATGCCAATCGCTACCACTACCAACCCAATCAACGCGGGCGCGAGGTTCGCTCCGGGCGGCATGTTCAGCCCGTCAGTAATAGCCAACACCAGCAGTAACAGCAGAGCGGTGCCGATGACCTGGTCGAGGAATCCTGCCTGCGGCCAAGCAGGGAAGGCCGGGAAAGTTGTAAACACACTTGCAGTTTTTTCCAATTGAGGATCAACCTGGCGAAATGCGGGGAGATAGTTCCGGTAGACGAGAGCTGCGGCGACGAACGCCCCAGCAGTTTGCGCGACGGAATAAGGCAAAACTTTGCCCCAGGGAAAACCGCGGAACACCGCCAAGGTAAAAGTGACCGCCGGGTTGAGATGGCCTCCGGAAACTTTTCCAGCAACGTAGATTCCCATGGTTACTGCCAGTCCCCATCCTAAAGTGATGTTGGTGTAGCCGCCGTGAACGGTCGCGGACGGCGTGGTCGTGGGGAACAGAACAACCATGGCAACCACACCGGTGCCGAAGAGGATCAGGACAAAAGTTCCGAGGAACTCGGCAATCAACTCGGCGATGAGCGTAGACCTGTTGTTCATGACTCGGCGTGTTTCTGTGCTGGCGCGGCGGCCGTTGACCGCAAGTAGTCTAGCAAGGATTCAAGAATGCGTTCCCCGGCTTTGGTTTTTAAGGAATGCCTGAAGCGCCGCCTGGATTATCTGCGAGACGGTTCCTGACAACGCACGAGGCGGCGAGAGATTTCCCCTTGACAGCCACAGTCAGGCCTGTAAGATGAAGAATATTTATTCATTAATATGAATACCTATGCATGAGGAATAAAGCGCTGCGTCAAAGAGCTGTTTTGGAAGTGTTGCAGCAGGGACCTGTAGCCAGTCAGGAAGATTTGCAGCGCGCATTGCGCAAGCGGGGATTCAGGGTTGGTCAGGCGACATTGTCGCGGGATATTCGCGATCTGAATCTGAGCAAGACGGCAGCCGGTTACACCCTGCCGCAAGGGGAAAGCGCAGCGGGTTTGGCTTTACCTCCGGTGCAACGGCTGGTCCGCGAGTTTGTCCTGGATGTGCGACCGGCGCAGAACCTGCTGGTAGTGAAGACGATCATAGGCAGCGCGCAGCCTGTGGCTGCTGCGCTCGATGAGCAGGAATGGGAAGAAGTGGTGGGAACAATTGCCGGCGACGATGCGATCTTGATTGTTTGTCCTGACAAGGACGCGGCCAAAAAGGTTGCGGTTCGGATCGAGGAGATGCTCGGCTGATGTCTGCAAAGCTCAAAAGTGCGGTGTTGGGGGCCAGCGGTTATTCGGGGCTGGAGCTGGCTCGAATCCTCGAGCGCCATCCGCGCCTGCAAAAGCCTGTGCTGTTGCGTCGCAAGGCTGATAGCGGTGGGCCGAAAGATTTGTCCGAAATATTTCCGGAGTTGTCGGGTAACGGCGGCTATCCGCTCCGAGCACTCTCGTGGCCGGAACTGAAACATCACGGCGTGCAGTTGCTTTTCCTTGCGACGCCGCACGAAGCATCGCGATCTCTTGTGCCTGAGGCAATCGCGCACGGTTTGAGGGTGATCGATCTGAGTGGCGCATGGCGGCTCAAGCAGGCGCAGCATAGCACCGTCTATGCGTTTCAAGATGCGGATGCAGTCACTGCCGCCGAATTAACGGCGAAGGCGGTTTATGGCCTGCCCGAGTTGAACGCAGACCGCATTGCGGCCGCGCAGCTGGTGGCAAATCCGGGATGCTATGCGACGTCGGTAATTCTGGCATTAGCACCACTGCTCAAGGCCGAACTGATTGATCGCGGGCGCGGAATTATTTCGGATTCGAAGTCGGGAGTGTCAGGGGCGGGCAAGGCTCCTACTTCGCGCACCCATTTTGTTTCCGTGGCAGACAATCTTTCTGCTTACTCGGTGTTCGATCACCGCCATTTGGGAGAGATGGTTGAGCAATTGGGCCTGGAGGATGCGGACTTAATCTTCACACCTCATCTCTTGCCGATTCCGCGTGGAATTCTTTCGACTATCTATCTACGTCTGAATCGGGCGATGAAGCCGGCGGCAGTCGAATCTTGCCTGCGTGATTTCTATTCGGGCAGGCATTGGGTGCGCGTGTTTGCGACACCAAAGCTGCCCCAGTTGCAGTTTTCGCTGCACACAAACTATTGCGATCTAGGGTTTTGCCTGGCGGAGGATGGACGGCGGCTGGTGTTGGTTTCGTGCGTGGACAATCTGCTGAAGGGCGCAGCAGGGCAGGCGGTGCAGAACATGAATCTGATGTATGGATGGGCTGAGCAGGAGGGTTTGCAGTGATCGTAGTCGTGAAAGTTGGAGGAGCGGCGATTGAAGATGCTGCAACGCTGCGCAAATGCGCCCATTCCATCGCGGAACTGGCGCAGGATGGCCACCGTGTAGCCGTGGTTCATGGTGGAGGAAGCACGTTGACTTGCATGCTCGACCGGCTGGGAAAGAAAAGTGAGTTTGTGAACGGACTGCGCGTCACCGACGCAGAGACTCGCGATACCGCCCTCATGGTATTAGCAGGGATCATCAATAAGAAATTAGTAGCCGCCATTCAGGCCGCAGGCATGCCGGCCATTGGCTTTTGCGGCGGCGATGGCATGACATTTCGCGCACGGAAGAAGTTCGTTCACGGCCGCGACTTGGGATTCGTTGGGGAAATTTGTTTCGCAGAACCATGCTGGATCGAAGCCTTGTGGCAGCAGGGAGGAATCCCGGTGCTGGCCTCGCTGGCGTTGGGCGCCGACGGTGAATACTACAACGTCAACGCGGACGAAATGGCGGCATCGTGCGCTGCCGCTTGCCACGCCAACACTCTGATCTTTCTCACCGATGTCCCCGGAGTAAAAGATGCGACCGGAAGCGTGATGCCATGGCTAAGCACGAAGCACGCCGCCGAACTGGCAGCCTGCTCGATCATCAGCGGCGGGATGCTGCCCAAGTTACAGGCCTGTGGGCAGGCGCTGAAGCAAGGGGTGGGACGAGTGAGAATTCTGCCGGCAAACGAGGCCGAACTATTGCCGCAGTTTTATCTCACCAAATTATCGTGTGGCACGGAGGTTACGTATTCATGAGCCCGTCGATCACTGCTCGTAAGGAGCAAAAATTGAACAGTCACGGCAGGATGGCACCCGCTTCGGAAAAAGCTCCGCTTGGGTTCTGGTGTCCTGATCTGGTCTCGACTCGCGATCTCGGCCCCGCTGGAGTTCATGCCGTGTTGGATCTGGCTGCAATCATGAAGTCGCGTCCGGGCGATTTTCGCAGGGCGCTCACCGGCAGACAGATGGTCATGTTTTTCGAGAAGCCGTCTTTGCGAACGCGCCTGACCTTCGAGGCCGGAATGGTGAGTCTCGGCGGCTCGGCGATGTTCGTCGATCAGACACAGGAACGTCTCGATGCCCGCGAGAAATTGAGCGATGTGGCGCACAACCTGGAACGCTGGGTCGACCTGATTGTGTTGCGCACGTTTTCGCAGCAGACCATCGAGGGCATGGCCCAGCACGCACGGGTGCCGGTGATCAATGCTCTCAGCGATCTGGAGCATCCGTGCCAGGCGCTGGCTGACTATCTCACGCTGCTCGAGCATTTCGGCGATATAGAAAACCGTTGCCTGGCTTATGTGGGCGACGGCAACAATGTGGTGCACTCGCTGCTGCTTACTTGTGCATGCCTGGGATCTTCAATTCGAGTGGCAACTCCGGCGGGTTATGCTCCCGACTCGCAAATTGTCGACGCAGCCTGCGAGATCGCCGAAGAGACTGGCGCAGAGATTCAATTGTTGACCGACCCACACGAGGCGGTTACGGGCGCCGATGCAATTTACACCGATGCCTGGACGAGCATGGGGCAGGAGCGAGAAGCAGACGAGCGAGCCCAGATATTTCCACCTTATCAGGTCAATTCCGAACTCATGGCGGAAGCCGCGCCCCACGCGGTATTCATGCACTGTCTGCCGGCGCATCGCGGGTTGGAAGTGACCGATGCGGTGATGGATTCGGAGCGATCTTTGATTTTCGAGCAGGCGGAAAATCGCCTGCACGCACAAAAAGCAATTCTTTATTTGCTGCTGGGCGGCGGCAATCGCCAGCCCACAAGGAGTGCTCATGCCTGAAAAAGTTGTGCTTGCATACTCTGGAGGACTAGATACCTCCATCATCATTCCATGGCTCAAAGAAAATTACGCTCACAACGTCATCGCGATGGTCGGCGATGTCGGCCAGGGCGACGATATCGAAGCCGTCGTCGAGAAGGCCTACGCCACGGGCGCAAGCAAAGTTGTTGTCGAAGATCTGCGCGAGGAGTTTCTCACTGGATATGTTTTTCCTGCACTGCAAGCGGGTGCGGTGTACGAACATAAATATCTGCTGGGAACGTCCCTGGCGCGTCCCGTGATTGCCAAACATCAGGTCGAAGTCGCTCTCCGTGAGGGAGCGACAGCCGTCGCCCACGGTTGCACTGGAAAAGGGAACGATCAGGTTCGTTTTGAACTGACGTATCAGGCGCTAGCGCCCGAGTTGAAAGTGATTGCGCCATGGCGGGAATGGGCGCTGAAATCGCGCGAAGATTGCCTGGATTACGCGGAGCAGCACGGCATTGCCGTGGCGGCGAGCCGGGAGAAAATCCACAGCCGTGACCGCAATCTGTGGCACCTCAGTCACGAAGGTGGCGAACTGGAAAATGCGGCGAATGCCCCTGAGCCGACTACTTGGCAAATGACACGCTCCCCACAAGAGGCGCCGGATAAGGACGAGCATGTCAGCATTGGTTTCGAGAAAGGGATCCCCGTGGCCGTAGACGGGATGAAGCTTGATCCGGTATCGCTGGTTGAGTTGCTGAACGAAATTGGCGCGCGCAACGCAATCGGCCGGGTGGACCTGGTGGAGAACCGCTTCGTGGGGATCAAGTCGCGCGGTTGTTATGAAACACCCGGCGGAACGTTACTGATCGCAGCGCATCGTGAACTGGAAGCTTTGTGTCTGGAACGTGAAGTGGCCCACTTCAAACAGCACGTAGGGCTTAAATATGCGGAACTCGTCTATTTCGGTCTGTGGTTCACGCCCTTGCGCGAGGCTCTGGACACTTTTGTCGCCAGTACCCAGAAAGAAATGACCGGCAGCGTGACGCTGTCTTTGTACAAGGGAAACGTTTCGGTGGTAGGCCGCCAGTCTGAACACTCCCTTTACCGCACCGATCTTTCGTCGTTCACAATGGGCGAAAGCTACGATCAGAAAGATGCGGCGGGCTTCATCCGAATCCTCGGACTGCCTTCGCGGACGCGCGCCCGAGCTCGCCTGGAGGTAGCGCGATGAAGATGTGGTCGGGAAGGTTCCGGCAGCCGTCGGACGCGCAATTCGAGCGCTGGCAGCGGTCGTTTGACTTCGATCGCCGGCTGCTGCCGTACGAACTTGCGGCCAGTGGGGTTCATGGACGCGCTTTGAAAAATGCCGGAGTTCTTTCTGCCAATGAGCTGATCAGCATTCTCGAAGGCCTGCAACAGATTGGCGAGATGGCCACTAACTCCAAGGGCCTCGTCGAAGACCATGAAGCCGAAGACGTGCATCACTTTGTAGAAAAGCAACTGGTCGAACGGATCGGCGAACTGGGATACAAGCTGCACAGCGGCCGCAGCCGTAATGAGCAGATCGCCACCGATTTGCGATTGTATGTGCGAGCGGCGATCGATCAGATTTGCGGCAAACTGGCCGAGGTGTGCGAAGCATTTACCGGCCGCGCCGAGCAGGCTGGCAGCGCTGCCATGCCTGCCTACACTCATTTGCAGCACGCTGAACCTGTGCTGGTAGCGCATTGGCTGTTGGCCTACGTCGAAATGTTTTTGCGGGATGCTGGCCGGCTTGCCGATTGCCGCAAGCGTTTGAGTGTTTGTCCGCTGGGATCGGGCGCCGTGGCCGGCGCGACGGTGCCACTGGATCGGGCTTTCATGGCGGATGAGCTCGACTTCGCATCTCCGACAGCGAACAGCATTGATGCTACCAGCGACCGCGATTTTGTTCTTGAGTTCGTCAACACGCTTTCGCTCCTGGGTCTGCATTTGAGCCGGTGGGCGGAGGAAATGATCATTTTCTCCACGCAGGAGTTCGGCTTTTTGCAGCTGCCTGAGGCTTATTCGACGGGTAGCAGCGCCATGCCGCAGAAGAAGAATCCGGACCTTTTGGAGCTGGTGAGGGGCAAGGCTGGCCGCGTGATTGGGAGCGCAACCGCACTGATGATTGCGATGAAAGGCTTGCCGTTGGCCTACAACAAAGACTTGCAGGAAACACAGGAACCCCTGTTCGATGCCGCAGACTCGGTGCTGGGTCTGTTGCCACTGGTCGCGGGATGGATGAAAGCGGTCGAGTTCGATCATAAACGTATGAGCGAGGCGGCGCAGTCGGGATTCATGAACGCGTGGGCCGCGGCGACTTATCTTGTCAACCGCGGTGTTCCTTCGCGGCTGGCGCATGAGCAGATCGGCAAGGCAGTGAAGCTGTGCATGGAAAAGAATTGTGAATTGCAGGATTTGACTTTGGAAGAGTTGCGCGCTCTGAATCCCGCATTCGATGAGAGCTTTTATGACTGCCTGAAACCGGCGTCTGTATTGGCAATCCATGATGTCGTTGGTGGAACCGCGCCATCGAGGGTGCGCCAGGGGATTGTGACGGCGCGAAAGAGAATCGAGGCTCTACGCGAGCAGGTTCATGCGCACGCGTAAAGCAATTCTGCCGGATGCCAAATACATCCACGAGCTGATTTCGGCCTATTCAGGAGATGGCACTCTTCTGCCGCGCACGTTAGCCGAGATCTGTGAGAACGTACGTGACTTTGTGGTTCTGGAAAATGAAGGCCGTATTATCGGATGTGGTGCGCTGCACCTTTACGGCATGCACTTGGCTGAGATTCGTTCGATCACTGTGGGTCCGCGGGCACAGGGTCACGGCGGCGGCAGCCGGTTGATGAAGACTTTGATGGCGGAAGCGAAGCGGCACCGTGTCGATTGCATCTGCCTGTTCACACGCGCGCCCGAATTTTTTGCCCGCCAAGGATTCCAGATGGCTCGCCGCGAAGATCTTCCCGACAAAATTTATAAAGACTGCCACGTTTGCCCCCGATTTTACAAATGCGATGAAGTTGCCATGGTTCGGGGCAAGCTACCTACCTTCGCGATCCTGCCTGAACCGGCGAATTGGCTGGTGAAGATCCAGGCCCAGCCGTAACGCCGAGACCTTGAATTCCCCGCTGAAACAGAAAGGGGAACTCTTCGGTTAACAGTCACTTCCGCGAAACCCCACCACCTTTCTACTGCATGCGGAGGGCAGCCCGCGATGCTATGATCGGTTGGCAAGTGGGCTGAAATCCCTGATCACGGGCGGACATTTAAGCCATGGCAATCGTTGCTCCCAGTAGCACCGTCAACACGTCTACTTCCGAACCATCAAAGTCATATCGCGTGCCTCTAGCGGTGGTTACGACGTTATTTTTCATGTGGGGCTTTCTCACTTGCCTTAACGACATTCTTGTCCCTCACCTGAAGCCGATTTTCGACCTGAATTACACCCAGATCATGCTGATCCAGTTCGCCTTCTTTGGAGCATATTTTCTTTTCTCCATACCTTCGGCGAAGATCATTGATTGGATTGGCTATCAACGCTCGATGGTATTGGGCTTGCTTACCATGGGCATCGGCGCATTTCTTTTCGTGCCGGCGGCCAGCGTTCCCTCGTATCCGTTGTTCCTGATCGCGCTGATTGTGCTTGCGGCGGGGATCACGTGTTTGCAGGTGGCGGCTAATCCCTACGTAACGGTGCTCGGCAAGCCTCAGACTGCCTCGAGCCGATTGAATCTGACCCAGGCATTTAATTCGCTGGGCACGTTTCTGGCGCCTTTCTTCGGCGGCCTGTTTATTTTGAGCGTGGCTCCGAAGAGTATGGAAGAGATACGAGCTTTGGCGCCCGACGCTCTGCAAGCCTATCGCCTGCACGAAGCGGCGACTGTGAAGCTGCCCTACATTGGTTTGGGCATCGCGCTGGTGCTGCTGGCAATCGCGATCGGCAGCTTCAAGTTGCCGAGAATCCCGCACGCCCAGCACAAAGTCGGTGAGAAAGTTAACGACTCCATCTTGAGACATCGAAATCTGATCTTTGGCGCAATCGCCATTTTCGTCTATGTCGGCGCCGAGGTCTCCATTGGGAGCTTTCTGGTGAACTATTTCAGCCAGCCAGAGATCGGCGGCTTTACCGAAAAGGTAGCAGCCAGTTTCGTTGCCTTCTACTGGGGAGGGGCGATGATCGGACGCTTCATTGGATCAGCGCTTCTGGGCGGAGCGAAGGCCGCTTACCTGGGCGTGGTTTCAGCCATCGCGGGTTTACTAGTTGTCGTGTCCTACCTGATAGGGGGGCATGTCGCTGGCGGCGCGCAGTCTGAGCTCGTGGGTTTTCTTTGGAAGGTTGTGTGGGTCTTGACTACTGCGAGGCCTCTTTTCGTTTTGGTTGCGGTCATCACCCTTATCGCCGCAATCGCGGCGGCTATTCGTGGCGGACAGGTAACAGTTAGGACGGGTCTGTTGCTAGGGGCCTTTGCAGTTTCTGCGACCCTCCTTGTCGCAATTTCCATGCTTAGCTCGGGACACTTCGCCATGTGGAGCATCATCCTGGTCGGGTTCTTCAATTCCATTATGTTCCCGAGCATCTTCACTCTAGGTGTAGCAGAACTTGGTCCACTTACTGGGGATGGTTCCGGAATCATGATCATGGCAATCGTCGGCGGAGCCCTCATCCCGCTTGCGCAAGGCGCGGTCGCCGACAAGATTGGAATTCACCACGCCTTCTTTCTGCCTGTGATCTGTTATCTCTACATTCTGTTTTTTGCCTTGAGCGGCTCGAAGCCCAATAGCGAACGCGAAGCCCGCACTTAGAGCGCGGGTTCAGGCCGTAGCGAAGTCCGGCTTTTTCCGTGCGCCCTCAAAATGGGCCTCGATCTCTTCCAGGGTTTTCCCTTTCGTTTCGGGCAGGAATACCACCGCAGTAATGAAGTAGATCACGGTGCATCCCGCGAAGCCCCAAAACATGGTCGCGTAGCCATACTTGCCAACTGTCGGCAGGAACACGGCCGCAATACCCGTAGAGACTGCCTGGTTGATCAACAGAGCAACGCTCATGCCGTTGGACCGAATGCGGGTCGGCATCAACTCGGAAAGCGCCAGCCATACGCAAACACCCGGACCGACCGCAAAGAAGGCCATGAAGATAAAAAGTGAGAGAGCAACCTTCCATCCGCTGCTCGGGCTGGGCAGCGGAGTGATCAGTGCATTGTCGATTTTAAGCGGAGCGTGGCGCGCGGCATCGAGATTGCCGAAGGGATTCGAAAAGAACGCCACCACTTTATTGGCTGGCACACAACTTTCGCGCGTGATTTCGATCGGGGTCGCGGCCGTATCGTCGGAACGCGCGGCTTTCGTTGCGGCTCGGAAATCTCCATAAGAATAAATGACGACTAAAGAGGTAGGGCGGTCACTGATTCGCTCTGCGTTTCCGGCTGCGCTCAGCAGCGTCTGAACAAGCTTCTGATCATAGGTGAGTGTGACCTTCTGGTCCGGTCCCACCATGGACTGAACCATGCTTCTGGAGTCCACACGTAGCCGTTCCGTCTGCCGGAAGAGCAAACCGGTGCAGACGAGCGAAAAAATAATACCCGCGGTTCCTACAGAGAGCAGGAATTTGCGCCCTTTGCGATCGACCAGCAAGACTCCGACGATCGTCATTAAAAAGTTGATGACGGTGAAAAGAACGTAACCCCAATGGGCCTGCACATCGGAGAGGCCGCTCTGCAAGAGAATGTTCGCGTTATAGCCAATGATGGAATTGACGCCGGTGGCCTGGTTGCACGCGAGGATGAGGCAGGCCAGCAGAAACGGGATCACGTATTTGCGGTGCAGAAGAGATTCTTTAACCCTCGCTCCGGCGGAGCTGCTAGCTTTTTCAGCCGCGGCAGCTTGTTCCATTTCTGCAAGTTCCAGGTTGGCTTGCTGGCTCGTGCGCGAACGCAGCAGCGCGGCATAGGTAGCATCGCGTCTGCCACGGCGAAACAGCCAGCGTGGGGACTCCGCTACCATCATGCTGCCGATCACAAACAAAATGCCGGGAGGCAGCGAAACCCAGAAAATGCTGCGCCAGGCTGTGTCTTTAAAAGCGAAGAGCCTTGAGGAGTCGCCAAGTTTCGCCACTTGCTCGACGCGGATACTGAAGAACATGCCAACAATGGCGGCGGTCACAATACCGAGCGTGAGCAGCCACTGAAAAATGCCCGTACCCTTCCCGCGGTCCGACGCCGACAAACACTCGGCCAGATACAGCGGGACGACTACGCCGATCAACCCGGCGCTGACGCCTTGAAGCAGCCGGCCCAGAACCAGCGGTTCATAGCCATGCGAAAGCGCAATCACTGGAATACTGATCACAAACAGCAGGCCGCTGAGGGTCATCAGAATTTTGCGGCCCATCCAGTCCGCCAGTGTGCCCGCAAACAAAGTTGAGATCACGCTGCCGAGCAGCACAGCCGCGACAACAATCGAAAGTTGGCCGGCATTCAAACCGGAAGTGGCTTCCAGGTAAGGCAACGCGCCCGCGATGATCCCCACATCTACGCCGTAAAGCAAACCGCCCAGTCCTGCCACCAGCAGCAGAAAGCGGTTGTACGCGGCTTTTTCGTCATGGGCCAACGAGGCAGTCCTTTCGCGGATCCGAGAATTTCAGAAGTTTGTTCCTCGTGAGAATACTATGGTCCCACAATTGAAACTGAATTTTTCTCGCCACGGAAAATCGCTCCGCAATCTCCAGGTGAATCGCACAACAACCAATCTAGCGAAAGCGCCGGACGAACAGTGTGTGCCGCTCAGACCGGTAATAGCCGACCACATAAATAGTCGGCTTGCCCCTGGTTGAATAAATGACCTGGCGTATGCGCAAAATGGCGGCGCCTTTGGGCAAGGCAAGCATTTCGGCAAGATTGGCATCGGCTGCGGTGGCGTCGATTTCCTCGTCGGAGTATGCCAACTCTACGCCATAATCGTGTTGCAGGGCACCAAACAGCGAGTTTCTGCCCAGGGAGGCGTTGACCAATCCAGAGTATTCGGCGGCAGGAAGGTAGCAGGTCTCCAAAGCAAACGGTTCCTCGGCAGTAAGGCGAAGGCGCGCGATTTTGACCATGCGGCTGGCCGCCGGCAGGCCCAGGCGCGCTGCGATTTCCTGCTCGTCCTCAATTATCTTGGCTACCAGCACGCGGGAACGCGGCGCCAGCCCTCGGCTGGCCATGTGCTCGGTATAACTCATCAGCTTGTTGAAATGGATTTTGGGTGCAGCGACAAAGGTTCCGGCGCCACGGCGGCGTTCGACGACTCCCTCGCGCTCCAGACCGGCTAAAGCGTGGCGAGCCGTCATCAGGCTTACCTTATGGGTTTTGGCCAGCTCGCGCTCAGACGCAACCGCGTCACCAGGGTTGAGCTCCGCCGCCTCGATGCGCTTGCGGATGGTGTTCTGGATTCGCTTGTAAACCGGGGTTCCGTTGCGGTGGTTTCCAGCCATAAACGATCTTCCAGACAAGCTACCATGTGCTATATAGCGTATTGCTCGCGTTCTGTAAAGCTAAAATCTTCGGATTCGTGTCGCCGCGATCCTTGGAGACTGTAATTGCTATAGAGCGGAGTCTTCACCAAGCGGCCTCCAGCAATTAACATTTTGCTCCGAAAAGGCCGCTGAAATAGGGGTTTGGCCGAAATCTAAGAAAACCTACCCGCGGCTCCTCCGGGTATCGAGTTCCTCTCTTCGTATGTTTACTTTTTCTTCTGCTCCAGTCGATATAGAGCACCTTAAAGCCGCCGGTCAAATTTATTTGCAATTGCACGCATTTTTTTCTTGACCATGAACCATCGTGTGCTATATAGCATAGTGCGATTGTATTAGGGCTTGCTTTGTTATGCCCAAGCTCTTAAGTGCTCTCAGGAGGCGTGCGATGAAAAAACTGGCGAGTGGGTTTCTGGTTGTGCTGACACTACTGGCGACCATGCTGACACCGGCATGGGGACAGGAAGTGACAGCGTCGATCGTGGGCACAGTAACCGATCCGAGCGGCGCGCCCATTAAGGGCGCGGAGGTGAAGGCAACGGATGCGGAGCGTGGAACGGTGTGGACGGCACAAACGAATGACACTGGTTCTTACAACCTGCTGCGATTGCCGATTGGAAGCTACGGCGTGAAGGTGACGGCGCCGGGTTTCGATACTGCCGTGCGACCTCCGTTTGCGCTACTGCTTAACCAGATCGCACGCGTAAATGTGCAAATGAAGGTAGGCAAGATCAGCGAAACCGTCGAAGTCACAGGCGCCGCGCCAGTCTTGCAGACAGAGGACGCCCAGGTTGGCACGGTGATGGACGCCAACAGCATCGCAAACCTGGCGCTGACGAGCCGCAACTATATCCAGTTGACCTTGCTTTCCCCTGGCGTGGTCACCACCGACCCCTCCACATTTAACTACGGGTCCCAAACGACTCAAGGGGCTATTAATGGCGGCGGTCGTCCTTACATCAACGGAAATCGCGAAGAGGACAATAACTTTCTTCTGGACGGAGTGGATAACAACCAGGCTTCGGACAACCTGACCGGTTACACGCCGTCTCCCGACGCGATTGGCGAGTTCAATCTTATTACCCAGAATGCATCGGCTGAATTCGGCAACTACGCGGGCGGCATCATAAACGCCGCAATTAAGTCGGGCACCAACAATTATCACGGGGATGTGTTTGAATTCCTCCGGAACGACTACTTCAGTGCCAATAAGTGGGAAAATAGCCAGTTCGTATCTGGACTGGCTGGCGGCCTTCCGACCCCGAAGCTGCGCTGGAATATATTCGGCGGCACTGTCGGTGGCCCAATCATCAAAAATAAGCTGTTCTTTTTCGGCGATTATCAAGGCACGCGCCGCGACCTTCCGGCCAGTTCCAGCCAGATTACGGTCCTCACAGCAGCCGAAACGACCGGCAATTTTAGCGCCCTGAGTTCACCCCTCTCCGATCCTTGCGCCGCAGGAACCGGGGGGACGTCGAAGGTGCCTTGTTCAATCCTGGCCCCGGCGGCTAGGCCGGCATTTATGGGCAACATTATTCCTGCCGCGAACCTTGATCCGGCCTTCACTGCTCTGGTTACGAGCGCCGTCTACCCAAAGGCGGTGAGCACTCTACCAAATGGCTTCGGGGCAGCGGTCAACACCACTAACCAGCAATTCAATACCGATCAGGGCGATATCAAAATCGACTATCTCGTTTCCAATAAAGACCACATCAATGCCCGCTATTCGAAAAGCGATGAGTTCGATCCCGGCACCAATTCGCAGCCCCTGTTGGGCAACACTTTGAGCGAGGCATGGCTGAACAACGGAAGCGCGAACTGGACTCATTCGTTTTCCCCCAACCTGCTCAACGAACTGCGTTTTGGGAAGAATGGCATCAAGCTGATCGCCCCCACTGTCACTTTCGATCCTTCAGTGGGTAACTTGGCGAATACGATTGGCATTCTTGATGGGAATCCAGCTGGAATCTCCGGACTGCCGGAGTTTGGCTTCGACGGGGGAACAGGCAGTTCTGTCGCAAGCGGAGGTGCGCTGACAAATCTGGGCTCGCTCGTGAATCCGCAACACTTTTCGTCCACCGTAACCCAATTCGACGAATCGCTGATTTACACTCGTGGTCGTCACGTTATTAAGACCGGCTTCCAGTTGCAGCGTTATAACCTGAACGTTTTTTATCCGGGCAACGCCGGTGAGCTGGGCGCCTTAGTCTTTGGTCTCGGTGTCGGGGGAAACTATTCTGGCAACGGCACCGGCGGAGACCCGTCCGCCGACTTCGCCCTCGGTCTTCCACAGAGCGTAGGCCGAGGCGTTAGTACCGGCGGATGGCATGCGCGCGACTGGCTCATTGCCGGTTTTGTGCAAGACGATTGGCGCATGACTAACAATTTCACCCTAAATCTAGGACTGCGTTACGAAGCCCGCACTCCCTGGACCGAACTCCACAATCGTCAGGTGAACGTGAATATTCAAACCGGAGCGCTGGAGTTCCCTGGCAAGGATCCTGTGCCGACCGGCGTTGTGGGGACCAACGGATTCCCGGCGGGGCTGTACCCCGGTACTTGGGGATTACCGGATTTCCAGCCTCGCGTCGGTTTTGCATGGAGCCCTGCAATTTGGCAAGGCAAGACGATAGTTCGCGGTGGCTTCTCGATCTCGTCATTCCAGGAAGGCACCGGAACCAACTTGCGACCGACGCAGAATCCACCCTTCACACCGTCGCAGTCTGCAGGCACCAATGCAGCAACCGGTACAGCTGCATTTAACACCGAGACAGCCTTTAGTGCGGCAGCCCCTCCCGCGGGCGATCCTTTCATTAACTCCACCATGCTGACCTGGTCGAATGTTCAACCGGCAGTTGCCGACCAGTGGAATCTCACCATTCAGCAACAGATTGCTCCTGACACCACGTTCCAGATCGGCTACGTCGGTCAGCGCACAACCCATTTGATGGTTCCCATCGATCTCGATCAGGGGGACCTGCACGCGGACGGCACGATCACGTATCCCTACATCGGCGGTCAGAATCCGATCGGGACCGTCATTGACGGGATTCCCACAACCACTGTGACGTATGGTCCAAACGGGCTTGGTCTGGTGAAACAGAGCGCCGCCGTGGGCAATATGAACTACAACGCACTGCAGGCAGTACTCCAGAAACGATATGGCCACGGACTGGAAGCTCAAGTTTCCTACACTTACCAAAAGTGTATGGCTAACAGCGCCGGCTATTATGGAAGCTGGGGGGGGCAGTCGCAAAACGCCGATAGCTACTGGCAGAATATCTTCGACCCCAACGGCGATTATGCGCAGTGCTATTGGGATACGAAGCATATGCTGACCGCATATGCCGTTTACGACCTTCCATTCGGTCGCGGCAAACAGTTCGGCCGTAACCTGCCGGCGGCGGTGAATGCTGCGGTTGGCAATTGGGCCATCAATCCCATTGTCACCTGGCATGGAGGATTCCCGCTTAACATGCGTGGCAGCGACGAATCGGGGACCGGCGATATCTTCTCGCCTCGTCCCAACTGCACTGGCCCAGTCTCGTATCCCAAAACTCCAGTGAGCGGGGTAGGAATCCAGTGGTTCGATCCCGGCGCTTTCTCGAATCCGTCCCCTGGGTCATTCGGGAGTTGCCCATCCCAAGGTCCAGTCATTGGGCCCGGATATTTCGATGCCGACCTCAGTTTGCAAAAGAATATTCCAATCTCTGAATCGATGAGATTTCAGTTCCGAGCGGATTTTTTGAATGTCTTTAATCACCCGAACTTTAATGCCCCGGATACTGGCCTGGGAGATACCAATTTCGGGCGACTCAGCACAACGCAAGATGCCCGGCAGATGGAGTTTGCTTTGAAATTTTACTTCTGACGGATCTGCAAAACCACGGGCAGGTGGCCTTTGGGCCGCCTGCCATTTTCATTTATGATCGCGTCTATATGCTTCGGTTTCGAGATCTTCTCGCCGCAATGCTTCTGACGGTCTTTGCAGGCGCGACTGTCGCCCAATCTGTTGGCAAACCCGGTGTCGATGCTTCTTCGATTGCACGTAGTGCCGCTGCCTTGGCCGAAAGCGGTCATTGCAGCGAGGCTTTGCCCTCGCTCAAGAAAAGCATCACTCAACTCAAAGACCGGGAACTCAGGCGCAAAGTTGGCTTGGACGGTGTGCGTTGCGCGATGACGCTGCATCAGAACGACGCTGCGTTGGAATTCCTCGATCTTCTGGCTCGCGAATTTCCAAAAGACCCCGAAGCTCTCTACGTAGCTGTCCATGCATATTCTGATCTCTCCACGCTCTCCTCGCAGGAACTTGCTCGCGAGGCCCCGTCTTCTTATCAGGCACACGAACTGTTAGCCGAATCTTTCGAAACGCAGGGCAAGTGGGATGATGCGGAAAAGGAATATCGCGCGATGCTGAAGCAAAATCCGAATTTGCCCGGCATCCACTTTAGAATTGGGCGAATTTTGCTCTCCAAACGGAACCCTGACCCCGCCGCGGCGAATGAGGCCAAACAGGAGTTCGTGCAAGAGCTGCAGATCGATCCCAGAAATGCCGGAGCCGAATACGTTCTTGGCGAACTGGCACGGCAGAACCAGGAATGGGACGACGCGGTAAACCATTTCTCGCGAGCCACAAAATTTGATTCTCAGTTTGGAGAAGCTTTTCTCGGACTCGGAATGTCTCTGATCGCGGAAAAACGCTATTCCGAAGCGCTCACGCCCCTTGAGACTGCAGTCAAGCTGGAGCCTAAGAATCCAGACGCCCATTACAATCTTGCTATGGCTTACACTCGCGCGGGACGCAAACAAGACGGCGAAAAAGAGTTTGCGATTCACCGCAGCCTGATCGGAAATGAAGGGGGAGCCGCCGAACAGCCCCCGTCCTCGAGTCAACCGCAAGAAAACTAGCAATGGTCAAACCAGCTCATAAAACTAGTCATGAGCGTCTATTGCCCGAGGGGAAGTGAAGAAGATCACTTCGAAGCATAGTGGCGAACTCTGGCGGGTAGGTCGCCGTGACTGCCTTCGCGGAATTGCCGGAAGCCTCGCGCTCTCTTCTTTTCGCTCCCTCTCTCGCGCTCTGCCGCAACCGTCTTATCCATTTGTCGATGTGCCTGCAACTGCTGGCGGCATAACCTGGAAGCACACTGCCGGTCACTCTCAGCAAAAGTATTTGCCCGAGACTACCGGCGCCGGCTGCGCTTTTTTTGACTATGACAACGATGGATGGATGGACATCTATCTGGTCAATAGCGGAAGGTGCGATTTCTACCATCCCGATCCACCGCTCCGGAATGCTCTCTACCGCAACAACCGTGACGGAACCTTCACCGATGTAACCGAGAAGGCGGGCGTTGCCGCCGGCGGCTACGGGCAAGGAGTGGCTGTTGGCGACTACGATGGTGATGGTTTCCCCGACCTCTACGTTACGCAGTACGGCCGAAGTATTCTCTATCACAACAATGGAAACGGTACTTTCTCCGACGTTACCGAGAAGGCCGGAGTTGCTGCTCCGGGATGGTCCTCCAGCGCTGTCTGGTTCGATTACGACAATGACGGGCGTCTGGATCTGTTTGTGTGCCGCTTCGTGGATTTTGATAAATCCAAGAATCTGCCTTGCACCGCTGACAACAAACTTGGTTATTGCGTTCCGCACCTATACAAGCCCATGCCCAGTTGGCTGTTTCACAACAACGGCGATGGTACTTTCACCGACGTCTCCAGCCCCTCGGGAATTGCCAACTATCGAGGCAAGGGTTGGGGAGTTGTGGCCACGGATATTAATAATGACGGCCGCATGGACTTATTTGTTGCCAATGACACGGTAGCGAACTTCCTGTTCGCAAATCGGGGACAAGGGAAATTCGAAGAAATTGGACAACCGGCTGGCGTTGCTTACAGCGACGCGGGACGGCCACGCTCGGGCATGGGAGTAGATTCAGTTGATTTCAACCAGGACGGATGGATGGACCTCTTTGTTGCCAATATTGATCACGAAGCGTATTCGCTTTATCAGAACAATCACGACGAGACATTCGATGACATAGCCGCTCCGTCTGGCATCGCGACTGCCACGAGACTAATGAGTGGTTGGGGATTAAAGTTTTTTGATTATGACAATGATGGCAATCTCGACTTAATTATTGGAAACGGCCATCCTGACGATCTCATCGAAAAGATTTACGACAATGTGAAGTATCGCGAGCCGCTGCTGCTTTTTCAGAATTCCGGAAGCGGACTCAAGAACGTAAGTGCCGAAAGCGGTCCAGTTTTTTCGCGGCCCCTGTCGGGGCGCGGGCTGGCCATCGGAGACTTCGACAATGACGGTGCGGTTGACGTCTTGATTTCCAACAACGACGAGGCTCCCGTTCTTTTGCGCAACAATGTGGGAAGCCGGAACCATTGGCTGGGCATAAAACTGGTCGGCAAGAAAGCCAATATCGACGCCATCGGCGCATGCGTCAGCTACCAGGCGGGCGATATGAAAAGGACTCGCATGAAGGTAGGTGGCGGAAGCTATCTCTCTTCCCATGATCCGCGTATGGTGCTGGGACTCGGCCAACATTCGAAAATTGATTGGCTGGAAATAAATTGGCCTCAGCCCAGCGGGCTGAGGCAACGGTTCACAGATCTCCCCATCGATCGATACATCACCATTCGCGAAGGGAACGCAAAGTGGGAATAAGCAGGTGTGCAACCGCCAGTTGTGGCTAAGCCATCACCTGGACGGACACTAATTCGGGGTTGCAACGGGAATTCTGGATCGACTTGACTGCGTCTTCTGCCGTGAATCTACCCATCGCCAAAGCTAGTTTGCGGTTGGTTGTCGTCTGTATGGGGGTACGGTCAATACGCTGCACATATTCGGGAGCACGCGTACCGCTTCGGTTCACTTTCACAAGAAACTTGGTATTTGTCATGTTTCTCCCTATTGAGGCTTGAGACGCGTTAGCAGAAAAGTCGAATCGTCAGCTTAGATTGCAAAAACTTGAATGAGGAAGAAGACATATTTCCTTCAGCTATAATACTAGGCTCGTGAACCCTATATTGTCAAGACGCGCTGAACGGTTTGGATGGACTTGAAACGGACCGTTAAGGCTGCAAAATCTGGCCAGGCTGAGGACGCACCTGTTCATGGTTGATTTCGCTCGCGTCCCAGCCGCCGCCCAGAGCTTTCACCAGATAGACTGAGCTCACCATCTGCTGCCCGAGTAGCTGTGTCTCCAGCCTTTCGCTGGTCAAGAGCGTAGTCTGCGCCGTAATAACATCTAGATAGGTGGTAACTCCCCCAACATATCGGTTGTTGGCGATCTCGAGCGCGCGGCGCGCATCTTCAACCGCTGCTCCCTGCGTGGCGAGGGCTTGGGAGAGCGTGCTCAGATTGCTGATGCCATCCTCGACCTCCTGAAATGCAGTCAGCACGGACTGGCGGTAATTGGCCACGGACTGGTCATACGCGGCGCGCGCAGCCGCAAGATTGGCGCGGTTCCTCCCGCCCTGAACGATGGGTTCGAGTGCGTCGGCTCCAAGCGACCAGAAAAGGCTGGGAGCATTCAGAAGAGTTGCGATGTCCGTGCTCTGCCAACCGGCAGAGCCACTTAATGTGATGTGAGGATAAAAAGCGGTGCGCGCGATTCCGACCTCTGCGTTTTGGTAAGCCATCTGGCGTTCAGCGGTGGCAATATCGGGCCGCCGCTCCAATATATCGGACGGCACGCCAAGCGGAACCGGCGGAGGCGTCGCCCGAAGCGGAGCTACGGGCAGGCTAAGACTGTAGGCTGGCTGGCCCACCAACACTGCGATGGCGTGTTCATACTGCGCACGCGTCTGCTGTACCAGAGCAAGCTGAGAGATGGTGGAATCGAGCAGCGCGGCCTGCTGTGCCACTTCCAGTCCGCTGGCGACACCACCATTGTGGCGGTAGTTCACCAGATCGAGTCCCTTGCGTTGGTAGCCTACGGATTCCTGCACCACCTGATACTCGGCATCAAGCTCACGTAGCGTAAAGTAGTCGGCGGCGAGTTCGGCGGTTAGCACTAATTGCACGTTTTGCAAATCGGCGGCGGTAGATTGCAGAGACGCGTTGGCCGCTTCCAGGTTACGCCGCACGCGCCCGAACAGATCAGCCTCGTAGCTCAATGAAAACGGAATCGTGTAAACGCTCTGGGTATAGGGTGGAACGGACTGAGTCACCCCATTGAAGACGGTGGGTGGCGCACCGTTCAACGGACGATTGCCAGAGCCGCGTTCGCGTACCGCGCTGGGATCAGCCGAGATTTGCGGGAAGAAATCGGCAGTCGCTACGCGTGCCAGCGAGCGCGCTTGGTTGAGACGATCGCGCGCGGCCACTAGTGACTGGTTAGCCTGGAGCAATTCCTGTTCATACGTATTGAGGGCCGCATCGTTAAAGACTTGCCACCACGCGCCCTTTGGAATTGAGTCCTTAGGTGCGGCCTGCTGCCACGGCGGCTGCGTCCTCCACGCGTCAGGCGCCGACGCAGGAGCCGCCGGCCGGCTGTAGCGCGGACCGACCGTGCATCCAGTTGCAAGACCGAGCAGCCCAATTCCAACTGAGAGTACAACCCGCTTCACTGCCCGCTGCCTTTCTGCTGATCGCTCGCATGATCCTGCGGGGCGGGCTGACCTGGCTGCTGCTGGTTTGGCGGAGCTTGCGCCACGTTCACCTGCTGGCCGTCCTCGAGCGAATCCGCGGGGTTGATCACTACCCGGTCCGTGGGCGCGACGCCGCCAAGAATTTCCAAGGTCGTGCCGTAATCGCGTCCAATATTGATACGCCGTAGCTGCACCTTGTTATCCGGCCCGACAACCGCGACCTGCGGACCTTGGGCGCGGAACAGCATCGCGTTTACTGGAACTGTGACCTTATTCACGTTAGTGCCGACCGCGAAGTGCACCTCACCGAACGAGCCCGGCAAAAGACGGCCATCCTTATTAGGGACATCGACTTCAGTCAACAAAGTGCGCGTCGCCGGATCAATAGCCTCTGCCGTGCGCGCCACAGCAGCCTGAAATTTTTCTCCCGGAAACTCTTGCAAGGTGACGGCAGTCTTGGCGCCTACCTTTATGAATGGCGCATAAGCCTGCGGTACGCTGGTGAACACGCGCAGAGGATCGACGCGCGCAATGTCAAACAGCTCGCGGCCGGCCGCGCCTGCTCCCGCGTTGATGAGCGCGCCGGGATCGACATTGCGTTTGGTAAGCACGCCCGTGAAGGGCGCATAGACATCTTTGAATCCTTCCAACTGCTCGAGGCGATGAACGTTCGCGTCGGCGGCAGCCAGATTTGCCTGGCTCTGTTTGTAACCGCTCCAGTACTGGTCAGCCTCCTGCGCGGAGACAGAGTCGGTCTTACGCAGATTCTCCCAGCGGTCGGCGCTGATTTTAGCTAACTCCATTTGCGCAACAATCTGCTGTCGCGCTGCCCGCGTCTGGTTCAATTCCTGATCCACTTCCGGGGTATCGATCTTTGCCAGCAATTCGCCTTTCGTGATCCGGCTGCCGATGTCCTTGTACCAGCGCACCAGGTAGCCACTGGTGCGGGCGTAAATCGGAGATTCCTCATAAGCCAGCAAAGAGCCAGGGAGTATCAAATCCTCGTCAGGCTTTTCCGCTTGCGGGTAGACAACGGCAACGGTCGGAATCGTCTCGCGCTCCGTCTCCTTGGCCAGAGCGTGCTCGTGGCTCACTCGGCTCAGCATGGTGAATCCCCCCGCCAACAGCAGGACCAACAGTAGGACCGCAACAATCGTCAAGGCCTTGCGCGGAGGCGCCGGAGGAAGTTCAGGAGGACTTTGTATCCCCGGAGGTTGGTGACGCGAACGCTTCTGGATTTCTTCAATTTCTTCGTCACGCTGGGCCTGAAGACTTAAAGCGTGATGCTCTTCATTCTGGCCGGCTGATGACGGATTAGCTCCAGCGCCCTGGTTGGACCCTCGTGCATCCGTCATTTGTTTAGACTTGTTCTCCTCAGTCATGCTTCGCTCCGCGTCACATCGAACTCCGACTATCGTGAAAAACTGTTTACCTCTGTTGCTCTCGTGCCCTCTTGCTTTCCCGGCGGCTGTGGAAGGTTGCAAATACGCTCGGCACAAAAAACAAAGTCGCTACGGTAGCAAACAACAAACCTCCGATTACCGCTCGGCCAAGCGGCGCGTTCTGCTCGCCGCCTTCGCCAAAACCCAGCGCCATGGGAATCATGCCAATGATCATCGCCAGTGCAGTCATCAACACCGGGCGAACACGTGTGTATCCAGCCGCCACCGCAGCTTTTACCGCGGGAATGCCTTCGTCCATCTGCTCGCGCGCGAAACTTACCATCAAAATGGAATTTGCAGTCGCCACACCCATGCACATAACCGCACCCGTGAGCGAGGGCACACTCAACGTGGTGTGGGTGAGAAGCAGGAACCAGCAGATTCCGGCCAGCGCCCCTGGCAACGCTGCAATGATGATGAACGGATCGAGCCACGACTGAAAATTGATGACGATCAGCAGATAGACGAGCAGAATCGCGCCCGCCAGCCCCACTCCCAAACCGAAAAACGACGAGCGCATGGTTGCCACTTGGCCGCGCACCACAATGTGGGTGCCACGCGGCAAATGGCCGTCAAATGTCTTGATTACTTTATCCGTCTCCCCAGCCACGGCGCCAAGATCACGATCCTGTGTGCTTGCGTAAACATCAATAACAGGCTGCACATTGTAGTGGTTCACAGTAGCCGGCCGCGTGACTGGCGACAATTGCACCAGATTCCCCATCAACTGCTGGCCCTGTTGCGATGTCACCGGAATGTCCAATAAATCCTGCAGATTGGTCATGCGATATTGCGGCGACTGCACCGCGATCTGATAGGTAACCTCATTCTTTGGGTTCAGCCAGAAATTTGGGGAAGTTTGAAAGCTGCCGCTGAGCGACACCAGCGCACTCTGTGCTACGTCGCGCGCCGTGAGCCCCACCTGCGTAACCCGTGTGCGCTCGATGTCCATGTGCAGCGTGGGCAGTGACAGCATCTGCTGCACGTGTACATCGGCGGTGCCCGGGATATGCCGCATTTTGTTGGCAATCTGCTGCGCAATTGCGTAACTGCTATCCATCTCCGTGCCCACAACCTGTACATCGATGGGCGCTGGCAGACCGAAGTTTAGAATCTGCGTAACGATATCGGCGGGCTGAAAGAAAAACTCCACGCCGGGAAATCTCTGCGGCAATACCTCGCGCAGACGCCGCATAAGCCCCGCGGTGGGAGGATGATGTTCCAGATCGAGCGCAATCAGAATCTCCGCGTCGCTGGTTCCAATGGTTCCATTCGAGCTGTAGGACTGATTGATGCCGGAGTTCGGCAGACCGATGTTGTCAAGAATTGTCTGCAACTGGCCTTGCGGAATCTCCTGGCGCAGTGCAGCTTCTACTTGATCGCAGAGCCGCGCTGTCTCCTCGACGCGCAACCCGGGACGCGCCCGTACGTGCAACCGCAGCAGGCCAGCGTCTACTTGCGGGAAAAAGTCCTGTCCCAAGAAAGCGTAGAGCCCAAGCGAGAGCAGACAAAAGGCCAGAAAGCAAATGATGAAGACTCCGCGACGTTCGAGGGTGGTTTCCAGCAAAGCTTCGTAGCCCCGGCGGAAGTCTTCAAACTTGCGCTCGAAGCCCCTCTGAAAGTGGCCCAGAAATGATTTTGGCGCCTCCGCGCGATGCTCGTGCCCGCGCATGATGTACATCACCAGCGTGGGAATCAGAGTTCGTGAAAGCAGGTAACTGGCAAGCATGGCAAAGCTCACGGCCTCCGCCAGAGGCACGAACAAGAATTTCGCCACGCCCGCCAGAAAGAACATGGGTACGAACACGATGCAGATGCTTAGCGTAGAAACGAAGGCCGGCACGGCGATCTGTTGCGCGCCGTCGAGAATAGCTTGTTTCATCTCCTTGCCCATGGCAAGGTTGCGCTCGATATTTTCGATTTCCACGGTGGCGTCGTCCACCAGAATGCCGACGGCCAGTGCCAACCCTCCCAGCGTCATGATGTTGATGGTCTGGCCGATGGCGCCTAGCAGAATGATCGAAACAAAAATGGAGAGTGGGATGGAAATCGCAATAACGATCGTGGGACGCCAATCGCCAAGAAAGACGAGAATCATGACAGCGGTGAGGGCCGCTGCGATCAATCCCTCTCTGAGCACTCCTTCGATCGAGGCCCGCACAAATAAGGATTGGTCGAACAGCGCCGTGATCTTCAACTCCGGCGGCAGGGCTTGAGCTGCCTGCTGAACAATGTTCTTGACCCCAGCCACAATTTGCAGGGTCGATGCGTTGCCATTCTTATAAATCGACATCAGCGCGCCACGGTTCCCATCCTGGCGCACAATGTTGGTCTGCGGCGCAAAGCCATCTCGTATGTGCGCAACATCGCGCATGTAAAGCGTGGACCTGTTGCTGGTCTTAACTGGAAGGTCGTTCAATTCCGCGATGGTCTGCGGCGTTCCGTTCATCTCCACGTTGTATTCGAGCGAACCCATCTTGATGGTGCCGCTTGGGAGGATGATGTTCTGCGCATTGACGGCATTGACGATGTCATTCGGCTGAAGGCCGTAAGCTTGGAGTTTCGGCAAATCCAGGTCGACTTGAATCTGTCGAATTTTTCCACCGTAGGGATACGGTGTAGCGGCGCCCGGCACGGTGGCCAGAAAGTTTCGCAGGAAGTTCTGGCCCAAATCGAACAGTTGCTGCTCGGGCAGCGTCTTGCTGCTTAATCCAAGCTGAATGATGGGCGTAGTAGAAGCACTATAAGAGATGATCAGCGGAGGCGTGGTGCCGACCGGCAATGAACGCACGGTGGTTTGCGCGATCGCCGTAATTTGCGCGATTGCGCCCTGTACGTTCGTGCCCGGGCGAAAAAAAACCTTGATGACACCCAGGCCATATACCGACTGAGACTCCATGTGCTCGATATCGTTGACCGTCGTGGTAATCCCGCGCTCAGAATTCGCCACGATGCGGTCGGCCATATCCTGAGGCGCCATGCCCGAATAAAACCACACTACCGAAACCACTGGAATGTCGATATTCGGGAAGATGTCTGTGGGCGTCCGCAAGATGGTAAGCGGAGTCAGGAGAATGAAGACGAGCGTCATCACCACGAAGGTGTACGGACGCCTAAGCGCTAATGCAACGATCCACATTTGTTAGACGCCAATCCTAAGTTAAGAAAACAGCAGAAGTGCCTGCTAAACCCCGCTAGCTACGCCTCAGTCCGGATTTAGATTCGATACTGTCCGTATCGGATTCCAAATCTCGTCCATCGATTATATGTTAGTCTAGGGCCATGCGCCAGAAGGCTCGGGCCCATGGCAACCACGATCAAGGCAACGCTACTCGTTCTCCCGGACGTCCTCGCAGTGAAGCCGCCCGCGTGGCCATCATGCGCAGCGCTTTGAATCTTCTAGGGAAGAACGGCTTTGCCGATTTGACCATCGAGGACGTGGCTGCTGACGCCAATGTCGGCAAGGCCACGGTTTACCGTTGGTGGCCCAACAAGGCTGCCCTGATCGCGGACGCATTCGCCAGCAGCACGACCCGGAGCCTTCATTTCCCGGATACAGGCTCCGTGAACACGGACATGAGCCAGCAGATGCGTCAGTTGGTCAAGGTTTTTCGCGGCCGCCGTGGACGCATCGTTTCGGCCATGCTTGGCGGAGGCCAAAGCGATAAAGATCTGATCGCCGCTTTCCGCGAGCGCTTTCTTTGGCCGCGCCGGCGGGAAGCTTATGCCACTCTTCAGCGCGGAGTCCGACGCGGGGAATTGCGTAAGGACATAGACATGGACTTGCTTCTCGATTCGCTCTACGGGCCCATTTACATGCGGTTCCTCATACGGCATGACACTCTGACGCCCGCTTTTGTCGACAGTCTTTGCGGACTAGTTCTCGGCGGAGCTAGTCCCCACTCTAGGAAGCGGAACCGATCGAATTGACTTGTTAGCTCGTCCCGGACGGATCTACCGTGGAATCCACTGGGCATGCGTGGTGAAGAGTCCGTTTACAAAACAGATCTGGTAGGCGACGAAAACACCGAAGCCAAGACTAAGCAAACCCGAAGCCAATGCCAGTCGGCGAGAGAATTTCTGGCGGCCCTTTCCTACCATCGTAAATGCGGAAGCAATGCTCATGGTAATCAGCATCATGCCCGCGATCGTACCCACGCCAAAGACCAGCAGATAAGCTATCGCCCAGTGAACGTCTCGGATTGTAGTCAACACCAGCAAAGCCACAGCCGCTGAACCTGCAAGCCCGTGAACTACGCCCACCACAAACGGTCGAAGATATTGGTACAAACCACTCCTTCCGAATAGCCGGTCCATCCAGACCAGTGGCGTGCGGTCGGGCGTGTCAGAGTGCGCTCCAGCGGGGTGGGCATGGGAATGAACATGCACGTAGTCGCCGTGACTGTGAAGATGGGAGTGGATAACTTTTTCTCCATCAACACTCTGGATAGATCCGGCAGGCATCGTGCGCAAAAATCCGGCAATGTTCATCAGGCCCAGAATGATCAGCATGACGGCGACCGATAACTCCATGCTCAGCCCGACCCGCACCGGAATCACCAGATTGAAGAGAATGATTCCAGCACCTACAACAAAGATAGTGAGCGTGTGTCCCACGCCCCAGAAGGCTCCAATCAGGGCCGACCGCAGGCGGTTTCGCTGATTACTGACGATGGTGGTAACCGCAATGACGTGGTCGGGATCGGTGGCATGGCGCATTCCAAGGAAAAATCCGACCGTGAGGATGGAGAGAAAGCTGACCATGATTTTGTCGGGGTCTTTAGATTACCACCGGCTTGCGCAACTCGGACAGCCGTTCCGTCCGCGGCTTCGTAGAAAGGTTTAAGAAAATCGTCGCCATTGGCCGAGGCCAGAAAAGGGTTATGCAGGTTGATTTTTGGAATCCACGGAATTTGGCCTAGAACCACATCTTCGAGGCTGGGCTGCGTGGCTGCGGTCATTGCGATCGTGTCGCCATCGCAGCCGAGGCCAGCGGTGATCCACAGAACATCGAGCTCCGTAACCGCGTCTTTATTAGCCGCGAACGCCATTCGCTGCTCCGTGGACGCCATCATATGCCTTCGGTTTCGGAAGAGAAAGTCCCTTTTGCCGCGGAAGCGGGCGTCATTCACGGCGCCCCGATGTGGAAGCTACTTCAGGAACATGTAACAATACCGCCACCGCGAAAGCGGACTTCAATCAGGAGACTTTTATACATGCGACGATTCGTCTCCAGTTTTATAGCGATACTCCTCTGCGCCCCTACGCTGCTCATGGTAGCCCGCGCGCAAACCACCGATAAGCCTGACTTGAGCAAGCAGCCAACTCTTTATGTTGTCGGCTATGCTCACCTCGACACGGAATGGCGATGGGAGTATCCCCAGGTCATCCGCGAATACCTCCGCAAAACCATGGAGGACAACTTCGCGCTTGTCGACAAATATCCTCACTACGTCTTCAATTTCAGCGGCGCCAACCGCTACCGCCTGATGAAGGAATATTTTCCCGCCGATTTTGCCAGGCTAAAGAAATATGTCGATGAACGACGCTGGTTCCCGGCGGGCTCTTCCATGGAGGAGGGCGACGTGAATACGCCCAGCGCCGAGACCATTATCCGTCAAATTCTGTACGGGAATAACTGGTTCCGCAAAGAGCTCGGCAAGGCCAGCGCGGAATACATGCTGCCCGATTGCTTCGGATTTCCGTCGTCGCTGCCAACCATCCTGGCACACTCCGGCGTAAAAGGATTCTCCACGCAGAAGCTTGTGTGGGGATCGTCCGCTCCCGGCGGAGGCTTTGAATCGCCCGAGAAAACGCCGGAAGGCACGCCATTCAATGTGGGCATGTGGGTCGGCCCGGATGGCGAGAGCGTGTTGGCAGGTCTGAATCCGGGCGATTATTCAGGAGGAATCAACAGCGACTTGAGCAAACCGCTTCCTCCTTTACCCCCCGATGAAGTTCTCGATGATCTGAACAAGAAGCTACAACCTCTTCGGCAGCAGGTGGTACACGCTGACCAAACCAATTCGACCCTCGATGCCGCCCAGGTTGAACAATATCTTGCTGTGCGCAATCAGCAGAAAACCGAGTCTCAGATGCGTAAGGATCGAGAGTCAGAGCGGCACCAAAGCGACTGGGCCACTCGGGTTGAATTGAACGGCAGAGTGAGCGGAGTGTTCACGGACTATCACTATTACGGTACGGGCGACATTGGCGGAACGCCGAACGAAGAATCCGTGAAGCGTCTCGAAGCCATCATCACAGGTGGCAAAGCCGGCTTACCGCCAGATGTGGACCCTTATTTTTCGCGCTTCTCTCATGAGCAGGGGGCGCCGGTGCAGTTGGGGGGTGGGCCAGTTCATGTAATCTCCGCCAACGCCGACCAGATGTTTCTCGATATCACGCCCCCCGAGGCCGCCGGACTTCCCCGCTACACCGGCGAAATGGAATTGACCAATCATTCCGCGGGCTCACTCACCTCGCAGGCGTACCAGAAACGCTGGCTGCGGAAAGAAGAGTTGCTGGCCGATGCTGCCGAGAAAACCTCGATTGCAGCGGATTGGCTTGGTGCGCGCCCATATCCTTTGCAGCGTTTGAATGATGCCTGGACCCTGGTGATGGGCGGTCACTTTCACGACCTCGCCGCTGGAACCGCCACTCCGAAATCTTACGAGTTCGCCTGGAACGACGATGTGATCGCGATGAACCAGTTCGCCGGCGTGCTCACCAACGCAACCGAAGCTGTTTCTGCCGCGTTGAACACTACGACTAAGGGCATCCCGCTCGTTGTCTTCAACCCCCTGAACATCTCGCGGGAAGATGTAGTCGAGGCGAGTGTAACCTTCCCTGGCGGAATGCCTGAGGCAGTGCAAGTAACCGGTCCCAATGGCAAGAAAGTTCCCGCGCAGATTGCGAATGGCAAAGTGATCTTCGTAGCCAAAGCGCCATCCGTGGGCTATGCAGTTTACGATGTGGTTCCCGCCCCACGCGCCGCGGGCGACAGCGCACTAAAGGTCTCGGAGAACTCACTCGAGAACGCTTACTACCGCGTGAAACTGGATGCGAATGGCTACATCGCCAGCATTTTCGACAAGTCGCTTAAGAAGGAATTGCTGGCCGCTCCGGCGCGCCTCGCCATTTCTTATGACAATCCCGAACAGTGGCCGGCGTGGAATATGGATTGGGACCAGGAGCAGGCTGCTCCGAAAGCCTACGTCGGCGGTCCCGCGAAGATTCGAGTTGTGGAAAATGGTCCGGCCCGCGTGGCCGTAGAAGTTTCCCACGAAACTGCAGGCTCACGGTTTGTTCAGACCATCCGCCTTTCCGCCGGGGATGCGGGAAAGCGCGTTGAGATAGCGAATGCGGTCGACTGGAACACCAGGGAATCGAATTTAAAAGCGACGTTCCCTCTGGCATCTTCGAATCAGATGGCCACCTATAATTGGGATATCGGCACGATCGAACGGCCCACTGCAGAGCCGAAGAAATTCGAAGTGCCGTCGCACCAGTGGATCGACCTCACCGACACAAGTGGTGAGTTCGGCGCCACCATCCTAACCGACTGCAAGAATGGCTCGGACAAGCCGAACGACCACACCATCCGCCTTACCCTGATCCGCACACCGGGCACGCGCGGCGGTTATCCAGACCAGGGCACTCAGGACCTCGGACATCATGAATTCGTTTACGGAATCGCCGGCCACGCGGCTGACTGGCGTCAGAGCCAAACCGACTGGCAAGCGCAGCGCCTGAACGACCCGCTGATTGCCTTTGAAACCTCCGGTCACGCCGGAGCGCTAGGCCGGGAGTTTTCTTTGTTGAAGGTCAGCAACCCCAGAGTTCGACTCCTAGCCCTGAAAGAAGCCGAACTGAGTGACGAGATCGTCGTGCGTTTAGTGGAACTCGACGGCAAGCCGCAGCCGAACGTCCACATTCAATTCGCATCGCCGGTCACTGCCGCGCGAGAAGTGAACGGCCAGGAGCAGCCAGTGGGACCGGCGACTGTGGACGGCGGCGCTCTGATAACTTCATTTTCCGCCTATCAGCCGCGCACCTTTGCCGTTAAGCTGGCTGCGGCCTCCACTAAGGTTGCGGCGGTGCGTTCCGTGCCCGTATCACTCCCCTATGACATCGCAACCGCCAGCAATGACGGGACGAAGTCCGATAGCGGATTTGACGGCAACGGTAATACGCTTCCTGCGGAAATGCTGCCAGCGGAGATCGCATTCAACGATGTGAAGTTCCAACTTGCTCCGGCGAAAACAGGGTCTCAGAATGCGGTTATCGCCAAGGGCCAGACAATCAATCTGCCGGCGGGCCACTACAACCGCGTATATCTGATTGCAGCTTCGTCGAACGGCGATGCCAGCGCTACTCTTGATGTCGGAAGTGAGAAAGTCGAATTGAACGTCCAGGATTGGGGTGGATTCATCGGTCAATGGGATGACCGGCAATGGACTTCGAAAGACACGTCCCACGACGACTACGGTCAGATGACTGGTATTAAGCCGGGCTACATCAAGCGTGCAGATTTGGCATGGTACTGCTCTCACCATCACGACGCTGCTGGCGAGAAGGTGCCCTACAGCTACTCCTATTTATTCGGCTATCCAATCGATTTGCCGCCGGGGACAAAAACAATAAAGCTGCCAAATAACGATAAGGTCCGCATCCTTGCGATCTCTGTGGCGGATGAGAATCCGTCAGTGACACCTGCACAGCCGCTTTACGACGTGCTTCCTTCGGCGTCAAAATAGAAACCGCACTCGCGGTAAGCAGCGCAGAGACATGTTGCAGGGGATTCGAATTCACACTCTCAACAACCCTTTTCCTACATTCGAATCCGCACTCTCCGCACTCTCCGCACTCTGCGCGGGTTGTTGACAGCTTGACAACCGGAGTATACTTTTTTGGTCGGCTGGTCCACTTATCGGACCACTTGCTCATGCCCGCAGCGACCAAACCCGATTTTGAAGTTGTCCGGCGAAACCGCGTCTACGAAGAGGTGGCCAAACAGATCGAGCGTCTGATCTTGAAAAAGCTGCGGCCCGGCGACAAACTCCCTTCAGAGCGCGAATTGGCAGAGACGCTTCAGGTAAGCCGCGGCTCCATCCGCGACGCCATTCGCGGCCTCGAATTGTTGGGCCTGGTTGAACCACGCCAGGGCGCTGGCACGATTGTTCGCGAAATCTCAGCCGACTCGCTGGTCAACCCTTTTGCTAATGCTCTGAAGCGACGCAAGGAATTGGTGAGCGAGTTGCTGGATTTTCGCAAGATGCTCGAACCACCGCTCGCCGCGCGCGCCGCCACTCACGCTTCTGCGGAAGAAATATCCGAGATGGAAGAAATTCTGCGGCGCCAGGAAGAAAAACAAAAGTTGGGAGACGCCGGCGTCGCCGAAGACGCTGAATTTCACTATAGCGTTGCTTTAGCTTCCGATAACAGCGTAGTGCTGAAAGTCATCGACATTCTCATGGACCTGCTGCGCGACACGCGCGCACGTTCTTTGCAGGTGGAAGGACGCCCACAAAAATCGCTCTCGGGTCACCGGCGGATTCTGGCTGCCATCAAGCGCCACGATGCCGAAGCTGCGAAAGCCGCTATGCGCCGGCACATCGAAGATGTCGAAGAAATTGTGCTTAAGAAGTTTTGATCGCAAGCGTTTTTCGGGGACGGGGGCCATTCGCGATTTGCATCCTGTGGGCAAAGCGATCGCCTCGCGTTAAAGATCTTGCGCCGACTTCGTCGAGTTTGCTGATCTGGGGATTATCGAATTGACTGACCTGGGAAACGACACCATCGCCGGGGCCGTTGCATTTCGGCGTGCCGGTATTGCGGAGCTGGGTCGCGTTGAAGTGGATCGCGTTAAAGCGGGTTCTGACTCACTTGCCGGCCCGGAAAGAGTTGCACCGCATGCCATGACAGAATTTCCCTCATCGTCCACGACCACCTTGACCCTGCGCGCTGCCGAGGCGCGCGTCGAGGATGTCGGCCACGCTATCGCGCGACTTGCCGCCGCCGACCTGCGCCGCATCGGCGCCCACACCGGCGATGTGCTGAAAATCACCGGCGGAACAGTCGCCGTCGGGCGCGCCGAACTCTCCGACGATGGACACGAAGGCATGATCCAGATCGATGGCACCTGCCGCAGCAATTGTGGCGCGGGCTTGCAGGAGCAAGTGACCGTCTCTGTCATCGAACGCCAGGACGCCGTCGCCGTACGCCTCTCCCCCTTGTGGATCGGCGCCGCGCCCGCCACCATCGCACCCGAACGCATGCTTGAAGACCTGGTAGGCGTCCCGGTGATGACAGGTTCCGTCGTGCGCGTGCCTACGTTCGCTAAAGCCGTAAACTTCCAGGTTGTGCGCACCATTCCTTCCGGTGCAGTCGTGATCGGAAAGCGCACCGATATTCGCGTCGTAGAAGGCGATCAAACCGCGGCCCGCGCTCCCTCAGTCTCTTACGAAGATATTGGAGGCCTCGAGCGGGAAGTGGCGCGGGTTCGCGAAATCGTCGAACTCCCGCTCAAGTATCCGCGCATCTTTGAGCGCCTTGGAATTCTCGCTCCCAAAGGCGTTTTGTTGTACGGCCCTCCCGGCACCGGCAAGACTTTGCTGGCTCGCGCCGTCGCCGCCGAAAGCCGCGTGCACTTCATTCATCTCAACGGCCCTGAGATCATGCGCAAGTTCTACGGCGAGAGCGAAGCCAAGCTTCGCGAGGTGTTCGAGGAAGCCGCTCGTCACGCACCGGCAATCCTGTTCATCGACGAGATCGATGCCGTCGCTCCGAAGCGCGCCGAAGTCACCGGCGAAGTCGAAAAGCGGGTTGTCGCGCAACTTCTCAGCTTGATGGACGGATTCGTCGCCCGCGGCCAGGTCATCGTCATCGGGGCCACCAATATTCCTGAAGTCCTTGATCCCGCCCTGCGCCGTCCCGGCCGTTTCGATCGCGAAATTGAAATCGGTGTCCCCAACAATCAGGCTCGCCTGCAGATTCTCAGAATTCACACTCGTGCCATGCCGCTCGCGCCTGATGTCGATTTGCGCGAGATTGCCGAGCATTCTCATGGCTTCGTCGGAGCCGATCTCGAAGCGTTGTGCCAGGAAGTCGGCATGAATGCTTTGCGCGGCTTTTTATCAGCCTTCCCCCGGGAAAGCGATGGAGCCACATCCGCTCAACTCGACGCGCTGCAAGTTACGCGCGAAGATTTTCTCGCCGGCCTGAAGGAAGTGGAACCCAGCGCCACGCGTGAATTCTTCATCGAGAAGAGCGGATCAAATTTTGCATCACTCGCCGGCCTTAGCGAAGTGAAGCGAATACTCGATACCGTAGTCGAGCATTCTCACGTGCACGACGAGATTTACGAGCAGGTAGGATTGTCGCCACCCCATGGCATTCTGCTCGCCGGACCTTCCGGCACCGGCAAAACGGCCATGGCTCGAGCACTCGCCGGCGAAAAGCAGATTCCGCTCATCGCCATCGATGGCCCTCAACTCTATTCGAAGTGGCTGGGCGAATCGGAACGCGCCTTGCGTGAAGTATTCAAAAAGGCGAGAAGAGCTGCGCCTTGCATTCTGTTTTTCGATACGATCGACGCGATTGCTCCCCAATTTGGCGCCGATCAATTCGGCACCGACATTTATCAACGCATTCTCAGCCAGCTTTTGCGTGAGATCGACAACTTGCGCGATGTCAAAGGTGTGATCCTGCTCGCCGCAACCAATCGTCCCGAGCGAATCGAGCCCGCTCTGTTGCGAAGCGGCCGCTTCGATTACATTCTTCCCTTCGCTAAACCTGGCGCGGCCGATCGCGCAGAGATCATGCGCCTTTGTTGTCACCGCGTGCCGCTGGCCGCAGATATTGATTTCGAAGACTTCGCCGCCCGCACCGAAGGCCTTACCGGCGCCGATATCGAAAGCCTGTGCAAAAAAGCGACGCTCACCGCCATCGCCGAATTTCAGGACGGCACTCGCGGCGCGCCTCTGGTAGTCCTGCGAAACGATTTTCTTGCGGTTCTCGATTCTGATCGTGGCAATCCAAAGCAATTGAAAACTGTAAATATGCTGAGTAACGGCGCCGGGGATTTGTCCGCTGACGCATCCACGAATAACAGTTAGCAACGCTCATCACGAGGATTGATTATGAGTTATACCGAACTCACCGTTTGGACGCGCGGCATCATTATGGACAAAGAGGGCCGCGACATCGTGAACTCCATCTCCTCCTCCGCCCGCATCGAGGGCAAATATGCCCAGGCAATGGAGAACTACGTCGACAATCCCGATCGAACCAATTGCCCCACGCGCAAATACTGCCGCGTGAGCGACCAGGTGCTCGAGAACGAGCTCACCTACGAAAATGAACATCCCAACATCGTCGTGCTGGTCGAAGGCACCATGGTCAAGGGTTGGGATTACATGCGCGGCATGCCTCCCGGCGGAACGCTCGTCATTAACACGCACTACACACCGGATTACATGATTCGTTTTGTTCCCGGCGCCGAACGGCTGGCGCAACTCGTCTGCGTCGATGCCGCCAAGATTGCCGATCACAAATGGCTTTACTATCGCCTCGGGGAACTCGGTCTCGATCGTCTTTCCACCGAGGGCGCCGCTGAACGAAATAAATCAATCGCACCTGATATCGCCGCTCCGCTGATTGCGGCGGTGGTCAAGACCACGGGCATTGTCAAAATGAAAACCATCGAGCCCATGATCGCCAACAAGCACGCATTCCAAGTCGCACTCGAAGAGCTACATATTATGCCGCTGAACCCAGTGGCCGTGTAGGAGAGAGGACTAATGTCTACTAAGAACACACATATTCCCGAATGGCTTACTGTCCCGTTCGCCGGTATCACCCCAGCCCCCTCGCAGGAAAAAGGTCAAGACCTGTTTCCCACCGGCAACTGGCGCTCGATTCGCCCGGTTTATCGCGACAAGCTGCCACCTTGCAATAACGCCTGCGGCACCAACGAAAAAATTCAGGGCTATCTCGATCTGGTGAAGCGCGGAAAATATCTCGATGCCTACGCGCTCATCAAGGAAGACATGCCGTTTCCGTCGGTCACCGGACGCGTCTGCTACCACCCCTGCGAGCAAGCCTGCAATCGCGGCAAGTACGATGAAGCCATCTCTATCCGCGCCGTCGAACGCTTCCTTGGCGATCTCGGTCAGGCACTCACCAACGATGTAGTGAAGCCGGGCAAATCGAATGGCAAGAAAGTCGCCATCGTAGGCTCTGGCCCCGCAGGCCACAGCGCCGCCTATCAACTGGCGCGCCTCGGCTACAAAGTAACGATCCTCGAGAAATCGCCCAAAGCCGGTGGATTGAATCGCGGCGGAATTCCCGACTGGGTTCTTCCCGCCAATATTCTCGATCGTGAGATCGAGCGCCTCGAACAGCTCGGCATCACCATCAAGACCAACGTTGAAGTCGGCAAAGATGTTACCTGGGACGATCTGAAAAAGAACTACGACGCTTGCGTGCTGGCCGTCGGCCTCACCGAACCCAATAGCGTCCGCGCCGAAGGCGAGGACAAGACGGGAGTTCTCTATGGACTTCCTTTCCTTCGTGACATTGGCATGGGTACCTCAAAAGTGAAGCTGGGCGCTCGCGTCGCCGTCATCGGCGGCGGCAACACCGCGATCGATTGCGCCCGCGAAGCTTTGCGGCAAGGCGCCGCCGAAGTCACCATGATCACCGTGGAGGGCAATTCCAAAGAAATGCCGGCCTCTCCCGAGGATCTGCACGACATGCTCGAAGAAGGCGTCGATCTCATGCATGGCCGCGCAGTCACGGCAGTGATCGGCAACGGCAAGGTCGAAGCATTGCAACTCCACAAGGCGCGCTTTCAGGCAGCAATCAACGCTTCGCCAATCACCGTTGATCGCGACGCTCCCGCCGAGCGCTTCGCCGTCGACAACGTCATCATCGCGATCGGACAGCACGCGTCCCTCAATTGGCTGCCGGCTGAATTCAAAAACGAGCGCGGCACCATCAAGATGGATAAGTTCGGCCGCCTGGGCGATACCAACTTCTTCGCCGCGGGCGACATTGCCCAGGTCGGCTCCGGTCAGCCGCTGATGGTCGTCAACGCCGTCGGGGATGGCAAGCGCGTCGCCTTCAATCTCGACAAAGTGATGCGAGGCGAAGCCCTTCAACCCCGCACCATTCCCGTCGACGTCATCTTCGATCTGAATCGCATGAACATGACGTACTTCCCGCACTTCCCCCGCGTCCAGCAGGAAATGCTGCCGTCGGCAAGCCGCAAAAAGACGCAGGACGAAGTGATTCAGGCATTCTCCGAAGAGGAGGCAGTCGAAGAGGCCAATCGCTGTTTCAGTTGCGGCACCTGTAACGCTTGCGACAACTGTTATCTGGTCTGTCCCGAGCCTTGCATCGCGCGTCCCGAGCGCTCGAACGGACTCTACAAGATTCTGGTCGACTACTGTAAAGGATGCCGTGTCTGCATCGAGGAATGTCCAACCGGCTGTCTCGAAGGCGTGCCCGAGCTCGACTTCGATACCGGCGTAGTTCGCATGGACACAGCCTTCGCCATCTCGCCCGGACTCCACGGACGCCAGGCCGAACAACTAAGAAACCTGGGCGACCGGGCGCCAAAGAATATCTAGAGGAGTGAGATCCGAAATGGACTATCGCATAGAGGGATTCAACGAATAGACAGTGTCGCGGAGTGAATTATGTCAATGCTTGCGGAACAAAAAAAGAGAACAGTCCGAATCAACGGCTGCGTTGCATCGGCGCAAGCCGCCAAATACGCGGATGTCGACGTCATCGCCGCCTACCCCATCCGTCCTTATACGGCGACCATGATGGCCCTGGCGCAAATGGTCGCCAATGGTGAACTTGACGCCGAGTACATCGTGGCCGATAGCGAGCACTCGCAGTTAAGCATCGCGCACGGCGCATCATCCAGCGGTGCGCGCGTTTTCACCGGCAGCTCCGGCGTCGGCGTGCAGTTCGCCTACGAACTCTATTCGCCGATCTCAGGCAGCCGCATGCCGGTTCAGATGATGATCGCCGACCGTACTCTCGATCCTCCCGGCGACTTCGGTTCCGAGCACACCGACGCTCTCTCCACCCGTGACATGGGGTGGATTATGGGCTGGTCCTGCGACGCGCAAGAGGCTTTCGACAATCACCTCATCGCCTATCGCATCGGCGAAGATCCCCGCGTTCTTCTGCCGCAGATGGTCTGTCAGGACGGTTTCTTCGTCTCTCACATTACAGGCGACGTCGAGCTGCCGGACACCGGTCAGGTGAAGGAATTCCTGCCGTCCTACAAGCATCCTTATCCTCTTGATCCGCGGCACCCCGTATCGCACGGTCCGCAGATTATGCCCGAGCAAGGCCCTCCCCTGCAGCTTGAACGCGCGCGCGTCATGGAACAATCGATGGCGGTCATCGAGGAAGTGCACGAACAGTTCGCGCAGATCTTCGGCCGCCGCTACGATCCCTGGCTCGAAGAGTTCATGACCGATGACGCCGAGGTTGTCTTTTTTCTGCAGGGCGCTCACGCGGTAACGGCGCGCTTCGCCATTCAGCACATGCGCGAGCGCGGATTGAAGGTCGGCATGGTGCGTCTGCGTACGATCAGGCCCTACCCCACCGATCGCGTGAAAGAATCCCTCAGCAAATTCAAAGTAGTTGGCGTGATCGAAACCAACATGGGCCTCGGCAGCGTAAGCAGCGGTGGCGTGCTCTACGCCGAAGCTGCCGCGGCCCTTTACGAAAGCCAGAAGCGTCCGCTGGTGCTCTCATTCATGGCCGGGATGGGCGGCGAGGCGATCGTGCTCAAAGAATTTTATTGGATGACAGAAAAAATGCTGGATGCGCAGCGCCGCGGCAAGATCGAAAAGCGCACCCACTGGGTCGGATTCGAAGAATAACCCCGCGGATCTCGCTCCGCGCCCAACCGCATTGATATTGATATCGATATTGACGCCGGGCCTCTGGCCCTGCGACTTGGAGGAATTGATATGGCGACCATCGAAGTGCAGCGGCAGATTTTGCCGATTCTCGACAGCCCCAACAAAGGCGCGCGTTTCTACAACCCCGAACTGCCGTCATCCGAACCGTTCGTTCCCGGCCATCGAACCTGCGCCGGCTGCGGTCCCTCGATTCAATATCGAATGACGAGCAAAGCCGCGGGCGACAATACCATCTTGGTCGGCCCCACCGGATGCATGTACGTCGCAAACAGTTCTTACCTGTGCACACCCTACAACGTGCCGTGGGCGCACACCCAGATCGGCAGCGCGGGTAGCTTCACCGCCGGCGTCTCCGCCGCTTATGAAGCGATGATCCGCAAGGGCAAGTGGAAAGGCAAATTCCCGAACATCATCTGCGAAGCTGGAGACGGCAGCGCCTCCGACATCGGCCTCGCCTCTATCTCCGGCGCGCTCTACCGCAATCACGATTGCCTGATCATCTGCTACGACAACGAGCAGTACGCCAACACCGGCATTCAGGCCTCGTCGCGCACCCCTTATGGCGGGATGACCACGTTCTCGCCTCCCGGGCCGGAAGTCCCTGAGGGAAAGAAACTTTATCCCAAGGACCTCGCCCGCATGATGGCCGCTGGCCATCCTCACTGCTACGTGGCGACCGCCAGCGTCGGCTATCCCATCGACCTCATGAACAAAGTTCGCAAGGGCCTCAACCATAAAGGCGCCGCCTACCTCATGATCTACACTCCCTGCCAAAAAGGCTTCGTCTACGAGACGCCGCGCTCCATCGATCTCGGCCGGCTCGTTGTTGAATGCGGTCTCTATCCCATGTGGGAGTGGAACCCCGAGAAGCGTGAGTTCGATTACAGTTTTCGTCCGGCGAGCATGCGCCCGGTTTCCGAATACTTGAAATTGCAGGGACGTTTCGGCCATCTCCACGCCGAGCACATCGCCAACCTGCAGAAATTTGCCAACGAACAATGGAAGATGATGGGCGTCCACTTGCCTGAAGCCCTGATCCAAGCTGCGGATGCGAAAAATCTTACCAACATGGCGGCGGCAACCGAAGCCGCAGCAGTGGCGGAGACGGTATGAACACCAAAACCGATACGGTTATGACTCAAAAGCAGCCCGAAGTCGAGCCTGAGGAACAGGAAAGCTACATCGTCACTGAAGGCAAGAAGCGCGGAGCCACCCGCGACGTGCGGGAGGCGGCGGCTTACGACCGCTTCTACACCGTGCTGCGCGTTCATCCCGGCGATGCCATTCTCACCGACAACTGGCACACCAACGAGGTGCTTAGCCACGCTCGCAACAATTTCGAGGGCGTCACCTTCGCCATGCGCACGCTGGAGGCCTGGGGTGCGATGATCGAAAACGATCACCGCGCCTACTACACCGCCGGCGGGCGCATCTGGGTCATGGATATAGAGCCCTCGCAGGGCAAGAAGCCGCGGCTGCCCGGTACCGGTCCCGCCGCCAAAAAGTAGCGTACGCTTGCGCCGCATCCTGCTGATCGACGACACGCCGGAGATAGCCGAGCTTCTCACCTTTTCGCTGCGGGACCTCGGCTACGAGGTCTTCGCAGCGGGATACACCACTGCGGTCAATGAACTCATCCTCGAGCACCACGCGCAGGCTGTCGTGCTCGACTGTTCCAGCTATGAAATGAGCGAGTCGCTCTTCGACGCCGTCCGTCATCACCCAAATCACAAGGACCTTCCAGTCGTCATCATCAGCGATACGCCCGAGGAAGCCGATGCCAGCCTCGGTTCGCGCAAAGCTCAAAAAATCCTGTTGATTCCGAAACCATTTACCGGCGGCCAAGTCGGACGAGCCCTCGCCCAGTTACTGGAAAAGTCAACTGAATAAGCTCCTGGAATAATTGTGCAGTTTGATTGTCATTCCGAATAAGCGTTCTTTGCGCCGTGAGGAATCTGGGCGAGCCGCGCGAAGGGTCGCGCTTTTAGCGACGCAATAATCGCGCGCTTGGCTCGCTTCATTATTGAGGGAACTGGTACTTTACATCTTCAGTATGAGATTCTCAAACTAATATGCCGCTCTGGAGCATGGACAACTGGCAATACCTGGAGCGCGAGGTCGTCACCGACCCCAAAGGAAGAAAGTGGACGGTCGCGCTGATGGACGTCCTCGGTCAGCAAGGCGACCCCGACATGCCTGACAAGCTGCTCGAACTTCAATATTCCTCCGGCCGCTATTTCACTCTCATCTACGCGGACGGCGGCGCCGTGCAGCGCGAACGCGGCTACGCCTCCCTGGAAGAAGCAACCAACGCCTACGGAAATCTGCTGGTCGCCGTAATCGACGGCAGCGTCGATCCCTCCCAACCAGTCTTCCGCCAAGATTTGGAAGACTGATCGTCCCCCGTCATTGGGATGTCATCCTGAACGAAGTGAGTGCTTCGCGAAGCGAAGTCCTCATGCAGTCGAAAGCCTGCCCTGAGCGATGCTGAAGGGGAACCCTATTCCGCCTCAAACGCCAGTGCCTTCTCAGGGAGTTCTTTGCCAGCGCCCCGCGGCATCGCGGGAGCGCAATTGTGTAGTGGCCTATCGCCCTGGATCCAAATCTCTCATGATAACGTGCAGCACCTGTCCGGTCCGCCGCGCATCGCCCTCGGAAATGGTTCCCTGCGGAACGCTCTCGCCTTCCGCATTCATTCGATCTCGATAAGTCCGTGCCACGGCCGGCAGCCGCGCAGCCCCGCTGCGAATCAATCCTGCCTTCTCTGCCACCGCAAGCCGCGTCTCAAACGACCAGTCGGAAATTTTCTCTGCAGGAGCCCCCGTCTCAATCAGCGCGGTCAATCCTTTGTGCTCCAGCGCGTCCGTCACAATCGATTCGAGAATCCCGCAGGAGGTCGCCAGTGCAAGGTCATAATCCCCTTGCTCGAGCGCGCTGCGGCTGACAGCGTAAGCCCGCTCCACAAAAGGACGAATCTCCGCATTGTGAATGAACTCAAACCGCCGCGCAGCCGGCGCTTCCGTCGATGCGGAAACAATTGCACCCTCATCTTTTTGCGAGAGCGACGCCACGGCCTGTCCCAGCACTCCCAGCACTTGCTGCACAATCTCCGCCGGAGCAGCCCCCTGCGTCGCCCGCCCATCCGCCGACCGCATCAAAAACGCATCGCTAAACGACCGTGCCAGCCAATGCGCCTTGCTCCCCCCGGACAGTTGATTAATGGTAACGCCGCAATCCTCCTGCCAGCGTCGCGTCGCCGTAATGGCTGCTACGTCGGAAGCATCGGCCGCCAGCGTATCCCTAAGCTGATGGCCGCGATTGATCAGGCCATCAAGGTGCGACAGATAAGTCTGGATCTGTGCTCGCAGGCTCTCGTCCATCACTGCGCTTTTTGCGTCTTCTTGCATAGCTTTTGGCACAATTAAGGGGGGCACGGTGCCCCGCGCCACGCGCCCCGACTAATTCTTCGGACCTTGACACTATTTTGGGAGAGTGATAGAGTCCCTCCGCAAGTGGTTCAATAACTGGACCAGTATATAACACTGGCTGACGGTTTTGTGCTTTGGCAGCGAGACTCCAACGCTCCGTGATGAGGTAAAACAACCCATGACTGCTTCTCAAGGTTCCCTAACCCCAAGTTCGCTGATACACACTTCACGTATTCCCAATCGTTGGATCCAATTAATCGCAGGCATTGTCGCGATGATGGCAATCGCTAATCTGCAATATGCCTGGACCCTTTTCGTCAAGCCGATTCAAGCCCACCTGCACGCCTCCCTTGTCGCGGTGCAATGGACCTTTACTTTATTTGTGTTGCTTGAAACCTGGCTCGTACCTTTTGAGGGATACCTTGTGGATCGAATCGGCCCCAGATTCATGCTCGGCATCGGCTCCATTATGGTTGGCTTGGGCTGGATCGGATCCGGCCGGGCCGAATCCATACATGCTCTCTATTTCTGGTACGGAGTAGGAGGCATTGGGGCCGGAGTCGTTTACGGTGGCGCAATTGGAAACGCCCTGAAATGGTTTCCGGATTACCGCGGTCTGTGCGTCGGCCTCACTGCGGCGGCTTTCGGCATAGGAACCGCAACGACCATCGCCCCTATTTCCCGCATGCTGCAAGTCACCAATTATCAGCATACGTTCATTGTCTGGGGAATTATCCAGGGAGTTATCGTACTAGCCTCTTCCCTCTTCTTGGCGAGGCCGCCGGAGGGATGGGCGCCCCCAAACTGGAAAGTTAAAGAAGCCAAAATCAAAGCCAGAATCAACACCTCCGGTGTGGACATGACTCCCTGGCAAATGCTGCGCCAGCCATCCTTCTACATCATCTATGTGATGATGACCATGTTGGCCTTCGGTGGTTTGGTGGTCACCGCGCAGCTCAATCCCATGGCTGCCTCGTACCACGTCGATAAGGTCGTCGTAGCCTGGGGAATGACTGCCTTGGTTCTGGCCATCACAGTTGACCGTATCTTGAACGGTTTGACGCGGCCCTTCTGGGGATGGGTATCCGACAACATCGGACGGGAGAATGCCATCTTTATCTCCTTCATCCTTGAGGCAATCGCAGTGTATGCTCTGCTCCAACTGATCAGTCGTCCAGTCTGGTTCGTTGCGTTGTCCGGGCTGTGTTTCTTCGCATGGGGCAACATTTTCTCCTTGTTCCCCTCCATCACCGGCGATCTGTACGGCAACAAATGGGCCACCACCAACTACGGCATCGTGTACACCGCTAAGGGTGCTGCTGCGGCCTTTGCCGGTCCCGGCGCTGCCTGGCTGTTTGCCAAAACCGGCTCTTGGACCAAGGTCTTCTGGGCCATGATTGTCTGCGATCTGATTGCCGCATTTATGGCCTTGCTGTGGCTGAAGCCTCTCGCGGCGCGCGCTGTACAGCGGTCAAATCAGTCAGTGCCGTCAGTTAATTTGGGTGCTCCCGAAAAGGCGCGAGGCGTGGCGTAACGACCAGAGTTTTCTGACAGTTCGCCGAGATAGTCAAGCCACCGAGCAAGAGGGAAGTGTTCGCCGCGAGCGCAAAAACTCTGGTTTTAGTTGGAGCAGCCATCTCAGCGCTGCATGTTTTGGGTGGAGCAGTTGGCGTTCTTTGCCAAAGGTGCGATTCCGATCCCTTTTGGAGTTTTGACTCCCGCAGTGGAACCCTCTGTACTCCTACGCAGCGCGAGAATTTCGTTTCTTCGACAACGTCCGAAACGTAATCGAATATCGCAGTTCCTTAACCGCCGGAATACTATGCTGAAACTCCCATCGCGCCGCGCCACGCATCACATAAATCGATCGCGGATCCACCATCACAGAAATAATTTTGCCTTCTCCCTGGTACGGCTTCAGCCGCAGACGGCAAGCACTGGCAAGCGATATCCCGATAATAGTTTCAAACTGCGGCGAATCCCGATGCCATCCAATCGGAGTTCCCGCGGAATACTCGGTCACCATCGCCTGCACGATCTCATCCGCGCGCATCCCGGCAATAGCGGCAGCTCGCTCTCGAATCGCAGTCAAGAATTCCGGGATGGTCTTATCCGCGATGGCCATACGTCGAGTGCCCGAATCATAGCCGCCTCCGTAAGCCACAACCCGCCGCTTCGCAATGTAGCCGCGAAAATCATACGCGCCAAATTCCAGAGTCTTGATCGTGCGCAGCATTTCGGCCTCTTCACTCTCGCTCAAAAAGTCCGGTTGGTATAGAAAGCCCTCGGGCCACTCCGCAGGATCTGCAAATCGTTTGGCTGGCATAATCGCAGTTTATCTCTTCTCAATAAAAACGCGGGTTGCATTCTCTCCAGGGACGGTTCTGCGCAAGGTGAAGCCAAGTTTCAGCACATTGATTCCGGAAAATAGATTTTCACCTTCGCCCAGGAGGACCGGCGACACCGCTAAATGCATTTCGTCGATTTGATCTGCCATCAGGTACTGCCGAATGACGGACACGCCGCCACCAATTCGGACGTCCTTGCCTTTGGCCGCATCTTTCGCCTTCTCGAGAGCAGACTCCACTCCATCGGTCACGAAGTAAAAGGTAGTTCCGCCTTCCATCGCGAGCGGGACCGCGCGTGATGCGTGAGCACAAAAACAGGAGTATGGTACGGACGATTATCGCCCCACCACCCCTTCCAGGAATCGTCTTTCCATGGACCCCGCACCGGCCCGATTTACAGGTGCTCGCCGGATCCACGGCTAAGGTGCGGTTGCTTTTTCCTTCGTAGAAAGGTTTTCGGGGTTGGGGTTGGGGTTGAGGGGACCGGGCAAACCCCGGAATGGCCGGTTTTGCTGCATCCGAGCCGGTGATCACCTCTATAGCCGGTTTTGCTTACCTTCGCTTCCATCTTCCCGGCGGCCATATCTCCACACCCGCGCCTCTCAGATAGGCGCTGATGGTCTCTCGACGCACTCGCGTGGCCTCTTGGATCCTTCGCAGAGACCATCCCAGTCCCAAGGCTATGATTTGCCGTTTCTTTTCGTCTTTCAAGACATTCGCCATGTTGCGATGCTGTCAATGTCCTGGACGTTTCTTCTGAAAGTATGGCCGCTTTTCAGGTGTTCATGTATGGCCGCTTTTGGGTGTTCACTGAGGTGCGCCCAGCCGCGTTTTTGTTCCAGGATTTCTCTGCACATGAAAAAGGAAAAGGCCAATCTGATTTCTCAGACTGGCCTTTATTTATGCCGGCAACGACCTACGCTCCCACACACTTGGCGCGTGCAGTACCATCGGCCCTGCGGGGCTTAACTTCCGTGTTCGGGATGGGAACGGGTGGATCCCCCGCGGTAAGATCACCGACAAATCGTAGCTGTCAGCTATCAGCCGTCAGCTCTCACTTTATGCCGGGAGTGACGTTTCGTGCTGATGGACAGCAAACTTGTAAGCGCTCACAGCCGCCGCCCCCCGTGGTAAAGCTGAGAGTTGACAGCTGAAAGCTAGCTTTCAAAGAACGTGAGGACAATACCTCACAACTGAATAGATTGGGTGTGGCTTACTTTCTTATTGTTTGTTTCCGATTTCTGCCACCTGTTACTTCGGCTTTGCTTTCTTCTTCGTTTTAGAAGCGGAAAAGCGTCGGCGCACAGTTGTCAGCGTGTTTTTTCTTTCCGCCCAAGTTCTGGCGGTCAAGAAGAAACGTTGCTTTCGTTTCAGCTCAGATTCTAGCTGAGGGACTGAAAGCTGATAGCTGACAGCTGTTTCTGCACCGAGTAAATTTTATGGTCAAGCCGAACGGGCGATTAGTACTGGTAAGCTACGAGTGTTGCCACTCTTCCACCTCCAGCCTATCAACCAGGTAGTCTTCCTGGGCCCTTCTTATCCCTTACGGGTTGGGAGATCTCATCTTGAGGAGTGCTTCCCGCTTATATGCATTCAGCGGTTATCACTACCGAACTTCGCTACCGAGCGGTGCCATTGGCATGACAGCTCGAACACAAGAGGTTCGTCCATCCCGGTCCTCTCGTACTAAGGACAGGTCCTCTCAAATCTCCTGCGCCCACAACAGATAGGGACCGAACTGTCTCGCGACGTTCTGAACCCAGCTCACGTACCGCTTTAATAGGCGAACAGCCTAACCCTTGGAACCTTCTACAGCTCCAGGATGCGATGAGCCGACATCGAGGTGCCAAACCGGAGCGTCGATATGAACTCTTGGCTCCGATCAGCCTGTTATCCCCGGCGTACCTTTTATCCGTTGAGCGATGGCCCTTCCATGCAGAACCACCGGATCACTAAAGCCTACTTTCGTACCTGCTCGACTTGTAGGTCTCGCAGTCAACCACGCTTATACTTTTGCATTCAACGGCTGATTTCCAAACAGCCTGAGCGTAGCTTCGCGCGCCTCCGTTACCGTTTAGGAGGCGACCGCCCCAGTCAAACTACCCGCCTTAGTATGTCCTTCTCCCGGGTAACGGGAGTAAGTTAGAACCACAGATCTCGCAGGGTGGTATCTCACCGTTGGCTCCTCCAAGCCCGAGAGCCTGGAATCAAAGCCTCCCACCTATCCTGCGCAGCAAGGGCCATAGTTCATACTAAAGGTATAGTAAAGGTGCACGGGGTCTTTCCGTCTAGTTGCGGGCAACCGGCATCTTCACCGGCACTACAAGTTCGCCGTGTCAGTCGGCAAGACAGTCGCACTTTCGTTACGCCATTCGTGCAGGTCGGAACTTACCCGACAAGGAATTTCGCTACCTTAGGACCGTTATAGTTACGGCCGCCGTTCACTGGGGCTTCAGTTCGAAGCTTCACCTTGCGGTTGACCTCTCCCTTTAACCTTCCAGCACCGGGCAGGCGTCAGCCCCTATACGTCGTTTTCGACTTTGCAGAGACCTGTGTTTTTGTTAAACAGTCGCAGTGCGCATTTCGCTGCGGCCCCCTCGAGCTATGAACTCTACCGGGGCACCCCTTCTCCCGAAGTTACGGGGTTATATTGCCGAGTTCCTTACCAACTGTTCTCACGAGCGCCTTTGGATATTCTCCTCGTCTACCTGTGTCGGTTTGAGGTACGGTTCCCTTATTTTCTCCTTAGAGGTTTTTCTTGGCAGCGTGGAATCGGCAGCTTTCACCCATACGGGTTACTGCTTTGCGCCTCAGTGATAACTCTCTCGCGGATTTGCCTACGAGAGACACCTTACGCGCATCGACCGTCATAGCCATAGGACGGCCTGCTTATCCTCCTGCGTCACCCCATCGTATTAACGAAAACAAGGGAGGTCCGGAATATTAACCGGATGTCCATCGGCTACGCCTTTCGGCCTCGCCTTAGGGACCGCCTGACCCTGAGCGGATTAACCTTTCTCAGGAAACCTTAGACTTTCGGCGCGGAGGGTTCCCACCTCCGTTATCGCTACTTATGCCGGCAGGGTCTCTTCTCAACCGTCCACCAGTCCTCTCGGTCTGGCTTCAAACTGTTGAGAATGCTCTCCTACCACGCATCGAAATTAATCGATGCATTCGCTGCTTCGGTAATCAGCTTAAGCCCCGTTAAATTGTCGGCACCGGACCGCTTGACCAGTGAGCTATTACGCTTTCTTTAAAGGATGGCTGCTTCTAAGCCAACCTCCTGGCTGTCTGGGCGTTCCGACTTCCTTTCCCACTTAGCTGATATTTTGGGACCTTAGCAGGCGATCTGGACTGTTTTCCTCTCGACGACGAAGCTTAGCCCCCGCCGTCTGACTCCCGTATTGGTTGTTCTATGGCATTCGAAGTTTGATTGGATTCAGTAAGCTGGAAAGCCCCCTAGTCCATTCAGTTCTCTACCACCACGACAAATCATACGAGGCTAGCCCTAAAGCTATTTCGGAGAGAACGAGCAATCACGGAATTTGATTAGCCTTTCACCCCTACCCTCAGCTCATCGGAGCTTTTTTCAACAAACACCCGTTCGGCCCTCCAGTGGGTGTTACCCCACTTTCAGCCTGGCCAAGGGTAGATCATCCCGCTTCGCGTCTATTCCTGCCAACTGATTCGCCCTATTAGGACTCGCTTTCGCTGCGGCTCGCTTTCGCTTAACCTTGCTGACAAGAATAACTAGCCGGCTCATTATGCAATAGGCACGCGGTCAGACTTTCGGCTTGCGCCGCATAGTCCTCCCACCGTTTGTAGGCACACGGTTTCAGGTACTATTTCACTCCCCTCGCAGGGGTTCTTTTCGCCTTTCCCTCACGGTACTGGTTCACTATCGGTCAGAAGCTAGTATTTAGCCTTACGGGATGGTCCCCGTAGCTTCCCGCAAAGTTTCACGTGCTCCGCGGTACTCAGGTATCGACTTCGAGTTTGGTCCGTTTTCACTTACGTGGCTATCACACTCTATGGCCCCTCTTTCCAGAGGGCTTCAGCTAACGGCCAAATTGGTAACTCTACTGTTGTCGACCCTACAACCCCTGCTGAACCCGAAGGTCTAACAGGTTTAGGCTGATGCGATTTCGCTCGCCACTACTATCGCAATCGAGGTTTCTTTCTTTTCCTCCTGGTACTGAGATGGTTCACTTCCCAGGGTTCGCTCGTGCCCGACTATGGATTCATCGGGCCGTACGGAGGGTTCACCTCCGTGGGTTTCCCCATTCGGAAATCCCCGGATCAATGCCTGCTTGCGGCTCCCCGAGGCTTATCGCAGCTTGCCACGTCCTTCTTCGCCTGCTTCTGCCAAGGCATCCACCATGCGCCCTTAGTAGCTTGACCACAAAATTTACTCAGCACACTCAAGAGAGCTTTCAGCTGTCAGCTATCAGCTTTCAGTCAAAAACTTCTCGAACACGCCGCTTAAACTCTATGGGCCTTTATTTCTGCTCATCGCGCGCTTAACGCCTATCAACGTTTACGCGCACCAGCAGATTCTCTCAGGCACTCATAAAAATTTACAACGCCTTGTATTTTGCCCAATCTATTCAGTTGTCAAATATCGTCCTCATCAGCTTGCTGGTTTACAGCGAGACTGATTTACCCCGCGTCGGCGGGTATGAGTCTTACTAATTCCAGAGTGTGCAAACTCCAGAATTCCTCCAACCCAATGTTCGGCGCCAGGCGACTCTCATTGAACCGTGAACTGATTCACGGTTGTCGCGTTTGGCGCTCAACATCAAGCTGGACTTTGGTCAATTGGTGGAGCTGACCGGGATCGAACCGGTGGCCTCCTGGTTGCAAACCAGGCGCTCTCCCAGCTGAGCTACAGCCCCATCGAGCATTCAGCCCTCAGCATTTAGCACTCAGCCAGACTGGCTGAATGCTGATTACCGAGTGCTAACTGCTGTTCTTGGTGGGCCTGGATAGACTTGAACTATCGACCTCACCCTTATCAGGGGTGCGCTCTAGCCACCTGAGCTACAGGCCCGGTGTCCCGTAGCCTAACATCATCATCACGCACTGTCACTCCGACTGCTGTCATCCCGAGTGAAACGAGGGATCGTGGCTCTTGCCGAGGGGCGGCTGAAACCAAGGTTCCTCGCTTCGCTCGGAATGACAAGCCTAAGAAGGAATGACAATCCGGGAAAATTTAATTCGAGGACAAGGTTGAACGTGCGCTCCAGCTAAGCCGGAGCTGACCATCATGGAACGCGAGAGATACAGCGAACTGCATCTCTACAGATCGACTTGCTTCATCTTGCGAAGCAGATCAGAGATCTGAAAATTCGAGAAAGAGAGGTCCGAACGAGGCTCCCTTGCCGCATCCTCAGGTTATGTGGACTTGGTTTGGGGTACATGGCAACATCCCACGCATATTTAATCGTCGTTATTTGGAAACTCGAAATCCCTTGCAGGAAATCGATTTCCTCGGGAACGAGGCCGCGCGAGTGCCATGACGTTCTCTCTTAGAAAGGAGGTGATCCAGCCGCAGGTTCTCCTACGGCTACCTTGTTACGACTTCACCCCAATCATGAACCATACCTTGGACGGCTGCCTCCTTGCGGTTAGCACACCGGCTTCTAGTGCAGTCCACTTTCGTGATGTGACGGGCGGTGTGTACAAGGCCCGGGAACGTATTCACCGCGGCGTTCTGATCCGCGATTACTAGCGATTCCAGCTTCATGGAGTCGGGTTGCAGACTCCAATCCGAACTGAGGCCGGCTTTTTCCGATTAGCTCCCCCTCGCGGGTTTGCGACGGTTTGTACCGACCATTGTAGCACGTGTGTAGCCCTGGACATAAAGGCCATGAGGACTTGACGTCATCCCCACCTTCCTCCCGGTTATCCCGGGCGGTTTCACTAGAGTGCCCGGCTTGACCCGATGGCAACTAGGGATAAGGGTTGCGCTCGTTGCGGGACTTAACCCAACATCTCACGACACGAGCTGACGACAGCCATGCAGCACCTCCGCAGCAGCCTCTTGCGAGGAAGGGATATTTCTACCCCGGTCCACTGCGCTTCGAGCCCAGGTAAGGTTCTTCGCGTTGCGTCGAATTGAACCACATGCTCCACCGCTTGTGCGGGCCCCCGTCAATTCCTTTGAGTTTCAGCCTTGCGACCGTACTCCCCAGGCGGATTGCTTATCGCGTTAGCTGCGGCACAGTGGGATTGGGTACCCACCACACCAAGCAATCATCGTTTAGGGCTAGGACTACCAGGGTATCTAATCCTGTTTGCTCCCCTAGCTTTCGCGCCTCAGCGTCAGTTATGGTCCAGTGCGCCGCTTTCGCCACAGGTGTTCCTCCCGATATCTACGCATTTCACCGCTACACCGGGAATTCCACGCACCTCTCCCATACTCCAGCACGACAGTTTCGCCTGCAGGCCCCGAGTTAAGCCCGGGGATTTCACAGGTGACTTGTCGCGCCGCCTACGCGCCCTTTACGCCCAATAATTCCGAACAACGCTTGCACCCTCTGTATTACCGCGGCTGCTGGCACAGAGTTAGCCGGTG
>CAVREP010000005.1:0-23152 GCA_963720155.1 uncultured Acidobacteriota bacterium
GGAGACTTCATGCGCGCCTGGCGCACCACTGGGCATGAAAATGGGGTTTGAGGAGACAGGATCGGAGGAGGCGGGGTCAGCCTCTGTGTTACAAGCATTCGTGGTGAGCGATTGCTTGAAGGTCGGTATAAACACTCTGTGACGACACAGATCCGGCGACGGAGACTGACCCGCGTCGGTAAAGGTACCACTTTTGGTCGCACCTGGAAACAGGAAGGACGCATGACAGTGTCTGTAACAGACCTGCGGCGCAGCAATCGCCTCCCCTGGAGGCGTTATGCAAGCTCTGGTGGAACGTGTGGATTAGATGTACATCAGGCAACGGTTGTGGCCTGCTTATTGATCGTTCGCAAGGATGGAAGGGTGCAAAAACAGCTGCGGACCTTCGGCACGAGACCTGCTCAGTCTGCGCGAGTGGTTGCTCTCCGAAGGCTGCACGCAGGTGGCGCTGGAGAGCACAGGAGTTTACTGGAAGCCGGTCTACCCCATTCTGGAAGGAGCATTTCAGATCGTGGTGGCCAACGCGCAACACCTCAAGAAAGTCCCCGGCCGCAAGACCGATGTCAAAGATGCGGAGTGGATCGCGGATCTGCTCTGCCACGGGCTGCTCCGTTCCAGCTTTGTTCCACCCCAACCCATCCGCGCACTGCGTGATTTGATGCGCTATCGGCGCAAGCTGGTGGAGAGTCGGTCGGCGGAGCGCAACCGACTACTGAAAGTACTGGAGACCGCCAACATCAAGTTGGCCAGCGTGGCCACTGACGTCTTTGGAACTTCGGGTCGGCTGATGCTGCGAGCTCTGATCGAAGGGAAGTCTACACCCCAGGAAATGGCTGAGCTGGCCCAAAAAAGGCTGCGCAGCAAGATTCCCCAGCTAGAGCTCGCCTTGGAAGGAAAGCTGGAAGAGCATCATCGCTTTCTGTTGAAGTTGCAAGTCGATCGACTTGAGAGAGTAGAAAGCGATTTAGCGGCTCTCGAGCAAGGCCGCCCAGCTTGCGCTCCTGCAGGAGATCCCGGGCGTAGAACGAACTTTGGCAGCGGTGATCATTGCCGAACTGGGCGTCGACATGAGTGTGTTCCAGAGTGTTTCGCAGTTGGCCTCCTGGGCGGGAGTTTGCCCGGGCAATAACGAATCGGCTGGCAAGCGCAAAAGCAGCCGCATTCCCAAAGGCAATGTGTATCTGAAGACAGCCCTAGTCGAGGCCGCTAATTCGGCAGCCCGGGCCAAGGGCACCTATCTGCGTGACAAGTTCTACCGTCTTAAGGCGCGCCGTGGGTACAAGCGTGCCGCCCTAGCGATTGCGCATAAGATCTTGGTGTCCATCTATCACATGCTTTCCCAGAACGTCTCCTACAACGATCTTGGCGACCGCTACCTCGACCACCTCAACCAGCACCATTTGACTCGCAACTTGGTTCATCGACTAGAACGTTTAGGCTACTCGGTGACACTGATGCTCCAGCAAGAAGTGGCATAGTCCAGGAATTTTCATGACAGTGTAATCTGATCTACTTCCTTTTTTCATTGGCTGCGTTGGCAGCCTCAGCGGCGAGCTTCAGCTCTTGGTTTGCTTGGACCAAAAGCTGCCTCGCCTTCTCCGCGTGTCCTTTCATATCGTATCTGTTGTCTTTCTGCGCGGCTATGATGTAGTTGTTGGCCTGAACGACATGCTTCTGTGCCTCTGCCAAGTTGGGGTGCACCTTAGGGTTAATGTCTTGTACCGGCTCCTGAGCCAGCGTCACGCCACTGCAGAACAATGACGCCCCGAGAATCGTGCTGATCAATAAATTTCTTTTTCTCATACCTCTGCTCTCCTCGCTTAAACAGAACTTGATCTCTTCTATTCCAACCGCGAAATTTCCTTTCCGACCTTAAAAACGGTCCCCAGTGTACGCTCATTGCACCTGTTTGGACCAGAGTCATTAATCAATGTGTCGTAAATGTGACACTCATGGTTGAGAAAAGCGGGAACTGAGTAAAGTTGTTGGCGAAAAATCGCTATCCGGGGTTCGTAGAGCTCTCCGCTCACCCACAAGCGATGCAGTAAGACGGCTAACTTTCGTGCACCGCGCTCGTTTCTTCCTATTCTTCCTGCCACGCTCGGCCAGCTTCAGACCCCAGCGTCGCAGATCGCTGTCCTCTCCAAAAGGGCCTAGAATGTGGTGCGCACCCTGCACTAGGAAGGTTCGCAGATACGTGTCTCCTTCCTTGCGGATGTGCAGCTGCGGTTCGCTCTGGCCGGCGTTCCTCCGTCCCGGCGGCAGACCTAGGCAGCAGCCCACGTCCCGGCTTTTGCGAAAACGATGCGCGTCCTCGAAGCGTCAGCAAGAAGATCAGCGCGATCAGCGTGCCTACACCTTTGACTTGCTTCAGCAATGCCACTTGCGGATAGCTTCCTGCGCCATTTGTTCGATCCCTTCGTTGTACTGGCAAACGCGTTCTGCTCATCGCCGCTCCGATTCTGGCTGCGAGAAAGCTGTCGAACTTCGACGGAGGCAAGTTTCGCATGCCGTGCGGTGGGCGAAGGAACTACTGAAAGGCGATTGATGAACGCTGGCCAGTGAAAAGATGACGACTGCTACTCCAAGACTTGAGGGATGTCTTCTTGACGGGGCGATGTTTGTAAATACTCGATGAGTTTTGTTTGCAATCTTCGCATGACGTTCAAACCCTGCTGTTGCTTTTCCAGCGGTCCGATGAGTGGATTCTCAATGATTTCCCAAGCGTGGGTACCGAATTTTCCTTTTAACTGCGAGTTCTTGCGGAGGTACTTACCGAATTCCCGTCGCGCCGCTCGGTCAATGACGGCTGCTATCTTTTTCTCCAGCTCCTTGCGGACCTCGGACCGAATGCTCTCGTAGAACGGAATTACGCGCCCACCGATTTTCTCAGCCAAGATTCGTGCTTCTCCACGCATCATGTCCTGCAACACACACGGCATGGCCACTTGAGCGAATTCCCAAAGCTCGGAGTTGACATCTACGGGGTAGAAAGTGCGTGGCTCACGATGTTTCGGTCATCGGCCCGACAGAGTTCCGCGACCGAATCGTGATTGGAATCGACAACGGCAAATACGATTTCCCCTGTCATGGTCGTAACACCCGAAGGAATTGAAAAAATCCGAAATCATTTCAAAGCCGTGGAAACTGACGCCGTGTTCGAGCCAGTTCTCAAAGTGGACTGGAAGGCGGGGGAAAACCCTTTTGAAGCAGGTCAGGTAGTCAAAGGCTTGAGAAGCCTAACACGGCGGCCCATTAAGCAAATATCTCCGTCTCGCAACCGGGAATTTAGTTTTGCACCATTTCGATCCACACGCCACTCGTCAGTTCCGCAGATCCGCTTGTTGATGGTTGGCGTGAGTCGCCTGTTCTCACTGACATTTTTCCAAGATTTTTAAATTCACGCCGTCAACGTCAACCGATAGAAAGGGGTTTCCACGCCATTTCGACTATCCTGCATTAGAATGCGCAAGGCATCCATTACGCGAACGGGTTGGTGGAAGGTGAGGTATCAAAGTAACGTCAGATATGGATAACCGGCTCATAGTCGTTTCCAACCGGCTTCCGCTGACGCTCCGTATGGCCGACGGTCACTGGATAACAGAACGAAGCACCGGGGGCCTCGCCAGCGCTATGAATCCGCTGCTTCGAAGAAGGGGCGGGGATTGGATCGGTTGGGCTGGCGATAGCGGAGATGAGAATCTGGAAGAGCGCAGTGCCGTCCTTCAGGATTGGGCACAGAAAGAGCACTGTTTCGCGGTCGAACTGCCATCGGATGTCGCGACAGGATTCTATGAAGGCTACGCCAATCAGACTTTATGGCCGGTGTTTCACAACTTTCCTTCTCGACTGAAGTTCGATGCCAAAGCCTGGGAAGCATATGTCGAGGCGAATCGCATTTTCTGTAAGGCTGTGGCGATGCGTTACAAGCCGAACGACTTGGTTTGGGTGCATGATTATCATTTGATGCTCCTTCCGCAAATGCTGCGCCAGGAACTCCCGGACGCCGCGATCGGTTTTTTTCTTCACATTCCGTTTCCCTCCTCTGAAATCTTCCCGATTCTCCCGCGACGGGAGGAACTTCTGGAGGGCCTTCTCGGGGCTGATTTGATAGCTTTCCAGACCCATGGGCACTTGCAACAATTCCGTTCTGCCCTACTCAGGGTGTTGGGGACCGAAAGTAAAGTCGCAGAGGTCGCGGTCGGGGGTCGTCCTGTTCGTCTCGAAGCCCTCCCCATTGGCATCGCTCCCGAGGAGTACACCGATCTGCTGAATCAGGACGAAACCACCGCGCACCACTATGCCGAGTGGGTTGCGCGCTACAAAGGAGGGAAGGTACTGCTGGCGGTAGACCGATTGGATTACACGAAGGGCGTGCCCGAGCGTTTGCGGGCGTATTCCCATTTGCTGCGGTCCTCTGCCGAACTCAAAGGAAAAGTCACGCTGATCCAAATTGCAGTACCCACTCGCGAGAGGATCGACACGTACCAGGAATTGCGCACAGAAGTAAATCGGCTCGTGGGTGAGATCAATGGAAAATTGGGGACGCCAGATTGGACCCCGGTTGTTTATATCAATCGCTCCATTGAGCGGGCGGAATTGGTGGCTCTGTACAGGTTGGCGGATATCTGTTGGGTGGGGTCATTGCGAGATGGGATGAACCTGGTGGCGAAGGAGTACGTCGCCTGCAAACCGGACGGGGATGGGGTGCTGGTGCTGAGTGAATTTGCAGGTGCCGCGGCAGAGATGGGCGAAGCCTTGCTGATCAATCCCTACGATGAGGATCGAACTGCATCTACGGTCGAGCGTTCGCTCAGCCTGGAGCAGCAGGAACGGATGGAGCGCATGAGAGCCCTGCACAATAGGGTCCTGCGCAACAACGTTTTTCATTGGGGCGACCGGTTTCTGGCTTCGCTAGAAGAAGCTGTATCGGCGCGCGGACATTATATTGACACCCAGCCGAAACGTCTTCGGGCATCGGAGATCCGGGATGCATATATGCGTGCCAGCCGACGCTTGGTGATCCTTGACTACGACGGCACACTCACTCCATTTGCTAAACAGCCCTGGCAAGCTGCGCCTTCCCCGGTCGTGTTACGCCTTCTTTCTACCTTGGCTTCGGAGCCTCGCAATTGCGTGGCCTTGATGTCGGGCAGGACCGCAGAAAATTTGGACCGGTGGTTTGGGGCCGTTGAAGACCTGTGGCTCATTGCCGAGCACGGTGCTGAATTGAAGCCTCCGCTCGCAATGGCCTGGGAGTCCTTGCGTTCGCCAGTTTCAACCGACTGGAAATCCACGGTGATGCCGATTTTGGAGCACTTCGTCGATCGAACGCCCGGCAGCTTTGTGGAAGAAAAAAAATACGGGTTAGTTTGGCACTACCGCATGGCCGAGCCAGAATTCGGTGCTTGGCTGGCGAACGAACTGGTCTCGATGCTCGAAGCCATGCTTGCGGAGACGGAACTGAGAGCTTTCCGTGGTGACAAAACCGTTGAGTTAAGGCCGGTATGGGCGAATAAAGGTGAAGCATTCGAGCGACTCCTGGCCGCCTACGGGGAGCGGGACTTTGTTTTTGCCGTGGGTGATGATCGCACAGACGAAGACCTGTTTGAGCGCATGCAAAATGGAACTTGGACGGTTCATGTTGGTCCCGGGCCTACCCGTGCAGCATTTGTGGTAAAAGATTTCGAAACTGTACGCGAGGTATTACAAATGTTTGCGAAATCGGACGGGTTCTCATGAAAGGCATTCGCAAAGCAGCAGTGTATTTAGAGTCTCTGACAAAGAGGGTTCTATGGTGGGCCATCGCCCTACGGGCCGCGCGTACTAGACCGGGCCAAGTGTATGAGGAACACGATGAATAAGCCCCGGCAGAGGTCTGGTTCCTGCTGGCATTGTAACTAGGGCGGTAGGATCAACCACAGGAGTACGGGTGGGCAAGACTTTGGTGTTACGAAATCCGAACACCTTCAGGGCTTCTTTGAGTCCAACGCCACTTCCACAACTGCTTCCACACTTGGACGCTGCTACTGACGGTGACAGCTAGTGCCCTCTGCAGGAGAGACCCACCTGACGCCTCTGCTAATAGAAGTTGGTGTCCCTCGGCTGTACGGTCTGTCGTGCTCGATAGGCGTCCGCTGCAACATCGGAGCCGCGTACAGCATTCGCCATTCTCGCGACACTGTGGTTCGCTCAGTACACGCCTCGTTTGCTCCAGCGGTCTATGCAGCTTCTGTGTGCTGCCAAGCACTTCTGAATGCACGCAAGGCATACAGTGCGTCTTCTAAGGCGTCTTTTTCTTCGGAGGTTCCGTCAGCGTAAAACATTTCTCGTTCACGCGCTCTGACGGCTTCTTCAGCTTCCGAGACTCGCTGCGGAAGAACGCTTTTGTTAGTTTCCAGAATGGCGGCTCTGTACCGAGTCTTCCAATCGGTGCGGTTCGGGCATGGAGGAAATGTCGGATTCATAGTTGAACCTCTCAAAAAGAGGGAACGTAAATAGGCTTACCTGCTGTTTGGCACGACAGGATGGTCTTGATTTAACCTTAATCCAATTGGCACAGAAGTCAACTCAAACTTCGAAGTTCTAACCAAATTTTTCGCTTTGATGTACCTTCATTAATCATCAATTTCTGGAACGCTCGACGCTCAAATCTGGTGTCGGGAAATCAATCAGTCGCGGGGGGTGGGAGTAGCGACAGAACTAGGGGTTTTTGGAACGCTCCTGCAGAGCACGGTGAACGCTGCCGACCGAGATGTCAAGCTGGGCTGAGATGGTCCTCAGAGAAGCGCCGTTGGCCTTCAGGCGCAAGAGTCTGGCGCTGCTCGAATCTGACGCGGTTACTCTGCCGATGTCCCGCGGAGGAATGTAATGAGTATGGCCTCCCAGCCGTGAGTTCAGCGGCCTGATTCCTGCCGTACGAAGCAAACGTTACAACCATCGAGAAATCATTGTGCTCACCGGCCAGAAAACGCCGTCGAGCTGCCAGATTTGTGGACGCGACTTACGAAATCCATTCACCAGCCGTTGTCAGTTGGATGTAATCGTCTTCGTTTCGTCAACTATGCCGAGTCCGCATTTCCACTGCATGTTAGACGCGATCTTAGGATGTAAGATTGGTGCATGGCCAAGAAAACAGGAATGAGCGATTGGTCTCTTTGGATCATCGCGATTGCCTTATTGGCGGTTGCGGCATGGACATACCTTAAGAAGTAAAGACAGGGGCTTTGCCCAACCAGAGGGTGTGACCGGACCGAGTTTTTGTACCAATCGTTGTGAGAGTCTACATCACAGCTTTGGGCTGTGAAAGTGGGCTCGTCGGAACAGGTGGGCTGCAGGCCGCCGGCGCCGGCGGCCTGTAGCCCAGCGCCGTTCACCATCACCGACGTCGTAAACAACGTATCGAATTCCGACTGCGGAGGAACGGTCGCCTTCCAATGTTCACCGCCGAACCTGGTGGGCAATCCTAACGCGCATCCTTGCGTGCCGGGAACATTGTTCAACACCTGCGCTTTTGCCCCGAATACAACTCTCGGTACGTTCGGCAATGCAGGCAGGAATTGTTTTAGGACCGGGTCAGCAGGACTGGGACATCTCGTTGTTCAAGATCGTTCCCGTGCGCGAGCAGATGCACTTTGAATTCTGAGCCGAAGTCTTCAACGCCTTTAACCACGCGAACCCGCTATTCGGAATTCGGGCGAAATCAGTGAAGAACCGGTGCCACGGGAGCGGGGCGCCCAAGTCTGCACCTTAAACTCGTGCTTGTCTCCATTTGGACTTGCCGCCGCGGCACGTCCGCCGCGGCAGATTCAAGTTGCGCTGAAATTCTACTTCTAGAATTCGTAGAGCGATCCGTGGGTAGTTTCAGTATCGTACTAATCCATTTCTCGCATCTGGCCTTCAGCCGCGCGCATTCCCGCGCCAGCGGCAGTAGAAGATTCTTCCCTTTTTTTCTGCCAGTCAGCTTCAACCAAAACGGTGATGGGCTCCAGTTTCTTCCTCTTCAAGCCAGCATTGATTCCGGGCAGATCTTTCTGTATCTTTTTCTGGAAGTCGTCGATGACATCTTGTAATTCATGGCCCAGCGATTCGGTCCGCGCCACTTGATAATCCGTGGGCTTGCCGTCGTATCCAGTCACTGCGCCATAGAGTTGCCCCAGGTGTTCGCGGATCCGTTCTTCGCCGGTGATCATGCCACCTTCTTTGGTGGCCACGATCTTCGAGCGCAGCGCATCGCAATCCGCGGCGAGTTGCTGTAGTTGCTTGCGTAGCGGATCTTTCTCCGCCAGCTTTGCAGCCCGCGCGTTAGCTGCATCGCGCACTCCCTCGATCGCTTTCACGCCGTACGTCATATGCTCAAGCTCTTTGTAGACTTTCATCGAGAGCTCGAATTGCGCTTTACGTTCCTCGATCGAATACTTAGCCCGCGGATCAATCGCAACATTCAACTGTTCGGTGTAGGTTTGATCTCCCTTGGTCAGTTTCACCGTGTAAGTGCCCGGCAAAACGCGCGGTCCCTGCGCCGCTTCAAACAGTGCAGACGCCGCCGGAGCGACCGCCGGTGGTTTCATCCTCATACCCCACCCCGCGCGGTTCAATCCCCGATGCTTGCTTCCAGCTACAGTGTCCACCAGTTTGCCGTCTTGATCGAAAATCTCGATCTTCAGATCGCCGAAGATGTGCCGTCCCTTTTGGTAGTAAGTGATCTGCGCGTCTGCCGGCCGATTCCGGCCGCGGAAGGTTTCGTCGCCTTCCGGCCATCCTCCCTCCACGTCAAAGTATTGAATCGCAGGTCGGCCCGGGATCAGCATCGCATCTTTGGTCATCATTTCCGGCGTGAGTGTTCGCAGCGGTGAGATGTCGTCCACCACCCAGATGCCGCGCCCGTGTGTTGCCAGCACCAAGTCGGATTCCCGCGCCTGTATCGCGATGTCGTCCACCGGCGCAGCGGGAAAGTCGGATCCCTTGTACTGGGCCCAGTTCTGTCCACCATCCACTGAAATCCAGAGCCCAAACTCCGTGCCCAGGAAAAGCACATTGCGGTTTACCGTATCTTCTTTGATCACGTGGGCAAAGCCGCGCACGCCGCTCTCCTGCGCCGGAAGCGCCGTCCAGGTCTGGCCGTAATCTGTGGTCTTGTAAACATACGGCTTCATCTCTCCGAAGGTGTGCCGGTCAAACGTCGCATATGCCGTACCTTCGTCGAAGCGGCTGGCCTCGATGCTCGAGACCCATGAATTTTTTCCCAGCCTGCTGACGTTTCCAACCACGTTCGTCCAGGTCTTCGCTCCATCGCGAGTAATCTGTACATTGCCATCATCGGTGCCAACCCAAATGATCTGTCCATTTTTCGGCGACTCCGAAATCGAATAGATGGTCGTGTGCATCTCCGCCGAAGAGTTGTCAATGGTCACGCCGCCGGACTCTTCCTGCTTCTGTTTTTCCGGATCGTTGGTCGTGAGGTCGGGAGAAATCCGATCCCAGGACTGCCCGTGATCGCGCGAGCGGAACAGGAACTGCGCGCCGATATAAATTGTCCCCTTCTCGTTCGGACTCATGTGAATCGGAGTATTCCAATTGAAGCGCAGTTTCCCCTCGCCGTAATTCGGCCACGGATGCAGGTCGCGAGTCTCATGCGTGTAGCGATTTACCCGGCCAATCTCGCCGCCCTGTGCTTCAGCGTAAAGATAGTCAGGGTCGGAAGTATCCTCGAACATCCAGAAGCCATCGCCGCCAAACATATTCTCCCAGCGCGAGTTGCTGATGCCGCCCGGATACGACGAGTCGCCCACCCACGAACTGTTGTCCTGCAGGCCGCCGTATACGTGGTATGGATCCGCATTGTCCGTGCTCACGTGATAGAACTGCGAAACCGGTAAATTCATCTGGTGCTTCCAGCGGTTGCCGCCATCTTCGCTCCGCCATAAGCCTCCATCGTCGCCGGCAATCACGATGTTTGTATTCTTCGGATTGATCCACACATCGTGGAAGTCGCCATGCGCAGCGCTGGAAACGTTATTAAAGGTTTTGCCACCATCGTTGCTCAGCAGCAGAATAAGGTCAGGCTTGAAAATCTTGTTTTCGTCTTTCGGATCGACAATCAGGTTGCCGAAATAAAATGGACGCCACACCATGTAATTGCTGGCATCCAGTTTGGTCCAGTTCGTCCCGGCATCGTCAGAGCGGTAGAGGCCGCGTCCTTTTTCCGCTTCGATGTTAGCATAAACCACATTTGGCTTCGATTCAGCCACCTGCACCGTGATACGCCCGTATGGTTTTGCCGGCAACCCTTTGGCATTGCTGTCGCTGATTTCATTCCAGTGAGCGCCCCCGTCAGTTGATTTGAACAGCCCGCTGCCCGGACCTCCCGATCGGAATGTCCATCCCTGCCGCCGAAAGTCCCACATCGCGGCGTAGATGGTTTTCGGTTCCTGCTTGCTGCGCGCAATCATGGCGCAACCGCTCGAACCGTTTGCACCCGCCAGAACTTTGTTCCAGGTTTTACCGCCGTCGCTGGTCTGGAAGACTCCGCGCTCATCGTTGTCACTCCACAACTGCCCGGTGGCGCAAGCCAGCACGTCATTGCTGTCGCCCGGGTTCACCAAAATCTTCGCAATGTGCTCGCTGTCCTTCAATCCGACGTTGGTCCAGTTCTCGCCGCCGTCGGTCGACTTGTACACACCGTCGCCCACCGATACGCTGTTCCGTGTCCAAGCCTCGCCGCTGCCTACCCACACAATCTTCGAATTCGATGGATCGATCGCAACCGCGCCAATCGACTGTACGTCTTCCCGGTCGAACACCGGTTTGTACGTCGTGCCGCCATTCACTGACTTCCAAACTCCGCCGCTTGCCGCCCCCACGAACACAGTGATGCGGCCGGTTTCTTCCACCGCGTCCAGCGCGGCAATTCGCCCGCTCATGGTGGCCGAGCCGATATTTCGTGCGGGCAATCCTGAAACCGTGGCTGCATCATAGCGGTACGGAGCTTGTGCCCCGGCCTCCAAAGTTGTGCATAGCAAAGCTCCGAACAGCACAGTCATTTCCCAGGAATTGCGAGCGGATGCTTTCATGTTTATGAGTCCCTCTCCACGCAGATGATTTTTGTTGTGGTCTTCATCGGAACGAATCGGCATCGGAGCGAATCAGTGAACCCCAACCATCCCGGACTTCTTTTCCTCAGTCCTCAACGAAGCTGGGAGCGCAAAATCCGCCGGATCGATGATCACATTCGCTTCAATTCTCTGCACGGTGACGGTTTGTGCATTGGGATTGTTCTTCGGTCCCTGGGACATCGAGAAAGGAAACATCACCCCCGCCACCGGCTTGTACGAGCCCAGCCCAACCACGCGATCCCGCACTGAGCCCCGAATAAACTGCTGGATGTCCTTCCGAATTTCGATGAACGTATCCGGATCGAGGTAGTCGTAAATGATGTCGCCATTTTTCAGCGTTATCTTCAGTCGCAGTGCATCATCTCCGTCCACCACATCGTGTCCCAGATACTCCACGGTGCTTCCTTTTTCTTTGTAATCGACCAGCGGGCCGTCGAAATCGGCGTCAAGCAGCAGGTCGCGCAGGTCGTCCTCACCCATCAACTCCGGATCTTTCTTCCCGCCGAAAGGCTGAATCTGCCAGCCCGTGGTGCCGTCATACGCCTGCACCGCCGTCATCCCTTGCAGTACGAAGATCTCCCGGATCAACTCGGGGCGCTCGTTCTCCTGCCCCACGGACGCGGTGAAGCCGCCTCCACCGTCGAACTTACCTGTCATGCGCAGGGTCTTGATGGCTTTCATCTTTTCCATCCCGCCCCGGGCCTGGATGTTCTTGGCAATCAGTTCGTCGGCGGTTTGCGAGAAGGAAAACCCTCCCAAGCAGCACACAGCAATCAGCACAATGAACGCGTGACGCATCGAGCAAACTCCTGTTGTTTTGGGACTTAAAGAAACCCGGAAAACGGGAAACAGTAATGTACTCGGTTGTAGACGTGTTGTACAAGTGTTCGTGAGCGACCAAGCCTTAAAAGCTTATAACCCGTCCCCCACATCCTCGAACGTGGATGAATGGGAGTTTTGCCCACGGGCCTCTAACCGACACGGTTGCAATTGGGTTCTCAGCAGAAAAGCCGCTCTCTGGAGCGGCTTTTTCGATTTCGAGTTGGCAAATCGTACTCAGGGAGTGAACGAAAAGTTCACCCCAGTCGTCAGGATCACATCATTTTTCTTTGTGCCCACTGGTGGATTGGAGACATAGATATCGCTGAATTGGTTCTGCCAGCCCAGCCACTTGCCGATCTTCGTCACTGTACCGAAGTCGAATGTTCCTCGATATTCGCCGGTGTTCGACAGATCCGGAAAGAAATACAGCTTTTCCGTAATAACGGTGCCTTTCCCCACTTTGTGCATCAATTCTTCACCTAGCGTGAGCGCTGCGAATCGGTTTGTCACACCGTATGAACTAAACGCTGGAGGCGCTGTTATCGGCACAATTTCCGGACCATTCGAATAAGTTTCATGCGTGTAGTTAAGGCCGCCAAGAATGTCCAATGTAGTGCCGTCCGACTTAATCGAATGGAAGCCGAAGCCACCCCCGTAGACGCCGCGCAGATCAAGGTTCTGCAGTTCATTGCTCATAAAGTCTGCGCCCACGAAAACAAATGGCCGCGGATTGAGATTGTGATCGTAGCGGATTCCTCCTTGCACCAGATTGGCCACCGTGCTGGGAGTTGCCAAGTCGTTGGCGGTATAGATCGAACTCAAGTACACGGTCAGTTTGTCTTTCTCAGTGGGATGGATCGCGTTGACCGCTAACGCCAGATTATCTGTTTGGCTGTTGCCGCGAGCCAGCGAGAATCCCACATTGACTCCGCCATTCCATCCATGCAGCAAGCCAGGATGCAAGGACTTGTCATACGCAGCCTGCTCGGCATCATTCCGGATCAAGACAACATTGCTCGCCGGAACTTCCACCGTGCCGGTCTTGGTGGCGACTTCGAGTTTTTCGCCGCTGCCATTCACTGGGCCCACCACGGTCTTCTTGTCCGATGTGCTGACGTGCAATTCCTCATCGGTTGTGATCTGAGCGATGGCCTTGAAATCGACTGTGACGTCTCCCGCGTAGTCCGTGTGCAGAACCAGGGTTTTCCCGTCGGACTTCACGATCGTGCCGCTGAGGTGGTCACCGTTCTTCAAAGTGATCTGATCGGCGAGAACCGCCGGCGCCACTGCCAAGAACAAAACGAAGACAGCAAACTTGCCTTTACGCAACACTGCCGTACCTCCGGATGCCAGAGTTGAAGTCACAGCTCAGATGCGATATATGGAGCCCGGGATTGCTGGGAACGGGACACGAAAGAAGACAAGGCTGCAGCTGAATCCAAGACGGTTACTGCCCGCGAACGAAACTGCAGTCAGCTCTTGATATCTTTATCTTTTGATTCGGTAGTCTTGTTCTGCTCGGCCGAAGCCTGATGATTGTCCTTCATGCCTTCTTTCAAGGCACGAATTCCCTCGCCCAGTCCTTTGCCAAGCTCGGGCAATTTCTTTGGACCAAAAACCAGCAGGGCAATAGCAAAGATGATGATCAGATGTGTTGGTTGAAATAGACCTTCAAGCATAGGTACCTCCAGAGACACCACAACCTATTAATACGGTACTGGAGGGGCAGAGGGAAGTCAAACCTCGCGGGGTCTTGATCTTAAAGCTTAAATTCGTACCCACCCGAACTCCACCCTCCCTCTCTCCCATCCGACGAGGATGCTTGCTCTGACCAGAATCACAGCGCCTTGTGACCGCAGCGCTATGCCCACTCTCCCATCCCAGCCGTTACTTCCGTGATCTTACCTCCAGTTCCATCTCCGGCTAGTGTGGGGATCAGCGAATCGGAAAAGCTGCGGACCACGCAGCAATTGCACAAGCCAGCAAGTCAAACGTTGCCCGGAGAGCCGATTGAAGCGCAAGGGCCTATCAGTTTTTTTGTTTCTTCTTGGGATGACTCTGGCGGCCCATTCCAGCGAAACCCAGCCAGTGAACTGCGTTCAACTCATTGCCTGGCTGACGGCTGGTGTGCCCAGCAGTCGCATCGTCCGCCTTATCGAAGAGCGCGGACTAGTCAGCACTCCCGGCGAGGAACAGATTCGTCAACTTGAATCCGCCGGCGCCGATACAAATCTCGTTCATACGCTAAAGAACTCGAAGCCCTCCCTCACACCCAATGCTTCAAGTTCCGGCGCTGCGACCTCCGATCTCCCCGAACTCCTGGTGCAGGCTGCCGTCGATGCCCGGAATCATCGCTTCCACGAAGCCGAACTGGCTCTGCGTCGAGTCCTGAGCTCCGACCCGGAAAATGCCGCGTTGCACTTCGCTCTGGGCTCAATGCTCCGCCAGCAGGAACAGTGGGACGATGCCTTTGACGAGATCACGCGCTCTGCGCAACTCATGCCCGATTTACCCGAAAATCACAGCAGCCTGGCCTACATTTTCTATCGCCAGGATGACGGACCCAACGCGATCGCGGAAGCTCGCACCGCCCTCAGCATGGATCCGAAGAACGCGGAGGCCTACCAGTTTCTCGCGCTCGGTCTCTACTCCAATGGACAATACGGCGCCGCGGTCCACGCATTTCTCGAATCGCTCGCCCGCCAAGGCGATAATCCCGACACTTACTATGACTTGGGAATTACTCTGCACGCCGACGGCAACCTGGCCGCTGCCATCGACGCCTATCGCCACGCCATTCATTTGAAGCCAAATTTCTGGCAGGCCCATTCCAACCTGGCGTTGATTTTGCACGAACAGAATCTTCTTGACCAGGCCATCGTCGAATATCGCGAAGCCAAGCGGCTGGCGCCTCAAGACCCGTCCGTTCGCAACAACCTGGGCAACACCTACTGTGACAAGGGCGACTTCGATGCCGCCATGCTCGAACTGCGCGAGCTTTACCGTCAGCATCCGGAGTGGGAGCAGGGACACTCCTGCATGGCTCGAGCCTACATGGCCAAAAAGGACTACGGCAGCGCCGTCAGCGAATTGCAACTGTCGGTTCGCCAAAACCCCACCAGTTCCGCTGAGCACCGCATCCTCGGCGAAGCCCTTTTGATGGATGACAAACTGGAAGAGGGCGTGCGCGAGTTGCGCCTGGCAGTTGCGCTCAATCCTGACTCAGACACCGCCCACCGGGCTCTTGGCACTGCGCTGTTTCAGCAGCGGCAACTGTCGGCGGCTGAGAAAGAATTTCGCGAGGCGCTTCGACTCAACGCTTCTCCGGACAATCACTACTCTCTCGCGGCCTGCCTGATGACGATGGACCGCTACGAGGAAGCTTTATCGGAATTGGAGACCGCCGCGCGGCTCGATCCCGAGCGCACGCTCTACCGCGCCCGCCGCGACGAACTCCTGAAATTGATGAAAGAGACGAATTCGCGGTAGCGGCCGCCGCTCGGACAATGCCAGGCACTGTACTCCGGTTATTTTTGATCGGAAGGCGAGCTGCTTACACTGGAAACTGTGGCTTTCCCAGTGCCGGAGGCCAGGCCAACGCTTCGCGCGTCAGTTTGGAGGAATTTGATCATGGACTTGAAGAGGACCCCAACAGCCCCCGGTGCCAAATCTGTACGGCCAGTTCTGCAGCCCGAGAACATAGTTCGTAACGACGTTCGTAGCGATGTTCACACCGACGTTCGAAATGACGTTCGCAACCAGGTGCGCGGTGATCTTCGAAATGCCGTCCGTGTAGGCGCATTGCCCAAGTCTTCCGGCTTTGGCCTGCCTTGCGCCCGTTGCCGTCTCTATTATCCTGCCAACCTTGACACCTGCCCTGCATGTAATGGCAGCGAGCGGGTTTCGCCCAATGTTGCGCCGGCCATTCCCGTACCACAAGCCGCTGCCGAAGTTGAACCCGATGCCGAAATCCTCGAGCAGGAGAGAGAAGCCTTTCTGAAAGAGTTTAGGTCCCAGATGTTCGCTGCGGAGGCAAGCGTTACCCACCTGCCGGTAGTTTGCAACTTAACGGAACATCACACGCGAACTCCCGAAGCGGCCTCGATCTGCAAACCGTGTTACGACCAACTGCAGGAGCGCGTGGATGTATTTGAAGCTGCCCTACACATTGACCTGAAAGAAGCCGCCCAAATTGTCTACGATGCCGTCTGGGCCGATCCTTCCGACCCCAACAAAACCTACACCAATGCCGCCGGGGCGCTGCTCACCGAATTGCGCAAGCGCTCTGGGGTTTCCAGCTTGCTTGGCCCATTCCACCCGCTAGGCAACTAATTGCATTGGTTTGCTGCTTGCAAGCTGAGGAGTTCTTCAACCAATTGAACAGATAGGGATCGAGCATTCCTGCAGCAAGACAGAAGCCATACCCTGGAGACAAATAGCTGACCGGCCCTACTTACTCAGGTTTCAACAACACCCACTTTTTCCCGGTATATAACTTGTAACCGCCGCCGTCCTGAACCATCTTCAATGGTACGGCCCGCTTCAAATCTGCATCGCTCTGGAAAGGTACGCTCAGTATGTCTTCGCTGGCCACGTTCATGACCACGAACTTGTCAACCGCAAAACCGAAGCCATATTCTCCCGGCGGCAGCTCCGAACCGCCGATGTTCAGCTTCGACTCGGTCGCAAGCATGCCCTGATATTTTTGCCGAATCGCCGTGGAGTATCCAGAGGCATCTACCAAAGCTGTAAACGTGATCTTGCCGTCGGCCATTTGAAATCCCGCCGAGTTTCGCAGCTGTGTAGGTGCCTTTTGTCCGCGAAAGAAAAACTCGGCGGGAACCACGCTCTTCAATTCGTCGGCGCTCAACAGGTGCTGCGCCTCTTTTTGTGCCAGGCCAGTGCCCAGGAGCGCTGCTACAAGAATGCCAACCGCCGCTAGACGCATATTCTTCATAAATCTCTCCTCAATGAATTATCCAAATAAGAAAGCACATGGAAATCTAGTCTTTTCTACCACCCTGCGCAAACCGTTAGCGCGTACCAAGAACCAAGAACGGAGAACTAAGAACTAAGAACTGAGAACTGAGAACTGCCCTTAATTCACTTTGCCCGCAAGATTCGGATAGTCCGCTCAATCGCCTCGTCGTACACTTTCTCTATCATGACTTCCACGAACTCGACTTTCCCAATGATGACTGCCAATGGCATACTCGCAGAGGAATCTGCCGGCGAAATGCCAGTCGTGAATTCCAACTCGATCAATTCCGCGGGAGTGCGGAACGACCACCAGAACGAAGACCAGCCAGACGACCATCGCTGGAAGGCAGTCGTCGCGCGCGACTCTCGCCACGACGGAGAGTTCGTATTTGCCGTATCAACCACCAGCGTGTATTGCCGGCCGTCCTGTCCGGCTCGCCGCCCTCGGCGCCAGAACGTAACATTTTTTTCGTGTCCCGAGCAGGCGGAAAAAGCCGGATTTCGCGCCTGCCTGCGTTGCCGGCCGAGCTCGATCAGCGGCCATCCGCAATCCGATTCCGCGAAAGAGATTTGCCGCTACATCGAGCAGCATCTCGATGAGCCCATCACGCTCCAGCGCCTGGGGAAAACTTTTCAGCAAAGCCCGTTCCATTTGCAACGCCGCTTCAAGGCCGCGCTCGGCATCACACCGCGCGAATATGCCGATTCGTGCCGCATGCGCCTGCTCAAGCGCAACCTCCAAGCGGGAGACAATGTGACGCGCGCCATGTACGACGCCGGTTACGGCTCCAGCAGCCGCCTCTACGAGAAAACCGCGTCTCACCTCGGCATGACTCCTGACAAATATCGCCGCGGCGCTATTGCCGCGTCCATTCGCTATACCTGCGCCGATTCACCGCTGGGACGGATGCTGATCGCGGCCACCGACCGGGGCGTTTGCTCGATTCAGTTCGCGCGCTCCGATGGCGAGTTGCTCGAGGGCTTGAAGCGCGAGTTCCCCTTCGCCGTGCGCAGGCCCGACGAGGGCGGATTGCAGAATTGGGTCTCCGCTTTGCTGAAGAAGATGACAGGCCGGGAATTAAACGCCGCGCTGCCTTTGGACATCCGCGCGACCGTGTTTCAGCGCCGCGTGTGGACTCATCTGCAGTCGATCCCCTTTGGCGCAACGCGATCGTACAGCCAGGTGGCGAAGGCAATCGGCCAGCCCACCGCCAGCCGTGCCGTCGCACGCGCTTGTGCCACGAATCCCGTCGCGATCGCGATCCCGTGCCATCGCGTGGTCCGGCAAGATGGAAACCTTAGCGGCTATCGGTGGGGCGTCGAGCGCAAGAAAACGCTGCTGGATATGGAGCAGTAGGTACTGTAAATTCCCGACAGAGGGCGCCATCCCGCCTGAATTGCTGTTTTTTCCTGACACCTTGACGGTCCATTCGCCCGGCCGAAGTTGGGCGATTCCTCCTTCCTCGCGCTTTTCGACAACCTACGAGTCCAGCACTTTCATCCAACATCTCCAGGTGCGTTTTTATGAATATGCTAAGGACAGCAACGAAGTTGTGCGTGCTCCTCACCGCTACCCTTGGTTCACGGTCGGATGCGGCAAAAAGCACGTAACCTTGAATCCCACGAGTTCGGTTCCTGCTGGCCAGTGCAAGCGCAGTACTGACCCACGATAGCAACGGAAATACGATTGTCGACCTGAAGGTAAAGCATCTCGCCAAGCGACAAAACCTGACGCCGCCAAGATCAATTTACATAGTTTGGATTCAGCCTCGCGGAGGCGCCCCTATCAAGCAAGGTCAATTGCAGGTGAATGATAACCTCGAAGGCGAGTTCAAAGCGCCGACAACTTACAAGACATTCGACACATTCGTGACTGCGGAAGATAGTGGCGATGTGACTCAGCCGACGGGTCAGGAAGTTCTACGCCAAACCGTCACAGGATAGGCTTGGTGCGGCACGGCAGGGGCTTGACAGTCGAGAGCATGACAGTCCTCATTCTTGAACCCGCGAGCTCATGACCGCCCAGTTCACCAACGCCAACGCGATCGTCGCGACCAAAATCAGCGACTGCCCAAAATCTACACGCGTTACAAGAATCACGCATAGAATCACACCCAGCACAGCGAAGAAATTTCCCGCGGGCAGCTGGAACATCGCGGTTGCGCCTTCCGGCTGCCTGCGCCGCAGTACTGGCAATGCTGCGCAGCCCACGCCGTAGTAAAGGAGTCGGGCCACGGCCGAAAGCGTCACATTCCATTTGAAGTCGCCGATCAGCGCTAATCCCCAGACCATGGCCGCAAACACGAGAATCGAGACATAGGGCGTATGAAAGCGGGGATGCACGGCCGCGAAAGCTTTGGGGAAGTCTCCTTGCTCCGCTAGGGCGAACGGAACGCGCGGCGTGGCAAGAATCTTCGCGCTGAGGTATCCGCAGAAGGAGATCAGCGCACCCACGGCGACGAAAGCCGCGCCTACGGCACCAACCGCAACCCGCGCCACGTCCGCTAGAGGGCGCTGGCTATGCATGGCGTCGGGCAGGACTCCAACGACCACCCACTGGATCAGCCCATAAATCACAGTGCATACCAATAAAGCGGTGAAGAGCGCAAAAGGGGCGTCACGCCGCGGATTTTTCGCCTCGCTCATCGGCGCGAGCGCCGTCTCGAATCCGCCGTACGCGAACACCAGAAGCAGCATAGCCTTCAGCCACTGACTGGCGCTGGGAGAAGCGACGGGCGCAGTTGCAATGGCCCAGTGGTGGCGCTGAAGCACAACCAGGCCGAGAATGATCACAGCGAACAGCGGCACCAGCTTGGCAGTGGTGAACAGATTGCTGACCTGCGTTCCCGCGCGCACTCCCCGGATATTGATAAAAGCCAGAAGACCGACTAGCCCGGTGAGAATAAGAGCACGGGGTAGCGGATCTTTTGCCTGCGGCCAGAACTCTCCCAAATAAATCACAAACAGATTGGCGTTGGCGGCGGGCGCAGCGACTTGACCGAGCCAGAGCATCCATGCGGTTTGAATTCCCATCATGCGTCCGAAGGCTACGCGGGCGTAGAGATAGGGACCGCCAGCCTCCTGAAAGCGTGACGCAACCTCAGCGAAGCAACCCATGATCACGCTCATTCCAGCGCCGGCTGCAAGCACGGCCCAGGGACTGGAATTGCCGATAAGAGCGGCGACGGTGGAAGGCAGGCCAAAAACTCCACTGCCGATAATTGAATTCACAACCAGCGCGACCAGGCTCCAGCGGCCGATGGCGCGGACAAGTTCGTGGCTCGGCGGGTTTGCCAGCGCGGTTTCCATCCGCCGTTTGTACCACAAGCGGCTTATCCTCTAACAACAGTTGAGACGGGGGGCACTGGGCTTCAACCCTTTCGGGGCGCTGAGTGGAGTCGAACGGCCGGCTGTCTCATAAGGTCGGCTCGGCCTTGCAATGCCCGAGCATCCAAAGCACTTTTTCTTCCGTAAATTCCTAGAGAGGCATTCCATGAGCGAACAACGGCGAAGCGTGTCCATCACTGGAGGAACTGGGTATATGGGTTTGAGTTTGATTCCTCGGCTGCTCCGGCGCGGACACGAGCTGCGGGTATTGGTGCGTCCCGGCTCGGAGAAGAAGTTGCCGCGAGGCTGTACTCCGGTGGTGGAAAATGTGCTGGATGGATCCAGCTACGAAGACAAAATTTCTCCCGGACAGGTTTGTCCAGTTGGTAGGAGTTCTCATCCGAGCCCGGCGAAGGCAGCTGACTTCCGCAAAGTGGATTTGGTGTCTGGCTTGGAGGCGGTGGCCGCGGCGAAGAGCGCGAACGTTCGTCACTTCGTCTACCTGAGCGTGGCTCATCCCGCGCCCGTAATGAAAGCGTATATCGCGGTGCGTGCTGAGTGCGAGGCGGCCATCGAAGCGGCGGGCCTACCCATCCTTAGGCCCTGGTATGTACTGGGCCTGGGACACCGGTGGCCCTCTCTTCTGTTGCCGATGTACAAACTCGCCGAATTGCTGCCGCAAACCCGCGACGGTGCGCTGCGCCTGGGGCTGGTGACTTTGGAGCAAATGGTGACTGCACGGTTGGCGGCGGTGGAAAATCCGGCGCAAGGCGTAAAGGTAGTCAACGTGCCGGAGATCCGTACCGCCAGGGCGTGAAAAGCCTTGCTGGTAGCGGCCTTCGCGCGGTCCGAGCACAGAGGTTACCTTTAGACCACGAGGTAATCCCTCGAATTACGAAAGCGCATGATCGTGGGACATCTATCTCATTCCCGTGGCCGATGAGATGTTGAAACGGCACGCAGATCATCACGCGAACCCATGGGGAAAAACACAGAGATGGACGACCTTCACACCCGGATGGTGCGAGTTACCGAGGATCTTCGCGTGATTCAGCGGGAACTCAACTGCGCCGCTATGCAGGCGCCCAGCGATCCTGAGTTGATGGAAGCCTTGAGCGCGCTGCCCGAAACGGAAGCTATCCAGACTCTATGCAAATCGCTCGACCAGATGCGCCACTTTCTGTGGTTCTATTCCCAGGTCATGAGCAATGATCCCGAACTGGGCGACAAGCTGCGCCAGTCGAGTGGATCGAAGACCGTGGAAGACGGCAAAAACGTGGATACGTCCTTCCTCGATCAGCTCACACGGTCCGATGAGGCCTTGTTGTTACGCTACCTGGCTGAAGCAAAAGAGCGCAAACCGAACTAGCCAACTTTCAATTTCAGATCATTACGCAAGTTAGGGCCGGCAGAGCTAGACGCCCCGGCCGCGCACGATTGTTTTCCTCACTTCTCCGTCCGGACTCAGTACAACAATGTTGGCTTCCGCGCCCGGAGTTAAGTGTCCATGCTGCACCAGGCCGACGGCGAGAGTCGGGTTCAGGGTCGCCGCCCGAACCGCATCCCGCAGGCTCCATCCCGCAAATCGAGTTACGTTGCGGACCGCGCGATCCATGGTGAGGACGCTGCCCGCCAATTTCCCATCCATCGTGCACCTGCCGTCTTTGACCTCGACCTTGATCGGGCCAAGTTGATAGGTGCCGTCGGGCATGCCGGTTGCAGCCGTGGCGTCCGTGATGAGCACCGAGTGTTCGAGCCCCTTAGCCCTGAGGAAAAGCTGCACCACCTCGGGCGCAACGTGAATTCCATCAACAATAATGTCGGCAGTGAGCTGCCGGTCGACCAGAACCTCGCCGAGAATGCCGGGTTCGCGACGATCCAGCGGCCGCATGGCATTAAAGGTGTGAGTGGCGTGAAGCGCCCCAGCGCGCACACCGGCGCGCGCCGCTTCCAGACCGGCGTCCGAGTGGCCGATGCTCACGCAGACTTTCCGTCGCGCTGCCTCCGCGATCACTTCAAGTGCTCCGGGAAGCTCCGGCGCAATAGTCATCATGCTCACATGACCTCGCGCGGCCTGCCACAGGCGTTCAAAGATTTCCAGCGTTGGCTCAACCAGATATTCCGGAGGATGGACGCCCCGGCGCTGGTGACTGAGAAATGGGCCTTCCAGGTGGATGCCCAGCGGTCGAGCTTGCACTGTGTCACCATTGCTGGCCATTGAATCCGCAGACGCCTGAATGGTATCGGCCAGCCGTTCTAAGGCCCGGCAAGTCTGATCGAGCGGGGCCGCCACGGTGGTCGGAAAATACCCTGTGACGCCATGGGTTGTGAGAAATCTGTTGAGGTGAGGCAACTCGGCCGACGTGGCCCGCATTACATCTAGTCCGGCACCGCCGTGCATATGAATATCGACGAACCCCGGAGCCAGAATGCCACCGCCATGATCGCCAGCAAAATCAACGACCCGTGCATTCGGCGGGATTTCTTGTTGAGCACGCGACGACACGGCGGAGATGAACCCATCCTCAATAAACAGGAGTGGGTCCTGTATCTCTTCTCGTGGCGTATACAAACGACCGGCGCAGAGGACGATCATATTGGCGTTGAATCAGACTCCATCAAATCCGATGCGTTTTCAGTGTAGCGGAAAAGTGTTTTGGACAGAGAACGATTCGGCCGAGATGATTTGAGGGAGGAAATAGGTGAGCAACCTGTATCGCCAGCGACATTCTAAACAAACAATTGGGCCGACTGTCGGCATGCACGGCCCATACGCCGACAACAAAGCACGATGCTATAATCGTTGTGCCCATCGAGAAATACCTGCGCAGGCGGAGGGCTTCCCGGTAGCCGCGCAGCATCGTCGGGGAGTGGCTCAGCCTGGTAGAGCACCTGGTTCGGGACCAGGG
>CAVREP010000006.1:0-36379 GCA_963720155.1 uncultured Acidobacteriota bacterium
GCATTCCCGTCACGAGCCGGGACATTTATCGGTGGCGAGGAATTCCGGTTCACTGAAAACGCTGCTCGCGTCCAGCCTAGCTCGCCTCAGTACGTAAGGAATGAAACCCTGAGCGCCGTCTGTAAGCTTCGATTGCGTTTCTTGCAGTCATAGTGAGCCTGTGTGGAAGTTCGTCATACCGAAACCATTGGACGGCGCGCGTTTTTTCCGGCTCACAGTTTCTTGCTTCGCCAGCCAATATTCGTCCCAAATAGGCGGGCGAGACCCAGTGCTGACCTTCTGCTGGCAAGAGATGGTCGGTAACGCACAGCAAGAAATCGATCTCTATCTTAAGCCCAACCTCTTCGAAGGCTTCGCGTACGGCACAGTCTTCGAGGGTCTCCATAAAATCGAGCTTGCCTCCTACGATGCTCCAGCACGCAGCTTCGGGAGGAGATTCTCGGAGCGTTAACAGTACACGACCGTGCTGATCAATTAGCAGTACGCCAACACCTACTTTGGGTTGTGAGCTGCTGTTGCAGGAAGATCCGTCGGTATTCACCGCTCTTGTTTCGTCACCCATTTTTCCTCCAGAGGAAGCGCAGCTGTGGCCAGTTGCGACAGCAGTTGTTGGGGATTGTCCTTCACAATCACTGCCTCTCGGTGTGCGGGCCGGAGAAATCCTTCAGCGACTGCATGCGCAGCAAGTGACATCAGCGCGTCGTAGTAGCCTGCCACATTCAGCACGCCACAAGGCTTCTGGTGCAGTCCCAGCTGTAGCCAGGTGACCACCTCGCAGAATTCTTCCCAGCTGCCAAATCCCCCGGGTAGAAGAACGAATGCGTCTGCCAGGTCGGCCATGAGTGCCTTGCGCTCGTGCATGGATTCGACGATGTGCAATTGAGTCAGCGCGGTATGTGCAATTTCCTTGTCAACCAGAGACTGCGGCATGACACCGATTGCATGGCCACCGCCCTCCAGAACAGAATCAGCCAGCGCGCCCATCAATCCTACCCGGGCCCCGCCATAAACAAGGGCGATACCTGAACTCGCAAGATCACGCCCGAGTTGAATCGCCGCTTCCCGATACTCAAGCCGAGCCCCGAAGCTTGATCCGCAAAAAACGCAGAGTCTCTTGATTAGACGCGTACATTGTTTCTTTTCTTGCTCAGAGGCAGTCGTCATAAAAGAACCAGTTGGGAGCGACCCTCCGGTTGAGATGCAGGCCCTGGAACCATAATGGCGCGAGCGGCTATAGCTTCTCATCCTCAGCTTTCCAAAGAGGCTCGTATCGTTCGAACGCAAGCACTTGATCGAGCGGAATGCGATGTTCCCATCCGGCGCGTTCAAGATCCGGCTCCGCGGCGAAGTGGTCGACGTACCCGAGGCAGAGGTATGCTACCGGGACAATGTTTTCCGGGATCTGCAGGAGCGTCTTGAGTGCTTCCTTGTCGAGAATACTGACCCAGCCGACGCCTACTCCTTCCGCGCGAGCCGCGAGCCAGAGATTTTGCGCGGCGCAGACCGCAGAATAAAGCGCAGTTTCCGGCATAGAGAGGCGACCGAGTCTATGTCCCCGTTCACATTCTGGGTTGCAAACAATGCAGAGGTTCTGGGGCGCCTCAAGAATACCTTCGAGCTTTAGACTGGCGTATTTCTTCGCGCGGTTTCTCTCGTACGTTTCGAGTGCGGCCTCATTCGATCGCAGAAAAATGTCATGAACTGCCTTGCGGGTCTCCATCGCTCGAATGAGAATGAATCGCCAAGGCTGCATCAGGCCTACGGAGGGAGCGTGATGGGCAGCCTCCAAAAGCCGGCCCAGAACCTGTTCGGTCAGCGGTTCCGGCAAAAAGCCAGAGCGGACATCGCGCCGTTCGCGAATTGCGCGGTAGACTCCCTGCAATTCGTCGTTCGTAAACTTTCCTGCTCCCGGCATCACCAAGCCCTCGACCAACGTGCACCGGCGTGTTGGTCATCGCGCAGTCTGGAGTCGACGCCGGCGTGAAGTTCCAGCAGCCACGCGAAGAGCCACAAGAGGTCTGACAAACGGTTCAAATAAGCGAGGATCTGCGGGTCCACCGGAGCACCACTCTCGGCCAGCCGAACCACATTTCGTTCTGCGCGACGACAGATTGTGCGCGCCATCTCGAAGGCCGCAGCCTCCGTGTGCGCCCCGGGAAGGGACCAGTCAGACAAGATCCCTTCCTTAGCTTCTATCGTGCGGACGAGCGTTGTGAGTTGTTCGACATCCTCGACCGTTATGGTCGGTGGATTCTTGACAGTGCCTGGCGTTGTGGCTAATGATGAGCCCAGCCGAAATAGTGTTTTCTGAATTGATTCCGTCCACGAGCGGATGTCGTCGCTCTGGCAAATGCTGCGTGCAAAGCCCAGTATGGAGTTCAATTCGTCAACTGCACCGTATGCTTCCACTCGCACGTCAGCCTTGGAAACGCGAATGCCTCCTGCAAGCCCGGTTTGGCCGGCATCTCCCCGTTTGGTTGCGATGCTCATTTCCAGTCTCCTTGTTGTATGCCCTCAACTCCAGAACGTCCAGAATTGGAATCCTCAATCCCGGCTCTGTCGATAGGATTCGTGTCGAGCGCCACGACAGATGCATAGTCCTTGGTCCGATCCCAGGCTGCCTGCTCCGATACCTTGCACCAGTTCGTTAGCACCACACGAATGAAACCGGCGTGCGTAACTACCGCGATGGGCCCTTTCGTTGTTTCTCTCAACAAGAAGGTCATCTCGCCGCGCACCCGGGAGTCAAATTGCTGAGATGACTCTCCTGCTGGCGCAGTCGAATTAGGGTAGGTTTCTGCCCACCTCTTTGCCAGGAAGGGGTCGCGCACTTCAATTTCGCTCCATGAAAGACCGTCCCATCGGCCAAAGTGGATTTCGCGCAAGCTAGGACGAACGTAGAGTCTTACCCCGAAATGTTTGGCAATCGCCTCGGCGGTTTGCTGGGCACGCCGCAGGTCGCTCGTATAGACTCCGCGGATCGCGTGTTTTGACAACCGATTCACCAGCCCCGTGAGCTGTTTATGGCCTCGTTCGTTGAGCTGCGGATCAGAATGGCCACAAAACCGGCCTGCCATATCGGTTTCTGCATGGCGAACTAGAAGAAGACGTGTCACACGTTCCACACCCCACAAAAATAAACCGCAATCTCGGTGAGTTGATTCGTTGCTCCGAAACAATCCCCCGTGACCCCGCCGATCCGACGAAAATAATACAGTCCGCTCAATGCAGTGATCCCAAGCGCCACAAGGACCGGGATCCAGAACTCCCTCCGCATCAGATAGAGCACGATGGCAAAGCTCAAGAGACTTCCTGTAATAAGAGACGAAGGGGGAATTTTCTGCGCAATCCTTGCCCCTTGTCCGTCGTCACTCTCGCGCGCCGGCCGCAGGAAATAACTCAGCGGCAGAGTTGTCCACCGAGATAAGACGTGTGCGGAGATTACCAATGCCGTAAAGCGATTCATCGGAATAATCGATAGAAGGAGTAGTCTGGCCAGCACAGAAAGCACGAGAGCCAGCGCTCCAAAGCTTCCGATCCGGCTATCCCGCAGGATCGTGAGGGCCTGCTCCCGATTCCGGCCCCCGCCAAAAGCATCTACAGTATCCGCCAGGCCGTCTTCGTGAAGCGCACCCGTCATGAGCACAAGAAAGGTCAGTACCAAAAGTGCCGCGAGGGCCCGATTAAGGTGAGGTGTTAGGACGTTCTGCAACACTGCAGCGCCGAGACCGATGACCAAGCCGACTACGGGAAAAAACTTTGCCGAACGCGATAAGGAGTTGGGCTGGTAGGCAATACGCGAGATCGGCAATCGCGTAAGAAATTGGAAGGCAACCAGCAATTCCTCTACTAATCGCCTCATACGCTCACCCCGCTTACGCCCGCCGAAGCGAAGGTCGCCATATCGGTGTAGAGCCGCAAAGCCGACTCAATAATGGGCATCGCCAACACGGCACCAGTGCCCTCGCCCAGCCGCATGTCGAGCGTCAGAATGGGATCCAGTCGCAGATACTCCAGCAAAAAGCGATGGCCAGGCTCCTGCGAACAATGTCCGGCGAAGAGATACTCTTTTACTCGCGGCTCGACCGTGTAGGCCAATGCCGCAGCTGCCGTCGAGATAAAACCATCCGTGATCACGGGGATTTGATATCGTGCAGCACCCAGGACAAATCCAACCATGGCAGCGATTTCTAATCCCCCCACAGTTCGCAGAACCTCAAGCGGTTGCGCGGCAGAAATTGGGGAAGCTTTGCCGAAGTGCTCTTGCAGGACGGCATCGACGACGCGGATCTTGTGCTCGTGAGCATCGGTACCGAGCCCTGTCCCCTTGCCTGTGACCGCGGCGGCAGGTTGACCCGTAAGGACAGCTGTTATCACGCTCGCTGCAGTTGTGTTGCCGATTCCCATCTCGCCGACCGCGATCAACGCTTGCTGCTTCTGTTGAGCGCCGGTCGCCAGCTCTAGTCCTATGCGCAGAGCACCCAGCATTTCATCTTCGGTCAGGGCAGGCTCATGAAACATGTTCCGAGTGCCGCGCCGGATTTTTCGTTGCAGAAGACCGGACAGATCGCCGAAGTCCGCATCCACCCCTACATCAACGATGGTTAGCTCGGCATGGTGCAGTTTTGCCAGAACGTTGATCGCAGCCCCTTCCGCGAGGAAATTAAGCACCATTTGCCGAGTGACTTCCGGAGGATATGCACTGACTCCTTCGGCCACGATGCCGTGATCGGCCGCGAATACATAGGCAGCTTTGTTCAGCGGCCAGCCAGGACTGCCTTTCCTGATAGCAACCAATCGCGCAGCAATGTCCTCGAGCCGGCCAAGACTGCCTAGTGGCTTGGTGAGGTTATCCAGATGTGTGCGCGCCTGCTTTAGCCATTTTGGGTCGGGCGCATCAATCTGCTCGATGAATTCGGCAAGTGTGACTGCGGTGACTGCAGTGGTCATGGTATCTTCTCCAACAAAGCCGGATTGTCGGCAACTAACTTCTCACCGACTAACTTGGGATGGCGTCGAGGTGGGCAATCGAAAGCCCTTTCCAGAATGCCAGGTCGCAAGACATCTTGCGGACGGCCTTTGTGCGCCTCGTGGTCAGGTTCGAGCAACAGAACGGACGAGAATGTGCCTGGAATTAATTGAAGGTCGTGCATTGCAGCCAAAATCGTAACCCCCTCCTCATTGAGCGCACGGAGGCAATCCAGCAGTTCGAGCTGGCGACCCAGATCGAGGTTTTGGGTAGGCTCGTCAAGGAGCAGCAAACGAGGCTCCTGTGCCAATCCCAGGGCGATCTTGACGCGTTGGCGTTCTCCTCCGCTAAGTTCATTGAAAATGCGGTTCCGCAGGTAAGTGACGTCGGCCAATTCGAGCGCGCGCTCGACCGCCCTGCGATCTTGCCGCTTCAGGCCGGTAAAGAGGCCAAGATACGGCGTGCGCCCTTGTTCGACAATCTGCTGCACGGTGAAGTCGAATGGCACTTCGAATCGCTGCGGGACCAGCGCAACCAGCTTTGCGACATCCGCTCGCCGAAGAGTGTCTAGTCTGCGACCGGCGAGCGAGACCGAGCCGCAAGAGCAAGCAAGCACGCCGGCAGCCAAGCGCAGAAGTGTGGTTTTCCCAACTCCATTTGGACCGATCAGTGCTCCACATTCGCCCTGTTCCAAACAGAAGCTGACATCCGCAATGACGGATGGTTGCTCGTAAGAAAATGACACATCAACAAACTGGAGCAATGGAGTCACTATGCATACTCCCGTCTTGTCCGGCGCAAAAGGTAGAGGAAAAATGGACCGCCGATAAAAGCGGTCAGAAGCCCAACCGGGATCTCAGAAGGAGCAAGCACCGTGCGCGCCAGCGTATCCGCCGAGACCAGAAAAATCGAGCCTGCAATAGCCGTAACTGGCAAGAGCCGAGTATGGTCTGGGCCTAGGACTAGCCTTGCCATATGAGGAACGATCAGCCCCACGAAGCTGATCACTCCTCCCAATGACACTGCGGCAGCGGTTATGAGTGAGCCGGTAAGAATGACGGCCAGGTGCGTTTTTTCCACCTGCACGCCAACTTGACGGGCATACTCGTCACCGAGCGCTAACGTGTTCAAACGCCGTGCCAGGGGAAAGCAGCAAATGAAGCCGCAACCGATCATTACAGCGGTGACCTCGAGTTGAGACCACCTCGGCACAGCAATGACTCCGGTAAGCCAGGAGGCAAGTACCCGCGTCCGCAGGCCAAAGTTGTCGTCGACCACTACGAGAAAATAAGTGGAATAGCTCAACATCGTGCTCACCGCGAACCCCGCCAGTAGGAGCGTGACCACGGGCACCCGCCCGCCAATCCGGGCCAGCCAATATACCAGCGCGATAGTCGCTACCGAACCAACAAATCCCATTGCGGCAGTTGCGCCGAATCCGAGAAAAGAAAAACGTGGAAGCAGGAAAAGTCCAATCCCGGCTCCAAGCGCTGCTCCTCCGGAAGAGCCGATCACGTACGGATCAGCCATGGGGTTTCGGAAAAGCCCTTGGAATAGAAGTCCAGCCACGGAGAGTGCAGCGCCCACCAACGCAGACGCAAGCACGCGGGGGAGGCGAATCTCGAAAAGAATCACGGAATCCGTGCCTTGAGAACCATGCCAATGGAGCAAGGAGCCAAGCACTTCCCGAAGCCCGATCCTGGTCGCCCCCATCCCCATCGAGAGCAGAAGCACAACCCCAAGCGCCAACAGCAAGGCCAACATAATAATAATAAGGATGGAGAGCGCACGATCGGAGAATCCGGTCCGGCGACCTGCCCGCTCCGACGATCCCGAGGCAATCTTTTCTACTATTTCAGCTTCCATGACTCGCCTCCGAGCGTAATGCGAATGCCTGAGCGAAAAGTGAAAGGAAGCGCCGGATAACCAAACGCCTCGTCAAAGCGCTGGTCCAGAACATTTTCGAGATCGGCGTAAATACTGAGCGCGTGGTTTAGCTCGTAACAGCCTGCAAGTCCCATCTTCTGATATCCCGCGTCGAGATTGCGATTCGGCAGCAGCAGGCTTGTTCCCCCATCCTTGTCATAGAGAAAATCGCTGTCGTCGCGCCTGCCCACGAAGGTACCAGTTAACGACGCCGTCCACCGCGAGTGATGATAGGTGGCGGCCACGTAACCGCTATGAGGCGCGCGTCGAAATGGCCGTGCGCCTACCAGCGGCGAAAAGATCCCGATGGGGATCGTTGAGAAGTTTGAGCCCGTGTTGAAGCTCGGGCCCAGCGCATCGCTGGTAAAGGACCGTTCGACAACCGCGTCCAGGTAGGTGTATCCGCCACGAGCGACAAGGTTTCGCCCAAGCCGACATTCAAGTTCTACTTCCGCTCCCTGGGCACGGAAGGCCTGCGAGTTCACAGTAGCTCCAAATTGGAGCGCATCGGCTATGGCTGGGGCGACGCCGAGATCAATCAGTCCCTGCATCGGTACAAATTCAATCAGATTGCTGAATTCATTGTGAAAATACGTGATGCCCAGTCTTGCCCGCCCCTCGAGGAAGCTCTGCTCAAGGCCTCCGTCATACGTTCTGGATCGCTCGGCTCCAATGGCAGCAATGTGGAACTGCGAAATGAGTTGAGGCCCATCACTGAGTGTCTGCAGCAGGCTGAACAGTGAGGTGCCAGCATCGGAAATGCTGGGTTCCTTGATGCCCGTGCCAAAATTGGCACGAAACTTCGTCCCGCTGAATAGTTTCGAGGTATCGGGACGGAACAAGTAGTAGGCAAGCGATGCTCGCGGCGTGCCCGCAACGCCGAACACGGCGTTCTTCTCAATGCCACTGCCCAAAGTATAATAAAAACGGTTTGCTAGATTGCCTCCTACTTGCAAGGTGTAACTGTAGTTGCCGCGGTCGGTGGGACTCTTGCCTAAGCTTGACTGCGTGAATCCGCGCTCAGCCTCGTAGCGAAACCCGAACAATGCCGTCAATTGCGGCTTAACCTGGTATTCAGTCTGGGCATAGACAAAATCACGATCGGTGCTAGTTAGAAACTGATTCGGATAGGGCTGAGCGTATTGAAAAATCGCTTGTCCGGAAACTGTGTAGCCATTTCCCCCGCGGATGGTGACCGGTGCGCCAATGTACTCTGGTCCCACAATCGGCGAGTCGTAGGGGATCCCTGTCGCCGCGTAGTCGGTATACTGAGAGCGCAACCGAAGCGCCCCATAGCGCAATAGGTTGTGCCAACGCGGCGTAGTCTGCTGCTGGAACGTAGCGCCGATGAAGAGTTGTCGGTCTTTCTGACCCGCATCATCCGGGATCCCGTAGAGTTGAATAGCGTTGGGCTCTCCCGCTGCAGTCGCTAGGCGCCGGACGGTTGCTCGAAACTCTGTGTTTGGTTTCGGAGTCCAGCCTAGGTTCCCGGCATAGGTCCCATTGTGAAAGGAACTGCGGGAAATATCGTTCGCGGTGTCAAAGCGGGCGAAATCAGAAAAATAATCGAACTCCTTATAGCTTCCACTCAGAATTCCTTCTTGCCGATAGGTCCCGAAATTCCCACCATCAATCGAGTAAGTGACCTCGGGCAAAGGCGTGATGCCGCGCGGAGTAGTCATGCTCACGACACCGGCGAGCGCATCGGACCCGTACAGAGCGCTATTCGGTCCACGCAACACTTCGATCTGATTGATTCCAGTAGCCGCAAGTACGCCAAAATCGACCGCGCCCCCGATGTCGTTGGCGGGAATGCCATCGATGAGGACCTTATTAGCATCGCTGTTGCCGCCACGCACGAACAACTCGCCCAGTCCGCCGCGCTGTCCGGTTTGCGTGACTTGCGCCCCAGGTACCAAGCGCAGAACCTCGTGCACGTCCAGTTTGTCGGTGTAGTCGTCTCCGGAAAGTAGAGTGATCGATGCGCCTACTTGGGCTTGCGGCGTTGGCGTGCCGGTCGCCGTAACCGTGACGGCCTGGGACACGACCCCGATGGCCAGAAGCAGATCAATATTGGCGTTCGCGCCTTCCCCAACATAGAACGGCTTACTTATGGTGAACTCGAACGAGGGAGCACTGGCCCGGACTTGGTAGCGGCCCGCAGAGACAACCTGGAATTCGTATCTTCCTAAGGCGTCCGCGGCCGTCGAAGCGACAACTTCTTGATTGGCAATGAGCTCGACTCGCGCCTTCGGGATGACGGCGCCGAGCGAATCCGCGATTGTCCCGCGAACCGTGGCGGCGTGCGCTGCCAAGGAGAACTCGCTTGAGAGAAGAAGCAAGCAGAAGACTCTCACCCGTGCCCGGGTTTGTCTGAAGTGTTTCATTTTTCCCCTCGGAAATTGGTGCCGGCAGAACCGGTCTCCTGACTCACGCCTCGACGAAGCTGGGCAAACCTTCCCAGGGATTCGGTCCCCAGTGGCTGCAGTCACCTGCCTGCCCAGTTCTCGGCGTTTACAGTTACGGGGTAGTGGCGGATTCTCACCGCGCTTCCCGAACATTCTGCCGTCTCGTTTTTGTTTTATGAGTCCCAGATCGCGAGCGATCATTGCTTACGGATCAGGCTCAGGGATGAAGTTGTTTCGCTAAATCCTCCAGTGCGTCGAACGCGATCGGACTCGGATACTGGATCCGACCGTCGGTGTAATAGACGCGGCCCTGTTGAACCGCTTTCAAATGTTCCCAACCAGGACGTGTCTTCAATTCGTCAAGCGTAATGTTTGCTCCGCGCATGAGCAGGAGCGCGTCTGGTTGACGGCTCACAATGGTCTCCAGACTCACTTCCGGCCACTCTTGTGCGATGTCGTCGGTTACGGAGCGGCCGCCAGCGGCCTCAATCAGCTCGCTGATGAACGCACCCTTGCCGATCGTCATGACCGGGTCGTACCAGATCGCCATCAATACTCGTACCTTCGGTTTGCCGGCGACGCGAGCCTTCACGGTCTCCATGCGCGTGCGCAACCGGGCGACCAGGTTATGGGCATCCGTCTCACGGTCCAGCACCCTGCCCAGGCTGAGAATCGATGCGAAGATTCCCTCAATCCCGTGTGGGTCCACCATGAACACCGGTATCCCGAGGCGCTCGAGGTGGCCTGCGAACTCCAGCGTATTCAGGTCGCCGCTGCCAAGGACGAGGTCCGGATGCAAAGCAATAATAGCTTCCATCGAGGGATTGAGAGGAAGTCCTATGCTCGGCTTCTCGAGAGCTTCTTTCGGGTATTTTGTGAAATCGCTGATGGCAACAACGTCCGTTCCAGCACCCAGCGAATACACGATGTCCACCACGCTCGGGATCAGACAGGCCACTCGATGGGGATGATCCGGGGCCTCTACCGTTCGTCCCAGTTCGTCCTTAACCGTTCGGCTGGCGAAGCAGGGCAACGCGATTGAACTCAGCAAGAGGACAATCCCCAGGCGGATGCTCATCGCGCCTCCACAAGAGAATGCGCAGAGCTAGCCTGCTGCAGGAAGGATGAGACTAGAGATGGACAAGAGCGGAAATGCAGATGGATGTAAGTTCCGAGCACGCGATCGCGCACGAAGCCTTCCTGCTCTCTTCGGTCGGAAAGCGAGTAATGAACGCGATAAACGCAACGCAAAGGATCGTGAGCGACGATGCGGGAGCAATGAAAACTGTGACCACGAACTTGGGTTCCCTTTTCCCCCAGCAGACAATCGTGCGCGAACTCCACATCCGCGTACCCGAAATGAATTAAGGACTTGGTCATCTCGATAGCGACAGGAAGGATGCCTGCCATGGGATAACTTTGTCCATCGATCACGGTCAGCCTTTCAGCCAAGTACATCAGCCCGCCACATTCGGCGTAGATAGGCTTATTCGCTTTCGCAAACTCACTAATTTCGTAGAGCAGGCTGCCATTGCCGCTCAGTTCAGCCGCGTACAGTTCAGGATAGCCACCGCCGAAGTAGAGAGCGTGAAGATTCTGTGGTAGCAAGGGGTCTGTGATGGGACTGAACTCGACGATTTCAGCGCCATTCTCCCGCAGAAGATCGAGGTTGTCCTCGTAATAAAACGAAAACGCTCGATCGCGGGCTATGCCGACGCGAATGCCCTTGTATTTGGGTTCAGCGCTGCTTATGGGTATGGTCGTAGACTGTTGGCTGTAGACCGTCGCATGCAGCAATTGCTCAAGGTCGAGACGGTTGCCCAATCGCGTGAAGACGGAGGAGACGCTAGGGCTAATTCCCTCGGCAGCAGTATGTAGACCAAGGTGGCGTTCGGGAATCGCTGCGTCTGCCTCCAGCGGTAGCCAGCCGAGCACCGGGACCGCGGAGGACTGGCGAATCGCCGATTCCAGCATGCGAAAGTGCGCATCGCCCGCCACGCGGTTCAAAACTACGCCCGCAAAACGCAACCCCAAGTCGAAGGTCTCGAATCCGCGGATCACAGCCGCCATGCTGCGTGCGCTGTTCCCGGCGTCCACAACCAACACAACCGGCAAACCCAACAGTTTGGCAATCTCCGCCGTGCTGCCTTCCTCCGAACTCCCGGTCACACCGTCGAAGAGCCCCATCATCCCTTCGACTACACCTACATCGCAGCCGGCCGAGGCGCAGGAAAAAATCTCGCGATTGGCCTCGGCGCCGAGCATCCAGGTATCAAGATTGCGCACCGCTCGGCCGGCAACAACTGAAAGATGACCGCCATCGATGAAGTCCGGGCCGCACTTGAAGGGCTGCACAGTCAAACTTCGCGACCGCAGCGCCGCGATGGTTGCGAGAGCCACCGTAGTCTTGCCCACACCGCTGGCAGTGCCCGCCACCACAAAGGCATTCACGGACGCACCTCAGCCGTTCCCTTGAGTACAAGGGGAAGTCCGGCGACCATGAGCAACACGTTATCCGCGGCACCTGCAACCCGCTGATTGATCTCTCCCAACAAGTCGCGGTATTTGCGTCCTTCGGGAAAGGGAGGAACGATCCCGCTGCCCACTTCATTCGATACCAGCGCGACCGAACAAGGCACCGAGCGCAGTGCCGCGTAAAGCTTCTGCAGGCGTTCTTCAACGCCGATCAGATTCCCCCGTTCGGCATCGAGAAGATTCGCGGCATACAGCGTAAGACAATCGACCACCACCATCCGGTGGTTAGACCCTTCCTCCGCCAGGACCTTGTGGAGATCCAGCGGCTCCTCGATCGTCCGCCAGTGCTTGGGACGTTCAGCCCGGTGGCGTTCGATCTTTTTGCGCATCTCTTCATCTGAGGGCCGCGCCGTCGCGACAAACGCCACCGGAGAAGCGCCTGCGGCAAGCACCTGGACGTATCGGCTCTTGCCGCTGCGCACACCGCCCAGCACTAGCGTGATGGCTTTTTGAAATTTGTCCAGCATGCTCACCTGGGGCACAAAGTGACCCGGACGCGAGCGGGATTCTACTGGCAGCTTTCAGACGCGCATTGAGGATCAATCGTCAGAACGCTCTCCGACTCTCCCATCGAAGTCGAATACGCCTTGGGTTAGCGTCTGGCCGGTCTCCTGACTTACGCTTCATCGAAGCTGAGCTGCCTTCCCAGAAATTTCTCCAGTGGCGTAGTTGCTCAGTTCTCAGCGAATACAGTTGCGTGACAGTGGCGGATTCTAACCGCCTTCCCAAATACCAGACTGGTGATTTATACCGCGATCGAAAAGAAACGTCAAACGTTAACTGTGAGTGCAGTCTGCCGCACCTCACCGATTTGAGTTTCACTGGAACGGACAACGGCCAGCTACAAGCGGGTCCAACTGTCCGCGACCAGTTCCTGGGGCCGTTCTTCCTGCAGCAGCGAGTGCATAATTTCCAGTCCGGTGACCAATCGTGGCCCGGGACGAGAGAAGTGCGCACTTGCATTCACCGCATAGATCCTGCCGTTGCGTACCGCCTTAACCAGTTTCCAGCCTTCGGGAAACTGCGTGACGTGGTATTCCTCCACCGACCTTTCCAGGTTATGACCGCACGGCATGACCAGGACTACGTCGGGGTCGACGCGCAAGACCCGGTCCCATTCCATGCGGTAACTGTCCTTTCCCAGCCTGCCAAGCGGGTCCACACCGCCCGCCATGTCAATCATCTCCGGAATCCAGTGCCCCCCGTTGAAAGGCGGCGACAGCCACTCCAGACAAACTACTGTGGGTCTCTGTGGTTTGATCATCTGGCAAACTTTGGCGATTCGTTCCCGCAGAGACGACACCAGCGCGCGAGCTTCGTTACTCCGATCGGTAGCCTCCCCAACCCGCAAAACGTCTTCCAACACATCCTCCAAGGTATGCGGTGTCAGCGAAAGCACCCGCGGTCTTGAAGAAAGCTGGTGAACAGCCTTGGCCACATAGGATGTGCTGATGGCACATACGTCGCATAACTCCTGCGTGACGATGAGGTCCGGCTTGATGGCTTCCAGCTTTCGGATATCGACCCGGTAGAGGCTCTCCCCGTGAGAGGAATACTGGTTTACGTCGTGGTCGATTTCCGCAGAAGTCAGATTATGGTCAAGCTTTGTGTCCACCACGACAGTTTTGCCCGCAGCTTCTGGCGGGAAATCGCATTCGAAGGTCACCCCCGCAACCGAGCTTCCCAAGCCAAGGGCATACAAAATCTCGGTGGCCGACGGCAAGAACGAGCAGATCTGCATGTCAAACCTCGCTAACCGCGCATGAGTTCAAAATTCAAGTGCTAGGAGCAACATTTCACAGTATCCGTCCCGGATTGTACTCGGCCATCCTCCACTTCGGTCAAAGCCAAGATTACGCCCAGCCTTCCTCCGCTCAAAGTCGCAATGAAACGACTCCCATCGCGGGTGGGACCATACCCTCGGCTGTAGCGCGGAGCAGATGGTACGCACGCGGAACTCGTCGGATAGAAGGACGGGCTTGAAAAGTTCTCTTCTCCGCTGGACGACTATCTCGAGTCACGATTATTAAGTGATCGATCAGTCCTACTGCCTTTGCAGATCGATTGTGAAAGAAGTCGGAGAATTCGCCGGCCGATGGTGCGAACGCGCGCTGGGCAGTCGACGCCAGAGAGGGAGCTTTCTTTCGAATTGGTGTTCATGGTCTTTGAACCTTGCTCGCTTGATCTCGCTCCAGAAGGCCGCACGGGCCGGTGTTTTTGTCGAGTGAAGCACTTCGGCAATCTCCTTCCAATTAAATCCTCGGCGATCTCGGCCAAACATGGTTCGCCTCTCGTGGGAAGACTTGCGACCAGGTTCTCCAAAACCCCCGAGGCGAACTACTGACGACGAAGTTTGGTCACATAAATCGATGTTGCATGGCGGCCAAACAGGTCAGACGAAGGAGGGCTACCCGCACCGGAGCGGCAGTCACCGCACGGGGCCATGCATTTTATGTGGTCAGGGACGCGTTCGGGGTTGGCTGGCATAACAACCGTCCAGGGGATCGGAGACCGGCAGGCCGTCGGCCTGCTGCACCCAGCGCTGGTCTTGCTTTCCTGGTTTGAACCCGGTTGGCAGGTCTCCAGTTGCGGAGGAAATGTCACTTTTTGCAAAAAAACTCTCTCCACACAGCGCCGGTTGTCCGGTCCCACTTCGAGTTTCGGCGATATCGCACAGGAAATTGGCCGAAGGCTGGGGTCAAGTATTTGGCACTCAGCATGTTCCGGCCTTCGGCCAAGCTTGGCACCGCGGGGCCGATTTTCTTCACCTGAAATCGCCATGTGCACGATTTCCTGCACAAAAAAAGTTTTTGCAAGGAAGCTCGACAATGGATATACGCTGCACGCTACCACTTGACTCATGTATAGATCAGCTCCACCCGCCACCTTCGTCGCGCAGCATGTCCTGAAAGAGACTGGCGCATGCGCTTGTGTAGCAGGAAAGGAGGTATTCCGGAGGCGCCGAGAGAGAAGTGCTTGTAGACGGATCTGGGAGTTTTAACTGCCACCAGGACCAGCCCCCGGAAGGCAGCAGTATGGGCGAAGCCGACGGCGTGCATAAGCGCCGCATCTTCCGCTGGCCTAGAGAAGCAAGAGAATTGGTCAGAAAATACAAAGAGAGGACCAGTAGAAGCCAGGAGCACACCGAGACCGGCCGGGAAATGCTCGTCACACAACTGGCTGAGATTTCCGGAAACCCGCGAGACGCCTGCTTACGCTTCTTGCGTGCGCTCGGCATCAATCAAAAACGAGCATATCGCGAATGGACAAAGCCTGAGCAGCAGCGCCTTCTGGATCTGATCACGGCCATGCCCGTGGAAGGGGCCGCGAACATCCTGCGGCGCCCAGCGGGGTCGGTGCGCTCAATGTTGCGCCGGCTCGGCGTAGGCGGCAAAACGGGACGGGAATGGTTCACCAAGTTTTCACTCTCCCGGGCGTTGCACACTCGCCCCGATGAAATACAAAAATGGATCGACCGGGGTTGGCTAAAGTCGCGCTCTCTTAGCACCGCTGGAGCGACAGCTAACATCATTCATGCCGATGATTTCTGCCAGTTCGTGAAGGAACATGGGCGCGCCGTCGTAGGTCGCCGGCTTACCTACGAGGCACTGTGGTTCGTCCAAAACTATGTGTTTCCGCCAAGCCACGCAGAACTACTGTCGGTGCGAGGGACCTACAACCGGCACGCGGAACCCGATAGGGGGGCTTCGGGCATCGAAGAGCAACTGGACGATGGATCTCAAGAAGATGGTAAGCAGGATCGCTAGAGCCAGTGATCGACTCGGTTGGGGAGCGTTTTTCGGGAACTGGCGAGAGAGGAAACGTTAAGCTCGCCGGACCAACCGAAGTGTGTGGCCGCATGAGTCGGACAAACATTCCAGTGGTAATCCGCATTATCGGTGCCGAGAGGTCGCTCAAGAATTTTTTAAAAAAGTAGTCTCGGGCTGTTATAAAAGCCCCTCTTGATACGTCTTGTATATGAAGGAGAAAAGATCATGATGAAGGCAGCGGCAAGCCGAGGAATCGATGTTGGGCGAATCGCAGAAATCGCCGAGGCTATTGCTCCCGAGGTCTCGGTATTTGATGCCTCTTTAGGCATCGATGACAGGTGCTTGTCTGCCGAGAAGCTGGTGCAACTCCTCCATCAGGGAGTACACGGTGAAGATGCGGCTCACCTCATGAGTTGCAGTACTTGCGCGGAGAATGTCAGAAATCTTCAGAGTGTCTCCTCGAAATCAAGCAGGGATTTCGTAGGGAACGCCCTAAGGAGAACGGTTGCGGAGAGAGTGGACCCTTTCAAAGAGGAATTCCTTCCAGTAGTTCTCGCAATTCCCGAGAAGATCATCGGAGTTGCTACAGAGGAGGGCCAAGACTCCCTGGTTTTCACTTGCGGCCTCTTTCCGGTGGATTCCAACCTCGAGGAGATCGATGTCTCAACTATTCAAGCGACCGGTGCGATCGTGAGCCAGGGCACCCCGACGGTTGAATACGTGGACCTGAACGAGGATGGAAGTGCGGACTTCATCAAACTGACCTTTGCGAGGGGACATCTGGCGACTCGTATGCAAGAGGCTATCAGAAGTCATCAGAACGTCGTTGACACGGTGCGAATAGACGGAAATATCCTTCGTCAAAAGGGAAAGAAACGGCTGGTGGGACAAGCGCACATCGAATTTGCCAACCGCGCTGATCTACTCCATCGCTGAACAGAAGGATTTTCCTCTGTGACAAGAGGATGCCCGTTAGTTCGTAGAAAGTAGCGACTCTCAACCCCGCTCATAATGACCGAGGGTAGTTTTTTCTGCCAAGAAAAAGGAGAGAGTCGCAAAGTGGTTCATGCAGGCGAGCAACCTCATGGCGCGATTCGATGTTACGGTTTTCCGAAATCGAATGGTGCTGAGAGAACGTCACGGTAGTACTGCCCGTTGGCGTCACTGCCGCCAATAACATACAGGCGAGCGCGCCATCGCTCCGCAGCCAGGCCTGCACGGCCGGTCGGCAGCCTCCCGGTCGAGGCAATTCGCCAACTGCCGATTGCATCGGGGAGAGGAGCATCCGGCAAGATATATGCATAGCTGATCCAGTTAGCGTAAGCCCCGGTGCCAGGTTGGCCGCCCACGCTTAGCAACAAAGAGGGACCGGGTTGCTTTTCCGCCTCGGCGAGGACGGTTGCGTGTCCGTAGATTCCAGTGGTTAGATGAGCCGGCGAAGTTGTCCAGGGACCGGGAGAGCCGTCAGCCCGCCAGGCGGCTATCTGCACATCATTGTCAACGTCAATCAAATCGAGATCGCCCCATCCGCCGATGACGACGGTGTTGTTACGCACGGCAAGCGCTTGCGGCGTGCTGCGCCCGCCTTTGAGATGGTAACTTGCGACCTTCCATTCACCCACGGCGCAGTCGTTGGCAACCTTTGCAACTTCGATGGTGTCGAGATGGACCGTGTCTGCTCCGATTTGTGTGACCCCAGCCACAGCCTCAAGGAAGGTTCCCTGATCGATCGTGACTGCAACGAGGGAGAGGTTGGAGCGCCGCATCCTTATATGACTCAGGCTTGTTGTCCAGGGGGAAAGGCGGCCGTCAGGATCGATTCTGGCGTACTGGATATCGTCGAGGTACACGACAGGACGAATCCTTCAAGCCAACTCCCCGAACCATTCACCGGCTGGCAGAATTTCTTAAGCTCCCGGCGAAGAAGCTGATGGTGCTGGCCGGCCTTCCGCAGGTCAAAGACTTTGGTCTGCAACAGGCAAGCGTGAGATTTGCCGCGCGCTCGGAGCCGGTGGAGGATGTGAGTGCGGAGGAGCACGCAGCTTTTGAGGAATACGTAAAGTTCTTAAACGAACAATGAGAAACCGCTTTCTCGACGATCGAACCGCACGCGACATCGACACGCTGGTCGCGAAGATACTGCGCGGTCTCGGAAATCCCGAGCCGCCGTTAGTGCTGGACGACGTCCGGGCGTTGCAAAAACTCGATCGCCGCTACTACTCCTCCATCGACGATGGACCTTTGCGGGAGTTTGTCAGCCGGGCCTATGTCGGGGCCAAGCAGGTCTTCTCGAGGCCAACTCTGATTCTCGACGTGGTGCGCAAGCGGTCACTGAAAGCGATCTATCTACCGGATCGCAGGCGGGTCCTGATTGACTCTTCCCAGCCCCGGTTGAAATGGCGCTGGAATGAAGCCCACGAAATCATTCACGACGGCATTCCCTGGCACCAAGAAACGATGTTTCGGGACACAGAGTACACGCTGAGCCCGGCTTGCCACGAGCAGATCGAGGCTGAAGCCAACTACGGCGCAGGGCGCATGCTGTTCTTCCAGGACCAATTCCGCCACTTCATCAGCGCGTCGCCGTTGACATTTGACCTCATCAAGTTGGCTACCAAGCGCTACGGAAATACCATGACTTCGACCCTATGGCGTGTGGTCGAAGCCCTGGACACTCCGGCTCTCGGAGTGGTCGGCGCACATCCGCGAGGCAACACGGATCCCAACCAGGCAGCAAGTGTCGTTATTTCATCCGGTCACGACCTTTCATCGAGCGCTTCAGTAGCGTCACCGAGGACACGGCCTGTGCGGTGCTTCGCGCGAACGCTTCATTCCGGCGCGGTGGACCGATCGCGGATAGCGAAGTAATCCTGGTCGACGATCGGGGCGAAAAGCAGTGCTTCCACCTTGAATTCTTCTATAACGGGCACGAGGCATTGACGATCTTTGTTTATACCGGCGAAAACCTCACGAGGATGCCCGTGTCACGCGTAGGAGCGCAGAACACAATCTTGAAGATCGTACGGCGCTAGATTTAGGCGGGCACGCCGAGAGTCTATTCCACTACTCCCAAGGTGGGATTGGATCTGTCGCGTTTGGAGACAAAAGGTATGGAACGCGCCATCGCGAGCCACGATTCATTACTGGGTGATCTGGCTGGGTTGGACGCATGGCTGAGCAAAATGGGCGTTCCGGCTCGGTCCTCGGACCGGATTCATCAGCTCATCAAACTGCTCAACCAACTGAAGCCGCCAGGCTTTGGGTCGGCGATGCGAATCACCCGAGAACAGCAACGGCAATACATGTATGCCTTGGCTGAGCTCGTGGAGTTCCACCAGATATTTCTTGCTCTCAAAGAGGAAGATCCCAAGGTACTAGGGCCGAAACTCATTCACTGTCTGTCGGGTAGTCTCGATCCAGCCGATGAAACTGTTCGCAACAACGTCGGCCGCAACACCATCTTTGAACTGGCATTGGCCAGCGAGTGGCGGACCGCCGGCGTGAAAGTCCAGATTGGTAATCCGGATTTGCGCCTCACACTGGGCGCGCAGGAATTCCTGGTAGAGTGCAAACGCCCTTTCGACTGGACGGGCGTCGTGAGATGCCTGAAAAATGCCAAACGGCAACTCTCGAAATCCGGAACACGCGCGGAAGCCGGCGCTCCCAAAGGTGTGGTCGCAATTTCTCTCACCAAGATCGTGGCCCGTGGAGAGCGCATCTTTTGGGCCGATTCGATGGCCGACAAGGCCAAGCTGGGGGAGATTATCCAGGAAGAACTCGCAGCCAATCGCTGGAGATGGGCGAAAGAAGTGCACTTCGATAATAGTGTTGCCGGAGTGTTATTCCATCTAAGCATGCCTGCAGATGTCGGCAAAGGCGATCACTTCGGCCTGTTAAAATTCTCCAATATTTATCCGGCTACCTCCGATGAGGCAGCGTTGGCAGTGTTGAATCAGGCGATGGAACCCCGGTACCAGGACCCGCCGCCAACCTTGACGAAGGTTCGCGCTCACTAGCGTCGCAGGTTGCATGGTGCATGGAAAAGAGCGGGTCACAAGTTTCGAACCGCTGGTGCCAGATGTACCGGAGGATTAAGGTGCCTAGAGACGAAAAAATCCGACAGCGAGATCAGCAGAGACTTCGTCAGTGGGCGACCACTCTAGGTTCTTCGGTCCAATCGAGAGAGAATCGGGTGATGGTGCAATATCTGCAGGCACTCGATATTTGCGAACTTCTGACCATCTGCATGGAAAAACGGACCGAATTCGCCAGTTCCGCGCTTTTTCGGTTCGGACTCGACACTCTAGCGACGGGGTTCTGGATCGCCTGTGTAGCTCCTGGCGAGTGGTTACACGGTCAAGGGGAGGTTCACATTCCTTCGAGTCTTCCGCAGATCATTTTGACTCTGCCGGCCCAGGCACGTGAAATGCTTAGTGAAGTCGTGAACAGCGGGTTTGTGAACGATCCGAAGCGCACGCTACTCGCGGACGTTCTCAATCCTGCAACTCACGGAGATGCGCTCGTGAATCTCGTGAGAATTGGGAGTTCGTCTGCTCAGGGAAGGAATTGGGCGCAGTACCTAAGTGAGCTTATGCATTCTCTGACTCACAATTATGTCATTCTGATCCGCGATCTTACCGGGATTGACGTCGAAGCCCTCGCCGTAAAATCCAGTGACGCAGGAGTACGGCGCGAAATGGACATTCGCGATTGAAGAGTATGCCACAGATCGCGGGAGTCCAAAATCGAGAGCGACAACGACCGAGCTAGTTCCGGACCTCACCTGGGGGCGTCCGTCGAAGGCAAAAGAAAGGATCGAAATGTCGTTAGAACATATCTTCGTGCTCATGCTCGAGAATCGCGCCTTCGACCACATGGTCGGTTTCTCTGCTATTACTGGTCGCGACGCCCAAACCAGCACCCCGACCCAAGTCAATGCACTGACGGGAAGCGAATCGAATGTGTTCAATGGCGCAACTTACGGGGTTTCAAATGGTGCAGACAATGTCATGCCAGTCGACCCTGGGCACGAGTTCACGAATGTTTTGGAGCAGCTTTGCGGGCCGGGCGTGAGCTATCCGCGAGGTGGAGCGTACCCAGCGATCGATAAGAGCGGGTTCGTAGCGTCTTACGTGGCGAGCGGAGGCAGTGCCGCTCCGGGAGAGGTCATGAAGTGTTTCGCTCCCGATCAACTCCCGGTCCTATTGGCTTTGGCGGAAGAGTTCGCCATCTGTGACAACTGGCACGCATCGATGCCGGGGCCCACTTGGCCGAATCGCATGTTTGTCCATGCCGCCTCGTCCGGAGGGCTCGATCATAGTCCGTCCAATCAGGAAATCGTGGGATGGGAGACACTCGGAGGCTTTCAGTTTAAGGCTGGCAGTATCTTCGATGCACTAAAGCGCAAGGGAGTGTCGTACAGTCTGTATGCGGGCGATGACTTTCCGATGGTGGCCGCGCTCAAGGGGATTAGCCTGTTGGATATTCAACACTACAGCGACTTTGCCGGCGATCTCGGCAAGAGCAGCTTTCCTTACAGCTATGTTTTTATTGAGCCGAGCTATGACGTTCTGAACGAATACAGGAACAGCACTTCCCAGCATCCACTCACCGACATCACGCTGGGAGAGGAATTGATCAAGGAAACCTATGAAGTCATCCGCAAGTCTGCCGTATGGAGCACGAGTGTTTTGATCATTACCTGGGATGAACACGGCGGGTTCTACGACCACGTGACCCCACCGGCTGCGGTGGCGCCTGGCGACTCAAACCCAAGCGACAAATACAACCAGTACGGCTTCACCTTCGAACAGTATGGTCCTCGTGTGCCGGCAGTCGTAGTTTCGCCGCTGATACCGAAGAACACGATCGACCACCGGCTGTACGATCATGCCTCGGTTCCCGCGATAATCGAGGTGGCGTTCGGGCTCAGTCCGCTCACTGCCCGCGACAAGCAGGCCAACAGTCCACATCAACTCCTGTCGTTGAGTGCTGCCAGATCGGATGCGCCCATGACTTTGCCTTCCCCTGCCGGCGCCACAGCGCGCGCTGTGATGAGTATTGCCGTTCCGGATTTGGATACGTCGGCGGCGAGCAGGCCGGACGAAACGGTCAATCAAGGGACACTGCCCGTGATCCTCAATGCGGCGCTGCGCCAGGATCTGGAAATGTCGCCAGACAAGCGCGCCGAGATTTTGAAACGTGTGCAATCCATCAAAACGCGCGAGCAAGCAAGAAAATATCTGGCGCAGGTGCAGAAGAAACTCCGCAACTATCGCACTGGCCCACACTAGACGAACAACTCTAGACATTTTGTCCTCGAGCCAGATTACTTGTTTCGAGATTTGAAGCGCGCGACCGATGCTGCCGGAGCGTAGCAACGATTGGTGGTCTCTTCGGACGCCGGATCCTGATTTTGAGAGTTCTTGGCAAAACACCAGGAAATCAGCGTCTGCGGGTACTGTTGACGCACCGTTTGTGGAACATCCGACTCCCCTATTTCCTGGAACTCGAACTTAACGCTGCCGTTCTCAACCGTCCCCAGCAGATACCCGTAATGGTCGGTACGCGCGTCGGGACTGGATTGCACGCGCGGAGGCAGAGGGTAACGCACAGCACCTGCCGTGCCGACGATCCATCCATCCAAGCGATTGGCGGTGGGTTGATTGTCGAATATTCCCTTCACGTAGAAATGGGAATGGCTCGCCAGCACGTAGACGTGTTTGGTCTTGTTGAACTCGACCAATGCGTCGTAGACATGCCGGCCGCTTTCGCAGCTCTGTTTCTTTAGAACCGGATCCGGGATTGCATCGTCGCACATTGCGTGGTTGCTCGCACGGCTTGAGGGTAGAGCTTCATGCATTCCCACCACGATCGCCCTGATGGCATCGTTGCCGTGAGCGCGTTCGAGGATGCAGTCGAACCAGTCCAGCTGATCGCTTGGGAAAACGCCGGAAGAGTTGTCGAGGTAAATGAAATCGATCTCGTTCCGAACCCAGTGGTAGTGGGGCGTGGCGGACAAATAAGGGTGGTTAGCAATTTTGCGACAAGGACCGGTTTTGGCAGCCGCAATCTCCGCCATGTCCTGACGCTGCATCTGGAGGCGCGGGGTCAGCAACCGGTCCTTAAATTGCGCGGAGAACTCCGCTGCTGTTTTGGGAGGAATCACTTCATGGTTGCCGATCCCGAGATAGAAGCGCGTGATCCCAAAAGGAACGATCTGGTGATCGATAAAATCTTGCCACGCATTCTTGTGGTAGGACTGGCAGCTGAGAGACTGGCCAGCCTTCTCCGCCGCCCCAGCCATATCTTCGTCGATCTTGTAGATCGCCCGAAGGTCCCCCAAGTGCCAATAGAAAGCAGGCTGGTACTTCTCGATCGCCTGGGCAGCGATTGCCGGCATGACGACGTCGCCACAGTTCCGCGAATCCCCGGAAACGATAAACCTCCATGTGCCCGTTGTCCGAGATGATCCTGGGTTTCGCCTCCGGGTACTTTTCCTTGGCTCGTTCCAGAATGACTTCGATCTCCGCTTCCTTCATCGATTCCCGCAGATCCCAATGCACAATCGACCGGCTATATCCATCCATCACACTGCACAGGTAGTAGAACGTGCCCGACAGATTGATATAGGAAACATCGATGTGCCAGTGCTGGTGCGGCTGCGGCGGTTGCTCAAACCCCGTCCCTTTCCGCGAGGGCTTGCCTTTCCATCGCGACAGCAGTCCCGCCTGCTGCAACACTCGCCATACGCTCGCCGGACTCACGGCTACCACCTCCGCATCCAGCATCATGAACGTCAACCGCCGATACCCTTCCAACGGATTCTTCAGATAGAAGCCGATAATCGCTTCCTTCTCCCACGGCTGCAGCCAGAAATCCCGGGGAATCCAACCGTTGTGCTCATTCACTCGCCCGTAGCGCTGGCGCCAGTCGTAGAACTTGCTGGCCCCCATGCCCAACCACGGCGGGAATTGCCCGACGTTGATCTCGGTCTTCTCCGACCAACATCGGACAAAATCCACCACTTGATCCCGCACATCATGCGGCACCCAGCTCTTGGTCAGAGTTCCCCAAGACTTTTTTTTAGCGCGATGTGCTCGGCCATCAGTTCGGCCAGGACTTCGTCCTTGGTCTGGACTTTCTTCTCCAAGAACTCGATCCGCTTCTGCTTCTCCTCGATCTGACGGGCGGGACGCTCCTTCGCCTGGAAGGCGGAAGCTCCGTTCTCAAAAAACTCCTTCTGCCAGCGGTAGAACACGGTGGGTTGCAGCCCCTTTTCCTCACACAGAACGGAAACTGGGACCTGGTCTAAGAGGTGTCGCCTCAGGATGGCTACTTTTTCTTCTGCGGTGTAGTGATTGCGCTCTTTTTTCATACGTTCTCTCCGTTATCTTAACGGATGAACGCTTTCTCCATTTCCAACTGAGGCAACACATCTTTGGGCGGGATAAACGTTGACCGCTTCTCTGCCTCCTGGTGCGATAGGAGGTTCGAGAACGGCCAAAGTTTCAGCACAACCACTCCAAGGATTAGCCCGCTCATCAGGATCTGGAGCAATACCAAGCACGCCTCCCGTAAAACTCGCTTCAGCGCCTTGGAGTTTTCCTTTGCCTGATCGGAGCCGGTCATTTACTTCCCCCTCGTGTCCAAGGCCCGGGTCTGGTCTATGGAACTGACAACGTTATAAGCAAGGTAGTCGCGCCACACCGTGGCAGCGAACAGCCCGGCAAACGACTTGTAGGCCCCGTAAGCGCGAAGACAGAGAATCAACGCCCACGCGCAAAGAAACGCCAACAATGCTCCCTGTGTGGCGGTCACGGTAAAGTGCAAACCAAGCACGTATCCGGTTGTGTATAACGCAGTCAGTAAGACAACAGCGTATACGACGTCGATCCGCCATTTCCTGATCCTTCGTTCTTTGGGCGGACCAGAACTATGTCTCAACAACGTGAGGGACAGGTTTGCAAGTATTAGAAGCGACGCGGCCAAGGTTACGATGGTGAAGTTGACTGCCGCATCGCTTCTGAGCACGGCTGCCGCCGCCCACCCAACCCAGTACGTAAAGCTTAACGCGAACACCGAAACCAATCCGCGAGTCAGAGCGTACATTCCCTGCGATTGCTCGGCGTAGCTGGCGGCTTTTCCCTGGATCAAAACCTGGCGTGCCAATAGAAAGGCGTTGTGACGTACCGCATCGATGTCGTCATCACCTTTCTTATCCACCTGCAGCTCCAGCTTGAACTGGTCTTTTATAAGCTGCGCGATTTGCGTCTTGGATTCCTCGGGCAACTCTTTGTCGTCATGATCCAGATAAACCTCGGAGGGGTAGCGATCGGTCCCGGACGGAATTGCGTTGGTCGCTATGCTCTGTAGTAGATGCCCGACAATGTAGGCGAGGACGGCAGCGACGATTGCCTCAGTCCACGTGCTGGACGGCCACTTATGCTTTACCAGGCCAAAGGGAAGCCACAAGATGGCAATAAACGCCGCTCCCGGCACGAAGTAGCCGTATAAATCGTAGAAGTTGAATTTCTCGATCACGCGAGTGCACCATCAGCGGGCCCGATGTTGCATTTCCGAGAGAAGCGACTTTACCACATCGCGGACACGATTGCGTTGGTCGTCTGGAAGTTGTACGGCTCCCACTCGCTCGTGACCCCCGCCGCCGAACTTGGCGAAGGCCCGGCCCAGTGGAATGCTCCTGAACTTCCGCCAAGGGTTGCGCATAGCAGTGATCCGAATTCCACCCTCGGAACGAACCACGGCAATCGAGTAACGAGCTTCCGGCTGGAAATAATAAGGAGCGTAGCGGCTGATCACCTGATCCCGTTGCGGTCGAGCATCAAGTACCGCGACATCGCCCTTTTCCAGGCGAATCTTGGCCTTTATGCTCTCGAGGCTCTTCAGGATGCTGCGCCGCGTGCGGTCTTCCCGTGATTTCACTTCGTCAAGCGCAGCAACGTGACTGAGGCCGTGATCGCGCAACTGGAGGAGAAGAAATCTTGCATAATCGAGGTCCCTTTCGTCAGCAGCGGAAAGTGTCCTGGCTATCCTGAGGGCTGGGGCCTCGCCAAGGATTGCTTCGTTCACCGAGGAATACTTGGCCGAGTCTATTTTCTCTGCCCAGGCAACCATCTCCTTGAAGTACGGCTTGTGGCTCAAGAATCGCCGGAGCTTTCCGAAAAGGAGTGAGGCGCAGGAACTCGCGCGCGGGTCAAAGAACAGACGAAATTCCTGTTTCCGGCGATCGAAATCCTCCTTCGCGGCAGCAGACAGGAATGAGGTTCGATGATGGTCCGCCCAAAACTCAGCCTGAGGATGATAAAGAAAATCCACGATTGCACAGGGCTGCTTTAAGTCGGCAGAGAGCCACGTGTCGCGCAGCGTGTAGTCGACTGGCTGAAATTCCGTGATGCGCCAAGCTTCATGACTTTCAAGGAACTCCGAGGCCAGCACAGCCGAAACGAGGCCGTCAAAACACGGGTAGTGAAAATAAAGAGTCGAGTTCCTCATCGTATCAGCGTTGCCCACCCTGATCTATCTCACCTGAATCTCGAAAGTGTATGGTGGATACAGTCATTGTATGCGATCGATAGAAGAGCGGAAGAGGATACTTGAATGAACCCTCTGTCAGAAGTCTTCCTGCACGATACAGGACTGTTCAGCAGCACTGGATTATGACGGTGAGGCTGATATGAGTTTGAGAATCCCGATGCGAACTGCGTCAGGCTTGTGCTCTCCGGCAGAACCGGCGAGGGTATAGGAGTGCTCAAAACCATTTGGGCCCTCAACCCGCAGTTCCCAGTTTTCGTGCGCTCTCGATCCCGTGATGGACACGCGCCATTGGCCCCGCTTGTCACTGAATACGTGCTCGATCGAAGCGGTTATTTCTCTCCCGAGTCTCAGCATCACCGAGGTTTTGCAACTCAATCATCACCGGCATCGCGCCTCGATTGTATCGAAGAACGAACTGCCCAGGTGCAGTGCAAATCGCTCAACGCCAGGCAGGACGGGAGTTCGCGCAAGTCCTGAACAGCCTTATGCACAGTTTCTGTTGAAAACTGGGAGAAAGAAGCCCGGGGGGAGCAAGACACATTTCTTGAGTTTTCGACACCAGAGAATTTGGGGAGATTGCTATTTGCACTGCAAATGGGAAAGGCTGCGACATTGGTTATGCTCCACCCGCCTGCTCTTTGCGAGAGAGCTTTCAGCGTGGATACATGCACCGTCGCAGCCTTTGATGCGATCACCGCTTTCGCGATTCCAAACACCAGCTCCTCCTCGCAGAGTCAGCCGGCTTTTTCGGGTCTGGTTGCTCTTCAGGTCACCCTGCTGAGCAGATCACTCAGCCTACTTCGGATCGGCAAGGTTTTATTTCGCCAGTCCTTTCAGCCGTCGACGCCAGCCAAGGTAAACAGTTGCTTCCTCGCTGTCAACGCGAATCTGAGGACACGCGAATCTGAGGGCAATCACCAAATATCTGTGAATGGAATTGTGGAAAACGAGGGCCGCCGGATCTTCTTCGCCTTCCGGCAAAACCTCGTTTCAGATCGCCCAAGACTGCATCCAGAAGGTCGATCCGGAGATCGGCCGGTGTGCTCGCCACAATCGCACAGCCCGGCGAGGATGGTAATGGAGATGGTTCCTGCAGCTTAACCAGCGAGAGCAAACAAGCCAATTCCGATCAATGAGAGCAAGCCAGCGCCGCGAAGTTGGGGGCTCTCGGCAACTCCCGTGCGAACGTAGGATGCGATGTGTTCGCAGTTTGGACCAAGTGGGTTGTTGCGAGTTCCCAGCACGTAGATTGCCCGCTCTCTGATGGCTCCTTGTTCGTCGCACGACTCGGGGCCGCGCTGCCCCAGAAGCACGTTGCCCCTGCTCAAGACGCTCGTCAGATGCACCAGCCGTGCTTCGTTTCCCTTGGGAGCGTCGAGCACATCTTCACCGTGCGGTCCAAGCGGGCCAAGGTATGTCATCACGTGAACGGGCACGCCAGGCATACGTAACTCGTCCCCGACTCGAAGCGGTATCGGCACTCTGGTCGAGCGGTACATAATTGTGGAGTGTAGCACAGTTTTTGGTGCAAACGGTCCTTTGATTCCTGCGGCGGTCCGGGGACGTGCTATGTGTTTCGTGTTGACCGGCATCTTTGTGACCTCCAGACTTTACGTCACCGGGAGTCAAGCTCTATTCACTCAAGTTCAAGGTGTTTCCAGCGCCCTGTGACGTGCAACCCTAGAGCGTGACGACAATCTCGATGAACTGGAGCAAATCCTCCTAGGTCTGGAAGGGGTCGCGGATGGAAACGCACTGCACCGTGAGTTGGATCACAATAGCAACTCCTAGTCCGCTTCAAACCGCATAGACGGAACGCGACAGTTCCGTAAGAGCACTGGCCTCTGCTCTTCGAGTCACGATCAGTTGATGCTGGCGAGGAAATGCCACGTTGTTTCCTGTTATCACTACTCTTCTTGAAATCGTGACGAGACACTGGTCGACGTGATACTTGCTACGGTCGATGGCGGCAAACTCCTGAACCAGAAATGCGAATATGTTGTCACGATTCTCCGAGCGGGAAGCCCAATCCGGATCGTCATACAGTCGGCACAGGAAGCCGCCACCAGATAAAGGCCGGCAACAGTCCGCATTCGTCTTGACCAAGGGCGCGGCGTTTGACCGTTCCCGGTTTATTAATTCGATGAGCAATGGGAGAAACGTCAGCGACTACGAGGCCTGGGGCGTAAATCGCTTCGCTGAATTTCTGTTTTTTCTCCTCCAGGATGTCTCTGATCAACTGCCATTCCCGTTCGGGAGAGTCAATCGTTCTGACCGGCTGTTTGCGTTGGCTTCAATCCAGATCCGCTTGCCATTCTTGTCGGCCCACAGGTCCGGAGTCTTTACTGTTCTGTTTGCCAGCCTCCGGTACGAATCCCACCTTGTAGCCATTCGCCGCAAGTGTCCCGACGATATAGAAGAGATAGTGATTGCCAACCGCAGATGCTGGATCGATTGCAAACCGCGTCAACTCCCTTGAACTGGGGATCCTTCTCGTCCGTCACGTACCACACGGCCTTTCCCACTGGGCCGAAATATGACAGATCAAGCGCGGCATCCTCCAGATCGGCTCGGTCTGCGCTGAGACGTTTTGTTCGCCAAAAGCTCAGGAGAGCATGCAGTTGGTCGCCAATGGGCAGCCGACTGAGATCCGGATCTCCGATTATGAGATTGAACAGATACGCGCACGCCTCAATCCAGTATGGCAAGGCGTTCGTTTCCTCGTTGGCCGGGTTGGCGAGGATGGTTTCGTCGACTGGAATTTTGGTATAAGCCATCAGGTTTTTGTAATCAGCGTGCCCAGGAGGGCGCCAACAAGGATGAAACTCGTAAAGTAGGCCAATACCTCTTCGAGCAACTTTCCTTTGAAACTCTCGACGCTCATGAGTAAATCTGCTTCAGGCTTTTCGGGCCGGCCTTCCATTTTGCCCAACGGGCACGCTGAGCTGCGGCGATTTTTCTACGAGCCGCCGCCGACATAGGTTTTCGTTTTCTGGCAGGCGAAACTCGCTTCGATCTTCGATTCACATTTCCTAGGTTGCCCAAGGCCGTCAGAGCGGCGTTCAGTCGCTCCACTTCTCTTTGCGCTCAATCCCGCTGCGTTTTCAACTCCCGCACTATCCCACGCAGATTCGGCATGTTCCCCCTCGGGCTGGAATTGTACCAGCCTACCGACTGAAGAGAATGGTCTGCTCCGAATCTCTCCCACCGATCCTGCCGCTTCCCGATACCAATTTCCCTCTCAGGAGTAACGTTATGAGGCTGCGTCGCAATGAATACTGTCCCTTACACCGATCGTTATTCTGCTGTGGCCGAGAAACAATACGAAAGGAAAACAAGGCCAGAATAATAATAAGGATGGGCGTGCAGCGGGTCGATGATCCGCACCATCCACGCGGATATCGTGAACTTCGATCACCGGCCGAGATGCGCAAGCTGCTGAACTGGAAGATCGTCGAGCAAGACCGAAAATGCGCGATCTGCCGTGAACAGTTCACGGACTATAACGACATTGTGCCGGATCACAGAGATCCCAAAGGCATGGGAGGAGCGTGGAGAGATGATCACCCGGACAATATCCAAGCAACGCATTTCTGGTGCAATGACGAGAAGGGATCAACCAGGATGGACTAACTTACGGCCCATCAGCCGGTCACCTTCCGAAACAGCAAACAGTCGACCTCCTGGTCATTTGAAGTGTGCTGAAGGTGTGTTGCCGCTGGGAGCCACGCAGAACACCTGTCGTCCGTAAATCCAGGAAGGCAGAATGTCGGGGACCTTCCGCTTCCGGACCCTCCCTGGTTACGTTCGTGCAAATATAACAAAGCCGTTGGCGGGGATAACTATGTTCGCCGAGGCTTGGAAGCCATGCAGCGGCGGGCCGGATGCATTGATACCTCCGCCGTTGCCGGCCACAATCGGGTTCACCCAATTGTCATAGACGTCGCTGTTGAATACTTCACGCCAGGGACCGGCGAAGGGAAACCCGATGCCGTAGTTGTACCACGTATCTTCGGCGAGCGTCGCAACCACAATCACGTCCTGCCCGGTGCCTTCGAGCCAGCGGTGAAAGGCAATTACGCGGTTCTGGTCGTGAACGTGGAACGGATTCACGTTGTCTCCACGCAATGCCGCGTAATTCCAGCGCAGCCGGATCAAATCCTGGGTAAACCGCAGATGATTCGCCCTGGCTGTATCGGTTCCTGCATTCAATCCCGCCCACCAGATCAGATTCGATGAGGTGGGATCCCAACTCCATTGTTTGTCCTCCAGAAATTCTTGCCCCATGAAAATCTGCGGAATTCCGGGAGCGGTGAGCAACAAACCCGTGGCGAACCGCGAGCGGCTGCGCGCATACCAAGACTCATGATTCGAGCCGTCCGCAAGGGCCGGGATGCGCTGGTCCGTGCCCGACTTTCACGATGTCGTGATTCTCGACGCAAGACACTGCCTGCCAACCATGAGCGAATCCCTGGGGATAGAGGTTAGCGGCGATCGCATCAAAATTGATGGAGGCACCTTGCCCGAACGAAGCCGCCTGCACCGCGCCGCGCAGGGCGCTGCGCAATCCATCGTGCTGCACCACGTCGAAGCCGGCGCCGCCATTGGCGGTCGGCGTCACAATCGACTGCGAGGACTTCGGATAGTTGCCGACCTCCCCCGGCCAAAACTCGGCGTTTTGCAACAAGCGCGGCTTAGCGTAGCGAAGAGTGTTGGTCAAGTTGCAGCAAAAAGTCCAGCCTGAATCGCAATTCATCGAGATCAGGTCGCTGATTTCGTCATAGCGAAATCCGTCGACATGAAATTCGCTGATGTAGTACAGGGCGTTATTGATAAGGAACTGGCAGACATCGTTTTTCCAAAGAGCAAAAGAGAGCCCGCCGGTTCCCCGGTCCTGATCGGTGAAATACAAGCTATCGTTGTTGTTGCCGACGTTTCTGGCGCGGTCCCAGTAGTAGATGCAGTTATCGTCCAGCGCCCCGTTCACCGTGAATCCACCGGCGTGGTTGTAGACCACGTCGAACGCGACCGCAATGCCGTAAACGTGGCACAGATCGACCAACGCCTTCAGCTGAGCCGGTCCAGAAGTAATATCCTGCAGGCCGAGCGGCGAAAAGCCTTTGGCCGTGAGCAGGCCATTGATGGTGGTCAGGTACCCATTAAGAGCCGCGGGGTCGGTGACCACATAGGGAAAGTCCGGAGAAAACAAATCTGCGCCGTTATACCCCATCGATGGGTCGGTCTCCATTTCATCAATGGGCAGAGGCTGCAGGACATTGGCCCCGAGCGCGACAAGATAGGGAATCTTCGCGATCACATCGAGAAACGTTGACGCGACGCCGGGCGTACTGGGATTGTAGGTTCCGACGTGCAGTTGGTAGATGATCATGTTGCTGAAGTCGGGCGTGACGAATGCCGAATCGTGCCAGGGATATGCCGTGGCGGAACGAATCAGGCTGTTGCAGTTGGGGAATGCCGAAGCTGGCGCGAGCTCTCGCGCATAAGGATCGCGTTTGTAGCCGCTCCCTCCCGGCCCCACGACCCAGAAACGGTAAGGATCGCCCTCCTGGGCGGCACCTACAAATCCTGTCCAGTATCCATTCGCATTTTTCGCAAGCAGAAGGTTGTCGGACTGTCCGGTAGTTGGCTTGCCGCCAAAGGTGCCATTGATATAGACCGCGGTAGCGAGTGGCGCCCAGGCGCGAAACGTAGCGCCGCCACCAGTGACCAGGTTTGCACCCATGGGAGTATTCGGCGAGATGTTTGCCTGAGAAATCATGCGCGGCTCGCTTCTAGAAGCTAGAAAAGCCAAACGGAACAATATTCAGAGACCTCGGCGACTCTTGTCGAGCTGACTGATCTTAGAGTTCAGATCGGTGGCAGGGCAGTTGGCGTCATCGAGTTTCTCTCGCGCAGTCTTGATCTTCGTTTTCAGAGCGGTCCACACGCGAACTCACGCGGTATCTCTTCATCACGATCCGGCGTCGAGGGCTTAAGACCATCAACGACTCGCTTGAAATCTGTTGTACCGGGAATCTAGCCAGAGATCTTAGTTCTCTGGCGTCAGGATTAACGGGCAACCGATCGTGCAAATCGGTGACGCCACGAGTTTGTTAGTCCAGCAAAGGCCGCGCGGATCCTCCGAGTAGCGACGTGTTCATGTTGAAGATGTTGTGATGCCCTTCGGGTCCACCCCAGGCAAACATCAGATAGACCATAGGGAAGCCGCCCGCACGCAAGGTCAGCCCAGCGGCGAAGCTATGCTTCAGATGGTTGAACCCCACATCGCCACGCGTTAGCGCAGCCCGGCCCTCGTCCACCATAAACTTCAGACCAAATGGACCCCAGATCGAGTGTTCGACGTTTTCTTGCAAGAGCAGAAGATTGGGCGCGCGAAACCGATAGTCCTGGTAACTGCCGAGCGACAGGGCGCTATTGATGTCGTCGCCGCCCAGGGTCTGCTGAAAATAGAACGGGACTGCGCTCGTTGCGGATGTGATCGATTCGGAAAGCAGCAAACGGATTCCAATCGAACCGTTGAGGTTTCGCGTGTACGAAACTCCCGGGCAGGTCTCTCCATGGGGCGTGCACGAGTCAGGCCCGGTTGCGTCTGCACTTCTCGGCGCAGTGTCGGCGTAACCATATAAATAGAACGTGTGATTTAGATCCACCGTCCACCGTAAGAACGAATTCTCGGAACTCGATGGCGCAAAGAACTCTTGGAAGTTGCCCAAGTAGTTCAATTGCAGATGGTCGCCGATCACGGGTTTCACTCGCACTCCCTCACCGACCTGCACGAACCCCGGCTGGTTGCTTAAGCCCGGTGCTGTCGCGTTTGTGTATACAGTCTGAATCGAAGGCACGAATTGCCCGCTCTCCCCGCGGATATTCACAAAACGACCGTTCACTTCACCGAGCAGTGCGAGATTCAGCCTTCTGATTGCGGGCCACTCAAAGACGGGCTTGATCGCGCTGGCTCCGACGATTGTTTGGCTCATGCCAAACACCGACGCTCCATTCAGCGTTGTGTCATTGCCGAGACCAAAGTAGTTGAGCTTATTCAGCGAAATTGTCTGAGCGTACAGGTTGAAGACAGCGTAAGGATGCGTGAACGGCTCGGACTCTTTTGGTTTTTCCTTTTCTGTCGGAGCTTGATAAGGCTTTGGAATTGTGACTTGTATCTGTGGAGTTGGCGGGTGTGGCGTGTGAATGAGTTTCATGTATCCACCTGCTCGCCAAGCCCCACTTGTTGCCCCCACCGCGTCTACATCCCAACTCAGGCGCCAATTCCTCGTGTTCTTTGCCCAAACGAAGGCACCTCCGAGGCCAAATCCGTTTTGCGGCGGCATGCTCCCTGCTGCGATGTGCAATGGGTGGTCCGTAAACAAGGTGTAAGCGCACATGGGAACAGCTTTAAAGGAGAATTGGCAGGCATCACCCACGCGTTCGCCTTCCCGGCGTAGTTGCGCATGTAGTGCGCCCTCTTGAGCGAACGCTGCCGCCGATGCCAGCCAGACCGCAATGAACAACCAACGCATCATCGCCTCCTGTGACTTGGGCTACCTCTTCCGTCCGCCCTTGCCACTCCTCCCACCCTTCTTTGGGCCACTGCTTCCGGGTTTGCGTTTGGGCATTCTTTTAGCCCGGTTTGCTTCTGCGTCTCGGTGCGCGGTGTGAATCGCTTCCGTAACCGCGCGTATGAAGCGGGCCGCGTCGCCTTCGGTCTGGACCGCTTTGCTGAAAATACCGCTGTGGTACTGCGGCGGAAGACTTTTCTCCGCCTCCTGCAGATGCCGAACCTGCGCCAGCAGGAGCGACGACACAGCCCTATCCGGATTTCTGACGCCCTTTGGCCGGGGCACAGGGATGGGATCCATTTCGCTTACTCCTCTCGTTCGCGCATTTGCTTATCTTCAGTCCTGAACCGTAAACTCAGGGCAATCGTCCCGCATTACGTCGAGAGAGAGGAGGTTGCGAGCAGCATCGACCTGTCCGACATTCGGCTCGATAAAGACGTCTGCGTTGGCCTCCCTTGGCGACGCATCGGGGTAGCCCCCCAAAAAGAATTTTGAAATTGTTGCCGGGATCGAAGCATGATCGAAGACGCGGTCCGTCACCACCGTTCCCCGGGGAATCCACGGCGAGATCAGAATTGCAGGCACCCGTACCCCCAGCCGATCAAACTGGAAAGGCCGTCCTGTTCCCGGATCGATTTGAGAAGAGTGAAATCTATCTGGTGTGCACGTCGGCGGTACGACATGATCAAAGATTCCTCCATGCTCGTCGTATAGGACCAGTAGCGCCGTGCTGCCCCACATTTGTGGGTTACGCTTGATGCGCATGTAAACCTCGGAGATCAGAAGTTCTCCCGCCTGCACGTCATGGTCTGGATGCTGGTCGCTGGCCACTTCCTCGCCGACGTCGCTGTCGTGATCGCTATAGTTCGGTTCGACAAAAGAATAGTCGGGCAGCAATCCGTTGTCGCAGTCGCTCAGAAACTGCTGGTATGTTCCGAATGCCTCCGGCTCATGCTGAAGGAGATTGAGAACTTCCATCGTCGAACTGGACGTGTCGTAGTAATAGACCTTGGCACTGTGCTTCGGGGTCGCGGTAATGAGCCGGGTATAAATGCTCTTAATCGGCTCGATCACGTCGAACGGATTCATGTCGACCCGCCCGAACGACGTCCCATAATGCGCGAACGCACGATTGCAAATCGTCGGTCCGGGAATCGATGCAAACCATTTATTGAACACGGCAAACCCCAACGCCAGATTGTTGAGCACCGGCAGGTCGGTTTGTTTGAAGTAATACATGATCTTCTGCGAGTGCCCTACATCCCTGCGCTGATTGAAGTAGCTCTTCACGAATCCCTGCATGTTGGCTGCTCGGCCTGCGCCGGTTGCACCACCGAAGATCTGCAGGTCGACCGCAGGAAAGTGGTGGTCCGGATCAGGGTCCAGCTGCCCCTGAAACTCAGCCAAAGCCTGCGGCTTCACGAGCGTGCCCGTTGTGTCTGGGTTGCCGTATGCATCTTGGTCGGTGATTCCGTCGATGCGGGCATCGACCGCCTTCAGCGTACCCAGCATGTGGTCGAACGATCGGTTTTCCATCATCAGAACAACAATGTGCCTGAGATTGTCCAAGCCACGCGGCATACCGTATTCCTCCCCTGCAAGACTTCAATCCGAATGCAATTGCTTTTTAGAGGCGCCACTAACGTCGCTTCTTTCGAGCTAAATCTCAGTACTGCGGCGGCATGTGCCTCCGACAAAACTTGCCAGGAAAAGGTGGTTGCAATTACTACAACCGACCCCGATGCCGCAAACTGACATAGCTCAGGGCCGCACGGCTTTCCCCGACTGAGACGCTGCTCCCCGAGCAGAGTCGCGAGGCGGGCGAGCGCTGCGATCCGTCCCAGAAGGCGCGTCACTGGAATTCTCCCGGGCTGCGCCTCCGGCCTCGATTGCACTCGAGTGGGCCCCCAGCGATATCCAATTTGCGGAACTCTGTGTGCATGCATCATCCTGGCAATATTCAAAGGTGGTCACGGGATGCAGTTCCCATATGGAGTAACGCCAACAGTGGTTCTTTTGAGTTGCCGTGCCGTCAAGAGCGCAGTTGTCTGCAGGCTTGTTGTGCTCGCTGTCGACCAATAACTGGCCGACGACCCTAACTTTGTGGCCCAGAGCTGGGGTCAGATTGGCGAGGGTCCAGATTCCGTCCTCGAATCGCGCGCGATAGTGTGGCGTCATCTCAACGATTACGCTCTTCTGTTCGAGCGTCTTGGGAGGCTTGGACGGATTCTTCAGATTCACTTGGCTAGTCAGCGTTTGGTCGAAGCCGATCCCAATATGGAAATCGACATTCCCGCCTTCTTTGTCAGGACCGGTCAACTGGCAGTTACTGCTCTCGGCTCCTGTTGCCTGAAAATAGTAGAGATATCCGATTATTCCGCGTGGACTTCCTTCGCCGAGATTGCTCAGCTGATCTTTGAATTGGGCGTGGTTATTACCGCCTCCCAGTCCATCGGGCGTGCCGTCGTTTAGTTGATCGAAGGCCGCCTGATCCAGAAAAGTAATCCCTGTAGATGCGGGCGAGGGTGTCTCATTCTTGAGATAGTTAAGATACGCGTCGTATCCCGCAGCCTTGCTGCAGCCTGTAGGGTAACTGCCGTGACACGCTTGAGAGTCAGCAATGTTATCCTCGCATTG
>CAVREP010000007.1:0-405226 GCA_963720155.1 uncultured Acidobacteriota bacterium
ACCATGTATAGCGCGATCCGTCCAACAAGAAATGTATCCAGTTCCTGGCTGGGCGCCGATCAGGAAGTCCGCCAGAATGCGGCGGGGGCCCGCGTCTCGTTGTTTCCTTCGACGCACAGCGTAACCCTGGAAGGCTCGGCCAGCGGTCCGCCAAACCGATTCATCCAAGGCCCAGTCAATGCTGATACCGGTTTCTCTGAAGAACGAATCCAAGAACGATTCACTGCGGCCAGGGGCAGCCATCAATCCAGCGAAGACCGTGGCAGTAGTGACCAAGGTTCCGCGCCCCAGGGCAGCGTCCAACGCCGACTGGGCAGCGGAGCTAAGGCCTGGATCCCGATCCCAGAGCGCCACTATGACATTCGTGTCAATACCTGTCGTCATCGCCCACGCAGCTCCCGAACCCACCGAATAATTCCCTCCCTGCCGGAACCAATCCCTGGGTTCCCGATTCCTTTGAATTTCGCGAACGGGCTCTTAGTCCTGACGGGTCGCACTCGATTTTCATCACTTTCAAATAACAACCTGTCGCCCGGGCGAACATCCAGCACACGGCGAACCTCGCGCGGTACCGTAATCTGCCCCTTGCTCGTGATTCTCGCCTGTTTCTCCAATACCTCACCTCCGAGATTCCTTACTTTACCGCAGACGCTCCTTACTTCGAAAATGATGCTGCGGCCTCGATTGTGCAACCTGGTTGCACCTGGTTCTGGTTGCACCTGGTTGCACCGGGCCGAGGGATGCCCAATGAAGAATTCAAGCAGGAGGTCGAGAAGGAACTGACGGGGCGGGACATCGTGAGTTCGGTTGACCCAAAACTCCCCCGCTTCCGGTCTCCAATATTTCACGACGACTGCCAAAATCCGTATCGGGAGAGATTTGTACCTCGAAAAATTACACTTGGAAACTGTCTCCTCCTATGGTAGGATTTTCCTACCGAACATGGCTACCCACGATGCCGCTGTCGAATACCTGAAGACGACCAGGATCGGCGAAAAAGGCCAGTTGACCGTTCCTAAGCAGTTCCGCGAGGCGCTCGGGTTGGGAACTGGCGCGCCCTTTGCCGTTCTGCGTTTTGGCGATGGTCTCATCCTCCTGCCGGAGCAACAGCGCTTTGAGCATCTGTGCCAAAAAGTGAGCACCAACCTGACGGCGACCGGTCTGACGGCGGAAGACCTTCTCGCTACCCTCCCTACGGCCCGCAGTCGCGTCCACGCCCGTCGCTACAACAAGAAGCCTATCGGGAGCGTTTCGCGGCGTTATCCTCGCAGCTATCGCCAGAAGTGAGCAGCCAACGCAGAATCCGATTGTTCCTGGACTCGAATGTCCTGACCGGAGGAATTGTCTCTCCGTGGGGGCTAGATAAGGCTACCCTCTCTCTTTGTGCTGCAAAGGTCTGCAAGCTGGTGCTGGCCGAAGCGGTTCGCGATGAAGTGGAGGAAAATCTGCTTCTTCACGCTGCACACTTGCCGTCGCTCGATGCCGATCAGTTGATCGAGGATTATCGCCGTCTTATCAACCTGACCAGCCCTGAGCTCGTTCCCTATCCAAACAAGGACCTGGTGCATTCGAGTCGCCATCTGATTCGCCACGCGGCAGACGTCCCGGTGCTTCTGTCAGCCATAGCCGGCAAACCCGATTGGCTGCTGACACACAACACAAAGCACTTCACGAAGGCAATTGCTCAGCGGACGTCACTGCGAATCGGGACACCAGCGGAGTTCTTTCGAGCTCTGTCCGCTCTGTTTCGGTGAGGATCAACCGCAGATGCGTTCGGTACTCGGAACCAAATCGGAGACTGGAGAGAATCTAGCTGGGTCGCGGCGTCCCTTTTTCCACGCATTATGAAAGGGCGCCCCTGCAACGCAACCCGAAACGCTGGTCGGTGCGCGTCACCGGGAATTACCGGATCACTTTCGGTTGGTCAGGCGAAAACGCTTTGGATGTCGATTTTGAAGACTACCATTAGGGAGGAAGTTATGGCGAGAAACAACAGACTGCCGCCCGTCCATCCGGGCGAGATTATCAAGGAAGATATCCTGCCGTCTGTCGGCCAGATTGGGGGCCGACCCCATCCCTGCGAGAACCAGTAACAAAGCGCTGAGCGGCACGGCATAATACTGACCTGTGACTTTTCTCCGTTTGTTACGCGATCTCAAGCATTTATGGGAGCCAGCTGATAGCCGAGTTGTTTGGCTGTGGCCGCCAAGCGTCCGATGCGCTGCTGGCGATAGCGGGCTTCGTAGGCCTTTGCGCCTTCGTCCACATACGGCTGGCCCCATCGGAGCAGCCGGTAAATCAGCGTGGCCAACTTCCGCGCGGTGGCGAACACGGCAATGTCTCCGCCGAGCCGTTGGGCCATCTTGCGATAGTACGCTCCCAGGGCGGTCTGGCTGTGGCGCAGGGAAAGCGCCGCCATGCGCAAAGCGGCTGCGACACGGGTACTCGTGCTGTTCCGCTTTCTCTTCCTCAGCGGCTTGCCCCCGCTGGTGGGCACATGCGGCGCTAAGGTAACGTGGGAGACGAACTGCTTCTCCGTGGGAAAACGACTTAAATCGGGGCCGTATTCGCTGAGTACCACTTCGAGCGTTTCCACTCCGATCGCATCGATGTGGGTTGCATCGACCCCGCTCATTCGGTACAACGCTTGCCGCATCGGCTCCTGCCCGCGTTTTTTGATCATGTTGGCCTTGTTGGCATTCTTCAGCGGCGGCGCCGTTTGCTCCCGCTGCTCTTCCCGTTCCATGTCCCCGAGTTTCCGCAGGATCTCCTTCTCATAGGCGGCGATTCGCTCCTCGACCGCGTCGTACATCTGCAGAGCCTGCTGCAAGCTGAACAAGTGATCCTCCCGCCAGTGCCCCCTCAATTGTTCGGCAATCTCCTGTTCAGTTTTGCTGCAGCGTGGGTCGCGCAGCTGGGCCAGTTTTCGGGCATCCTGTTCTCCTCCCGCGATGGCGCGCAGAATGGCCATGCCCGTCACCCCATCGAGGTCGGAGACCGCACGATGCACGCGCACGTTCATCTGGTCCAAGCTCTTTTGCATCCTCCGCAACCAGTCTCCACGTTCCGCCACCAGGTTGGCCTTATCCCGCACCAGCGTCCGCAGCATGCAGACCGCTTCCTCCGGTCGAAACGAACCCTGCAGCAATCCGCAACTGTGCAGCCGCTGAATCCACTCGCAATCCCTCGGGTCTGTCTTTTTGTCGCGCCCGGGCACCCGCGCCAGTTGCCGTGTATCCACTAGCAGCACTTGCAGACCTTGCGCTTCCAACACCTCGTGCGGAGCAATCCAATAAACTCCTGTGCTCTCCATCGCCACCGACTCTACCGCTCGCGCTTTCAGCCACTCCGCCATGCGTATCAGTTCCGCCGTCGTCGCCCCGAAGCTGGCGATTTCTCGAGCGCTCCCCTCCGCGGTCGGAGCGCATACCCAGTGCCGCTCGCTCCCCAGATCGATCCCGGCCACGTTCCGTCGAATCACCGGTAAACCCTGGAGCTGTCTTCGGTTGCCTTCCGAGCTCTCTATCTCGTGCTTTCCTGTCATCTCTTTACCCCACCCTTCTGAGCACGCCCGCCCAGGCTGGCCGTTTGTGGATTCTGACCTAGGGGAGAACTTCGCAAAGCCTCGCCAAGGTACAATCGCCTTCCTGGAACCATGCTGATCTTTGCGGCATACGCACGAATGAAAACAGGGTTTTAGCTGCGGTCGCGCTCGCTCGAACGATACCGCTGACCTTGCCGAAAGTCACAGATTATTCAATCCGGTCCAAACCGGTGGCCGGGCTGATCTGCGAATCTTCATGGTGTCCTCCATAAGAGCGTATTCCGGATGGCTGCAAAACACGACTCAGCGATTTCAGTTCATTCTCGTTGCCTATAGCAACGAGGAATGCAACACGTCGCTCTATTGAGAGCGTCGCTTCTTATTCCTGAACTCGAACAAGGACCGTTAGATCGTATCTCTTTTTAAAAACCTAGCGTTAAGCACAACAAAAGGGGATACCCTGGGAAACGACACCGGCTCGGCTAGGTTGGGGGTAGCCGGTAAATCGCCGGCAATTGTGCGCCCCCGTGTCAAGGAAAAACCGCCTCGGGAAAAACCGCCTCGGGCGAGGCTTTCGGGCCGGTTCACTCTTGGGGAGGCTATCGAGGAAAAGAAACGAAAACTCTTGACAGCGGTCGATTTGAAGAGCAGAGTTCTTGGCACAAAAGCCGCGAGCCCCCGTGATTGAGCGGGAGAGGTTAGCTTTGACCCATGAATGGGTTGTCTAAAACGGAGGAGGTCACATGGAAACTGCGATCGGAGTATTTGCGTCGCGGGATAACGCTGGAGAGGCCGCGAAAGAGTTGCGCGAGCGGGGTATACCGGAAGAGTCCATGGTTTTTCTGACTCGTTCCGAAAGCGAGGCCAAGACCATTGCGAAAGAATTGGGTGCATCCGTCGGAGGCTTTGTGGGGGGAGCCGTTGGTATGTCGGCGGGAGTTGCGGCCGCAACCCTGCTCATCCCCGGCCTTGGACCGGTATTTGCCTTGGGCTTCGGAGCGGCCGCACTGCTTGGCCTTGCTGGCGCCGGCACCGGGGCTGCGGTGGGCAAAAGCGCTGTATATGACGCGAAAACTCCTCAGCCAACCGCCGATGAGAAGTGTTCCGAAGATGCTGCCTTTTTCCGGGAGGTTCTGAAAGAAGGGCGCTCGCTGATCGTAGTTCGCACCGAATCAAAGGAGCTCGCGACGTCCGCGTGTGATGTACTCGACCGGCTGGGGCTCGGCATGCAAAACCGCACGCCCGTCAAGATGCAAACGACGACACGCCACGTTGGCGATATCGCGATTCTGGATATCAGTGGACGGATCACGCTGGGCGAGGGCAATGTTATGCTACGCGAGATTGTTCGCGAACTGGCAGACAAAGGGAGCAAGAAGGTCGTTTTAAACCTGGCTGAAGTTCAGTATATAGACAGCTCCGGAGTAGGCGAGCTGGTTAAGACTCACACCACCATTCGGAATCAGGGTGGGCAGCTCAGGCTCGTAAACCTGAACAAGCGAGTAAACGACCTGCTCCAGATGACCAGATTGTCCGCTGTGTTTGATATTGAGAAGGACGAGGCCAGCGCGATCGAGTCTTTGAGAAGCGACGCTATTTCGCAGGCTGTAGCTTGAACCCGATATTTGAAGCGAGGGGCCGGTGTAAGTTGCCGATCGGCTGAATGGCAGCGTTTCGATTCCGGAGCGGCAAGCCGTACCGGCCAATTCCAATTCGATTAAGGAGGCTCTGTTATGGCCGCGAACCCTATCCCAATCTCAGAACTAAATCTGGAAACGGTTAAAACTCCCGACGAAACGATCGTCCACTGTACCGGAAAAATCACGTCGTCCACCACTGCTGAGCTGCAAACGACCGTACGCGCGCTCATCCCAGAGACCAAATGTGTCGTGCTGGACCTGACCGATGTGAGCTACATGGACAGTTCTGGTCTTGGTGCGATCGTCGGTCTGTACTTGTCGGCGAAGAGGCAGGGTCGACTGCTGAAACTCATCAATCTGAACAAACGCCTGCAGGAGTTGTTTCGCCTGACACAATTGGCTTCCGTGTTCAAGGGCCACGAAGACTTCTTGGGCTTTACTCCCGATTAGGGGGCCGAGGGTCGATTTCGGCGGCGGCAGAAGATGTACGCGTGCACCGTGCAGAGCAGAGAGATCATGTAGCTTTTGGATTGCTCAGGTCGTCCGCCAGCATGCAAGTCAAGATCCCGCCCGAATACAAGGCCATCCCGACAACGGCATCCATCCCCAACGCATCGAGGCTGTCGATCTCTTGCTGCGTCTTAATGCCGCCGGCCACCACCAGCCGCCGCGAACTAGCTTGCCTGATTGCACTGACAGCATCCACAGGGATTCCCGTCATCAACCCTTCAGTGTCGATGTGCGTATAGAGGAAAGTTTCGCAAAATGGTTCGAGTTCTCGAATCATTTCGAACGCGGTTACCGCAGTCCCTTTGCGCCAGCCGTCAATCGCAACCTTGCCGCCTCGCGAATCAATGGCAAATACCAGGGCTGCGGTGCCGAGTGAAGTTGCCAGCGTGGCAGCGTACTCGTTGTTGATCTTGCCGTCCTTCAACAATACAGAACCAAAAATGACTCTGCGCGCGCCGGCCTCCAAAAGTTCTCGTGCAGTTTCGACGTTGCGAATTCCTCCACCAACCTGGCATTTGAGCCGCCGCACAATCTGAGCCACAATCGCCCGGTTATTTCCGGTGCCGCGAGCTGCGTCCAGGTCGATCACCTGCACCAGCGGATACTGGGAGAATCGCTCAATCCAATAATCGAAGTCGTCAAACTCCAGCGCTTTTTTTTCTCCCTGCACCAACTGGACAATCTTGCCCCCCATCAGGTCAATCGACGGAATCAGCATGGCCACCGCACGGGTATGTTGGCATCATGCAGTTCGTGTTTCAGTTCTGCGATATTCTCAATGCCGAAGTGAAAAATGGACGCAGCCAGAGCAGCGTCGGCGCAGCCGTCACGAAACACTTCGATAAAATCACGCACCGATCCTGCTCCCCCTGAAGCAATCACAGGAATCGAAACTGCTTCCGCCACGGCCCGAACCAGCCCGCAGTCGAAGCCGGATTGAGTTCCGTCCCGATCCATCGAGGTCAGCAGGATTTCACCCGCTCCACAGGCAGCCGCTTCACCGACTGCATGACCTACTTTGCCCTCTGCTGACTTCTGCGCCACGGTCCGGGTGAATCGCTTCACCCTCCGTCACGATTCCGTGACATGCCGCAGATCTCCCAAGGTAAGTTCAACCGCTTTCGACGCACAACCGCCGGATTTACCACCAGTGAGCTTGATGGATAATGGGCTTTGCAGTCATGTGCCCGCTCGCCCGCCACCCTAGGCCTCGTATCCGGTTCTGGTTCATCGGCTCGCGTCTTTGCTCCACGCTTCTTTCAGGCCCCGCCTCGCGGCGGGTGTTATTTCACCCTTGCGCTTCACTAACCCTTCGTCTCCATCAGACTGGGTAGAGGGCTCTCACCTCCTAGCTGTTGAACATGCTTGGCACACACAAAAAAACCCGCTGCGCGGTTCGCGTCAGCGGGCTTGGATTTCCCAGTATTGCTTTAGGCTGTTATCCGTTATCCTCCGCCGACACGTTCGTCGCATGGTGATGGTGATGATGGCGATGGTGACGGTTTAGCGAAGTCATAACAAGTTCCAATCCTATGACGGCTCGTGTCTCTCCGTCAATCGTGTTCTATTTTGCTGGCAGAGCCAGAAATCAAGAACTTTGGAATCGTTCGTTGGCCCTGCTATCTGGATGCACCTTGGCAGAGGACGGAACTCGTATTAACCAAATCACTTAGCTTTTCGTATCGGATTGGTTCAGCGAAGCGACTATCGCAAACTTGAATTTGTTCGATCACTTCTTTGCGTGAGCATTACAGGAGCACGAAAAGGTAATTCCGCCTTAAGAGCGCTTATGCGGGCAGCTTCCGATTTGCCTATCTTGCTTCCGGCATCGCCTCTCTCAGGTCTTCAGCCTGATTCCACAACAGTTGTCAGAGCTCTCAAACCTGTATGGCACAAATGGGGGATTACCACGGGTTACTAGCTTCTATTACGGTCCATTACCCTCTTGCGATTGTGCACGAAAGGGTCGGCGCGTAATCTTCGGTACATGAACAAACGTACTCATGAAAACCTACTACCCAGGCGCCCCGCAACAAAGCCATTGAACGGCGGGACACGCCTCAAGTCGATCATAGTCGTCGCATTTGCCGTGATTGCGCTAGCTACAATCTCACGGGCTGCCGAACTTCCAGCAGCTCCCAGCAGCATGATCACAACCAGCGCCCCCATGGTCGCGAGCTCGAGGTCCGTTTCCGCACCGAAGATTGCCGAGGCTAGCACCATCGATACGAAATTCGTCAGCTTGGCTCTCATTTCTACCGGAAGTACCTTCGCTGATTCTTACACTACGCTATTTGCCCGGCAAAATTGGCTGGCCCACAAACAGGGCGTCTGCAATGTCGAGGTCCAGTCCCCTTACCTGTATGGAACTCACCCAACGGTAGGGCGCGCTTATGCGGTCGCCTCTGCCAAGAGTGCCGGGACCGTCTTGGCAGCCTACTACCTGCGTAAGCATCACAGCCGCCTCTGGAGTTTGCCCTTAGTCGCGAACTCAGTTGTGAGTCTGCAAGGTGTGACTCAGAACATGATCGCGTGCAACTAGCGGCTACGGTTGGGGTTTTACTGAATGATGAGAGTCAAAGGTAGCGAGTGCTGCAGACCACCCGATGCACCTGTGACAGTTACGGTATAGGTCCCAGGCGTGGTTCCAGCTTGAGGGACTTGCGCGATACCCGTACCGCCTGCGCACGCTGACATAAACAGCAGACCAGTAAGCGCCAAACCTACGAAAATGAGAGAAAAAAGCTTCTTCGACCGGCTTTTGGAGCCGATCAGAATTACTCCGAACAGCCCTACTCCCTGCAACTGAATCCAGATCGCATAGATCGAACGGTTTTGCGATGAGCGAGGCGGAATTTCTTGCGCCACTGATGCAGTCGTGGAAATCGTCAGCTTTGCGGTTGTTGCGCTGCCGTTCGGAGTCACAGCACTTGGCGACATGCTGCAAACCGTCAAGGCAGGCGCACCGCTGCAGCTCAGCGTGATCGTATTGCTGAACGCGCCCCCCACCGGAGATACAGTTAATTGATAGGTAGCGGCGGCCCCGGCCTTCACGGTCTCGCTACCCGGGGAACTTGTGATGCTGAAGTCAGAGCCCACTCCAGAAAGACTCACGCTTTGCGGGCTCCCCTGAGCATTGTCACTAATGGTGATGCCACCGTTGCGCGTTCCAGACGCTGTCGGTGTGAATGTGACGTTGATTGTGCACTTGGCGTTGACGGCCAAAGTGGATGGGCAGTTATTGACTTGGGCGAAGTCTCCCGTAATTTTGATTGTGCCGACGTTCAACGTCGAGTTCCCAGTATTCGTCAGGGCCACAGTTCGCGCTGTACTGGAAGTTGTCACCGCCTGAACAGCAAAGGTCAACGTGGTGGGGGTCACTGAAGCAATGGGGGCGGGGACAGCCGAGCCGGTCCCAGTAAGATTCGCAGTCTGCGGACTGCCCTGAGCATTATCACTAATGGCGATGGTACCGTTGCGCATTCCGGTCGCCGTAGGTGTAAATGTGACGTTGATTGTGCAACTGGCGTTGACGGCCAAAGTAGAGGGGCAATTGTTGACTTGAGCGAAGTCCCCCATGCTTTGCATTGAGCCGACGTTCAACGTCATGTTGCCCGTGTTGGTTAAGGTCACAGCCTTTGCCGCACTAGAAGTTCCAATTTGCTGAGTGGAAAAAGTCAGGCTGGCAGGAGTCAGGGCGGCAATCGGACCAGCTCCACTGCCACTCAGGTTGATGACATGCGGCGATCCGGACGCGTTATCCAGAATCTGGACTGATCCGGAGCGGAGTCCCGGTGCAGTGGGGGTGAAAGTCACGGACAACGTGCAGCTACCAGCGGCGGGTACGCTGGTCCCGCAATTATCCGACTCGGCAAAGTCTCCGCTGGCCCCGATCGACGAAATCGACAAGGACGACGTGCCCATGTTGCGAAGAAGAACTGTTTGAGGCTGGCTGGTCGAGCCCACGTTCGCCATAGGAAACTGTAGGGAATCCGGACTCAAAGTCACGGCTGGAGCCGAGTTCGGTGCGATCTTCAGCATAAAAGCGTCAGTGCTGCCTCCGAACGTGTTTTGAAAAGCCCCTTGCGTGACTGGCAGGTCGGTTGAATCGGTAGAGCCGGCGATGTAGATGTTGCCGCTTGAGTCGAGGGCGATACCAGCGGCAAATTCGTCCGCGCTCCCACCCAGGTAAGTAGCAAATAGTTCTGTGCTAGCCAATGGATCAATCTCCACCAGCAAAAGGTCGTTGCCGCTTGCGTATGGTTCAATGCTGTTGACGATGACAAATGAATTGCTCGACGTGGACGCCACGACGTAAGCATCGTTGTTTGCATCCAGCGCAATCGCTCGTGGGTTGGCGGAGTTGTTGGGGCCCAGGAAAGTCGAATAAAGCAAGGTCGAAGCTGCGGCATCGAACTTGGTCACGAATGCGTAGCCGCATCCCGATCCGTACACGCTGGGGTCGCAGATGCTCGTGGAGGTAATTGGAAAAGTTCCATCACTGAAAGCAACGCCGGTGACATACGCCGAACCTGAGCCATCGACTGCGATTGCATTAAGGTTTGTCAGCAGGCCGCTGGACTCATAGAAGTAGGTGGAGTAATCGAGAGCTCCCGCACTGCTGAGTTTGCTTACAAATCCGACGATGCCATTCTGTTGCGTCGAATCTGTCGTCAGGTACGCTGTCTGCGTAGTTGGAAAATTGTAGGTGTTGGTGATTCCGGCCACATAGGCGATGCCGTTGCTATCGACCGCGACACCGTTGATGCTGCTGTACGGTGAAGGCCAACAGGGGGAACCTCCACAGTTTAAGGCAACGTTGGAATTGCCACTCAAATAGGTGGAGTAGACCAGATAGGATCCATCCGGACTGAATTTGGTCAAGAAACCATAATTCCCGAACACTCCGCCTTGGTTCGGAGATGCCGTGGACTGATAGGCGTTGGTTACGGGAAAGGTCGTGCTTGTTGTGTTGCCTGCGACCACTACTTCTCCCAACCCGTCAATGGCGAGGCCGTACGGCTCATCGGAACCCTCGCCGCCAAGATAAGTTGAGTACAAGAGAGAAGATCCGTCGGCCGAAATTTTGGTCAGAAAGCCATCGAATCCTTGAGGATAGGTAGACTGATAGGGATTCACTAGCGGGAAATCGCTCGACGCTGTGCTGCCGGTTACATACACGTCGTTGGCGCTATCCAGGACCAGCGCGTAGCCGTAATCCTGGCTGTTGCCGCCGATGTAATCCGCATAGACGAGATTCGATCCGGTTGGGTCGAGTTTCGCTACGAAGACATGGGTCGAGCCAGCTGGGAGTGATCCCAAGGTTGCCAGCGGGAAATCGGTTGAGTCCGTGTACCCCGCGACATAAATGCTACCCGTGCTGTCGGCGGCGATTCCGGTCGGTTCGTCATCGCCGCTTCCGCCCAGGTAGGTGGAATACACCAGAACAGGGTCGATCACCAGCGGCTTACTTGAGTCGTACCGAGCGACATGGAATGCGACATGCGTCGGATCATTCACCACATACGTACCTGATACCGGCACACGGGAACCTTGGGATTCCTGATAGATCACTGGGGCTTGGAAATGGAGCTCCCCGCTGCCAGTCTGCAGAACCAGGTTGCCTTCCGCGTCCAGTTCAATCTGGCTGGCGCCCGCGATTTCGAACTTGATCAGGCCCGGGTCCGCTCCCGGAGAGATTGCAAAGTCGTACTCTAACTGTTGACGGTTTCCGTAATAGACGAGATCAATTCCCGGGTACACACCCTTGTAGCGAACTCGGCCATAGGTCGGGACGTTCGTATGCCACTTGGCGGGATCTCTGCCGATGAAGTAATTCGCCTTGCCGGGCTGGGGGTCTTCTCCGATGATGTTCGGGTTCTGCGCTGCTCCCAGCAACTTGAATTGCAGTGTTGTGTTCAGAGGCCGCTGAGATTTGTTCGGAGCGGCAGCGTTGCTTGCTGCTTGGACCGGAACCTGTTGGTTCGTACGCAAAGAAAGAACTATTCCGCCGGCGGTCAGAAAAGCGGTGTAGCCTCGGCCCCGGGACACAAATCTTACTTGCGGGTCAGTCTGACCATGGTTCGCCTCGAAAGTGAGCGGCAGTTGGGCGCTCACAGGGACCACTTGATTTTGCGCCATGTTGCCTGACGGCGCCGAGTTTCCCGACAGCTGCGCCGAAGACAATGCAGCTGTTAGCGAAAGAACCATCCACGCTAGACTTCTGAATCGCATTTCCTCCCTCGGGTTCGAACGGCTCGCCCAGGCGAGACCTGTATGCTGTTCCGATCACAACAAGTTGTTACAACCGATGGGCGCATGTTCGATTGGCGCAGTCGGAGCGCATAGTTCGGGGGAACTTTGCAAGTGCTGATGTTTGCACGACCAGTGCCGAACTCTGTTTGCACCTAAAACTGTGCACAAGCCAAAGACTGGATAGGACTTATGTGCGCGAGTTGGGTAAGACCAGTTTGGGTCTGGGCAGGCGCTGTTCGTTTCTTTTCTGGAATACTGTCTTGCTTTGGGACATGGCGCACCATTTCGTAGGGCGTCATTTTGTGCTTCAGGCTCTCCAAAAGCGTGAGGTCGGTCCGGCTACAGTGAAGCCTGATTACGTCTGGAGGTCGATATCAAAGTTCATCACGTCTACGCTGAAGCTTTGTACTTCTGAGATCTTCGGCCAGCAGGATCAACGCGGCGCGCTTTCCCACCGTCGCGGACAGTGTCCTTTTTTTCAGCGGCTTCTTTCGCTTTCGGCATCGTCAGCAGGCATTTCAGCTTTCTCCAATTTTGCTAACTCGACTGCCAACCAACTTTCAAGCAAACTGCGATCGTCCTCGGGAATAAACGAAAAGCGCACTCCGGCCCGCCCTGCGCTGTTGGCATTTACGATTCTGCCTGTTGCGTGAATCACACCGGTATTGCTGGGAAGTGAGAATTGCGTCAATACCTCGCGATTGACTTGCAGTGGCTGTCCGCATTGCAGAGCCAGACCTCCCACGCTCAAGTCGCTGATTCTGGCCTGAATTTCTCCGACCTCGGCGATTCTCGCCACCACCCCGATGTCGACGGGAACGCGTGCTGCCCGTCTGCGATTCAGCAGCATGGTTCCGTACGCCGCCCGCATACATCGCCGGGCATGTTCGACGTCGGTCGGCTTGTGAATCATGAAGTTTGCTCCAACCAGGAGCGCATGCGTCTCCGAATGCCCATTGACCATGGCAACGATGGTCGAGTTGCTATTTGGGGAAGATTTGCGCGCGGCCCGCACGATGCGGGTAGGATCGAAGGCGTCGTCCCAATCCACAATCACGGCGTCAAGCCTGCGGTGCGTAACTGCGTCCAGAGCAGAGTCCAGGTCGCCGCAAACCTCAGTTTCGATGGCAAAGCTATCGAGAATCTGATTCATAACAGACAAAACCTGCTTGTCATTGGTGAAGAGAAGGCCATCGAGTTGAACATGTTCTTTCATAAAATCACTCAAAGACTATGGCACGCCAACGACCAAATCCGATAAAGGTGTTTAACCTCCCGGTAGTCTTTCACTTGTCCACACTTGGAAGTACCCCTCGCAGCACGTTCGTGTGTCGGGGTTCGAGAATAGTGTTTGCTTGATAGACATTCAGAGCTGAGCGACGCTCTTTTATCCGAAGGCAGTAGGAGGAACACCGCGGGAGTCATGTTCGGATTTCGTAACAAAATGTCCACATACACGATTTCCTCTTGCTTCCGCTTTATGCGAGGGGACCTATCCTTTCTCACCTTCTTCGGTTTTCGTAACGAAATACCTAGTCTGCACGGTTTCGTGTCGCCGCCGACATATTCTTTGTGGTTCGCCGAGTTTTTCAGCTTTTGATCGCGTTCCCGAAATTCCAGTGTGGACCGTTGCCGCGGGATTTGCATCGGGGCAACAGCTCCACGTGAAAATGGCTATTTTCGGTGAACGAAAAGGCAGCTCAGTAGTGAATACGTCATCATCGCAGTGCTCAGTAAGACAATCCTCGCACGCTTCAATTCTCGAACCATCGGGTTGGATCTTAGTGGCTCATGACAACAGCAGGAAAACTGAACCTGTTGCTGCCCTGCGCATCTAAATAGATGGTTTGTACACCCTACGCCTTAAGTCGACATCGGGTACGGAGGACGCCCTTAGGTTGGGCAGGGCCAGATGAGCGATCTCAATACGTTCAAACTGTTGGCGATCGAAGATGATCCGTATAATCGTGCGTTGATTATCGACGCTTTCTCTCCGGAAGGGTTGGAGATACTAACCGCGAGTGACCCAGATGCCGGCTTTGAACTTTTTCTGCAAGCCCAACCTAGAAATGTCGTGCTTGATCTGAACGTGCCGGAAGCCACGGCGATGGACCTGATGGAACGTATGGTCCGCACGGATCCGTCGGTAAACGTGATCCTGGTATCGGATCAGTACTCGCCGGATTCCGCGGTTGAGGCTATTCAGAAGGGCGCTTGCGACTATCTGGTAAGGCCCATTGATTTTCAGAGGCTTCGCACTCGAATAGTTAGCTTGGTGGCAGAAGCGGAGGTACGCCAGAAGACGCTGGGTCTCGAGCATGGCTTAATCGAAGCCTGTCAATTTAAAGGGATCGTCAGCCGCAGTCCGCTCATGCATGAAGTATTTGCGAAGATGCGGCGGGTTGCTCCGCATTTTAGGACTGCACTCATTACGGGTGCGACCGGAACGGGCAAAGAATTGGTCGCGCGAGCCCTACACACTCTCAGTCCAGCCTTGGCTGATCGATTTGTAGTTTGTAACTGCTCCGCCTTGGTCGAAAGTCTCGTCGAGAGTGAATTATTTGGCTATGTAAAGGGTGCTTTCACCGGCGCGCTCCAGGACAAGACTGGTTTATTTGAGAGCGCAGATGGTGGCGTTATCTTTCTCGATGAGATCGGTGAGCTTTCCCCGGGTGCTCAGGCAAAATTGCTCCGGGTGTTGCAGGATCATATAGTTCGAAGAGTGGGCTCAGCGGTGGCACGCGAGCTAGATCTGCGCGTCATTGCGGCCACAAATCGCGACCTGCGAGCCATGGTGCGTGAAGGACAGTTTCGCGAGGACCTTTATTACCGGCTGGCGGTGGTCGAGATTGACTTGCCTGCGCTTACAGATCGACGGGAGGATCTGCCACTTCTCCAGAGATATTTTGTAGAGAAATTTGCAGCAGAATACCAGAAGCCCATTGCTGGTCTGACCAGACGAGCACAAAGCCGTATGGCAACCTATCCGTGGCCCGGAAACATTCGGGAGCTTGAGAGCGTGATCGGGAACGCCTGCATGATGACGGAGGGTAAGTTTCTTGATATGAACGACCTGCCCAGTAGAATCCAAGCTCAATCCAGCAACCAATCTGCAGACGAGGATTTCTTCTCTCTTGAAGAGATACAGAGGCGTCACGTCATGCGTGTGCTGGAACGGGTAGGAGGCAACAAGGCACGAGCGGCGCAGATCCTCGGTGTCGGCCGCGCAACCATCTACCAACTGCTCTCAAGGATGAGGTTGGAGAAAGAGGGCGAGAGCGCGTAGGCATCAGTTCGCGACCAATTCTTCAGGCCATTGAACGGCCTAGTCCGACTTCATTGCATTTCTTTTCTTGCGTCGGCGCGCAAAATGAAAAATAATTGCATCGGCCGTATGCGGCGCCTTTTGGCCCCCTGGCGGCAGGAGGCTTAACGCATGAGACGACGTTGCGCGGCATTGGTCTGGCTATTCGCAGTCGGGTTCGCCCTTGCCGGAGTTTCGCTCGACTGGCCGCAAACTCTTGGTGCGCAAACCGTACCGGCACCGACCTCCACCAACCTCCTCGTTCAGCATGATGTGGCCATGAAGACCCGCGACGGCGTTACCCTCTACGCTGACATTTACCGGCCGACATCCTCAGACAAGTTTCCCGTAATCCTGATGCGCACGCCATATGACAAGAGCGTCAACTGGGCGGTCGCACCCGTCCTGAAGATCGTTCCACGCGGCTATGTTGTCATCATTCAGGACGTGCGCGGCCGTTACGGTTCGGAAGGTGAATGGTATCCGTTCAAGCACGAGCAAGCCGACGGCTTCGATACCGTCGAATGGGCGGCCACGCTGCCCTACTCCGACGGTAAAGTCGGCATGATGGGCGCCTCTTATGTGGGCGCGACGCAGATGCTCGCCGCCATTGCCCGTCCCCCGCATCTGGCGGCAATCGCGCCCAACATGACGGCAAGCAATTACCATGACGGTTGGAGCTATCAGGGCGGCGCTCTCGAGCAATGGTTCGATCAAAACTGGACCTCTCAGCTCGCGCAGAACACACTCCAGCGCCTGATTCACGAAAACACGAACGCGCTGGTCGGCACGTCCGCGCTGCCCCTCGCGAACTATCCTGTCTTTAATTTCGGCCAGTTGCCCGCTGATGCACAGCTCACTGCTACTCTCGCGCCCTATTACCTCGACTGGCTGGCGCATCCCGATTATGACGACTATTGGAAGCAGTGGTCCATCGAGGAACATTTTTCAGACATTGCCGTCCCCATGCTCCAAGTGGGCGGCTGGTATGACATCTTCAATGGCGGAACTCTACGCAATTATGTCGGAGCCAAAACCCACGGGGCTAGCGAGGCGGCGCGGACCCAGCAGCATCTTCTTATCCAAATCGGTGGCCACGCCGGTTTCGGCCGCCGCATCGGAGATGTCGACTTTGGTCCTCATGCCCTCGAAAACCCGTACACCGATGTCATCCTCGACTGGTACGATTTTCTCTTCAAGGGCATCCGGAACGAATTCGCCACTGATAAGCCCGTCAGGCTCTTCGTGATGGGAGCGAATGAATACCGCCAGGAAGACGATTGGCCGCCGCCGCAAGCCCAACCTACGAGATATTTTCTGCATTCGGGAGGCAAAGCGAATTCGCTCCGTGGTGACGGGTTCCTATCAGCATCCGCGCCTAAGTCCGAGCCTGCCGACGCCTACGTTTACAATCCCGCGAATCCCGCGCCCACGGTTGGCGGCCCGCTCTGCTGCGATGCCGAACACTACGAACCTGGTCCGCGCGACCAACGTGCGGTGGAAAATCGCGACGACGTGCTGGTCTACTCAACCGGCCCGCTCGCGCACGACTTGGAAGTCACAGGCCCTGTCACCGCCGATCTCTTCGTCAAATCCTCGGCCGTGGATACCGACTTTACCGCGAAGTTCGTCGATGTCGCGCCTGACGGGTTCGCGCAAGATCTCACCGAGGGCATTCTTCGTATGCGCTACCACGCTTCGCCCGAGCATGCCACTCTGATCAACCCCGGGCAAATCTACGAAATCACCGTCGACCTGTGGGCTACGGGTAACGTCTTTCTGCGCGGTCACTCGCTGCGCCTGGAGATTTCCAGCAGCAATTTCCCCCGCTTCGATCGCAATTTGAATACTGGCGAAGAAATCAAATTCGCGCACGCCTTTGTCAGTGCTACGAATACAATTCTTCACGACGCGCAACATCCCTCTGCGCTCGTGCTTCCGGTTATGCCGTCAAAATAGTTCGACAGGAATCCGATTCTCGAATATGGCCTACCGTCCTAGGTTCTGTTCGACATTGCCGAGTCGACGCGACGAAGTAAATCGGGGATTCTCATTCGACGGCAGTATTCCGCAAAGTCAGGGCGCGTTTCTTTCCACCGAAGATCTTCGACCGTGTCAAAGACCGGTACATCCAGCCGCAGGGTCGCGAGCGTGCGAAACAATAGGGCATCGTTCCATGCAGTGAATAGGGATTCGGAAAGACGCTGAGCCTTGCTGATCGATGGATGCCACTCGTGCCAATCCTTCGGGATGTCTTCAAGATGGGGATACTGAGATAACGTAACAGCAGCCGCCTTCGGGCCCCATCCAGTCAAACCTGGGAAGCCGTCTGCGCTGTCGCCGACCACCGCCAGGTAGTCTGGAATCGATTGCGGCTTTACCCCGAACTTGGTCACAACCCCGGCTTCATCACGCAGGATGTCGCGCCTGCGATCCAGTTGAACGACTCGTGTGCCTACAACGCACTGACTGAGATCTTTGTCCGGCGTACAAATCAAAACCCGCGTTACACGCTCATCCGCCACTGCTTTTCCCGCGCCGGAGGCGAGCGCATCATCCGCCTCGAAGTAGACCATTGGCCATACCACAACTCCCATTGCTTGCAGCGCTTCTTCGAGAATCGGAAACTGTGAAAGCAGCTCGGGCGGTACACCTTCGCTGGTCTTGTATCCCGGATACAGGTCGTTCCGGAACGATTCCACGACATGATCGGTTGCAACCCCGATGTGCGTTGCACCCTGTTCGATCATGGACAAAACTGAAGCGAGGACACCGCGTACTGCGCCGATTTCCTGGCCGTCTACATCGGCCGCAGATGGCACGGCGAAAAAATACCGGAACAATTCATAGGTCCCGTCAATCAAGTGCACGTCCATACGACTCCCATCGGGGCTTTCCGCAGGCGATGTTACACGATCCGGTAAGGGATTTGAGAGATCCTTGCTGTGTGACGACCCATGGAGACCATTTCCATATCTTGCAGTTTCCAGAAAAAAAGCGCGCTGCATTCAGCATGCAGCGCGCCATTAGCAAACGAGCTGAAGTTTAGCCCTGTGAGGGATGCAACACGCGGAAGGTGTTGCCGCCGTTGGACCAGACCAGGACAAGCGCGTCTTGTCCCTTTGCGATCTTACCTAGCTCCTGGGCAGCATCGGAAGCAGATTGCACCGGATGCCGGTTCACTTCGACGATTACGTCCCCACGCTGCAAGCCTGCGTTGTCGGCTGGGCTGCCAGGCTGAACGTTGCCTACCATAGCTCCGTGAATGTCTTTGGGAGCTTGGAGTTGCTCACGCGCATCCGGAGTAAGGTCGGCCAGACCCAGCCCCCAACGCGGTTTGCCGTGCTCGGTGCTCGCGGACTCTTCTTCCCCATTCTTGTTTCCCATGGATGCCAGAGTGACCGGAACATTGATGTCCTTGCCATCGCGAATCACGTCAAGCTTAACCGTGGTGCCGGGCCGCTTCTGGCCTACCTCGACCTGAAGTGCGCCAGCGTCGCCGACAGTCTGGCCGTCGAGCCCGGTGATGACGTCTCCAGTTTTCAGACCAGCCTTAGCTCCTGGCGAGTTCGGCTCGACCTGAGTCACGACCGCGCCTTCGGCTTTCTTGAGATCGAAGAATCTGGAGTTTTCCGGGGTGACGTCACTGATCCCAATTCCCATGTATCCGTGGCTGACCTTGCCGTACTTGATCAGCGTTTCCACGGTGGGCCGCACGATCTGCGTCGGTATTGCGAAGCCCATGCCCGAGAATTGTCCATTCGACGAGATGAGGAAGGTGTTGATACCGATCACCTCGCCGCGCGCATCAACCAGTGGGCCACCGGAGTTGCCGGGGTTGATGGCCGCATCTGTCTGAATAAATTCGCCGGGCTTACGGCGATCGCGGGCAGAAGGATTGGGCCGGTTCAAAGCACTGACGATTCCACGCGTTACCGTGAACCGGAACCCAAATGGGTTGCCGAAGGCCAAAACAGTCTGTCCCGGACGCAACTGGGTAGAGTCACCCCAGGGCACGCTGGGCAGGCCCGATGCGTTCACTTTGATAACTGCAAGATCGGTTAGCGGATCGGCACCCACCAGCTTCGCCGGCAGGATTCGTTTGTTGCTCATGGTGACGTTGATGTCAACGGCGCCATCCACAACATGGTTATTGGTTACGATATATCCGTCGGGCGAGATTATGACGCCGCTGCCCAAGCCATGCTCCACGCGCGGCCGGGGTTGCATCGGCATGCCGAACGGTTGGCCAAATTGCTGGCCGAATTGCTGCATGTCTGGCATGTCTTCGTCATCGCCCATCTCGGCATCGGTTTTCGATGTAACCGTGACATTCACGATAGCGGGTGTAACGCGAGCTGCGAGCGCTTCCATCGCGTGATCGAGCGATAGCAGGGCACTCACACTGTTGTCGTCCAGCGCGGCCGCTGCGGGCGTCGGCGCCGCAATCGCTGCGTGGGCGGGTTTCGCGAATTCGTATGTTCCGACGGAAACGGCCATTGCGGCCGCGACCAAGGGAACAAGCAATCGCTTGGCTAGTTTCGTTTTCTGATTTTCCATGCTAGTACTCATTCTGTTGCTTCTCCTTTAGTAACTAATCATTTAGTTAATGGGTTGAAAAAAATGTGCTAAATCGACTTGGCGAAAACTCCTTGCTGTACCGCATTTCCATGCGGCAATTCAAACGTCACCCGCCACATGCTAAGGCTCAACACCACGAAACCGCGGTCGTCAAATTCCGTGGTCTGCATCACAACCAAAAAGACCGGCGGCGCAGGGGTGCTACTCTTCGCAGTCGCAACCACCGCCACTGGACGCCGATCTCGCCCCTGCCCTGCAACCATTCGAGGAACGTTCAACCGAGCAGACTTCACCCGAGCAGAGCTGTCCCGACTAGGCTTCATCCGAGTTAACTCGGAGGGACGATAAATCGCCGAAACAGGCGTCACTTTGGGAGCTTCTATTTCATTTGGCGAGTAGGCGCTGGTCCGCGCCGTTACGGGAACTACACGAGCTACTGTCCCCCGCTGCAGGGTCTCAGCCGTAGAAGCGAGGCTGTGTGGCTGAACAGTATTTTCGAATGCGATCAGCCGGGGAGCATCGGGCAATATGACCAGGCACACGCCGGCGAAAGCCGTCATCAGAACCAGCGCAGGCTTGAAGACGCGTGTGGCGCGCGGCCGGCCTACATCATCGAGAATCCGAGCGAGGCGGATCGATGTCTCGCATGCGTGGCCGATCGCAGCCTGCGCCATCGCCAGGCTGCGCTGCACAAAGCTCTTCTCCGCCAGCGACACCAGGCATTCGGCGTAAGCGCGCGGATTTCTGGTCTCCGCCAACACTGCATCGTCGCAGGCCATCTCGCGCTCAAGCGATAGCCGCTTTTCGATCCACCACACGGCTGGATGGAAGAAAAAGACTGTACGAACAATCTTTTGCACGAGGTTTGTCCAATCGTCCCGCCGGCGAAGGTGGGCAAATTCGTGCAGCAGTATGATCTTCAGTTCCTCGCCCGGCAGATCCCGCAGTGCCCACTCGGGAATGAGAATAACTGGCTTAAAAAATCCGATCGCGGTGGGGACACTGACCACGGGCGAGCTGCATACCGTCACCGGCCTTATCGCGTGGCACTGTGCCAAAGTCTCGCGCAGCACCGGATCCAATTCAGACGTAATGAGCGGAACGCCGCTTCTGCGCAGCCGTCGCAAGTTCCAAAGCCCAACAACTACGCGTGTTGCCGCCAAAGCCACAAAGAAAATCCAAACCGCGAAGATCGCGACCGCCCACGACCCGGGGAGGGTTACCTCGGCATGCATCGCTTGCGTCACCGCTCCTGTAGTGTTTAGGCCGGGGACGAACGGCAGCCCGGCAATCGCGATAAGTGCCAAGAACCATACGGCGAATCGCGTCCCCGAATTCTGTCTTCCGACGACCCGCAGTATCAGCCAGGCAATCGCGGCAATCAGCAATCCTCCGAAAAAAGAGTTCAGAGCGCGTTCGGCGAGGAGTTGAGCCTCCAGCTGTATCCCCCACGCAATCATTGCCCATTCCCCCGAATCGTCTTGGTTGTTCCTAGCATTTCTCGTAAACGATCTAATTCCTTGGCGTCGACGCCACGCTCTTCGAGAATGTTGAATACGAGTTGCTCGTGGGAATTTTTGAAAAACCTGCTCACCAGATTGCTGATCTCAGTCCGGGTGGCGTCCGTCCGCTGAATAATCGGAACGTAGACGTGCGCTCGACCGTCCTTCTCGTGCCCGACGTATCCTTTCTTTTCCAGAATTCGGACCGTAGTCAGCACCGAGTTGTATGCCAGAGCCAGTTTCGCGGGAAGATGGTCAAGAACCTGCTGCACGGTTCCCGATCCGCGCTGCCAGAGTACGTTCATGATGCGAAGCTCGGCTTCCGTCAGCGTTACCGATCGACGTGGGGGCACTTAAGTCTCCTTACTTTGAGTTAGACGCACAAACCCATGAAAAGTAACTAATAATTTAGTTGATAGGCAAGCCATCGCGCAAGTGGTTGATTACTTGAGCGCAAACGCTTGCGAGTGAAATTCCATCGCCTCGGGAAAATGGGACATGAAATAAGCGAAGCTATGGTCGCCGGGATAAGAATGGTACTCGTGCGTCAGGTTTTCCTTCTGGAGTTCCTCGTGTAATGCGGCTGCGCCTTTTTCAAATCCATAGTTGTCGTCCTGGCCACAATTGAAATATATGGCGAGCCGTCGTATGCCTGCGACATTTCGCTTCGCGAGGGCAAACGGATTGTTGTCATTCCAGTGTCGCACCTCGATTGGATTTCCGAAGACCGCTGCCAGCAACTTTCCCAGCGGAGCACCGGAGCGAGCTGCGGTGTCGAGCTCTTGCGGAGTTTCGGTGATCAATGCGGCGCTTTGTGCGCTGACTGCGGAAAACATCTCGGGATGAGAAAAGGCGAAACGCAGCGCGCCATAGCCACCCATAGAAATGCCGCTGATCGCTCGATTATTGCGGCCTTTCTTGACTCTATATTTTGCTTCTGTGAGGGGAATGAATTCCTGCAGAAAGAAGTCGCTGTAACGAACCGAGCCGTCAGCTGAATTTATGTAGAAGGTTCGTCCGCCTTCCGGGGCCGCAATGACGAATTCTCCGATCTTGTGCTGGCGGCGAAGGTCGTCGAGCAGCGTCCATCCGCCGCTGTTGAAGAGAGTGCGCTCATTGTCGCCGAGGCCGTGCAAAAAGTACAGTACGGGATAATTTTCAGGTGGACGCTTGGTTGCGCCGGCGTCGTAGCTGGCGGGAAGGTAGACACAGTAGTGGGCCGTCGACTTAAGAATTTTGCTGTTCAGCGCGTTGCATTCGATACGGCTCTGAGCGCGAACCGGAAGCGAAACAGTCAAAGCCGCTAAACAAATAACAAACTGGAAACATCGATCCATCGATTCAGTTTACTCGTAGCGTAGGGCCTGCACCGGATCGAGCCGGGCCGCGCGTCCCGCGGGATAAAGGCCAGATACGAGACTCACAATGACCGCAAACAGAATCGCCGAGCCCACAAGCCACCACGGCACCGACCAGAAATGTTCCGGCGGGAGGGATTGACGCTTGAGATAAATATTGGTTCCCAGATTGATGACCTGGCCGATGGCCCAGCCCAGCGCGACTCCGACAAAACCGCCGAGGACGCCCATGGCGCCCGCCTCAGCAAAGAAAAGTCTTTTCACGTCACCGTCGCTGGCGCCGATGGCTTTCATAATACCGATTTCTCGGCGGCGCTCGAGAATCGCCATCACCAGCGTGTTCACAATTCCGATGGACGCGACAGCCAGAGCGAGGCTGCCGAAGATTCCGAGAAACAAATCGAGTACGGCGAAGAATTGCTGCAGACTGCGCGTAGCGTCGAGGATAGAAAAAGTATTAAAACCCATTTTCTTGATGGCGTCTTCCGTGGCTCGTATCTCCGCGGGAGTCTTTACCCGAACACTCAGGGATGAATAAACCGGCTGGTCGGTAGCCGCGCGGGAAATCTCGCGCAGGTCTGTGGGCTGCATCACGTGCAGGCTCTCGGCCAGCTTGAGTGGAAGAAACACTCGCGCCCGTGTTGGCCCCCGCATGCTCTCCGGATCGAGGTCTGCGACCCCGACAATCTTCAGCTTCTGCTCGCGCGAGACCACGGAATAGGCGGCTTCGGCGAGGCCTTCGCTGCCGAGAGACGTGACTTTATCCTGTTCGGCTGCTGCAGGTTTTTTTTCTCCTGACTCGCGCTGAGCGTAGCGCATAGTCAATTCTTTTCCCAGAAGCGGAGCAGCCAGCTCCGCTACGTTGGTTTCGTCAAGGCCGGGCTTTGGAGTCCGGCCCAGCAATTCTTCGGCGAAAGCCTTCTGAAGAATTGCTTCGGGCACCGTGTCGGACGAAAAGAAACGTCCCTGCACGCTTTCAAATGCATCGGTCGATTTCGCGGATGCGGGCAGTGCGGCGACGGTGGTTAGATGCGGCTTGTCCTGATAGCGCAACTCAGTGATGAAGCGGATATCAGGGTTTGCCTCCAGCACGTTGGGCAGATGCGAGATCTCCACTCGCGTGGGCTCGTCGAGGATGCGGCTTTCGGCTGGAGCCAGCCCGCCATGCTCTTCTTCGCGACCGAAGTTGCGCAAGTCGCGGCGGGAGGTGACCACGACCGTATCGAACAATCCGGACTTGATCAACCGGCGCGAAGCCAGCTGTTGCAATCCGATGCCAAGAGAGAGCATGGCAACCAGCGAAGCCACGCCAACCGAGATGCCGATGGTGGTGAGCGAATTTCGCAGAAGAGATTCGCGCAAATTGCGCAGGGCAAGTTCGGAAAGATCGGGAAGTTTCATGACCGCTCCTCCTCCGCTCGAACACGGCCTGCGCCAGGCGTGGCCGCTACCGGCGAGTTCAATTCATCGCCAACCAGTTTGCCATCGGCCAGAAAGATGAGGCGCTCGGCATAGCGCTCGGCCAACGCGCGCTCATGTGTCACCATCACGACAGTCATTCCCAATTGCTGGTTGAACTCGCGGACCATATTCATGATTTCAGTTCCAGTGTGGCTGTCGAGATTGCCCGTAGGCTCGTCGGCGAGGAGAAGCTGAGGTCGATTGATTAGCGCGCGCGCGAGTGCAGCGCGTTGTTGTTCCCCTCCAGAGAGTTCGCCTGGCCGATGCCTCATGCGCGCCAGCAGCCCCACCCGTGTCAGCGCTTCGCGCGCCATGCCATCGCGCTTTGCGCGATCCACTTCGGCGAAGCGCATAGGCAATTCCACATTTTCGGCGAGCGTCATGCTGGCGATCAGATTGAAAGACTGGAAGACCATTCCCACGGTATGCAAGCGGTATCTGGCGAGCTCTTCGCGCGAGAGTTGCGCCAAATCGCGCCCTTGAACAATCATGCTGCCCGAGGTCGGGCGGTCGAGGCCAGCGATCAAGTTTAATACTGAAGATTTGCCAGAGCCAGAGCTGCCGAGCAGAGCGACAAATTCCCCGGCCCGCACCGTCAGATTTATGCCATCAACCGCCCGAATCAGCGTCTCGCCCATGCGATAGTGGCGACAAAGTTGTTCCCCATGAATCGCCGCGGGGCCGTTGTGTAAGGATCTGTCCGGGCTAGCCATGCTCTAGCGGACCTCTCCTTTAAGTACACGCAGTGCATCGGCAGCATCGGCGGCCTTGACATCGCCGTTGTGCGGCTGACCAGAACTGCCATTGCCCTCAGCCTCGGCTGCGTCACCTTCGCCCGGCGCGAGAAACAGGTTTTCCTCAACCCCATGCTGTCTGGTGTAGAGATCGTAATAGCGGCCTTGCGCGGCATAGAGTTCGTCGTGGGTGCCGCGTTCCACGATTTGTCCTTGTTCCATCACCAGAATCTGGTCTGCGCGGCGGATGGTCGAGAGCCGGTGCGCGATTACAAAAGTGGTCCGCCCTTGCATGAGATAAGAAAGGCCGTGCTGGATCATCTGCTCCGATTCGGAGTCGAGGCTGGAAGTGGCTTCGTCGAGAATCAAAATGCGGGGCTCGGCCAAAATTGCGCGCGCGATCGATATTCTCTGCCGCTGGCCGCCGGAGAGCTTCACGCCGCGCTCGCCGACCACGGTCTCATACTTGTCGGCGAAAGCTTCGGCGAACTCATCCACGCGCGCGATCCGGCAGGCTCGCAGGATCTCTTCTTCACTGGCACCGGGGCGGGAAAATGCAACGTTTGCGCGAATCGTTCCGTCGAATAGAAACGATTCCTGCAGAACAACTCCAAGGCGTGTGCGGTAGGAGTCGAGTCGCACCGTGCTCAAGTCTGTTCCATCCACCAAAAGTTGGCCTTTGGTAGGCGTGTAAAAAGCGGAAATCAATCCGATGGTGGTGGACTTGCCCGACCCGGATGAGCCCACCAATGCGGTGACGGTCCCGGGTTCGGCGCGGAAGGAAATATCGCGAAGCACTTCGTGAACTCCGTCGTAGCTGAAACTAACGTCGTCAAATTCAATCCGTCCCACGATGTCGGTTAGCGGCAGAGAGCGCCTGGGATCCTGATCTTCCGGCCGCTCGCGCATGATCTCCTGCGTACGCTCGAGTCCTGCCAGCGCCTCGGTGAGTTGGGTCCCAATGGAGACGATCTGCATGATCGGCGCAACCAGAAACCCGAGCAACAAAGTGTAGGAGAAGAAGCCGCCCACGGTCAGCGTGCCGGCAGCAATCTGGTGCGTGCCGACGTAGATGGTGACCGCGCCCACAACTCCAAGCAGGACGCTTGCCGAAAGGCTCATGACTGACGTGGCCGTGAGGGTGCGCATCACGTTGTCCAGCAGACGGCGCACGCCACCTGCAAAAATTGCTTCCTCACGCTCTTCCGCGTGATATCCCTTAATCACCCGGACGCCGCCCAGCGATTCCGTAAGGCGGCCCGTGACCTCGGCATTGATTTTGCCGCGTTCGCGAAAAATCGGGCGAATGGTGGAGAAGGCCTTGTTGAGCGCCACCGCAAAGCATACCAGTGAGCCGACCGCGATCAGCGTCATCTGCGGACTCGTGCGGAACAGCAAGACAAGTGCGATCCCGGAAGTGACCAATCCACCGGCGAAGTCCACCAGACCAGTGCCCAGCAGATTCCGCACGCCCTCCACATCGCTCATGATGCGCGACACCAGATTGCCGGTCTTATTTCCATCGTAAAACGCTACCGGCAGCCGCGAGATGTGGACCTGCACTTGTTCGCGCAGTTCTGCGATCAAACGCTGCGCCGCCTTCGATAGCAACTGAGTCAGCGAAAAAGAAGTGAGACCTTGCACCAGAGTAGCGGCCAGCACGACCAAAACCAGCGGCCGCAGTTTGTCCATGTGATGTTTGTTAATCACCGTGTCGATCAAGAATTTAGTGGAATAGGGCAATACCAGCGCCGCGACGCGATTGATCACCATTACGATAAAGCCGAGCGCGAGCAGCCAGCGCCGGGGGCGCATCAGCTTCCAGACTTCCGGCAAAACGGCGCGGAGCCTCTCGACTTTGGGGGCTTGCTTGGGATCGGTACTCAATCTCTTGTTGGACTCCGCGGAAGTTCGATTCGCTTCATTATTACAGCATTGTGACATGCCTGGGGCAGGCGTTGTATCCTCGGTGCGTGTCGCGTCCGCCTTCGCCGGAGAGCTCTCCTACCCTGGGCCTGCTGCTCGGACTGATCATCACGCTCGCGGCGGTGATTCTCTATTCGGCTTACATCACATGGCAAGTTGCGGGTTTGCGCAAGCTGCAGTCTGAACTGATCGATCGTAATCGCAGGGACTCTCTGCAATTGCTGCGCATTCAGAACGATCTCAACCTGCTCGCGGTAGCGATGCGAGATATGATCGACAATGACGAGCCCTATCCGCTTACCGCATGGTCCTCACAGTTCCAGCGTATTCGCACCGACCTGGATGACGCCATGCGATTGGAAGCCAGCTTGACTCCGACTAGCCGCACGCGTGAGCAAAGCGCCACGTTAAGCACTTCTCTATCGCAGTTCTGGGACGCGGTCGACCGTGTGTTTGCTCTGGCGGGCGAAGGCAAGGACAAAGATGCCAGGACGCAGATACAGGTTTCTCTGCAGGCGCGACAGGCGGCCCTCAGCACGGCTGTGGCCCGGCTGTTGGTGCAGAACAGCGAAAACGAAGAGCAGGCGGCGGAGCGCATCATTCAGATATACGATCGAGTTCAGCGGCAGGTTTATGTGTTCCTGGCCGCGACTCTGGCCGCGATCTTGCTGACTGGATTTTCCATGATCCGTTGGAATCGCCGCTTGTTTGCTCGCATGACGGAGTTGTCGGAGAGGCGCAGCGAACTGGCGCAAAAACTCATTGCGACGCAGGAGTCGACACTGCGCTACATTTCGCGTGAGTTGCACGATGAATTTGGCCAAATACTCACGGCCATGGGATCCATGCTCGGCCGCGCCGGATCTTACGTTCCGCAGGGCTCGGCTCTGCGGAACGACTTGCAGGAAGTCCGCCAGATCGCGCAGGATACGCTGGACCGCGTCAGGAGTTTGTCACAGGCCTTGCATCCCGTGATGCTGGATGAAGCGGGACTTGAAGCCACGCTCGACTGGTATATACCGACCGTAGAAAGACAGACCGGGATTGCCATATCCTATGAGAAGCAGGGCGTGCGGTTCGATGTGGACGGCACCGCGGCGATCCAGATCTACCGCGTACTGCAAGAAGCGTTGAACAATGTGGCGCGGCATTCCGGCGCGAAGCAGACTTGGGTGCGACTATGTTTTCTGCCGGCGACGCTTGAGTTGCAAGTGGAAGATCGCGGCGCGGGCTTCAGTGCCCGGCCCGTAAAGCAGGGTATCGGGCTGGTTGCGATGCGCGAACGTGCGGAATTGATGGGCGGCCGGATTGTTTTTTCAACTCCCGGCGAGGGCGGTACATTAATGCATCTGATCGTACCTCGGGAAAACGTAGAGTCTCGCGACAAAGACTGAAAGCTAGAGATAAAAAGATTAAGAGTAGATTAAGAGTAAATATGACCAAGAAGATCACGGTGTTGCTGGTGGATGACCACAGCCTGGTGCGGCGGGGTTTTCGGCGCATGCTCGAGGATGAGCCCGATATGGTCGTGGTCGGGGAAGCGGGCGACGGCGAAGATGCGGTTCAGCTCGCGCGTGAGCTGAAGCCGCACGTTGTTGTCATGGACTGCGCGCTGCCCAAAATGAACGGCCTTGATGCGACCCGGCAGATTCTTAAGGAGTCGCCCGAGACTGCCGTGCTTATGCTCAGCATGCATTCGGAAAGTACATGGGTGCGGCAAGCTATTGATGCCGGCGCCAAAGGTTACATTTTGAAGAACGCGATGAACCTGGAATTGGGCTCGGCGGTCAGGCGCGTGGCTGGCGGAGAAACTATTTTTGATCCCCAGGTGGAGCAGCCGTCGACACTAAAAGGCGAGCGCAGCAGCGGGCTGACGCCGCGAGAACTAGAAGTACTGCAGATGATTGTAGACGGCAAGTCGAACAAGGAGATTGCCTCGTCGCTCGATCTCAGCGCCAACACAGTTGCGGTTCATCGGGCCAACATCATGAGTGCGCTCGGCATTCACAAGACTGCCGAGCTGGTAGTTTACGCCATTCGCGCGGGGCTGGTGAGCGTTCCGTGAATCGCAGATCGTTTCTGCGGAGCATGGCGGGGTTGGCGTCGATGTGGCAATTGCCGCTGCTGCGGGGTTTTGCAGCGGCAGTTGGGACGGCATCTTCTCCAGGTTTTAGATTTGTCGATGTAACCTCCAGCGCCGGCCTTCAGTTCCAGCACAACAGCGGCGCCTTTGGTGGCAAATTTTTGCCCGAAACTTTGGGTTCTGGCTGCGCCTTCCTGGACTACGACGGCGACGGCTGGCAAGACATTCTCCTGATTAACGGGATGGATTGGCCCGGCCACAAGCAGCGGCGCTCCACGCTCCGTCTTTATCGCAATGATCGGAACGGATCCTTTACAGACGTCACTTCCCGTGCCGGATTCGATGTTGAAATGTACGGCATGGGTGTGGCTGTCGGCGATTATGACAACGATGGATTCCCCGACATTCTGGTCACTTGCGTGGGACAAAATCGGCTATTCCACAATACCGGGAAGGGAACCTTCACGGATGTGACGAGTGCCAGCGGTTTGGGAAAACGCCTCGCCTTTAGCACCTCAGCACTATGGTTTGATTACGATCGCGATGGCCTGCTTGATCTTTTTATCTGCAACTACGTGAAGTGGTCGCCCGAGCGCGATGTTTTCTGCAGCCTCGACGGCAAACATAAATCCTATTGCACGCCGGAGGCTTATCGCGGCGAGACTTGTTGGCTGTTTCGCAACCACGGCAACGGCACCTTTGAAGACGTCACGGCGTCAAGCGGCATTTTTGACAGCAGTTCAAAATCCCTTGGCGTCGCGATGCTGGATGACGATCAGGACGGCTGGCCCGATCTGCTGGTTGCCAACGACACTCAGCCCAACAAGCTATATCGAAATCAGCACAACGGAACATTCAAAGACGCCGCCGTCGAAGTCGGATTGGCCTTTAGCAGCGAGGGAAAGGCCAGAGCCGGTATGGGGGTGGACACCGGAGATTTCACGAACTCAGGCCATTCCGGCGTCGCTATCACGAATTTCGATAATGAAATGACTGGGCTTTACGAATTTGCAGGAAAGGGCTACGAAGATGTCGCGGCACAGGCAGGAGTGGGCCTGCTCTCCAAGAACAGCCTGGGTTTTGGATGTACTTTTCTCGATGCCAATCTCGACGGTTGGCTGGATTTAGCTGTGGCCAACGGCCATATCGACGAGACGGTGCGCAACATTCGCGGCAACGTGGGCTATGCCCAACCCCCATTGTTGTTTCTCAACGACGGCAAGGGGCGCTTTCGCGATGTCGCCACTGAAGTCAATGGCGGATTCGAGCAGCCGAAGGTGGGCCGCGGCCTTGCCTATGGCGATTTCGATCGCGACGGCGACCTCGACGTTCTGCTCACCACTAATAACGGTCCTGCCTACCTCTACCGAAACGACCAACTCGCAGGAAATCACAGCATTCGCTTTCGTTTGGTGGGCACGAAGTCGAACCGCGATGGAATCGGCGCAACCGTGCGGATTGTCTCCAGTGACTTGAGCCAGATGCGCATGGTGAAGAGCGGTTCCAGCTATCTTTCGCAGTCCGAGCTTCCGGTCACGTTTGGCCTCGAGAAACGCGATCGAGTGGAGCGCGCTGTAATCATGTGGCCGAGCGGCAGAACCGAAGAGTTCAAGAATCTGACGGCAGGGCGATGCTACGAATGCATTGAAAGTAAGGGAATCCAGCCCCAGGATCGACTCTGATTCGAAACAGGGCGGAAATTACTGCAAGGCCGGATAAGAGTTCCGCCGGCTGTCACATCGATGTCGACAGATTCGCTGACTCGCAGAAAAAGCGTGCTCGGATTCCTCATCCCCCAGTTTGCATAAGGCACCGTGAAGTGAAACGTCGCCGTCCAGCGATCTGCCGACATTTCTACTTGAGCTGGGACGGTCATTTCGTGATCTGTTCCGTGTATCGCGAAAACTCCGTGCACGCGGATCGAGGATTTTCCTGTCAGAGACACAGTTCCCTCGAAGCGGTCTGAACGGAATGCAATCTCAGGGTAGCGGTCGCTCTCAAGCACCTCCCGATGCATTTTGCGGTCGCGCATTCCATTTCCGCTTTCGCCACTCTTTGCATCGATTACGACTTGGCCTGCGAGCTTGTCCGAAGTGGGATCGAGGAGTAGCAAACCTTGCTTCAGATGAAACGCTCCGCGAACAGTGTGAAGCACATCGCCGAGCGTGAAATTGATATTTGTCCGCTGAGGATCGAGCTGGATTGCCACATCCTGCGCGGCAGCCGGCATGCGGAAAGCCGTGAGAAACGCAACCGCAGCCAGCAACGCATGCCGCACCGGATTTCGCTGAACCGCCTGGGTATCTCCTTTCATCCCGTTAGGCAGTCAGTAAACCCCATCCCAGGGTAAGGCTATCGAGAGCGAGGTTAAACGGCGAAAGAATTCCCACATGCAGAGCCAGTAATCGGCGAAAAATTTCCGGGCGCTGGCGAAAAACTTGGAGAGTACGTTGTTGAAATCGAGGACGGCCATCGAGCGTGAGCATCAACCGCGCCATCAGCAGAGGACGCTGTGCCAGACGCCGGTGTGCATTTTGATAAATGGCGAGATCGCCGGACCTGAAACCGCGCGACAGCGCCCCTGCCTGGCTGAACGCAAGGCCCAAACCTTGGCCTGTGATCGCATCCACAGTCCCAGAGGCATCGCCGATCAAGGCGACATTTCGCCGCCATACGCGCCTCAGTTTTCGATTCGCAGACACCGATCCTCTTTCGATGGAAACCGGTTCAGCGCCGCGTAGCCGAGCGTGGAGCTCGGGAAACTCAGGAAGCGAATCTTCAAGGCGATGCTCGGGATGGCGCGAGGCCACTGCGACAACGACCTGTTCGCCATCCACGGCCGTGGCGTAAGCCTGACTGTGCTGGCCCCAATAGACTTCCATGCGGTTAGTCCAAGGCGACACCCGATAATGCCGTCGAAATGCATAACGGAGGCTGGTTCGCGAGTGGGCATCGAGGTTCGCCCATCGGCGTACGCGAGAGTTAGCGCCGTCAGCCCCGACGATCCATTTGGCGCGGACCTTGCGTCCCTGGAGATGAACTTCCTCCCCGGAAATCCCCGTGACGGCGCTCTGCCAAAACAGCTCGACTCCCAGCCGCGCAGCCCGTTCGCTCATGATGCGATGCAATGTGGTCCGGCGAACCGAGATGCCACACGCGCCGGAAGTGAAGAGCGTTTCGGCGGACAAACCGGAACTCAAAAAGCGCACGCCATGAAGAGGACAAGCATCCGCTGCGCGTACGGTAACTCCCAGCCGTTCCAGCGCCGTAATCGCGTCCGGCATCAGCACTTCGCCGCAAGCCTTATCAATCGGCGGCTTAGCTCCATCTGCCAACACCACGCTCAATCCTTGCTGGCGAGCGGCAATCGCCGCGGCCAGCCCGGCTGGGCCACCACCGATCACGAAGACATCCGCCGAATTTACCAACCGACTGACCTCACCATTGCAGAAGTAAAAGCTCAGAGCAGAAGCCGGGACCCATCGCCGCCAGCAAACCCAGGGTGCCGGGCTCAGGACGCCGGTTCTTCATCACGTCTTCAAGCACCACTAACACAGAAGCCGATGAAAGATTTCCTACTTTACGCAGGCAGTCCCACGAGGCGTCGAGCTCTCCATTGTGCAACCCCAGCGCCGCTGCCGAGGCCTCCAGCACCTTCGGTCCACCCGTGTGCATAACAAAACTTTTCAGATCGGTTCGCGTGTGCCCCTGGTCAGCCAGAAACTCGTCTACGTCCCGCCCGAGGTTTTCTCGAATCAGATTCGGAACTTCAGTCGACAGCAGGATGCGGAAGCCCTTCTCGGAAATGTTCCATCCCATCATTTCCTCTGTGCTTGGATAAAACACAGAACGGGTGGCAAGAATTTTAGGTCCCGCGATTTTAGGTTCGGAAGCCTTGGGCCGCGACGATTCGAATTCTGCGCCCTTCACAATCACAGCAGCAGCGCCATCCGCGAAAAGTCCAGACGAAATCAGGTTTGCGACCGACAGATCTTCGCGCTGAAGAGTGAGTGAGCAGAGCTCGACCGAAACCAGGGCTGCAGCCTGCGAAGGATATGCGCGTACATAATCCGAGGCGCGCGCTATTCCCGCAGCGCCAGCCACGCATCCCAAACCAAAAATCGGCGTCCGGCGAATATTAGCTGGAAGTCCCATGCGGTTGATGAGTAAAGCATCGATGGACGGGCTGGCAATTCCGGTAACCGTGGTAAACAACAGAGCACCGATATCCTCTGGCTTCATGCCTGCGTTGTGAAGCGCAAGGCAAAGGGCCTGCTCGCCCAACTCTTGCGCCACTCTGATCCAGATATCATTAGCCTCGCCCCAGGTCTTGATGTCGACGTACTGCTCCGCCGGAATCGCCAGATAACGGCCATCCACGGTTACATTGCGATGCAAGCGTGCCAGCAATAAGGGGTTCTTGAGTTCATTTCCCCAATAGTCCTGGAGGCGTTCAAGCAGAACTTTCTGGGAGTAGTAATGCTTCGGGAATGCGCTTGCCGCGCTGGCGATCCTCATGGATTCTGTGTCCTGAAGTCAGTCTCGGCACCGAACCCATCCCACCGCCAACCGAACCCGAAAGCTGCTTTGGCTTCGATGGTTGACCTCCCATAAGGGGTTGCCCGCAGGGGGACCAGCGCCGACTTAGCTATTGTCGCAGAGTTACGAATTTTTGTTTGCCATCGCCTGGTAAAAGAGCCATCGCCGTTTGTCGAATTACCCTTTTGTCTTTTCTGATTCAGGGCAGTATCGCAATTGAACTGGGCGTATTCCCGACGGTATAGGTGTGGATAGGGTTCAAATTTCCACTGCTCACCTGAAATGACTGAATTCCTGCCGATGAACCCTGATTACCCACAAACAAATATTTTCCCGTCGGATCGGCGGCTAGAACACTGGGACTCGTCTCTGTTATGAAGGAAAACGTCGTGGTCGATGTAGTAAGTCCCACGGGCAGTCCGGTGCTAGAATTTATCGAATATACCGCAACATTGTTGGAAGCCTGATTAGCAACGTAAAGGAACTGCCCTTTGGGATCCAACATGAGCGCAACAGGGTCGTTATAAGCGTCGTTAATCGGAGATCCGGAAACCTCTTGCAACGCCCCCGATGCTTCAATAGTGAAAATGGAAATGGAATTTGATGAGGTATTCGCCGCGTAAAGATACTTGCCGCCCGGATCGATCGCGAGCCCGAACGGATTAATGCCAACGGTGCTGGTGAGAGGGCTAAGCACTTGGAGTTTCCCCGCATTCACGCTGAAGCCTACGATCAACCCAAGAGGTTGGCTCGCGGCGCTGACATAAAGAAATTTTCCCGATGGCGCGAGCCGCATGTTGAGCGGTGACAATCCGATCGAAAACGGGGAACCGGACACCGGTGTGAGCGCGCCGCTTGTGGCATCGATCGAGAAGACCGAGATGTTGTTCGATCCAGAATTTTCCACATAGAGGTACCCGCCGGTAGGATCCATGATGAGAAGTTGCGGCTGCGAGCCCGCCGGCGCAACCGACGTCCGTGGAAAGACCTCGGTCAAAGTGCCATTGCTGGCAATGGTAAACAGCGAAATGTCATTCTCGTCCTGTCCGGGATTTGCTACATACAAGAATTTTCCAGAAGGATGGAGGACCAGGGATTGCGGTCCGTCACCGACCGTGTAAGGACTGCCCGAGATTTGCGTGAGCACACCGGCGGTGGGATCTTCGCGATAAACTGCTACTTGATTCGCAGCGGGGAGGGTCGCGAACAAGAAATGGCTGGAAGTACTACATCCCACCAAAACGGCGATGCTTGCCATCACCAACGCCAGACCCAATGCCTTCTGAAACATTCCTGACTCCTGAGAGAATTTGAAAGCTAAGAACGAAGAACAACAATACTGGGATGCCGGGCAAATCCGGCATTGCAACCGAACGTTCTCTATCATACGGTGACGGCAAAGAAAAAGGGGCCGTACCCTTACGCATCATCCCATGCCGCGGCCAGAGATTCTCACAGCTAGCGGCAAGTTATTCGCCCCCGGCCTTTCGCTAACTCCTGCGATGCGGTGCCTATGAGAGCAGGTTGTACGCTGCTTGTCCATGCCAATCAACTGGCGGAGGAATGTTCAAGCTGACAGGATACAAGAAACCGAGCTGATCAGTGCACTGGGCTGGGCGTAGGAGTTCCGGAAGAACTTTTCGCCAGAGAAGTATCTTCGCCCCCGCGCAGGGCCATCCGCAAGCGGTCGAGATACACGTAGACGACCGGCGTCGTAAATAGTGTAAGCGCCTGACTGACGATCAATCCGCCAACAATGGTGATACCTAAAGGCCGGTGCAGCTCTGAGCCGGTACCGGAGCCCAGCGCCAGCGGCAAGCCTCCCAGCAGAGCAGCCATGGTCGTCATCATGATCGGACGGAAGCGCAGCAAGCAAGCTTCGTAGATTGCTTCCGCTGGCTTCTTTCCCTGATTGCGCTCCACTTCGAGCGCCACGTCAATCATCATAATGGCATTCTTCTTCACGAGGCCAATTAGAAGGATGATGCCTATCGTTCCAATTACATTGAGTTCGTTGTGAGTCAGTAGCAACGCGAGAAGCGCTCCCACACCTGCCGAAGGCAGGGTCGAAAGAATTGTGATGGGGTGAATGTAGCTCTCGTAGAGCATTCCCAGAACGATGTACACAGTGACGAGAGCCGTGAGAATCAGAATCGGTTCGCTAGAGAGGGAATCTTGGAAGGCCGCTGCCGTGCCTTGAAAACTTGCCGATATGGTTGAAGGGAAACCGATCGTCTGCTGGGCATTGTTGATGGCCAGGGTCGCCTGGCCAAGAGAAACTCCGGGAGCCAGGTTGAAAGAAATCGTGACAGACGGAAACTGGCTCTGGTGATTCACCGCCAGAGGTATGTTGGATGGAGTGAAGTGGGTAAACGCCGCCAGTGGAATCGGCGCACCGCTGGATGAACGCAGGTAGATGTTCTGCAATGCTTCTGTGGTCTGTTGGAACTGCGGCGCCACTTCCATGACAACGTGATACTGGTTGAGCGGCCGGTACATGGTGGAGACCTGACGCTGGCCGAATGCATCGTAGAGCGCGTTGTCGATGTCCTGTGCGGCTACGCCCAGCCGGCTGGCGGTATCGCGGTCAATTACGAGTTGAGCCTGCAATCCCTTATCCTGCTGGTCGGTATTTACGTCGCGCAGTTCCGGCAGCACGCGCATCTTCGCCAACAATTGTGGCGCCCAACTATTAAGTTCCTTTAGATCTTCCCCCTGCAGCGTGTATTGATACTGCGCATTGCTCTGGCGCCCCCCGATAGTCAGATCCTGAGCCGATTGCAGGTAAAGCGTCGCTCCCGGCACAACCGCAAGTTTGCCGCGAAGCCGGTTGATGATTTGGTCTGCAGTAACAATGGGACAGGGTTGCCAGAAATGATGGTTCGAACACTTGCCGCGTTCCGCCAGCGGTTTGAGCATGATGAAGAATCGACCCTGATTCGAAACCGTGTTCCCTCCCGCGAACCCGACAATCGTATTCACGGCCGGATCAGTCATCACAATCTTGACGTAGCGCTCCATTTTGCCGCGCATGGCCTGGAAAGAGATATCCTGCGCCGCCTGCACCGAACCCATAATGCGACCCGTATCCTGCTGGGGAAAAAAGCCCTTGGGTACGATGATGTAGAGATAAACGCTCAGGCACGCCACGAGGACGGTCACGACGAGTGTGACCAGTTGATAATCCAGAACCCACCTGAGTGCATGGCTGTAGGCTGCCAGCGTTTTGTCGAACACCCATTCACTGGCCCGGTAGAAGCGATTGTGCCGCTCATCGTGTGCTGGCGGGCGCAAGAACTTGGCGCACATGGTCGGAGTCGTGGTCAGAGAAACCAACAACGAGACTCCGATGGCAATACTCAGGGTAACCGCAAACTCGCGAAACAGCCTTCCTACAATGCCGCCCATCAGCAGCAAGGGAATGAACACCGCCACCAGCGACAGGCTCATGGAAAGTACGGTGAATCCAATTTCAGCCGCCCCTTTGAAGGCAGCCTGTACTGCATCCATGCCCTGCTCTACATAACGGGTAATGTTTTCCAGCACCACGATCGCGTCATCCACCACAAACCCCGTGGAAATCGCCAGCGCCATAAGGGACAGATTGTCCAGGCTGTAGCCGAGGAGGTACATGCCCCCGAAGGTGCCGACCAGCGAAAGCGGGACCGCGATACTAGGGATGATTGTGGCGCGCACCGTGCGCAGGAAAGCAAATACCACCAGGATCACAAGAATGATCGAGATTATCAGTGTGAATTCAATGTCCTTCACCGAGGCGCGAACAGTGACGGTGCGATCCAGGGCAATCGTCAGCGCAATCGCCGGAGAAATCGAAGACTGCAAGTACGGCATCAAAGCGACAACCCGGTCTACCGTCTCGATGATGTTCGCTCCCGGCTGCCGGAAGACAATGATGAGGACGCTGGGTTTGCCATTGGCCAGGCCGATGTTGCGAACATCCACAACAGAATCTTCAACGTCGGCCACATCCCCCAACCGCACTGGGCCGCCGTTGCGGTAGGCAACGATCATGGGCCGGTACTGATCTGCGGTAAAGAGTTGATCGTTATCGTCAAAAGACCAGGAGGTCGTTGGATTCGCTACTTGTCCCTTGGCTTGATTAGCGTTGGCCAGGTTCAGCGCGTTGCGCACCGTGTCCAAGCCGACCCCCAGCTTGTTGAGCAGCATCGGATTCACTTCTGCTCGTACGCCAGGCTGCGCCGCTCCGCCAACGAAAACTTGTCCTACCCCACTGACCTGCGAAAGTTTCTGCGCAAGAATCGAATCGGCGGCGTCGTACATCTGCGGCACAGTCTCGGTATCCGAGGTCAGAGCCAAAATCATAATCGGCGCGTCCGCGGGATTGGCCTTGCGGTAGGTTGGATTACTCGGAAGATTGGCGGGGAGCTGGCTGCGCGCAGCATTGATCGACGCTTGCACATCCCGACCCGCTGCATCAATGTTACGGTTCAAATCGAATTGCAAAACAATGCTGGTCGAGCCAAGCTGGCTCGTGGAAGTCATTTGATTTACGGCTGAAATGCGCCCGAACTGCCGCTCCAATGGCGTGGCTACAGCGGAAGCCATGGTTTGCGGGTCTGCTCCCGGCAGCTGCGCGTTGACCTGAATGACAGGGAAATCTACACGGGGCAGCGAAGCCACAGGCAGGTAATTGAAGGCAAGAATCCCCGAGAGCAGCAGGGCCGCTGCCAGCAGCGAGGTGCCAATCGGACGCCGGATAAATGGAGCCGAAATACTCATGCTTAATCCGCCGAGGCATCTCCACCAGCTTCGCGCGGGATGGGATTGCCAATCTTGTACTTCTCGAACCTATGTGCCAGCCGGTCAAACCACAAGTAAACCACCGGCGTGGTATAGAGCGTAAGCAACTGGCTCAGAATCAAACCGCCCACAATCGTGATGCCAAGTGGCCGCCGCAACTCCGCCCCAGTACCCGACCCCAGCGCGAGAGGCAAGCCACCTAGCAGCGCTGCCATGGTGGTCATCATGATAGGCCGGAAGCGCAGCAGGCAGGCCTGAAAGATCGCTTCCTCCGGCGGCTTATGTTCCTCGCGTTCCGCCTCGAGGGCGAAGTCGATCATCATAATGGCGTTCTTTTTGACAATGCCGATCAGCAGAATGATGCCGATCAACGCGACCACAGTGAGATCGTTCCCTGTCAACTGAAGAGCCAAGATCGCGCCTACGCCGGCGGAGGGCAGCGTTGAGAGAATTGTGATCGGGTGGATGTAGCTCTCATACAACACCCCCAGAACGATGTACACAGTGATGATGGCAGCGAGAATCAAGAAGGGCTCGCTCGAAAGCGAATTCTGAAACGCGGCCGCCGTTCCTTGAAAGGCCGCGTGGATGCTTGCCGGCAACTGGATTTCCTTCTCCGCCTGTTGAATCGCTGTCGTCGCTTGGCCCAGCGAAGCTCCCGGAGCAAGATTGAACGAGAGCGTTACGACCGGGAACTGTCCCTGATGGTTCACCGCCAGTGGAGTGCTGACGGATTGCATGCGGGTGAAAGCTGTAATCGGAACCGGAGGCCCGCTGGTTGCGGCTGCTGCCGCGTTGGCCGTAGGCGCTCCGGTATTTGGCGTGGTAGTGCTGGGGCGAACGTAGACGTCGGCCATTGCGCCCGGAGTCTGGGCGAAGGTCGGCAACACTTCCAGCACGACGTGATATTGGTTCAGTTGCGTGAAGATGGTTGAAACCAGCCGCTGCCCGAAGGCGTCGTAGAGAGTGTTATCAATCGCCTGCGGAAGTATCCCCATCCGGGAGGCAGTATCGCGGTCGATGGTGATGTTGGTCTTGAGTCCCCCGTTGAGCTGATCTGTGGCGACATCGCGCAACACCGGCGAAGCACGGAGCTTTTCGACCAGCTTCGGAGTCCATTGCGCCAACTCCTGAGCGTCCGCGTCCTCAATAGAGTACTGGAACTGCGTGCGGCTCACCCGATCTTCCACGGTTAAATCCTGCACCGGCTGCATGTAGAGAGTGATGCCATCGACTTTGGCCAACTCCGGCTGCAGCCGGCGGATGATCGCGGAGGCGTCATCGTTGCGTTCATCGCGCGGCTTCAAGTTGATCTGAATGCGCCCGCTGTTGGGCGTGGTGTTCGTGCCATCCACGCCGATGAAGGAGGACAAGCTCTCGACGTCTTTATCCCTAAGAATCACCTTCGCCAGTTCTTGCTGGCGTTGCGACATCGCGTCAAAGGAAATACTGTCCGGGGCTTCCGAGATCCCTAGAATCACGCCCGTATCCTGCACCGGAAAGAATCCTTTGGGCACAACCACGTACAGAACAAGCGTCAGAATCAGGGTGCCGAAGGTTACCAGCAGGGTTGCCGTTTGGTGCTTCAGCACCCACTTCACCGTGCGGCCGTAAAACGCAATGACCCGGTTGTAATAATCTTCCGTGATCTCGTAAAAGCCTCCTTTTTCGCCCTCCTTGCGATGTTTGAGCAGCTTGGCGCACATCATTGGCGTCAAGCTCAGAGAAACCCCGGCCGATACCAGGATGGTCACCGCTAGAGTAACCGCGAACTCACGGAAGAGCCTGCCCACAATGTCGCCCATGAACAGCAACGGAATCAAAACAGCAATCAGAGAAACCGTAAGCGAGACGATGGTGAAGCCAATCTGCCCCGACCCTTTGAGCGCCGCATCCAGCGGCGAATCTCCGGCTTCCAGGTAGCGGTCGATGTTTTCGATCATCACGATGGCGTCATCCACCACGAAGCCGGTGGAGATGGTCAATGCCATCAGCGTCAGATTGTTTAGGCTGTATCCCAAGAGGTACATCACGCCAAACGTACCCACAATCGAAAGTGGGACCGCGACGCTGGGAATGAAGGTGGCACGCAGATTCCGCAGAAAGAAGAAGATGACAATGACCACCAGCACGATGGTGAGAGCCAGTTCAAACTCCACGTCTTTCACGGATGCGCGGATGGTCGTGGTGCGGTCCGTGAGAATCTGCACCTTCACTGCTGAAGGCAGTGATGCCTGCAATTGCGGCAGCAACTTCTTGATCCTATCGACGACGCTGATGATGTTCGCGCCGGGCTGGCGCTGGATGTTCACGATCACAGCTGGAGTGGAATTCATCCAGGCCGCGAGCAAAGTGTTTTCTGTGCCGTCGAAGACATTGGCAACGTCGCTAAGGCGCACCGGCCCGCCATTGCGATACGCGATGACGATGGGCTTGTACTGCTCGCTGGAAAACAACTGGTCGTTGGCGCCGATGGTGTAGGACTGACGCGCACCGTCAATGACGCCCTTGGCCTGATCCACGTTGGCCGCGGCGACTGCGGTGCGAACATCTTCGAGGCTCAATCCGTAGGAAGCGAGCGCTGTTGGATTTACTTGAACTCGTACCGCGGGCTTCTGCCCGCCGCTGATCGAAACCAGCCCCACGCCCGGCAGTTGAGAGATTTTTTGCGCCAGAGCCGTGTCAGCGAGATCCTCGACCTTCGACAGAGGTAGAGAGTCCGACGTCATGGCGAGTGTGAGAATCGGCGCGTCTGCCGGATTCACCTTGTTGTAGATCGGAGGATTCGGCAAGTCCGTCGGAAGGTAGGTAGCTGCCGCATTGACCGCAGCCTGTACCTGCTGTTCTTCAACGTCAATGTTCTGGTCGAGCCCAAACTGCAGCGTGATCACCGAACTGCCAAATGAACTCGTCGAAGTCATCTGGCTGAGTCCCGGAACCTGTCCGAACTGCCGCTCCAGGGGCGACGTGACCGACGAGGCCATCACCTCAGGATCAGCCCCCGGATAAAAGGTCACGACTTGAATCGTTGGATAATCGACTTCCGGGAGAGCGGAGACAGGCAGTTGCAGGAACGCGACCCATCCCACCAGCAGCACGCCCACCATGAGCAGAGTGGTCGCCACCGGCCGAAGGATGAACAACCGCGACGGACTCATGGAGTCGCTCTTCCCGAACCAGGTGAGCCGGAAGCTCCACCGCCGCTGTCGTTTTGCCCAGTCGTACTGCCGGAACCGTTGCTTCGCGGTTCAATCTTGCTGCCGGTTTGCAGTTTGTCCTGGCCGTCCGTCACCACTGTGTCCCCAGGATTAAGACCTCCGGTAACAACCGTGGTGTTTCCTTGAGTAAGCGATATTGCCACCGTGCGTGCCTCAACTGTCTTGTCGGGCTTTACCAGATAGACGAACGCTCCTTGGGGACCTCGCAGTATCGCTGCCGTGGGCAACACCGTGCTGTTCTTGCGCGTCTCGAGAAGCAGGTTGGCATTGACGAACTGATTGGGCCAAAGCTGGTTGTCTTTGTTGTCGAACACGGCCTTCAGCTTTGCGGTTCCCGTGGTGGGATCGATCTGGTTATCAATCGTAAGCAGTTTTCCCGTTGCCAGCTTGATCTGGTTGTCCCGGCTATAGGTCTCTACCAGCAACGTGGAGTTCTTCATGTGTTGGGCCACGGTCGGCAACTGATCCTCGGGCAAGGTAAAGATCACGGCAATGGGCTGCAGTTGCGTGAGAATGAGCATTGGATTGGTGTCGGCCGCGTGCACAATATTTCCCGGATCCACTTGCCGCAGTCCGACACGTCCAGTGAACGGCGCTGTGATGTTGCAATAGACGATTTGCAGCTTGGCGTTGTCAATCTGTGCCTGGTCGGTGCGGACCTGACCGTCCAATTGATCTACTGTGGATTTCTGCGTATCGACCTGTTGCTGCGCAATGCTGCCGGAAGGGATCAGCGTGGTATAGCGGTCCAGATTTAACTTCGCGTCGCGCAAGGAGGCCTGATCCTTGAACAACTGCGCCTGCATTTGCTCCAGTTGTACTTGATAAGGGCGCGGATCGATCAGGATCAGCAGTTCGCCCTCTCTTACCACCTGCCCTTCGGTGAAGTTGACCCGCATGATCTGCCCGTCGACGCGGCTTTTTATATTCGCGGTGTAGAACGCGGTCACCGAACCTAAACCGACCAGATACACCGGCACATCCTGCTTTTGCACTGGTGCAATTGCAACCGAAACCGCGTGCGGGGCAGCGGCTTGTGCTTTCTGCTGTCTGGAGTCGGCGCCGCTGCAGCCGAAAAAAGACGCGCTAACCACAGCCAGCCCGATGGCTGACACGCGTCGAAGGAGATCGCGAACGGCATACCGCTTTTGTTCTTTAGGAAAAGTCGATTCGATCATCATCTCGGTTTTAATTGGGTGCAATATTTCACCAGGTCGGCGATGAGCTGCCATTCATTAGACGTACTACCTCAGACTCGGTTGCGGCACCTCTGCCCGGAAAAAAGGCAGCAGATCGTGTTACGCCAAGTCCTCCCGATAGAGAGGATCAGGTAGGAACCGGAACGCAGATAACAATAGTAGAACCGTACGTTGCAAGCATCAACTGTGGCGCTGCACAGGTCAAGACCGGGGCGAAAGTTTTACAAATCTTTACTCCCCTTGACCGTTCTTTAGCCGCGCGCCACTTGCAGCGACGGTGGCGGCGGATGGAGTGTTTCATAGGCGGCGATTTCGGATTCGTGTTGCAGCGTGAGCCCGATGTCGTCCAGCCCATGCAGCAGACAATGGCGCACAAATTCATCGATTGGAAACTTCGCATGAAACCCCAGGTCGTCACGCACCTCGCATTGTTCCAGGTCAATCGTGAGGCTATAGGGTTCGAACTGCCCGGCCCGTCGCATCAGTTCCGCGCCCTCGGTTTCGCTCACGCGCACGGTGAGGAAACCGTTCTTGGTGCTGTTGTGGGCAAAAATGTCGGCGAACGAAGATGAAATTACGGCGCGGAATCCGAAATCGGCCAGCGCCCATACCGCGTGCTCCCGCGAGGAACCGCAGCCAAAATTCTTCCCCGCAACCAGAATGCTCGCGCCTTCGTAGCGGGGCTCGTCCAGAACAAAACCGGAGTTCTTCTTTCCGTCGGGAGCGAAGCGCCAGTCGTAAAACAAAAACTGGCCGAAGCCGGTGCGCTCGATCCGCTTCAGAAACTGCTTGGGGATAATCTGATCGGTATCGACATTCACGCGGTCCAGCGGAGCTACCCGGCCGCGATGTTCACGAAACGGTTTCACCGCGTCCACCTCGTCACCATCATTGGAATTTCCAGCTTCGAATATCCGTAAAGTGCCCGACAATCGCCGCCGCCGCGGCCATCATTGGACTCACAAGATGCGTCCTTCCACCGCGCCCCTGGCGTCCTTCAAAATTCCGGTTGCTGGTGGAAGCGCAGCGCTCCCCAGGCTGCAAAATATCGGGATTCATTCCCAGGCACATCGAGCATCCCGATTCGCGCCATTCAAATCCCGCGTCCAGAAAAATTCGGTCGAGTCCTTCCTGCTCCGCCGCCCGTTTCACCGTCTGCGACCCCGGCACTACCATCGCGCGCACGTTTTCGTGCACGCGGTGACCCCGCGCCACTCGGGCCGCGGCCCGCAAATCTTCAATGCGCGAGTTCGTGCACGATCCGATAAATACCCGGTCGATCCCGATATCTTCGATACGTTTCCCGGCCTGCAGGCCCATGTACTGCAAAGCGAGTTCGGTGGCGCGCCGGTCCGATTCTTTCAATCCTTCGGAGTCGGGCACGCGTCCTGTCACTGGAGCCACCATTCCCGGGTTCGTGCCCCAGGTCACAAACGGGCAAAGCTGCGCCGCGTCCATCTCCACCACTTTGTCGAACGTCGCCTCTGGATCCGTGGGCAAACTGCGCCAAACTTCGACTGCCTTCTCCCATTCGCCATCGCGTGGGGCAAATCGTTTTCCCTTCACATAGGCAAACGTGGTTTCATCAGGCGCAACCATGCCGGCCCGCGCTCCGGCCTCAATGCTCATATTGCACAGGGTCATGCGGCCTTCCATCGAGAGCGCGCGCACGGCTTCGCCGGCGTATTCAATCACATGCCCTGTGGCGCCGTCCGTGCCAATCTGTCCGATGATTCCGAGTGCCAGATCTTTAGCCGTAACTCCGTCCGCTAATTGTCCTCGCACGTCGATTTTCATCGTCTTCGGCGCCTGCTGGGCCAGGCATTGTGTCGCCAGAACGTGTTCGACCTCCGACGTCCCAATGCCAAAGGCCAGCGCCCCGAACGCACCATGTGTGCTGGTGTGGCTATCGCCGCAGACGATTGTCATGCCAGGCTGCGTCAACCCTAGTTCGGGTCCGATCACATGAACAATCCCCTGGTCGGGCGAATCCATGTCGAAGAGGCGGACGCCGAATTCCCTGCAGTTTGCCTGTAGCGCGGATATCTGTTTTGCGGCGATCAGATCCGTAATCGGAGTTCCCCGCGGCTCGGTCGGAATATTGTGGTCCACAGTCGCCACGGTGCGAGCCGGCTGCCGGACTTTTCTTCCAGCAACGCGCAAGCCATCGAAGGCCTGCGGCGAGGTCACTTCATGTACCAGGTGCAGATCGATGTAGAGGATCGGCGAACGACCTCTTGGTTGCGCTACCCGATGCGCATCCCAGATCTTCTCGAACAGTGTTCGCTTTGCAGGCATGGATTCTAATGGAGCTCAAGAACGCTGGGCGCCGTTTCCAATCGTAAGTCTCTAGTTTTTCACAGCACGCATACGGGAGCAAGCCGGCGACAAAGGCAGAACGTAGCCCTGGCAGTTCACTGCGCTGCGCTCCCTATCGCACTTCCCCATCGTTCCGGCCTATCGCTCTCAGGTATCATGAATCTTAGTCTTATGATTAACGGCAAGCGCATCGCGGTCGTAATGCCGGCTTACAATGCCGAGAAAACTCTGGAGGCAACGGTTCGCGAACTGGCAGAGGTTGTCGACATCCGTATTTTGGTGGATGACAATAGCTCCGACCGCACCGTCGAGTTGGGCCGCCGCTTCGGCCTGCACGTCTTCCAACATGATCGCAACTATGGTTACGGACGCAATCAGCAGACTTGCTATCGCGAAGCCCTGGCGGCGGGAGCGGATGTCGTCATCATGCTTCATCCTGATTACCAATACACTCCGCTGCTGCTGACGGCGATGGCCAGCATGGTGGCTTATGAGGTTTATGACGTTGTGTTGGGCTCACGCATTATCGGCGGAACTGCCTTGCTGGGTGGGATGCCGGTCTACAAATACATCTCGAACCGCCTGCTCACGGCGTTTGAAAATCTTTTTTTGCGGGTGAAGCTTTCGGAATACCACACGGGATACCGCGCCTTCAGCCGCAAGGTACTCACGGAACTGCCCCTACTCGAGAATTCCGATGACTTCGTTTTCGATAATCAGATGCTCGCCCAGTGCGTGCATTTTGGTTTTCGCATCGGAGAAGTATCCTGTCCCACGAAATATTTTGCAGACGCATCCTCCATTAACTTCCGCCGCAGCGTGAAATATGGTTTCGGCGTACTGGCTACAACTCTCCAATTTGCGCTACAAAAGGCCGGCCTGTTCCATCTACCGCGGTTCAGCGACAAAGGCCGAAAACTCGAGCCCGGCTCTCCAACCTACTACGCGAGCCGATCGCCCATCTCGCGCCCAATTCTGCAAAAAGACGAAAATTGACCGTACATCCTCCCGAATATTCCGGCCTAAGGAATTCGGCAAACCCGCACTGCGGCATTCTGAAACAGACAATCTAGCCGGGCAACTCCCGGCTGTTGCAACACCACCCAGCTGACGCCGTAATGGTTCTTCAGTCGCAAGAAATCTTGCAGTTGAAAATTCCTCCACAGGGTCTGAGCCTGCACCTGCTCCCACCATTCCTCCGCCAGCGGTGGAAACATGCTGACCACACCGTTATCTTTGACTGCGTCGGCCAAGCGGCTTCTCTGCGCCAGGCAGCGAAATCCGATTTCGTCCTCGCCAGCGACATGCATGTAATCTGGATCGAGAGCGAATACCGCATCCGTTGGGGTGTTTTGCCGGATCCAGACAAAGGCTTGCGCCCACGAATTCCTAGGAGCGACCCCCGGCCATTCCACATGAGGACTCGCTGGAAAAAGCGAGCGCTGCGCGAAGAACATTCCCATGCTCAAGGGCACGAAAAGTAATAGCCAGCGCCATACCCGACCTTGCAGAAAATATTCGCCAACAAAGCCGCCCACTACGACGAACATCACGATGTAAAACAGATGCAGACTGCGCAGCGGTTGCAGGCGCGCCAGAACTTCAAAACGCGCGGGCAGATCCACCACCAGCGCCGCCACCAGATAAACAAGACCATAGACCACGAAGGCACGGCATGCTCTCTCGAGCGTCGACAAATGCCGTCGCCGCATTATCCGTCCGAACCACCAGAACATTCCAATCGGGGCAACGATCCCCAGCCACTCATACCACGCCCAGTTCTGGATGTAGAAATAACTGTGCAGCTTGGCAACTTTTTCATAGGCTTGGGAAGGAATGCGGGCAAGGGGTATCCCGGGTAGGAGCAAGCCCGCGAGCGCGCCGGTGGTTGCTTTTTTCCAGCAGCCTTCGAATCTATCCATCACCACGAGCAAGACGCAAAACGAAAATGGGAATACCCACATCAGCGGATGCACACTGCCCGCAAATGCCAGCCATAAAAACGCGCTCCAGTACTTTTTCTCCAGAGTCCGTACCACTGCGAAAACTGACGCGAATGCAGCCAGGTTTCGCGGGTTCAAATATTGGTCCATAATATAGAGCGCGGTTCCCGCGACAGGAATGGTTAACAGCGCAGCTACCAGGCAGACTCCGCCCCATCGTGCGCGCGTAGTCGAAAAGAACAAACCACTCAACTCCCAACATGCAAGCAGCAGTAAAAAAACGGAAGCCACATGCCACAGGAACAGCCCCATCTCCATCGGCAAGTGAGTTACACGTAAAGAAAACGCGATCAGATTCGGAAAAAACGTCAGGCTGGCATGCGACGAAAAGAATTCGCGCCAAGCGGGGAACAGTTCTGGGTGCAGAATTTTTTCCACACCCGGCAAATAAATTTCCGCGTCCTCCGCGCAGGGATGATATCCATGAACCATCAGCGCGCCTGCCGACAATAACAGCAGAGCGCCCATCGTCTGATATTTTTCCGTTCTAGTTTCTTTCACTGGATTGTCGCGATTTACTTTGCCACAAGAGGACCTCCTGAGTCTTTTCTCTTAAGACAACAACTCGCCCCCTTCCCGCTTGCGCGTCTCGTGCCCTCTACGTAGCATCTAAGTTACATGGCTGCTGCCCTCATGCCTGAACGCCTTCGGCCGAATATGGCCGTCGGGGAGATCCTGAGCTTCGCCTACGACACTTTCTGCAGCAACAAAGTTCGCTTCATCTTGACCGCGCTGGGCATGGTGATCGGCACGGCGTCTCTCATCCTTGTTGTCACGATCGGTATGACCGGCCGGCAGTACGTTCTCAACCAGATCCAGGCTATCGGTACAAACGAAATCTGGGCAGAATACCTTGGGGGCGCGCCCCACATTAGCAATTCCAACCCTGATGCGCTCACCATTGAAGACCTCCACGCCGTCCAGCAGGACGTGCCGGGGATCGTGGCTTCCTCCCCGGTAACCCAACTCTCCGATCGCGTGCCCGTCGGCAACGGCAAGGAAAAAGACGTCACCATTCTTGGCGTCAGCCCCGAGTACGTGCAGGTCCGCAACCTGGTGGTTCCTTCGGGAAGATTCTTCGATCAAGAGGACTCTCAGGCCCACAATAAGGTCGGCGTGATCACCGAGAAAATGGCAGTGGAGATTTACGGTTCGCCGCAATCCGCCATTGGAAAGGTGATTAAGCTTACGGGGTTGCCTTTCACTATTATCGGAACGTTCAAGGAGCGTGTGGAGACTTTCGGCCAGTCGGAGATCGTGGATAACACCATGCTCATCCCGTACTCGGTGAGCCGCTATTTCATGGAGATCCCCAACATTAAACTTTTGTATTTCTCGATGGAGGATCCGTCGATGGTGATTCCGGCGACGGCGCAGATTAAGCGAGTTTTACAGTCGCGTCACCGGTCGGAGTCGGTCTATGATGTGGCCAATCTCACCGCGTTGCTTTACATGGCGGATCGAATTGCCACCGGCCTGACTTGGGTACTTCTGCTGGTCTCCATGGTTACTCTGGTGGTCAGCGGCATCGGCATCATGAACATTATGCTGGCCACGGTGACCTCCCGAATCCGCGAAATCGGCATACGCAAAGCGGTGGGCGCCACGAACCGCGAAATCCGCTTTCAGTTCCTCGCCGAGGCCATTCTTATTTCACTGATTGGTGGCTTTGCCGGTATCGTCATCGGCCTGGCTATTCCTTATTCGGTTCGCTTTCTCACTGAGTACCGCATACCCATTTCCGGATTATCCGCCATCATCGCTATCATCGTGTCTTCGGTGGTCGGGGTCATTTTCGGCACCGTCCCCGCTGCCCGCGCCGCTCATTTAGATCCAGTCGAAAGCCTGCGCTACGAATAGAGATAGAAGTTGGCTCTGGGATGCAGCAGAATTACTCCGCGCCCGTTGGATCGAATAGCAGGAGAGCTCGCATGCGATCCTCGGAAATCTTTCTAACCATTTTGAGCATTGTTGGCTTTTGCGCCGTAATGGAACGAATTGCCTCACAGTCGCCCGCGCCCAGCAAACGCATCGTCGTCGCCGCGAGCACGATACTCGATGGCAAGGGCGGTGTGCAGCATGACGCGCGCATCGCGATTGAAGGCTCGAAGATTGTGGCTATTGACCGAACTAAAGACAATGTCCCGAAGGCCGGCCCCGTGGATTACGACCTGCGCGGCCTCACAGTGCTCCCGGGCTGGATTGATTCTCATGTCCACATCACCTGGAGCTTTGGCTCGGACGGAAAAAGTGCGGGCCAAGGAGGGACAACCCCAGAGGCCGCTTATGCCGCAGCCTCAAATGCATGGCTAACATTAATGGCGGGATTCACCACCATCCAAAGTGTGGGCTCGCCCGCCGACATTCCCTTGCGCAATTTTATTGCGAAAGGCTTGCTCCCCGGTCCGCGAATCCTGACCTCGGGCGAACCGCTTATGGGGCGAGGCGAGCAGACCGGAACGCCGGACGAAATCCGCGCCTTCGTACGGAAGCAAAAGGCAGCGGGCGCGGACCTCATCAAGATTTACGCGTCTGGGGGCATGTCGCGGGGTGCGATGACGATGTCCCAAGAGCAATTGAACGTCGCCTGCGACGAAGCCAGGAAACACGGCCTGCGTTCACTCGTGCACGCTTATAGAGATGCGGTCCGCGCAGCTGCGATTGCCGGGTGCTCGGAAGTCGAGCACGGCCTGGGAGCGTCGGACGACGATCTCAGATTGATGGCCGAGCGCGGGACGTACCTTGATCCACAAGCCGGCCTCCTGCTCGCCACCTATCTCGAATATAAAGACAGGTTTCTCGCCCCACCCTACTACACGGAAGAGGGCTTTGCGGCGATGAAAGGGCTGATTCCGGAGCACCAGGAATTCGTTAAACGAGCAGCGCATATCCCGGGGCTGAAGATCGTTTATGGCACAGACTCCGTGGCAGGCGCTCACGGTCGCAACGCAGAAGATTTCATCAACCGGGTGCGCGACGGCGGAGTCGACCCCATGGCGGCAATGGTCTCCGCGCACTCCCTGGGCGCCGAGGCGCTTGGCATGGCCGGACAGATTGGTTCGATTGCCGTCGGCCTTCAGGCGGACCTTATAGCGCTCGCGGGCAATCCGCTGACGGACATAACAGCCGTCCGGCGCGTGGTGTTTGTGATGAAGGGTGGCATTGTTTACAAGAACGCCATACCTGGAGCAAGTCCAGTTAATGGGGTAGCCAACCCGAATTCAACCGTTCAACACTAGGGCCTGGCATGGGCGTGGCTCAAAGCAGGGCGGTTGGGAGCCGTCTTCAGTATTGGGGGTTAGAAATCCACAGCGATGCCTCCTGCCACTAAAAAGTTGCATTTTCCCTGTACTCCGAAGTAATATGCCTGTAGAGGCTTGAAATAAGCTTCCCAGTGTTCGAGACCCTGTACCGCTAATAACTAACTTCCAAACTTGCAGTTCAGCTTGTACAAACAACATAAGAGGCCGCCTGTCAGCCTCCGTCCCGGTTCGGAGAGTTCTATATGGCGTGGTACGCGTACTGCCTTACCGAGCACCAAACTCTTCCCAACGGCACCCGTTCCCGACGCCCATTCGTAATTGAGAATGTTCAAGGCGTGAACGGAGCCCCAGTCCTCAGCTATCCCAGCGGTGAGTTTGCTGTGATTGTGAGCGAATACGACCAGAACGCTGGACTACTTGATCAGAAAGCCGCCATCGAGCACGCCCGCGTAGTAAGCGGCTGCTTCCGTAACTCCACCGTACTCCCTTTCCGTTTCGGAACCATCTTCGAGAGTGACGACGCGCTTCGCCAGGCCGTCCGGGTAAACCGGCGTGCTTTCGGACTAAGCGTGGCGAAGCTCCGCGGCAAGTCCGAAATGCACATCAAGCTAACCGTGACCGACGGCTCTCTGCGCGAGGCCATGATCGATGTAGTGCTCCCCGATACCGTCGGCGGCGACTATCTTTCAAAGCTGCGCGTCAAGGCTTCCCGGGAACGTGAGCGCCAGACTAAAGCCCGCGCACTCTCGGTGCAGGTCCATAAGCTATTCAATCCGCTGGAAGAAGAAGTGAGCTGTAAGAAGGTCGCCCCTCAGGGCATGCTCATCGACATCGCTCATCTCATCGATTCCAAATCGGTCGAGAAATACCAGAATCGCTACAGCACCGCTGCGAAGCAGTTGAAAAACTGCGAGGTAGCGATCAGCGGACCGTGGCCGCCTTATCACTTCTTGCCCGGGAAGCTGCGTACCGTGGCGGGAAACAGTTAGTCGCCCCTTGGTCTCTTTTTCGGGCTGCCATTCGTGAACCGAGTCGGCGGCCTGAACTGCTCCGGAGCATCTCCGTGCAGTCATTGTGCACTCTTGTGCACTTCTGTTTTGCGCCAGTCTCCGCGATTTGCGTTGCTTCTCGCGCTTCGGCTTTCCGTAAGTCGAAGCTAATCAAATGCTTGCAGAACGGTCTCAGATTGGAAGCGTATCTCGGGTTTTTGGCTCGGCAAATGCTCTTTTGATACATACTAAAGAGGCCGCAACCCGACACATGACCTTCACTCTTTTCTCTCGTCACCATTTCCCGAAGTGCCGTTCCGGTTGCCGGATCGGACACTTGCATCGCCTTTCCTGACATTGCCTACCAAACTTTGACCTCTTGGAAATGTGGCCCCAGAAATGGGGCCGCTTTTTTGGTCGAGAAACTCTAAGACCAGAACTGAAAAGGTACCGAAGATCCCAGACTGGGGACAGCCGCCCTCCGCTGTCCGTTGCGCACAGCCCGACACTGAAGCCTGCCTCCCCTAGAAGATCCTCCACACAAAGTGCGCCAGAAACACGAACAACAGCAGCATGAACACCCCACCCACCCAGATCAGGAAATTCAGCGTCATCTTCAGAGAGTTGATCTCTTTCTTGTCCATGCTGCACACGCTACCACGCAGCGTCACGCAATACATCTGGTTCGCACGGTAGACTGCAATCGCTTTTCCGAAGTAGTACCTCTCAGATACACTGCCATCACCTATGACAAAGCTCTTCCGCTTTTCTTTCGCATCCCCGATTGCCTTGTTGCTGATCGCGTCCGCTCCCACCCGCGCCCAAAACCCGCCCCAGAAGCCGCCAAACGCGCCTTCTTTCATGGCTGCGCCGCAAACCACGCAGGCCGATCAGCAAAACTTCCCTCCGCTGCTGCTGCAGCAGCTTTCCGCCATCAAAACTGCTGCGCTCAATGATGACTATGCGTATCACCAGTTGGAGCATCTTACGGAGAACATTGGTCCGCGTGCCACTGGCTCGCCCCAGGCCCAGGCCGCCGCTGAATACGTCGCAGAGGAACTGCGCAAACTCGGACTTGAAGTGCGCCTCCAGCCGGTCACAGTACCGCATTGGGTTCGCGGCGCCGAAACTGCCGCTCTTGTCGAGTATCCCGGCATGGTTCGAGGCACAACCCAGAAGATTGTTCTCACGGCCCTCGGTGGGAGCACCTCCACTCCACCTGACGGCCTCACCGCCGACGTCGTCACCGTCAATACCTTTAACGAACTCACTGGCCTCGGTCGCGACAAAGTTGCCGGCAAGATCGTGCTCTTTAACGAGCTCTTCGACAAGGAGAAAGCCGCAGCCGGGTTCGCTTTCGCCGCTTACGGTGAGGCCGTCCGTTACCGCGCCGCCGGTCCCAGGGCCGCCGCCGATCTCGGCGCGATCGCCGCTTTAGTACGTTCCGTCGGTAACGCCGACTACCGTCTTCCGCACACCGGATTCAGTCTCCCCGCGGGAATCCCCGCCGCCGCCGTCACGGCCGAAGACGCAGATCTGATAGTCCATCTCGCTGCCCAAGGTAAAGTCCGCCTGCACCTGACTCTCACCCCGCAAAAGCTTCCGGACGAGACCAGCTATAACGTCATCGCCGACCTCAAAGGCTCCGAGCATCCCGAGCAGATCGTTGTCGTTTCCGCGCATCTCGATTCCTGGGACCTCGGCAACGGCGCCATCGACGACGGAGCCGGCGTCGTCATGGCGATGGAGACCGCCGAACTTCTCCAGCGCCTTCACTTGCGCCCCGCCCGTACTCTGCGCGTCATCGCCTGGATGGACGAGGAGACCGGAGGTTCTGGCAGTAAAGCCTACACCGCTGAATACTCCGCCGACTTCCCGCATCATGTCGCCGCCATCGAGAGCGACGCCGGCGCCGCCCATCCTCTCGGCTTCGACGTCAAAGCCACGCCTGCCGCCACCGACGCTCTCCACCCCGTGCTATCCGTTCTTCAGAGTATTGGAGCGACTGTCCTCCAGCCAAGCAGTTACCCTCCCGGTGCCGACATCGCTGCCATGTCCGAAGCGGGAGTGCCCGCCTTCGGGGTTATGCAGGACGGCCGCACCTATTTCAACTACCACCATACTGCCGCCGATACGCTCGACAAGGTCGTACCCGCTGAACTCTGCGAAAACGCCGCTGCCATGGCGGTTTTGGCCTATGCCCTAGGTAACATGAAGGATCCTCTGCCGAGATAAGGTTGGAAAGCTTGAGAGTGAGAGTAATCGCTCGACCTTACCGACTGAGGCTGGCCCAATGATTGTCGGGATCCCGGCAGACAGGATTAGGGGGGTTGAGGGGCCCCGGACTTATTTCAAAACAAGCTCGCCTTCGTATTGTCGGATAACCCCATGGCTTTCGCACGCGGAGTTTTCGAGTTTCTTGCGGTTCACGGATCTCCACTGCGCCGCGCGGATAGGCGATGAGGTTCTTCTTCTGTAAAACGCCAGCTGCCACGCTCACGGTAGGTCTATCTGTCCCCAGCATCGTTGCCAGAAAATCATGAGTGATTGCCAGCGACCCTGAATCCACTCTATCCTGGGTCATCAGCAACCACCGTGCGACTGCCGAATATCGTGCAGCCGATTGCGCGCCGCTGTTTGCGCAACCTGCATACCGCCAATTGCGGCATACCGGCTCAACATCAATGGCAGATGTGGCGCGGATTCCAACGTGTTCTGTAAAGCTCCGACCTCGACCCGAAAACCATCTCCCGCGATTTGCACCACCGTATGAAGCGGGCTCCTGGCTTAGGCCAACGGCCGCCAGTGTTCCGGTAAAGCCCTCATTTCCAACTATTCCAGCTTCGGCTGTTTTTCCATCTTTCATTACGACCACAAGAGAAATCAAACTCCGATTCGGGAAATACGCAAATTCCAGTTTTCCACCCGCATCGTGAAGGACTAGCTTAGCTAAGCTAGATGGTTTGGCAAGCTGACGTATTCCAGATGAGCACGCAGTGAGCTGTAGTCTCTAATCAGTTATCGATAGCAGTATGAGGCGGCTGACTGAACAAAAATCTTTCATTTATGTTGGATATCCGACAGATTATCCAAATTGCTGCGCGTAAACTCAGGCCGTCCCTTTAAGGATCTTCCGCCGCACTGCTGGGATGGTTCACTGCAATCAGAGGTACGCAGCCGCGAAGGTAGAAGGTTTCGTCCCTTGACGGGAAGCGGTAAGAGCACGTCGGGCGCAGCGACATAGGCGGCCATGAGACGAAAGCTGGTATGGATTGAGCAGCAGCATTTTCGAGGTTTTGGTTGCTCCGAATGTGCCTGGAGGTTCAAGCCTACTGGCCCGCCCACCGGCACATCTTTCGATGAAATGATGCGCAACTTCGAGCTACAGCGCGACAAAGAGTTTACATCCCATGTTTGCGCCGATTCACCTAAGAACCTCAAGGGGCAAGGACGCTGAATAATTCAATCCGCGTACGTCACTGCAGGGGATCGAGGATGCCGCGTGCCCATCTTCTTCAGTTTTTGCGAACGAATGGGAGCCTGGCAGCGACCCACGCACCTCGGCCTCCGACAAATACTAAACATAGCGTCTTAAGTAATTGCGCATAGTCTGCGGAGGACATCGTTGCGAGTGGTCCAGGTTGCGAACTCGGATTCAACCGCGCTGATGACGTCTTGGAGCTTGTCGAAGTAGCGATTGTGCAGGCAACGACGACGTGTGAGCTTCCACACGCGCTCGATCGGATTGAGTTCGGGACTGTACGGGGGAAGGAAGTCCAAAGCAAAGTGATGGGCGTGTTGTTCCCGCCACGGTCGGTGCAGGCGGGAGTGGTGATAACGGGCATTGTCGGTGATGACCACAACCCGTCTCCGCGTCCCGCGGCTGGCGGAGCGGAGTTGCTGGAGAAACTGAAGGAAGCTGAGTCCATTGAATTTGCCGGTTTCCAGACGGAACACAAAGCGCCCATCCCGCAAACGTACGGCCCCGAAATAGCCCACACTCTTGCGGGTGGGGGCGTGCAGGAGAACCGGGTCCTTGATTTCGGGCGGGATCCACATGCGGCAGCGCGAGCCGTGCTGCTGAAAGTGCACCTCGTCGGTCGCCCAAAGATCGACGCTGTCGTCCTGCATCAAGTCTTGGAGTTTTTTTTATGGGCTTTTTGCATTGCGGGATTGGCCTGGGCCAGCGCGGGTCGTGGCTTGCGCAACCGGAATCCGAGCTGACGGAACATACGCTGGCACTGGCGAACCCCGATGGCAATGCCATACCTTTGCTCAATCCAGGTACTGAGTGTTTTTCCGTCCCAGAGGTTTCCGCTCAGACCAATCTCCCGCGGCGGGTGACGCAAGATTCGATCCACCCCTTCCAGTTGTTTTTCGGTCAAGCGTCGCGGCCGTCCCGGTCGTTCTCCCTCCAATAATCCCGCCAGACCGTCTCTTTCAAAACGACCCACCCAATACTCCACCGACCGTGGCGCATCGCCCAAAAGATCGGCCACTTCCGGACAGGTCATACCCTGGGCGACCAAGAGCACCCCATGGAGACGATGATCGTAGCGAGATTCTTCCGAACGGCGGATCTCATCCTGCAAACCGAGAATGATGGTGGGAGAGTCGGCAATGGCAAGTGGTTTCATTCTTCTATGAAACCACAAATCCATCACTATGCGCAATTACTTATGTCGCCATGTTTAGTGAGACCGGCCCAGTCATCCTTGTCGCTATCAGCACTCCCAAAATCGTGGCGGTGTCACGAACGCTTCCCGAAACGGCCATGAGCGCCTCTGACATCAGCGGATGTCGGTCTGCCAGTGTCGCCAGCCGCTCACTGATGTCATGGAGCTGCTCGATTTCGTGCAGGATAGCTTCAAAAGGCATGAGTTGCACCGCTCGGAACTGGGCCGTGGGGAAGAGTCAAGCGTGTCCTGACGATAACGCGGTTCACGATGTCTTCCGCGTAATCACGGTACAAGGTGTGTAACGTGCTGCGCCAGCCAGTCAGTTCGCCCCGCGCGAACTCCGTTCCCACCCCCGCACGTCTTTCTCGTACTCAAGATAGAACATCTGCAGAAGCAATTCGCTCTGTTCTACCCGACGATTGATAGTCTCCGCCTTTTGAAGCGCCAGGTGCATGGTTTGTCATTCTCAGAGCGGTCGAGTGAATAACGTTGAGTAGCCCGAGAAGGCGAAAATGAGTCCGCCTCCTCGGGCCAAACGGCTCGGAGTACCTTATGCTGCTACGGGGGCGTCGAGCTTATGGAGGGTCGAGTAACCACGTCAAAGGTGTGAACCTGAGGCGTTCCCTCGATAAACCTTGCCAACGTGTTCAACACTTGTGGGTAGGTATTGGTGTTGTAAGTGTCGGCATCGTTTTTGTCGTTCCACAGACTGATTGCGGTCACATCAACTCCGCCCGGACCGGCGAATGTGATCTCGTCTTTAAAACCATTCTGTCTGCGAAGCAAAGGAAGGATGTCTTTCTCAAACTTCGCGTGTAATCGGAGAGCATATTAGATTTCAGATGAATCGAGAGATTGCGTGCGTACATAGGCAACCTCCTAGGGTTGGGGTTGCTAAGATAGACGACTTCAGAGGGGCTGACTTCGTTCAGGAAACCTGAAATGAGGAGAAGGTGGTAACCACCTCAACTCCAACCCTAGTCTTATGCGCCGGACGTGTCAACCCGCCAGATGATCGGGCTTGTCTCCCGATTGCGCCAAACATCCCGCTTTTGACTAGCATCTAAGCGCGCCGAGGAGACAAGCAAATGAGAACACTTCGCGCAGCTATCATGCCCGTACTACTGCTCGCCACCATGTCGTATGCTCAACAAGATCAGCAGACTGCTCCCCCGCCCAGCAACCAGAGCTCTTACCCGGCCGAGAATCACAAGATGTCGCCGGCCGAGAATCACAAGATGTCGCCGGCCGAGAAAAAAGACGCTCCCTCCGAAAACGGTCAACCCGTGGACCTGAACAGCGCCAGCAAGAGAGACCTCGCCGCCCTGCCCGGGGTAGGCCCCGACTATGCGCAAACTATCATCGACGCTCGCCCCCTTCAACTCCAAGGAAGACCTGCTGAAGAAACAAGGAAGACCTGCTGAAGAAAAAGGTTATTCCTCAGGCGACCCACGACAAAATTCAGAATCGGATCACCGCGCAAGGACCCAAGAAGCAATCATTGCCGGAAGGCCCACAGCACTGACGCCACGTAGAGCGAATGAAAGTCGAACTTGGGAAAACAAGTTAACTGGTCTTCAATACAGGATGAACTGTATCGAACCGCGCACATGGACGCCCATAGAATCTGCCAAGTTATGGGAGTACGTACCCACGACGGCGCAATTCCATTCTGATGCATATTCTGATCGATGGAGTTCGCCAGCCGGCGGCCAAGTTCGGCCACCGATTCAGAGAGGAGAAAGCCTTGATTCAACGAATTGGAAAAACAGCAGTGGCGGGATTGGTAGCAGGGGCGCTCTTGTTTTTCGTCGCATCGGCACCGCAGGCGCGCGCCGATGACCGGTCCCACTGCCAGCATGCAATCGAAAAAGCGGAAGCAAGACTGGACAGTGCCATTCAACACAATGGCGAGCACAGCCGTGAGGCCGAAGACCGCCGGCGCGATCTCAATGCCGAACGGCAACGTTGCTGGGAACAGCACCACCAATGGTGGAACGGCAAAGAACATCGCTGGGAGACCGAACAAAACTGGGATCACGATCACGATCACGATAATCACTGACGAAAGTAGGCCCATTTGAGGCGTGGCCTGATCTCTTGAAGCCGCGCTGCTGAACTGCCCCATCCCTTTCGCGTCTCTCGCGAAAAGGGTGGGGAACTTTAAGATGACACCGCACCAGATCTGACGGATATCCGTTCCCTATTCGGACGCCCGCCGCAACCCTCTCCGACTGATCCACTTCCCGAAGTTCCAAAATATTTCGAGAATTCGCTCTAAAGTACCAACCGAAGTATTCCGGTAGCTGTGACGCATCGAGACGGCACTACCCGCACTTTCCGTTTCTCAAAACAGCCTGTGAACTAGTGACCCTGGTTACCCAGGAACGCAGGGCTGATCCCTCACGTGTTCCCCCTCCCCGCCGATGACACATGAGAGTCGAATTCGGCTCGGGAGGCTCAAGGTACAGCACAGGGGGGGTTCTTTCAACTCTAACGATCTTTCTATCGTTTCTTCCCCTGGCCATCTCTGCTGAAGCCCAGGCTGTTACCCGCCAAATCCTCTCTACATAGCGCCGAAAGATCGCATTACCACCTTTATTAACGATGAACAACGCATTACACTGCGCGGCAACCGGCATCCTCTGGCGCTCGCCCAATACGATGCCGGCGCCGTCCCGACCGACTATCCAATCGGCAGCCAACGGCACTCTAAAACTTACGACTAGGGCGTTAGGAGGCTTTAGTTCGTCGGTTGCTCTGTCTGTCTCCGGATTGCTCACTGGCGTGAAGGCCAGCTTCAGCCCATCAACCGTGGCCTCACCGGGAACCGGCAGCGGTAAGTCGCTCACACAAACTGCCAGCCTCGGACTGACGGTGAAGTAAGGCGGCGGGGGGTCGAAGCGGAGGACCTTAGATCATGCTTGGAATTTCCAGAAATTGTCGAGTCACATAAGTCAACTCAGTGCTATACTTGCGTGATCAAGTCCACATCCCTCCGCCGCACCCTCCAGGGGGACGATCTCTTGTGCCAACTGATGCGCACGCACTGGAGGGCTCCCCGACGAACGAGAACTGATGGATGTCCTATGTGAGCGAATCGCAGTAGAACTACACCTTCACACATTTTCCGCGCTGGTGGACGAACTCAACGCATTGCTGGAGCGGAAGGAACAGCGATTGGGGTACGGTTCGTCCCCTCATACCTCCCCTCAATCCCCTGTCATCACACCATCCGACTGATGCGTTGAGTGTCAGACAGCTGACCTCGCAGAAAAAGTTTCCTAGGATTCGCCCGCGAGAGTTGCACCGGGTGCCAACGCTCTCGCGGTGAGGCCATCAACAGATTTTTTTCAGCCGCGGGGCGGGTTGACGCATCTCATTTCTGGCGCTTATCATTTTCGTTTGGCCCAAACTAGGCGGACGGCTCTGGAGAGCCGTCCGCAGGATTTTAGAAGTGAGGTTATGGATAAGAAAAAGTTAGAAGCATTTAAAAAGCGGCTAGAGACGCGGCAGCAAGACCTGCGCCGCACGGTTTCCCGCACTCAGGCCGACGGTCGCTCCGCCGACGAAGACACGGCTCAGGACATTGCCGATCGCGCCGCTAGTTCCTACACCAAAGAGTTCCTTTTTAGCCAAAGCAACAACGAGCGGCAACTTCTGCAGATGGTGGAGAAAGCCTTGGCCCGCATTCGTGAGGGCAGTTTCGGCGAATGCATCCATTGCGGCAAGGAAATCAATGCCAAGCGCCTCGAGGCTGTGCCTTGGACCCGCCACTGCATTGAGTGCCAGGAAAAACTCGAACAGGGTTTGCTGGAGGAAGCTCCCCGCTGAGGTCGAGCAGCTTTGACGGTGCCATTTTCCGGCTGATAAACTGATTGCATAAACTAATAGCTCGTCCCACCAAAACAGAGTCGTCGACGTAGGCTCACAAGACTGAGATTGGAAGGTAGTCGTGCGCGCAGAAACCCGCCACCAACTTAAACAAGATGCTTTCAGCCGAGTCACCATCGGAGCGGCCGAAAAGACTGCTCACTGGAGCGTGGAACACAGGAAAAACCTGACCATCGTTGCCATCGCCATGGTAGTGATTCTTGCCGGCATAGCCGGTGGATGGTATTACCTAAGCGCGCAAGATGAGAAAGCGAGCTTTGATTTCAGCCAGGCGACTAGGACTCTCGAGGCGCAAATTCGTCCCGCGGGAATGCCGGCGCAGCCCGATGTTCCGAGTTTTGCTTCCGCCAAGGAGCGCGCGGAAGCTGCCAAGAAACAATTCCAGGCGATCATTGACAAGTACCCGCACACCCGCACGGCCGACATGGCACGGTATTTCTTGGGTGTTACCTCAACCAGTATGGGCGACGATGCCGCAGCTGAGAAGTACTTCAAAGCGATGGCAGAGACCGGCAACAGAGAACTGGCTTCGGTGGCGAAATTGGCTCTGGCGGCGCTTTACGGCAACACCAACCGTACCAAGGATGCTGTAGCACTCTACCAGGAACTGATCAACCACCCCACAACTTCGGTGAGCAAAGTCACGGCGGAGTTGCAACTCGCGGAACTGTACCAGAACAGCAGCCAGCCGCTTGACGCTAAACGTCTGTACGAGCAAATCAAGAAAGACAATCCCAGCACGGAAGCCGGACAACTGGCCACACAAAAGCTGGCAGAACTAAAGTAGGCTCAACTCAACTTGAATTTGATCTGCTCAAGCATGCAACCGAGGTCGAGACCTGCCCGGTCTCGCTTAGGTTACCCTCTGCCTAAGGACTGTTCCATCGCCAGCCGACGGCAGGTGGGCCGAATAACTTCTTCCAGGAAGTTCGACTCAACAAACTTGCACCCGTAGCGAAACGCGTTTCGTTGGCGAACCATCGCATAAATCGTAACAGGGCCGAAGAGAAGTGTGAAGTCCAGTTCCACGACCTCGCCAAGTGGGACTTCAATTCTTAGCAGAGCTGAGATCCCGGATGCGCTGATGTCGACGGTCTGCCCTTTCAGCAAACCGCAGGTGCGCGAACTGATCCCGATATCAATTTCAAGTTTGAACCGGGGCGGGCGCCGCGCGTCGATCATCTCCGGAACCCGCCTCGCGGGGGCTGACTGCGAGCTTTCAAATCCCGACTCTACTGGACATTTTCGTTATCGGCACAGAGTGGTCGAAGCTTTAGGGTTAGACGGACCTGCCGCTAGCCCGTTTCACTTTTCTTGCTAGTTGGGTAGGATGATCTCCATTCTGCAAATTCATCCTGAGAAAATCTATGGCCGACTTCACATTGCGAGTTAACGGAAGCGAGAAAAGGGTAAGCGTCTCGCCTGAGACGCCGTTGCTTTGGGTCTTACGAGATACACTTGAACTCACCGGAACGAAGTTCGGCTGCGGTGCAGGGTTTTGCGGGGCCTGCACCGTGCACGTGGACGGAGACGCGATCCGCTCGTGCTCCACGCCTGTTTCCCAGGTCGTAGGGAAGCGCATTACCACAATTGAAGGCCTGGAAGCTAACGGCCTGCACGTGCTGCAGCAGGCGTGGATTGCCGAAGAAGTTCCACAATGTGGTTACTGCCAAACCGGGCAAATCATGACGGCGGCTGTCTTGCTGGCGAAGACGCCGCATCCAAGCGACGAGCAGATTACGCAGGCGATGAATGGCAACCTGTGCCGCTGCGGCACGTATGAACGGATTCGTAAGGCGATTCACCGGGCTGCAGGTATCGGAGGTGGGCAATGCGCCCACTGAATCGACGCGAATTCGTCGCGGCCGGAGTGGCCGCTGGAGTGGGTCTAGTGGTGGGATTCTATCTGCCCCATGGGAAGAAATCCCACAAAGAAGTTTTCTCGCCCAACGCTTACTTGCGCATCACGCCGGATAACAAGATCACAATCGTGGTGGCGCGCTCGGAGATGGGACAGGGAGTCCGCACGGCCTTACCCATGATTCTGGCGGAGGAATTGGAAGCAGACTGGAAGGAGATTGAGATCGAGCCGGCCGGGGCGAGCACGCTCTACGGAGATCAGACAACGGGCGGCAGCGCCAGCGTAAGAACGACGTGGGATCCGATGCGCAAGGCTGGGGCGGCGGCACGCGAGATGCTGATTTCGGCGGCGGCGCTAACCTGGGGAGTGCCACGCTCGACCTGCGCGGCACAGGAGGGCAACATTGTGCACGCGGCGTCGAAGCGACGCCTCAGCTATGGGGAACTGGCGGGGAAGGCCTCCACGCTGCCTATTCCGTCCGATGTACAGCTGAAGCAGAGCAAGGACTACAAGATTGTTGGGCAGCGCCTGGCACGCGTGGACACACCGTCGAAGGTGAGAGGCCAGGCCGTGTTCGGCATTGACTTCCGGATGCCCAGGATGAAGTACGCGGTACTGTCACGCTGTCCGACGATTGGCGGGAAACTGTTGAACTTCGACGATAAGGAGTCGAAGAAGATTTCCGGCGTAACTTATGTCGGCAGGATTAGCGATGCGGCTGTGGCGGTGGTGGCCGATAGCGTTTGGGGCGCGATGGAAGGCCGTCGCATGCTCAGCACTAACTGGGATGAGGGTCCGAATAAAGAACTGAATACGGCGGCAGTGACGGAATCGCTGAAGCAAGCGGCCGCGAAGAAGGGCGCGACCCTGTATTCGGCAGGTGATGTCTCCAAGGCCACCGGACGGCGGATTTCGGCGGAATATCAGTTGCCATTCATGGCGCACGCACCCATGGAGCCAGGGAACTGCACAGCAAATTACTCGGGAACCGGTTGCGAGTTGTGGGCTCCAACTCAGGTGCCGCAGGACTGCCGCGATTCCGTGGCCCAGTCCGTGGCTTTGGACCCGGATCAGGTAAAGGTGAACGTCACCCTGATGGGCGGTGGGTTCGGACGCCGGCTGGAGCATGACTATGCGGTGGAAGCGGCGTTGGTTTCGAAAGCGCTTCATGACGCAAAGCTTGGTAGTCCGGTAAAAGTGATTTGGACTCGTGAAGATGACATGCGATTTTCCACCTACCGTCCGGCGAGCCTGCATCAGTTGAGCGCGGTGCTGGATGGAGCAGGCTGGCCGATGGCATTTACGCACCGGATCATCGCGCCCTCGATCAGCGGGCAAAAAGGACAGCCGGGACCGGGCGGAATTGATCCCGATCTGCCCGATGAGGCTGCGTTGGTCTACGCTTTGCCAAATGTTTCGCTGGAGTATGTGGGTGCGGAGACTGCCGTCCCTCTGGGCTGGATGCGATCCGTGTACGCTCTGCAGGCCGGGTTCGCCAGCGAGAGTTTTATTGATGAACTGGCTGCAGCGGCGGCCCAGGATCCGTTGGAATACCGACTGCATTTGCTGGCACAAAATAAAGATCAGGACATTCAGTACTTCACGACCACGTGGCACACAGCGCGGATGCGCGGCGTGCTGCAACTGGCGGCGGACAAAGCAGGCTGGAAAAATCCTTTGCCGACCGGGCGCTTTCGCGGAGTCGCCTGCTTCGGATGTTTTTCTTCTTACATGGCCGAAGTGGTGGAGATCAGCATGGAGAACGACACGCCACGAGTGCACCGAGTGGTAGCCGCCGTCGATTGCGGCCAGGTGGTCAATCCCAGCATTCTGGAACAACAGATCCAGGGTGGAATCGTCTATGGCCTTTCGAATGCACTGCGAGCGAAGATCACAATCGAGAAAGGCCGAGTAGTGCAGGGAAATTTCGACGACTACGCGCCGCTGCGCATGGAAGAGACGCCGGTCGTCGAAGTGTATGCCGTGTCGAGCTCGGAACCGCCGACGGGCATTGGAGAGCCGTCCGTCCCGCCCCTGGCGCCAGCGGTGTGCAATGCGATCCACGCGGCTACGAAGAAGAGAATTCGGTCACTGCCGATTTTGAGTTAGGGGCCAGCCCGGAGTATCCGGGGAGGCGGAGCGGCCTCGATGAAATCACTCTCGGCGCATTGCGGCTGAATAAGCGGGCGGAGCACTGAGCCGTAGCTTACTAAACTCGACCGGAAAGCTGCTGCTGGAACCAGGCATCGGCTGGCCTACCGTCAGTTTGAACAGTTTGATGTTGTTGCCGAACGACTCAAAACGCAGATCGCGAAACTGCGCGAACTCACTTCGCAACTTCTCAGGAAGTTTTACTTCCCATCCTGCCTGAAAGATCCAGACTACGTTTCCAGGCTTGAGGCGGTAAGTCTGGACCAGACGTTCCCACAGATTTACGAAATTATCTGGAGCGAAAATCGTGGCGTCCCGGTAGCTGGCGGAGACAACGCGATGGCCACATGAGAATACTTCGAAATCCGGGATGGACGCTTCGAACGAAATGGGAAGCTGCTGGCAGAGGTAGTGGCCCAGAACAAGGTCGCTTTCATAGTCGGTGAAGATCACGTCAGAAGGATTAATATTCTGCCTTATAAATTTCATCGCCGCCGCCATCTGCGTACGACTTTGGTCGGCACGGTCCATCCGCGGCCGCCGCGGCCTGCCCAAGGCGACGCACACCACGATGACAAGGGCTGCGATTGTAAGTCCACGCCCCCATCTGCCAGCCGCCAAGCGCGCCATCGCTACAGCCACACCTGCGGTTCCCGGAATAATCAGGAATGCCACATGCCGCGTGCCTCCATACGGATAAATATGAGCCAGGCCGGCGACCGCAGCGATCGCAAACGGAAAGAGCAGCAATACTGCTAACTGACGCGAGCGGTCTCGATCCGCAGATGAGCTTTTTTCACGGAGAAGCGGGACGACCCCCACCACGAACAAAAGACCCATGACATCGCCCACCGCCAACTGCCCGAAGAAATATTGGAAAACTCCAAAGCTGTGACCTAGCAAAAATATGAAGGGATTATCGCGCGTGGGATCGAAGTACGAATGGTGAAGATAAAACTCGCTCATCCAGCCCTGTAACACTGTTCTTGATTCGCCCACGCCCAGCTTCGAGATATGGGTCTTGTACAAGAACGCTGCGAGCGCTAGTCCCACCAGCTGTCCCATTGCCCAAACCGCCAGCAAGTGGCGAGGCGAATGTTGTGTGAACATTCTGATTACGGCGTAAATGCCGAGCGCGGCGGCGAACAAGAACGCTGAGTAGTGAGACAGCATCGCTAGGTAGAGAAATAGGGAAAATACCGCCATGTCACGCGAGGAGTTTTTTGCGAACGCTTCATCCAGAAAGTAAAGCGCGCTAGCCAGAAATGCCAGCAGCAAAGCGTACTGCCGCACTTCCGCGCCGATTTGGACGACCGGCGGAAGCAGGGCGACGAACAGAAGCCCGATCAGACCGGCAAGTTCGCCTGCGGCTTTGGCTAACCATTTGTAAAACATCCAACAAAAGACCGGCCCGGCAAGCACGGAAGGCAGACGCAACCAGAGTTCCGAGTTGTCAGGCACGCGCCAGAAGTGAAGCAGAAAAGTGAGCAGCGGAGGATGAGAAGCGGTCAGTCCCGCCCTGTAAGCAAGTCCGAGCGAAACCTGGTTTGCCAGACGAAAATGCAGCGCCTCATCGGGATTGAGGAAAGTTCCGGAGGCTGTCCAGAGGCGCGCCAGCAGCCCCAGCAGGGCGATAAGACCTGCCGCCAGATTACCCCCCCTTTGCGACCGCTCGTTCCCCGTGTCTCCTAAACTCGGCATAGTCCCTTCAAGCATAATAACCACAGGACACTTTCAGGGAAGGCGACCATGCCTTGACACCCCTTTCTTCCGCGCTTTATTCTTAGCTTTGCTCCTTGCGGCACTTGCGCCTTCTCGGCGTGCTTCCGCGGGCCTGGGCGGGCAACTGGACGGGGCGCGGAGGTTTCCGATGTTCTTCGAGATCAAAGCTTTACAACTTCATCCGGTGGAATTCGCGGAGAAGTTTGCGCCAGGAGTAATTGACTTGGGGACGGATTATCGCCAAGTCAGCCCGATTGAGAGCAGCGGCCGGGCGGATCTCGTCGAGGAGCATCACGGCAAGCACAAGATAATTCAGGATATACGCGTCCAGGGCCGCCTCGCCACCAGATTGGAAATGACTTGTGCGCGCTGTCTGGAACCTGTGACCCAGGAAGTGAAGCGAGAATTCGACCTCTTCTATCGTCCTCAAGGCGCGGACGCGGGACGAGATGAGATGTCCGTCACCGACGCGGAAGCTGAAATCAGCTACTATGAGGGCGAGGGCATTTTGCTGGATGATGTTGTCCGTGAGCAAGTGCTACTCGCTGCCCCGTTAAAGGTTACTTGCCGCGAAGACTGCAAAGGGCTATGTCCGCATTGCGGACAAAATCTAAACGAACAACGGTGCTCGTGCACGGTGGAACTGGAAGAACCGCGATGGGCGGCGTTAAAGGAAGTCCGCGGCAAACTGGCCCAGTAAATCGCAGTGATATTAGGGAAATGGTGGTACGAGGCCGAGGCCTCCCGAGAGGAATTCATAGATCATGCCGAATCCAAAACGAAGACATTCTCAGAAGCGCACCTCAACCCGGCGGGCGCACGACGCGCTAAAGAGTCATTCGCTCTCTGAGTGTCCGAACTGCCACGAAAAGAAGATGCCGCATCGCGCCTGCGCCAAGTGCGGCTACTACAAAGGCCGCGAAGTTGTGGAAGTGAAGGAAGCCAGCTAAAACTCTGCCGCCATGCCTAGCGTGATCGCGCTGGATGCGATGGGTTCGGACCGGGCCCCCAAGCCTGAAGTCGAAGGCGCAATCCATGCTGCGCGAAATCACGGCGTCCGGGTTCTGCTTGTAGGTCCCGACGTCGCCATTAAAGCCGAGCTTGATCGTCATCCCTCCGCCTCGCGATTGCCCATCGAGATCGTGCACGCCAGTGAAGTCATCACCATGGAAGACAAAGCTGTGCAGGCCGTGCGCTCGAAGCGCGACTCTTCAATGCGTGTAGGGTTGCGCCTGGTTCGCGAGGGCCGAGCCGCCGGTTTCGTGACGGCTGGCAACACCGGCGCCGCCATGGCTACGGCCAAGATGGTGCTGGGTGCGTTGCACGGCGTGGACCGCCCGGCGCTGGCGGCAGTTTTTCCCACGGCTCCCGGTACAGCCGCAATTTTGCTCGACGTTGGCGCGAACGTGGATTGCAAGCCTCATAACCTTGAACAATTCGCCGTAATGGGCGAGATTTATTTCCGCTCTATCTTTGGCGACTCGACGTTCGGCCGTTCAGGTTTCGGCGCCGGAAGGCGGCCGAGAGTAGGATTGCTCTCGATCGGCGAGGAAGAAACCAAGGGTAACGATCTGACGCGTGAGTCGTTTCAATTGTTGAAGCGCTTGCCTTTGAATTTTGTCGGCAATGTGGAGGGCCGCGACCTGTTCAACGGCAAAGTCGACGTCATCGTTGCCGATGGCTTCGTGGGCAATGTTGCGCTCAAGATTTCCGAGGGGGTGGCCAACCTGGTGCGCACGGTTCTGAAGGAATCTTTGAAGGCTACCATTTCGCGGCAGGTCGGCTACATGCTTTCGCGCAGCGCCTTTTCCGAGTTTAAAAAGCGCATCGACCACACCGAGTATGGCGGCGCGCCCCTGTTGGGGGTAAAAGGAGTGTGCATTATCACGCATGGTTCGTCCAACGCCAACGCCATCAAGAATGCGGTACGGGTGGCGGCGGAGTTTTCCGAGCGGCACATCAACGCGTCGATTGAGCGAGGACTGGCCGCCCTTCATCCCGCGCAGGCAGGAGTAGAAACCGCGCCGGCTCATTAATTCCCGACAAAATCAAAATCATGACCGAATCCAGTAACGCTCTCAGTCCTGCGGAATCAGCTTTCGCATTTATTTTTCCCGGCCAGGGATCGCAGTCCGTGGGCATGGGCAAGGATCTCGCAGAAAAGTATCCCATCGCGCGGCAAACTTTCGATGAAGCCGATGAGGCTCTCGGCTACAAATTGTCACAAATCTGTTTCGAAGGTCCGGAAGATCAGTTACGTCTGACGGAGATTACTCAGCCGGCGATTCTGACTGCTGCGATCGCGGCGTTGAGAGTGCTCGAAACGCGCATCCCCAAGCCGAGCTTTGTGGCAGGCCACAGCCTGGGCGAATATTCCGCGCACGTGGCAGCAGGGACCATTAGCTTTGCCGACGCTGTACGCATCGTGCGCAACCGCGGAAAATATATGCAGGAGGCCGTCCCGGTCGGTGTGGGCGCCATGGCCGCAATCCTTGGCATGGAACTGGAGAAGGTGGTCGCGGTTTGCCAGGACGCCGCGCAGGGCGAAGTCTGCGCCCCCGCCAATATCAATTCGCCCGAACAGATTGTCATCTCTGGCAATACGGCGGCGGTAGAACGAGGAACAAAACTCGCGGACGAGCGAGGAGCAAAGCGTGCCAAGCCGCTGCCCGTGAGCGCACCTTTCCACTGTTCGCTAATGAAGCCCGCACAAGACCGCCTGGAAGGTGATTTGAACAAGCTGAAGGCTCAGAAGCCCGTGTATCCGGTGGCTTGCAATGTGGAAGCAGTGTTGGTCACCGATGAACAGAAGGCACGCGAAACGTTAATCGCCCAGGTAACGGGCGCCGTGCAGTGGGACGCGTGTATGCGCCTCCTGATTGGCCAGGGCGTGCAAACATTGGTGGAGATTGGTCCGGGGAAAGTGCTGTGCGGGTTGATGCGGCAGATCGACCGGTCGAAGACTTGCGTCAATGTCGGCGACGAAGCATCGCTGGCGAAAACCCTGGAGTACTTCGGAAGCTTGGGTAAGAAGTTCCAGTCTGCCTAACGAAATTCCAGATCGCAGGGCGGCGAGCTGATCGTTTTATCCGATTTGTCCACGTATAGCTGAGCGTGTTGTGCGCGGTCGTTCACGATCAAGTCGATGACCACACCGGTCCCGCCACCGGGGCAATTACTGGCGCCATAAATCTTGTAGCTCTTTACAATGCCCCACTGCCCACCCGGACCCCAGTCCTGCTTGAATTCGTTGAACGGGTACTGAGCGTGATTCTGCGGAAGCTGTTTCCAATCGGGATCGTGATAGTAGATTCCATAGGCAGTTTCGAAATCCTGTTTCTGCAGCGCAGAAAAGAATTTGTCGGCAACGCGCTTTTCCGGCCAGAAACGGTTCATCCAGCCGATGAGAGCCAGCACTAGAATAAGAACGATCGCCGAAATAATCTGGTTTCTTTTCTTCCGCTCTTTTTCCGGATGGTACTCTTTCGCGTCCAGTAAGGTCATGACTCCCTAGAATAACGGACGCGGCCACTAAGTCAAAAGCTGCAGGGAGAATCGAGTGATTGGGCGATTGAGCAATCGAGTAATTGCAAGTCAACTGCGCTGCCCGACCGCGCTCCGTACATTTGCCCAATTACCAAATTGTCCAGTGACTCGCTCTTCCTACAGCGTGCGCTTGAACAAAGGAATGGCTATTCCTAAGGTAATGGCGGCGAAGATACCGAGAAAGCACATGTCGCCCCAAACCGCCGCCAGCGTCGTTTCCTTCAGCAGCAGGCACTTGAAGCCATCGACCGCATAACTGAAGGGATCAACTTTCGCAATTCCTTGTAACCAGGGCGGAAATGCCTGGATCGGATAAATGGCTCCGCTTGGAAAAAAGAGCAGCGTATTCAGAATGCCGAACATAGCTCGCGGCACCAGCGGATCTTCGATGCGCACCATCAGCAGAAACATCATCGTGTTGAATGCCAGCGACGTGAGCACGATCATCACCAACAGTCCCAGCATCGTGATTGGATTGAAAATCGTGCTCACCCCCGAGATTAGCGATCCAATCACACAAATAATCACGCCTGTCATCACTGCTTTGATTGCTCCCGCCAGGTTGAGTCCCAGCACAAGTTCGAGCTTGGTTATCGGCGTCACCAGATAACCTTCATGCACGCCGCGGGCCTTGTCGTCGATATACAACATTCCGCCGCCGATCATCACTGACACAAACATCGCCAGCGAGAGCGAGCCCGGCAGCAGATACTTCATGTATTCGATATAGGGATAGAGCTCAACAATGGAAAGCGCGGTCTGCTGCAGGATCCTCGGCTCAACCGTCGGCTGATTCAGCGAGCTGACCAGATCGGTTAGTTCCGACTCTAGCGCAGAGCTCATGAAGTTATCGCTGTTATCCACCACCACGGCAATTTGCGGATGGTTCGCCTCATAAACCCGCCGCGAGAACTGGGGCGGAATGATCACCGCGCCGTCGAGCTTGCCGTTGCGCACGTCCTCCACCGCTTTCTTTTCGTCGTCGTAGTAAACCGGCACGAACGTGCGAATGTTAGCGCGCACCGAATCGAAAGCCTCACGAACCTTGAGCGCCTGCGTGCCTCCGTCCTGATCGACGATAGCGAGCCGCGCGTCGCGAATCTTTCCTCCGAATGCATTGCCCAGAATCACAAGTTGCACCAGGGGAAAGATCATCGAAGCCAGCATGAGCGCCGGCGAGCGAAAGAATTTCCGCATTTCGCGCTCGACAATGGCCATGATGTGGTTCATGGCTGCAGCCCCGGTCGCTGCGGCATTACGAAGGCATACGCTTTCTGCAATTCGTCGCGCAATTGCCGCCCGGTGTAGTGCACGAATACATCGTCCAGCGTCGTGTTCTGCACCGAGAGCGATTTCACCGGAACTCCCGCTCCCACCGCCATTTCCACTAGCTCGGTGGTGGTTCGCGAACCGTTACCGGTGAGCACTCGATACATTCCCGCTCCTTCATGCTGCACCGAAGTAACCTCGTCGAGTGCGTGCAAGCGCTGCTCCCAATCCTCCGGAGGATTTTCAAACTGGGCTTCAATCACATTGGATCCCGGAACGCTGGCCTTGAGCGCCATCGGAGTGTCGAGCGCCACCAGCTTGCCATGATCCACGATGGCGATTCTGTCGCATAGCCGGTCGGCTTCGTCCATATAGTGCGTGGTGATCAAAATGGTGAGTTGCCGCTGATTTTTAATGTTCCCCAGCATCTCCCAAACTGCCACGCGCGATACCGGATCTAACCCGGTGGTGGGTTCGTCGAGAAAGAAAATCTTCGGATGATGCACCAGGCCGCGTGCGATCTCCAGCCGCCGCCGCATTCCTCCGGAGAGTGTCTTGGTCTGTGCGTCGCGCCACTTGGTCAAGTCGACTAAACCCAGCAACTGTTCGATCGATCGCTTCCGTTCTTTCGCCGGCACGTCGTACAGTTTGGCGTAGATATTCAGATTTTCTTCTACGGTCAGATCGAGATCGCTGGTCAACGCCTGCGGAATCACGCCAATCGTCCGCCGGACAGCATCCGGATCTCTTGCCACGTCATGTCCGGCAATGCGAGCGATCCCCGCCGTGATCGGGATCAGAGTGGTCATCATGCGGATTAAAGTCGACTTCCCCGCTCCATTGGGCCCGAGCAAGCCGAAGATCTCACCGTCGTTCACATAGAACGAGACATCGTCCACTGCGGTGAAGTCGCCATACTTCTTGACGATGTGTTCGACCTCGATCGCGTGATCCTCCGTGGATGCGGTCGAACTGGCGTTCGCTTTGGCGTTCAATTCCGCCACTATTGCTGCCCCGCTGTGGCCGTGCTCTGTGGACTGCTCTCGCCCTTCAGCTGTGCCGGTGAAACCAGTACCTCCGCTGTCATTCCCGGCACAAACTCGCCTTTCGGATTGTCCAACCGCACTTTCAAAATAATTGTCCTGATATCCCGTTTGCGCCGGCTGACATCGCGCTGCGTGGCGAAGTCGCCCTCCACTCCCTTGAAAAATACTTTGCCGGAAGTGACCGTCCCGCCCGGCATGCGGACCCGCAACACATCGCCATAACCGATGTGATCGGCATAAGTTTCCGGAATGGCCGCGCGCGCCCACGTGTCCGACAGATCGATGATGGTCACAATCGGCGCCCCAATGTTCACCACTTCTCCCTGGCGCGCCGCGCGCACCGAAACTTTGCCGGTCACCGGCGCATAAACATTCGTATAGCCCAACCGCACGGCAGCCTGATTTTTTTGAGCGATGGCATTCTTGAGATCAGCCTCAGTCGATTGCACGGTACTTTTGGCGGCGTTGGCTTGCTGCGTGCGCGCAATGGCGGAACTCAAATCCGCTTCCGCTGCCTTCACCAACTCTTGTTGGGCTTGTAGCGTCGCTTGCGCCGCCTGCAAGTTGGTTTCAGCTTGTACTCGATCCTGCTCAGATTGAACGCCAGCCTTCGCCAACTCAATCATCCGCCGGCTGTCGCTCTCGGTACGGTCCAGGGCAGCCTTTGCCTGAAGAAGTTGCGCCTTTGCCGAATCAAGCTTAGCCCGCGCATTAGTCACATCACTCGAAGTTGAACCTGTCGTGGATCGTTCCGTGTGCTGCATCTCCGCTACTTTGTGCTGCAAGCTGGTGATGGTCGCCGTGGCCGCGGCTTCCTGCGTCTGCAGTTCGGAGGGATCGAGTACGGCAATCAAATCTCCAGCCTTCACCGGCGTGCCTTCATCCACCAGAAGTTTCTGGATGCGGCCTTCCACCTGCGCGCTGACGATCACTTGGTTCGAATCAACGGTGCCGATCAACACCAGGTCTTTCGAATGGTCGGTGGAGAACGTGTAATAGATCGCGGCAATCACGAAGATTATGCCGAGAAGAATGAAAAATCGATTACGAGCACTCATTTGCGTACTCCTGATTTGCGAAACGACGGCGCCATGCTGGAGCCAGGCTCAAACAGCGCGGCCGAGATAAAATCCAGAACCGCGGCCCGCCGCTCGGCAATTCGCTCAGGCGTCAGCGGATTGAAACGCACGATCCGTTGCATTACCGGGGCACTGCTGAAATAGAAAACGATCATTGCCACCATGGACGGGACAAAGTGCGCCGGATCAACTCGCCGGAATTCGCCTTCCGCGATTCCTTTATGCAACAGCTCCCGCACGCGGCCGTAGATGGGCTGAAAGTAGGTCTTCACCAATCTGTCGATGTGCTCCGAATGGCCTTCGCGCGCCCGCATCATTTCGCGCTGCATCAGCTTGGGATAAATCTGATTCGACGCAATGAAATCGAAATACGCGCCCGCGTAAGCCATAATCTTCTGGCGGGGGGGCAGATCGCTGTCGAGCACCTGAAAAACGGTGGTCTTCATCCCCGAGAACGCGTTGTCGAGCACCGCGCCGTAAAGCGTTTCCTTGTTCTTGAAGTAGTAATAGAGCAAGGCCTTGTTGACTCTCGCCGCGCGCGCAATGGCGTCAGTGCGAGCTCCTGCAATGCCGTGTTCGGCAAACTCAAGTGCCGCCGCCCGCAGAATCGCGGCGCGGCTCTCTTCCGGCCGCCCACGGGAACCCAGGCGGGGCGGGTGCTGGCGATGATGAAACAGTGGAGCCATAACTTAATTAACTAGTTAGTTAGATTAATTATACAGCAGAAGGCGAGAATTGCAACACACTGAATCTCTACTGTTGCGGACTCCAAAACCTCGGCTGTACCACCGAGGTTTGGAATTTGGCAGGATTGTCAGTTCTGTGATTCTGAAACGGACTGCCTTGAGATCTACTGTGCTCCGCCCGCAATCGACGGCACCAGCAACACTTCGTCCCCATCCTGAAAGGCGTACCCTGGTCCGCCCAAGAATCGTATGTCTTCCTCATTCACGTAAATGTTCAAAAAGCGCCGCACCTGTCCGGCTTCGTCGCGCAGGTGCGGCTTCAGCTCCGGAAACTTCTCATCGAGCACGGAAAACAGTTCTCCCAGGTTCGTAGCCGCGCACGCAATCGAACCTACGCCCGCGGTGTGCCGCCGCAATGCCGTCGGAATCTGCACCGTGATTGCCATGTGTGTCTCCTCTTACGCTCCTACAGGAATCGCCGTTTCACTCGCAACTGCACCGGCCACAGCTTGCTGCAAATACTTCTCGAATTCGGCCAGCTTAGGCGCAATCGGCCGCTCGGCCTCATATACGCCGGCCAGCACGTCAGTCGTCTTCCATCCGTTTCCAGTGATGCACAGCACAGTGGTTTCCTCAGCCAGAATGCGGTCCTGCCGATAGAGTTTGCCCGCTGTGCCCACGGTTACTCCGCCGGCGGTTTCCGTGAAGACGCCTTCAGTTTCCGCCAGCAGACGAATCGAATCGATCACATCGGGATCGCTCACGTCTTCGCTCCATCCGCCACTCTGCTTGATGGTCTTGATGGCATAGTGTCCGTCGGCTGGGTTGCCGATGGCGAGTGAACGCGCGATAGTCGACGGTTTCTGAGGATCGATCTCCGCGCTGCCGATTTTCACCGCTGTTGAAATCGGGGAACACCCAGTAGCTTGCGCCCCGAAGAACTTTACCGGCTTCTCTTCCACCAACCTCAGCTTGATCAATTCGCCGAACGCCTTTTTGATCTTCGTAATCAACGACCCGCCCGCCATGGGAACCACAACGTTGTCCGGCAAGCGCCAGCCCAGTTGTTCGGCGATTTCGAAGCCAACGGTCTTCGATCCCTCTGCGTAATAAGGCCGTAGGTTCACGTTGACGAAGCCCCAGCGCCGTTCTTCCGCAATCTGCGAGCACAAGCGGTTCACCTGGTCATAGTTCCCCGCGATGCGCACCACATTCGCTCCGAACACTTGTGTGCCAAGAATCTTCGCCGGCTCGAGATCGGATGGAATGAAGATCCATGCCTTCAATCCCAATCGCGCCGCGTGCGCCGCAACCGCATTGGCCAAGTTGCCAGTCGAGGAACACGCAACCGTATCGAAGCCAAAAGCCTTGGCTTGCGCCAACGCCACGGCCACCACGCGGTCCTTAAAGCTCAGCGTAGGCAGGCAGACGGCGTCGTTCTTGAGGTAAAGATTTTGTCCGGCGATTTTCGCGTCATTGTCACCGGCGAGCCGTTGTGCCAGACGCGGCGCTTGAAACAGCGGCGTAAAGCCAACTGGCAGTCGCGGCTCGAAACCCTCCGGCAAGGGCAGCAATTCAGCATAGCGCCACATGTTGGGCGGCCGTTGCGAGATTCGCTCGCGGCTCGATCTGGGCTGGTCATGGGCGCCCTGGGCGAGCAATGCCCGGATCGCGTCATAGTCGTAGTTGACTTCCAGAGGAGAGAAACACTCGTCGCAGATTGAGCGGGGCTGGTTTCCCCAGCTTCGTCCGCATTCCCGGCAGCGCAATTCGTAGTGAGCCATATCGCTACTCGCTTTCTTTTTCTTACTGCAGCGAATAGCTGGGGACGAGCCGGGAAAAAGTGCCCTAAAACAAAAAGGCCTCTTTTTCCAGGAAATAGGAAAAGAGGTTATCGGAATGCAAATAAAAATAAGCTTCGCATCCGAATCTCATGTTCCCCGTTTCCGGGCGGGAGTTGGCACCTGGCGGTCGGGATATATGATCCTGATCCGGTTGCCGTGGCGTCACAGGGCTCGTCCCTCAGCCACTCTGCATGAAATTCCAAGTCTGCCCCGAGGGGTAAACTTGTCTTCAATCCTACAATGCCCACTGAGGTTCGTCAAGAAAATCCCAAAACTGGTAGTGGCTGAATTTAATTTCGACCAGCAACTCAGTATTTGACCATGTTTTCCAAGATGACTGTGACAACGTTCATTCCACCATTTGCGATACTCGACATAAAGATCGGCTTGAATCCCTTTAATGAAAGCGCGTTGATGTCTTGCGCCAGTTTTACTGCGTTATTCTCGACAATCACTTCATATTTATTCTCAGCCATATTAACCTTGCCTCCGTTCATGCGATGCATGGCACCAGTGAACAAGTTAAGGCCAGCCTATCAAGAGTATCGAGAATTGCTTGCCTTCACGCAGAAGGCAAATTCAGCCGCTGCCCTAGTGCTTCCGCCAAGCAGGCTGTCTTCTAGGATTTGTCCGTTGCGCTCGCAATCAGTACACTCTTCCTTCGCGATCTGAGCATGGGAAAGAGGACAAGCTTGTGCTTCCAAGTGAAAAATTATCTTTCGAACATTCGTCGGCACGGTAACGGAGTTCGTTTGTGCCGTCTTCTGATCGCACTCTTGGTTGTAGAACTTAACTTCTCCGGGCCGGGGTCGGCACAAACCCCCGCGCCGGCCGCAAACTTGCCCAGCGAATCGCCCGCCCGGTTCAACCGGGTCGTTGACAACTTCGACTACAGCACGCGCGACGTAATGATCCCTATGCGCGACGGCATAAAGCTCCATACCGTGATCCTCGTGCCTAAGGGCGCCCGGAACGCTCCCATGTTGCTTACCCGCACACCGTATAGTGCCAAGACCCAAACCACCCACGCCGCAAGCGCGCACCTCGGCTCCATACTGAGTGGATACGACAACCCTACGGATGTGATTGTCGAAGGCGGCTACATCCGCGTGGTGCAGGATGTCCGCGGCAAGTACGGCTCCGAGGGCGATTACGTAATGACCCGTCCCTTGCGCGGACCGCTGAATCCCACACCCGTCGATCACGCCACTGACACTTACGACACGATCGACTGGCTGGTGAAAAATGTTCCCGAAAGCAACGGCAAAGTCGGAGTCCTGGGCATTTCCTACGACGGCTTTACCACGTTGATGGCGCTGGTCAATCCCCATCCGGCGATGAAAGTTGCGGTGCCGATGAATCCTATGGTCGATGGCTGGATGGGCGATGACTGGTTCCACAACGGCGCCTTCCGCGAACAGAATATGCCCTACATACTGAATCAGGAGGCCACCCGCGCGTCCGACGAGGAATGGTGGACCAATCACTTCGACGACTACGACATTTTTATGGAAGCAGGATCAGCGGGGGAGCTCGGCCGCAGTCATGGGCTCGAGCAGGTGGGATTCTGGAGTAAGCTGCTCGAGCATCCCTCTTATGATGCCTGGTGGCGCGATCAAGCGATGGACCGCATCCTTGCCGCTCAGCCCCTGCCTGTGCCAACTATGCTGGTGGACAGCCTGTGGGATCAGGAAGATATCTACGGCGCTCCCGCACTTTACAAGGCGCTTCAGGCGAAGGGCGCAAACCGTGACAAATTATTTCTGGTGATGGGGCCGTGGCATCACGGCCAGGAAATTGGCGATGGCAGCTCGTTGGGAGCATTGAAGTTCAATAGCGACACTGGGCTATACTTTCGCCAGCACATTCTTCTTCCCTTTCTCGATCAATATCTGAAGGATGGCGCACCCAAGGCCGATATAGCGCCCGTCAACGCCTTTGAAACCGGAACCAATACTTGGCGCCGCTTGCCGGCTTGGCCTGCCGGATGCGCCAGCGGTTGTTCCGTGCGCCCCACTCCTCTGTACCTCGCCGCCGGCCTGAAGGTAAGTTTGGCTGAGCCCCGCTCTTCCGACGCGCCCTTCGACGAATACCTTTCGGATCCCGCCAAGCCTGTGCCCTTTCGCGCCCGTCCCGTTCAGCCCATTGGCTACGAGGGCCGGCTGACATGGCCAAAATGGCTGGTGGACGATCAGCGCGAAGCCTCCGGACGCCCCGATGTTGCCGTGTTTACATCCGAAGTTTTAACCACGCCGATGAAGATCAGCGGACAACCGGTTGCAAACCTTGTGGCTTCCACCAGCGGCACTGACTCTGATTGGGTGGTCAAGTTGATCGACGTATATCCAGACGAGGTCGCCGACCAGCCCACTATGGGTGGGTACCAGCTGATGATTTCGGGCGATATCTTCCGCGGCCGCTATCGCGAAAGTCTGGAGACACCTAAACCCATCCCGTCCGGCCAACCGCTGCTCTACCGATTCAATCTTCCCACGTCGAACCATGTCTTTCTACCCGGCCATCGGATCATGGTTCAAATCCAATCAAGCTGGTTTCCTTTGTACGATCGCAATCCGCAGACGTTCGTCCCCAACATCTTCTGGGCGAAGCCGGGAGACTACCAGAAGGCGACCCAGCGTATCTTTCACACGCCGGGTCAGGCCAGTTTCATCGAACTTCCCCTGGTCGTCACTCCGTGAAAACGGGATCGGTTTTAGTTACTTCGGAAGGCCACTTGGGACCGGCGCCTCGGCTTTCATAACGTGGCGCAAAGCGAATTTGCCAACAGTGTACAATTCATCCCGCTTCATCAGTTCAAATACATTTCTTCGCAAGGGAGTGATTCATGAAATGGTTCTGGGTATTTTCCACGGCTTGCCTTCTGATCACTGCAGCTTTTGCTCAACAGACTGACCAGCCGAAATCAGCAAATCAAAAGAAGCAGCCAGCCGCGCAATCTTCCGAGAAGCCCGCACAGAGCCCTGCCATCAAGCCTGAAACGCCTTCGGAGCAGAAGCCCCCCACCCGGGAAGCTTCCTCCGACAAGGATAAAGACAAAGAAGAACACTTCGACATGACCGAAGTGGCTCCGGTCGAGACGCATCATCAGATCACTGTCGACGGAAAATTGCTGAAGTATACCGCCACCGCCGGCCGTCTTCCCATCAAGCGCGGAGATGGCAAGATCGAAGCTGAAATGTTCTATGTCGCCTATGCCCTCGACGGCCAAGACGTCTCCAAGCGACCGCTCACCTTCGCCTTCAACGGCGGGCCTGGTTCGGCGTCCATTTGGCTGCATATGGGGGCTCTCGGCCCTAAGCGTGTCGTCCTTCAGCCCGATGGATTCATGCCGCCCGCTCCCTATCGCATGGAAGACAATCCCTACACTCTGCTCGCTAAAAGCGATCTTGTGCTGATCGACGCCATCGGCACCGGATTCAGCCGCGCCGCCGATGCCGAGCTGTTCAAGAAATTCTGGGGCGTCAAAGGAGATATCGAGGCTTTCAGTGAGTTCATTCGCCTCTACATCAGCCGCAACGAGCGCTGGTCTTCCCCCTTGTTCATTCTCGGCGAGAGCTACGGAACCACGCGCGCCGCCGGAATCGCCGGATACCTCGCCGATCGCGGCATTTCGTTCAACGGCATCACGCTGCTCTCCAGCGTATTGAATTTCGAAACGCTGGAGGAAACCAATACCAATGACCAGCCCTACATTTTTCTGGTTCCGTCCTTCACCATGATCGCCGCCTATCATCACAAGCTCGCGCCTGATCTTGCCCAGGACCTGAACCGCGCTAGGCAGGAATCGGAACAGTGGGCTTCCGGTGACTACGCTCAAGCGTTGGCCAAGGGAGACGCGCTCACTCCGCCAGAGCGCGAGAAAATCATCGATCAACTAGCGCGCTACACCGGTCTGAGCAAAGAGGTGGTGGACCAGGCTAACCTGCGTATCAATGTCCGCAAGTTCACTCACTATTTGCTGATCGACCAGAAACTGCGCGTTGGCCGCCTCGATGGACGCTACACCGGCCCTGATCCGAGTGGCTTGCTCGACACGCCCTTCTACGACCCCACCGGGTCTGCCACGCAACCTCCGTTCACTTCGGTATTTAACAATTACGTCCGAACCGAGTTAGGGTACAAAGTAGACATGCCCTACTATGTCAGGGCCCAGGATATCGCCTTCGACAAGTGGGATTGGGGATCGGCCATCAACGGATTTCCCGACACCGCCTCGGCCATGCGGCAAGCCATTGTAAAAAATCCGTACCTGAAGATTTTGGTCATGGAAGGCTACTACGATCTGGCCACGCCCTATTTCGCCGCGAACTACGCGATTCTGCATCTCGACCTGCCCGCAAAATATCGTGACAATATTTCCTACACCACCTACGAGGCTGGCCACATGGTCTATCTGCCGATGGATGGCCTGAAGAAGATGAAAGCCGATCAGGCCAGTTTCATGCAGAAGGCGGGCGTGCAATGACATGCGCTGGGGTTTAGCGAAACGCAATTCGAAAGCGAATGGGCTCTCAGCGGCTATACTGATTTTTCTTCTTATCAGTATGCCGCTCTAGCCCCAGCTGGATCAATCTGTCGATCAAGTCTGCGTACTCCAGCCCTGATGCCGCCCACAGCTTGGGATACATGCTGATCGCGGTGAATCCTGGCATGGTATTGATCTCATTCAAATAAATCTTCCGCGAGTTCGGATCCATCAGAAAATCCACGCGCGCCAGGCCAGAGCAATCCACCGCTTTGAAGGAGCGTACTGCCAGTTCCTGAACTTTCTTCGTTTCCGCTTTGCTGAGTTTCGCAGGGATGATCAGCTCGGACCCTTCGTCGAGATACTTCGCGTTGTAATCGTAAAATTCCTTAACAGGAACAATTTCACCAGGGATCGAAGCAATCGGCTCGTCGTTGCCCAGCACCGAACACTCGATCTCGCGCGCTTTATTTTTCTTTCCTCCCACGCCTTGCTCGATAACGATCTTGCGATCGAACTTAGCCGCCTCTTCAATCGCGGGCCCCAATTCTTTGCGGTTGTGCGCCTTGCTGATTCCGACGGACGACCCTAAGTTCGCCGGCTTCACAAATACTGGATACTTCAACTTGCTCTCCACGAACTTCTGCACTCTCTTTGGCTCTCTCTCCCACGCGCTGCGCAAAATTGTTACGTGCTTCACAATAGGAATTCCCGCGGCGATAAACAGCGACTTCATCACATCTTTATCCATGCCGGCCGCCGAGCCCAGCACGCCGGCGCCCACATACGCGATGTCGGCCAGTTCGAGCAGGCCCTGAATGGTTCCGTCCTCACCGAATGTGCCATGCAGCACAGGGAAAATTACATCCACATTGATGGCGCGATCACTGGCTCGCCGCGTAAGCGGCGCTTCCGTCTGAAATGGGACCAGCCCGCTCTGCCGGTGCACCGGCTCTGGCGGCACCACAACCGCTTCTCCCCGGGCCAGCACCGCCGCAGGTTCAGTGGTCTCTGGATCGCCTGCACGCAGGTGACGCGACTCCAGCACTAACTTTCCCTGCAGCAGATTCTCAGCATCGCCAGCCGTCAGCCAGCGGCCATCCTTGGTGATACCGATAGGCACAACTTCGTACTTGTCTTTGTCAATGGCGTTGAGAACCGACGCTGCCGAGAGCAGCGAAACTTCGTGCTCGCCACTGCGCCCGCCAAAAAGAATTCCCACCCGAGGTTTTTTCATAGCTCTTACAAAATCTTCTTTCCAAACGCCGACAGCGCCAACTCCACCGCCAGATCCGCGGTCCGGTTGTGTTCGTCAATCACAGGATTCACTTCGACGATCTCAAAGCTCAGCATGCGTCCGTGGTCCGCGATGATCTCCATCGCCAGATGAGCTTCGCGATAAGTCGCGCCACCGCGTACCGGAGTACCCACGCCGGGCGCATCCACGGGATCGACCCAGTCCATATCGAGAGAAATATGATAGCCAGCAGTGCCGCGCCCGGCCATGCGCAAGGCTTCTTCCATCACGGTACGCATGCCTCGTTCGTCGATGTCGCGCATGGTGAAAACGCCGATGCCGGCGCGCCGTACATTTTCTTTTTCAACGGCGTCAATATCGCGCACTCCCACCAGCACACAGTTCTCCGCTCTCACTTTAGGAGAAAAATCAAAAATGTTCGACAATTCCTCCGGCCCCAGTCCCATCAGCGCCGCCAGCGGCATGCCATGCACGTTGCCACTTGGAGAAGTCTCAGGCGTATTAATGTCGGTGTGCGCGTCAATCCAGATGAGGCCAATCCGCTGGTTCTGACGCCGGTAGAACTCAGCCACGCCCGCCACGGTCCCAACCGCCATCGAATGATCGCCCCCGAGAGCCAGGGGAATTCTTCCCGCTTCCAGCGTCTTGGTCACCAGTTCCCCATGCTTGGTGCAAGTCGCCGTGATTTCCTTCAAATACTTAGCGTGAGTGTCGCCTTCTTTTTTCTGCTCCGGGATAGCTACAGCGACGTTGCCGCCATCCTCCACTTCATGCCCTAAGGCTTCGAGACGCGCTTCGAGCCCTGCCACGCGCACCGCCGAAGGCCCCATATCGACGCCGCGCCGCGACTGGCCTAAATCAAGCGGCACGCCAATCACTCGAATCTTCTTAGGAACGATATTGGTGGCGCTGATTGTCGTCGTCATAGGATTTTGCGATTGAGCAATCGAGCGATTGGGCAATTGAAAACCGAACAGCAGACATACTGGTTCTAAATGACCCAATCACTTAATTGCCCAATCACTCAATTCTTCATGGGTATAACCGGTGCAGCATGCGCGGGAACGGAATCGTCTCGCGCACATGTTCAAGTCCGCAGATCCAGGCCACGACGCGCTCAATGCCCATGCCGAATCCGCCATGCGGCACGCTGCCATACTTGCGCAAATCCAGATACCACTTGAAGGCCTCTTCCGGCAATCCGTGCTCATGAATACGCTGCACCAGCAACTCATGCGATGCCATACGCTGCGAGCCGCCGATGATTTCGCCGTAGCCTTCCGGGGCCAACACATCGACACACAGCGCCAGTTCGGGCCGCCGCGGATCGGGCTCCATGTAGAAAGCTTTCACCTTTGCCGGATATCGGTGCACCATCACGGGCTTGTCGAATTGCGCCGAAAGATAAGTCTCGTCGGGCGAACCCAAATCACCGCCCCACTCAAATTTCGCCTCCAGCGCGCCTTTTGCGTAGCCCTCCTGCAGATTCTTCACCGCGTCGTCATAACTGATTCGGGGGAACGGCGGCTCAATTTTTTCCAGCTTGGCAACGTCGCGCCCAATCGCCTGCAGGTCCCCGCGCCGTCGCTCCAGGCAGCGCTTCACCACGAAACTGATGAGGCCCTCTGCTAGATCCATCAGATCATCGAGTTCGGCGTAGGCAATTTCAGGTTCCACCATCCAGAACTCGGTCAGGTGACGCCGGGTCTTCGATTTTTCCGCACGAAATGTTGGTCCGAAGGAATAAACCTTGCCCAGCGCCATCGCCGTGGCTTCAATGTAAAGCTGGCCAGATTGCGTGAGGTAAGCCTGCTCGTCGAAATAATCGACTGGGAAAAGCGTGCTCGTCCCTTCGCAAGCCGCTGGAGTAAGAATAGGAGGATCGGTGAGTGTAAAGCCGCGCTCGTCAAAAAAATCGCGCACCGCTTTGATAATTTCCGCACGCACTCGCAGAATCGACGCCTGCCGTTGCGACCGCACCCACAGGTGCCGGTGCTCCATCAGGAACTCAGTCCCATGTTCTTTGGGGGTAATCGGATAGGGATCAGTCTCCGGAACGCGCTGCACTACCTGCACGCTGGCTACATCCAGTTCGTAGCCGCCGGGCGCGCGCTTATCCGCGCGAACCTTCCCCTCCACGATCACGCTCGATTCCTGCGTCAGCGTCTTAACCGCCTCGAACACTTCCGGCGTGACCGCGTTCTTCGGCACCACGCCCTGAATCACACCTGAGCCGTCGCGGAACTGTGGGAACAGCAGTTTCCCACTCTCCCGCAGGTTATAGAGCCAGCCGCGTAGAGTGACCGACTGCCCTTCGTGCTTTCCAATTTCCGCAATAGTCGTTACCGGTGAAGACATAATCGATTGAGTTATTGAATCATCGGATCACTAAAATCATTGCGCGCAGAGGATCGATCAAAAACAATGAGTCAATGACTCAATCTCATAATTCCTACGCCGTTTCCAGCTTCTCAAACGTCGACTCAAGCTTTTCCAGCGGATTCACTTTCTCCTCGCCTTCCAACTCCAGCATCAGAGCCGGCGTTTGCGGTGCGGAGCGCAGCAGTTCCATTGCTTCTTTCCAGTCGATCGTTCCCTGTCCCGGCCACAGGTGCGAATCGCGGTCTTTGGCGTTGTCGTGGACATGGGTCGAACACACTTGCTTTCCCACAAGCTCGAAGGCCTGGTTAACCGAACTCATTATGTGAGCATGTCCGAAATCGAAACAGATTCCAACATCGTCAAAGTGGGCGTTCTGAATCATCTCCATAAGTCTTTCCGGCGTGGAAAGTTCATTGGGAATATTTTCCAGCAAAATTCGCACCCCCAGGGGCTTAGCAAATGCGCGCAAGTGCTCAATGGAAGTCATTGCCGATTCGAATTTCTTCTCGCTGAATGTTTCGTTGGGCAAACCCAAGTGCTGCACCAGAAAGCGAAACGGTATCTGCTCTGCGATCTCCAAAGACCGCTTCACCTCATCCATCGCGTCTACCAGTCCCGCGCGGTCGGTTGACGCAAGGTTGATCGGGGCCGCTCCGGTCCGGCCCCAGTCGTAATCGGCGTAGAGGGGCGAGTGCACGGAATTCAGCGGAACCCCGCTCCCTCGAAACCACTCGGCAATCTCTCTCACATGGGCCTTGCGGTTAGCATAATCGAGATGCTGCCGCGCCGCGAAAATCTCAATCGCCTGCACTCCGTTGCGGGTCAGGCCGTCCAGAATTCCCGGATGCAGCCGCTCTTTTACATACAAATAGGTTGATAGTGCTTTCAACATGCCAGATCCTTAAGAGAAAAGAGAATTGTTGATTGCAGATTGTTGATTGAAACCCTCAGCTGCTTGGATTTGATTTTTTCAATGGGCAATCAAAAATCATCAATCACAATGTTCTAATATCCCACTGCCTTCCCGTTGTTTCTGTAATCGCTGGCGCCGAGCCGCTCGCCGCTCTTAGGATTAATGGCGACGCACTCCGCATCACTCCAATAGCCGGGGCCATCCGCTCCTTCGCGCAGACCGTATTGGATCTGATATCCCATCTTCTGGAGTTCCCGAACCGTATCGAGCGAAAACCATCGTTCCACGTTCAACACATCCGGCAGCCACTGATTGTGGAACCGTGGAGCATCCACCGCCTCCTGAATATTCATTCCGTAATCGATCACGCCCATCAGAACATTAGCCACGGTCGTAATAATCTTCGAGCTGCCCGGCGAACCCAGGACCAGAAATGGCTTGCCATCCCGCACCACGATGGTTGGCGTCATCGATGACAATGGCCGTTTTCCCGGCCCAATCGCATTCGCCGTACCCTGAATCAATCCGTCGGAATTTGGCACGCCCGGCTTGGCCGAAAAATCATCCATCTCGTCGTTCAACAAAAATCCCAAGCCCTCCGCCGTAACCCGCGATCCGAACCACGAGTTTATAGTCGTCGTGACCGCAACTGCGTTTCCTTCCGCATCGACCACTGAATAATGTGTCGTGTGCGGACCCTCGTGCGTTGCCTGCGGTTGCGGATGGGCCGCTGCGTACTGTTCAAGTTCGCTGAAAATCGCCGGCCGCTTCAACTCCTTGCTGGGACTGGCGTGGTCCGCAGCAATCGAATCCCGCCAAGCCTCACCATATTTCTTGTCGATGAGCTGCGCGACGGGAATCTTTACAAAGTCCGGATCCCCCATGAATTCCGCCCGGTCGAAAAATGCCCGTCGAAACGCCTCCGTCGTGTAGTGAATCGAGGGCGAAGAGCGGTTTCCAAGCTTTCCGAGATCGTATCCCTCCAGAATGTTCAGCGTTTCGATCAGAACAGTTCCCCCGGAAGACGGCGGCGGAGCGCTGATGATTTCATATCCGCGATACGTACCACGAACCGGCTCGCGTTCCTTTACTTCATAGCCCGCCAGATCCTCAGCCGTGATCAGTCCTCCGCCCTTTTGCATCGCGGCAGCCAGTTCCCGCGCCAGAGTCCCGTGATAAAAGTCCTCAGGCTTGGCGGCAATTCGCTCCAGTGTTCGCGCCAAGTCAGCCTGCCGGAAAATCTCCCCCGGCTGGTAGTAATTTCCATCGCGCTGAAAGATTCGCCGCGATTCGGGAAACTTGCTCAGATATTTGTCACGCTGAAAATCGCTCGCCTCTCCCCAGCTCAATGCATAACCGTCCCGGGCCAACCGGATAGCCGGGACCATCACCTGCTTCAGCGTAAGCTTGCCGTATTTCTGTTCGGCAGAAACCATGCCCGCTACCGATCCCGGCACTCCGATCGCTTTGTATCCAATCTCGCTGGCGCCTTCAATCACGTTGCCCTGCGGGTCGAGATACATATCGACCTTCGCCGCCGCAGGAGATTTTTCGCGATAGTCGATGAAATGCGTGTTGCCGCCGGCCATCCGGATCAGCATGAATCCACCGCCGCCCAGATTTCCTGCCGCCGGATGTACCACCGCCAGCGCGAATCCCGTAGCCACCGCCGCATCCACCGCGTTGCCGCCAGCCTCCATCATCTCGACTCCAGCTTTCGAGGCCAACTCGTGAACGCTCACCACGATTCCATGCTGCGCATGCAGCGGTTCCACAGCGCCGCTGGCAAGGGACACGCCGAAAGCCGCCGCCATCAGCAACAAAATCAATGATTTGTGCCGGAATCGCATTTAAGGTCGAAGATGTCCAGACTGGGCAGACTCTTGAGGCTAGCCGACCGCGGCAAGCAGAGTCAAATCAACGCTGTCTGTGTGGGGCGGCGGGGTTATGTAGGACGGGCACTCCCTTCCACAAGTTCAGGGCAGGCTCTGCCCGCCAACTCCATCCAAGAGCAGTATCTCAATCCCCCCTGGTCTTCTTAGAAGAGGGCTTCTTTGATAAAGTTCGCTTAGAAACTCGCCGCTTGCCTTTCTTCTTCCCCGGCGCCCTGGTCGCCACTATCTCATACGACCGCCGAATCAGTTTCTCCAACTCTTCCCAGCGCACCGCGTCCAGCCGGTCCAGCATCACCCACTTATAGCGCCCAACATACGGCGCTGGACGAATGTCCTCGCGCTCGATCAGTTCGGCAAAACTTTCAGGCGTGCACTTGAAACAAAGCCGCGGATTGTCCAGGCCGAGCATCACAAAAATCTTTTCACCAACCTTAAAACACAGCTCGTCGCCCCACTGCAGCTTCTCCGTAGCCTGAGGAAATGCCAGACAAAACTTGCGAATAATTTCTGTATTCATCTGCTTTCACTTCTGAATCGCATTATCCTGCCAGCAATCCAACTTTATAAGGAGATCTGACATGGAAACTCGCACTCTTGGCAATTCTAATCTGAATATCACTCGCGTAGGCTTCGGAGCTTGGGCCATCGGTGGTTCGGGTTGGCAGTTCGGCTGGGGATCGCAGGACGACAACGATTCCATCGCCACCATTCACCGCTCTCTTGAACTCGGTGTCAATTGGATCGATACGGCCGCTGTGTACGGCCTGGGACACTCCGAAGAGGTTGTCGCCAGCGCTCTGCAGAGCTGGTCCGGTTCTCGCCCCTACGTTTTCACCAAGTGTGGCCTCCGCTGGGACTTGCAGGGCAATGTGCAAAAAGTGTTGACCGCTAATTCGATCCGCCAGGAACTCGAAGACAGTCTCCGTCGCCTTTCCGTCGATGTCATTGATCTTTACCAGATCCACTGGCCCCCGGATCCCGACTCGCCCGCGCTTGAGGAAGGATGGTCCACGCTCGCCGGCCTGAAGCGCGAAGGCAAGGTGCGCTGGATTGGCGTCTCCAACTTCAATGTTCAACAGCTGAAACGTGCTCAGGCCATCGCTCCCGTTACCTCTCTGCAATCTCCGTATTCATTAATCCACCGCGAGATCGAAGACGAGATTCTGCCCTACTGCCTGCGCCAGGGAATTGGAGTGATGGTTTACTCCCCCATGGCCTCCGGCCTGCTTACCGGCGCCATGACGCGCGAACGCGCGGCGCGGCTTCCCCAGGACGATTGGCGCCACGGACATCCCGACTTCACCGAACCAAATCTCTCCCGCAATCTCCAACTCATCGACTGCCTGAGAGAGATCGCGAAGCGGCACAATCGTTCGATCGGCGAGGTCGCTATCGCCTGGACGCTGCGGCATCCCGCCGTCACCGGAGCCATCGTTGGCGCGCGCAATGCCCGGCAAGCCGAGGGCGTGATGCGCGCCGGCGACCTCCGCCTCAGCGATAAAGAAGTGAATGAGATCGAAGAGTTCTTCGCCGAAAACGCGGCCTAAGCTCGCCTCCGGGACAGACAATATCAGGACAGAAAATAAGGCAACAAAAGAAGCTAGCTCTTGTCAGCTCTTGTCATTCCGAGTCATCGGCGGCCGCGCCAAAGAGCGGCTGCGATGGCGAGGAAACTGCTGTCCTCATCCCTCATTCGGACGCCGCCTCAAGAAGTACCCTGCTCCTTGATCGCCGTCACCTTGCTGTACGCCACGCGAAACCCCAGCCGCTCGCAGTTGCGCTGCGAAGTCGTGCCACCCTGCGTAACCACAACGGCGTATTCGCATCCCGCCTGCGCCGCGGCGGCCAGTCGGGCGTGCAGCAACGCCGTTTGCAGCCCGCACCCGCGGAATTCCGCCGCCGTTCCCGCCCCGCATATTGCGAACACGCGGTGTTCTGGAATGAGTAGCCCCGCTCCGCAAGCTGCCACTTTGCCTTCGACACTGGCCGCAAACGTCAGAGCGCCCTCCATCTGGTAGAGCGGCGTCAGCAGATCTCGAAATGCCTCGGGTGCTCCATCGGGAAAAAACGCTCTCTCCACGATGGCGCCCAATTCCCGCGCCTCGTCCGCGTGCCCTTGGCGGATAATGCATCCTGCAGGAGGGTCGGGAAATCTCTCCTTCGGATCCAGCTGCCGGTACAAAACATTATTCAGTTCTGCGATGCCATATCGCCGCTCCTTGCACATCTCAAACACCGCCAGATCGTGCAGCGGACACAAATCCACTTGAGCGGGAGCGTGGTGCGCACGGTAGAAGGTTTCTACACGGTCCAGATCTTCCGCCGCGAATGCGCGATCCAGCCCCAACCCGGTTGCCCGTCCAATCGGCGACCCCAGTCCCGCGAATATCATGTGCCCGCCACAGATCTCTTCTTCCGCGGCTCCTATTTCGGGCCGCATCTTCTGCAACACCCGCGCATATAAAACCTGCGGCAATTCTTCACACGCCTCCAAGCGGCGCGCCAATGCTCTATCCACGAATTGCATGTCGGAAATCCTTTTCTGGAATGGGACAACAATAACCACAGGGGACGAAACGCAGCGCGTTATCGCTCAGAGTTGCAAGGCTCGCGGAGCTAGCGTGCGGCGGTCATAGGCAGGAGAACAGATTACTTCGAACGCCCTAGGATAACAAGAGGAAGAATTCAAGATTGGCCGTTCAGCTCCCCGCTGCAGCGCGGGACCCTGGGGAGCTGAGGGTTGAGCTGACAGCTGAGGCAGAAAGCTGACGGCAGAAAGCTGAAAGCCGGTGCCGGAAGCTGACAGCCGGTTCCTCACACCTGTTCTCTAGCCTCACCCAGCGCCACGTTCACGTCCAGTTTCTTCTTGTTGCGATAGATCGTCACCTTCACCGTATCGCCGGCGCGATGGTTATTCATCATCTGCGCGAGGTCTTGCTCATCTTGAACTTTTTCTCCGTCGATGGCGATGATCAAGTCTCCGCCCAGCATGATCGGGATATTCCCCAGATAGGCACGCTCCGTGCCTCCACGCAGTCCGGCCTGATCTGCGGAACCCCCGGGTGTGACTTGCACAATCAGCAATCCGTAATCCGCAGGCAAGCCCATCTCATCGGCCAATTCAGCACTGATGGGAATCGTGCGCACGCCCAGAGCCGGCCTGCGCACGCGGCCCAGCGTCATCAGATCGTTAAGCACAGCTTTCGCGGTATTGATCGGAATGGCGAATCCGACCCCGGAGTTCTGTCCTACGCTGGAGAGAATCATTGTGTTGATGCCAATGACCTCTCCATGCCAGTTCATCAGCGGACCGCCCGAGTTGCCGGGGTTGATGGCGGCGTCAGTCTGAATCGCCTCCTCGATCGTGGCGCCATTGGGTTCGCGCACCGGACGAATCGAGCTCACGATGCCCCGCGTCATCGTGCCCGCCAACCCGAATGGGTTGCCGATGGCATAGACTTTCTGCCCCACCTGCAAGTTGCGCGAGTCGCCGAGTACGGCAGGAACCAGGTCAGGCGCGCCCTTAATCTGGATCACCGCCAGATCGTGTGCCGGATCGGTGCCCACAACCGTCGCTTTGTACTTCTTGCGATTGTGCATGGTCACTTCCACCTGCCGGGCGTCGGCGATGACGTGATAGTTGGTGAGAATGTGCCCCTCCTTGTCGATCACGAAGCCCGATCCCTGACCCTCCTGCGGCACCATCCCGTAAAAGAAGTCGAAGGACATGGCGCGCGAGGTCACGTTCACCACCGACGGAATATTCTTGCGATAGACGCTGATATTGTTTTGCTCTTCGCCATCCAGACCTTCGCCGCTGGAAGCCTCCGTGATCTCAACTTGCTCGGGATGAGTCAGCCAATTCACCGGATTCGAGCCGGCGAATCGAGCATTCGAGCGCCAAGTCGTGAAGTAGAAGAACGCGCCAGCCATTACCAGCGCAAGAAGTGTAGGTCGTATAAGTTTCATGAGTGCACGCTTTGGGGCCGCGAATTAATCTGGGAAACAGCCCATATTCATTTTACGTGCGATTCAGCAAAATGTTCTATCGCGAGCGCGGGGGCGTCGGGATGACGCCGTCGAGCCTCTTGCGGTACGCGGTATTCTCTTGTGGATTTCTCGAGAAAATAGTTTCGCAGGAAAGGTACGGGGACGGATTTTTGGCACGCGCCTGGGGTGGTAGCCAGTAATCGCGCCCAAGTCTAGATCAATTACAGATCGAATCGCTAAATCTCTGCAAATCAGGAAGTTGCGGAGGGTCGATCTGGCGAAATCCGGCTAAAATCGTCATCTCAAAGAACTTGTCCGCAAGATCTTGGATTGCATTGACTTAGCGCTTCCTATTCGGTTGTCAAAGACCATGTAGCTATTCGGGACGATGATGAACGAATTGGATTTTGAGAACAAGGTTGGATGTCACAAGGTGCCATGGATTTGCGATGCGGATGCGACGGGTAATCTGCAGGGCAAGAAGTTGAGGTGTTTGCGTTCGAAATGATCACTTTTGCAAAAGAGCACAGGATGGCCACACGCGCGAAAGGTGGGGCGGCTTCGCACTGGATGGGGCAGTCAAAGTCCCCGCCCAGTCCCGCAAGAACCGCGAGACAAGGACGGGGCAGCCGCACGCTAGAATCGCCATGTCTCCCTTCAACATCAAACTGCTTTCGACCGGAGGCCTTTATGTCCATTCGACCGGTTAGACGCCTTGTTAAATCCAAGCCAACTCTTGAAGGTGCGGGCGTGCATTTGCGCCGCGCCTTCGGCTTCGGAAACACGAAGGAAACTGATCCGTTTCTTCTGCTCGACGATTTTCGCAACGATGTTCCCGAGGATTACCTGGCAGGCTTTCCCTGGCATCCACATCGCGGGATCGAAACCATCACGTATGTGCTGGCGGGAACGGTGGAGCATGGCGACAGCATGGGAAACCGCGGCGCCATTGCTCCGGGCGACGTGCAGTGGATGACGGCGGGCAGCGGCATCATCCATCAGGAGATGCCCAAGGGCGATCAATCAGGCCGCATGCACGGCTTTCAGTTGTGGGCGAATCTTCCGTCGGCGCTGAAAATGACTGCGCCACGCTATCAGGAAGTGAAGGCGCTCGATATCCCCGAAATCAAGGACGATGATGGCACGCACGTGCGCGTCGTCTGCGGCAGTTTCTGGGGAAAGAAAGGCCCGGTGGATGGGATCGCGGCCGATCCGATTTATCTCGACGTGTCGGTTGCTCCGGGCAAGAGAAAATCGTTGCCAGTGGAGACCACCCGGCATGCGTTTGCCTATGTTTTTGGAGGAAGTGGAAAATTCTGTAATGCTTCCGGTCCTCTTGCCGTGCCCACTGAATCCGTGAAGTGGTTGGACACAACCCCTCCCGTGGAAGCCGACAACCGGTCGCTCATACTTTTTGATCGAGGGGACGAGGTCACTGTGCAGGCGGGCGACGACGGGATCCGTTTCCTGCTGGTGTCGGGAAAGCCCCTGGAGGAGCCGGTGGCGTGGTACGGGCCGATTGTCATGAACACGCAGAAGCAGCTACAGCAGGCATTTGAGGAGCTCGAGCAGGGAAAATTCTTGAAGTAGAGTGAGTTCCCACGGAATCCTGGGTTGCCAGTGTCTGCGCTGCAAGGAACACCAAGGTCCCTCGTTTCGCTCGGGATGACGGTTTGTGGAGAAAAGCCCGACGGTGATAGTGGTCTAACGCTTAGTTACCGCGTCGTTGCTTAATTTTTCCCATAACTGCCGGACTTGATCTCGCGTACGGTCGAGTGAGCCGGAGTTGTCGATTACGTAGTCGGCGGCTTTGACCTTTTCCGCTTCGGGAAGTTGGGCGGCCATGCGGCGGGCAACTTCTTTGCGGGCGGCCTCGAGGTCTATTTTTTGGCGCGCGGCGAATCGCGCGCCGCGTTGCTCGTCACTACAAGTGACCACGATCAGGCGGTCGAAACGTTTCGCCACGCCGGCCTCGATAATGAGAGCAGCTTCCACAATGGCGACGGCGCGGGGATCCTGCTGTCCCACTTCTTCCATCCACTCTTCCTGGCTGCGAATTACCGCGGGATGCACGATGCGGTTCAATTCATCGACACGGGCTGGGATTCGAGAAGATGGGATTCGAGAAGAGATGTCGGAAGCAGTCTCAGGCGGCTTGGCGGTCATGGATCCGAAAGCCAGCTCTGCCAGCTTCGCCCGGTTAACGCTGCCGTCGCGATTGAGAATCGCTCCGCCGAAATGGCGCACCACCTCGTTGTAGACGGCCTCGCCGGGCCGCATCAGCTGGTGGGCGATGCGGTCCGCATGGACGAGATGCGCTCCTAGCGCGACAAACATCTCGCCAACCACCGACTTGCCCGAGGCGATGCCGCCCGTCAGGCCGACTTTCAGCAAGCTCCCTCCGCAAGAAAAACGTTCACCACGGAGGCACAGAGACAGAGAGAAAACACTTCTTTCCTTGGCTTTGTTTTTCTCTGTGTCTCTGCGCCTATGGGGGGAATGCCTTTCATTTGCTGGTTGGTTCCGGCACGCGGCTGCCGCGACGCAGCTTCGCGGCTTTCACGGTGTTGTACATCAGCATCGCAATGGTCAGCGGACCGACGCCGCCGGGCACGGGCGTTAACGCTCCCGCCACTTCGGCTACTTCCGGATGCACATCCCCGACCAGGGTGGATCCCTTCGTGCGGAACGCTTCTTCGCGCTTTGCGTCGCCGGCGAACAGACGCTGGAATTCCGCATGATCAGTCACCTTGTTCATGCCGACATCAATCACTGTGGCACCGGGCTTCACGAAATCGCGCGTGATCATGCCGGCGCGGCCGATCGCGGCAACCAGAATGTCGGCCCGGCGGCAGACTCCAGGCAGGTCACGGGTTTTGGAATGGCAGACGGTCACTGTGGCGTTGGCATTCAGCAGCAGCATAGAGGCGGGCTTGCCTACGATGTCGCTTCGTCCCACGACCACAGCTTCTTGCCCGGCGATGGGAATGTCGCTGCGCTCCAGAATCTCGATGACTCCAGCCGGCGTGCATGCGACCAGCCCGGGCCGCTGCGTCGAAAGGAAGCCGACGTTGACAGGATGAAAACCGTCAACATCTTTGGCCGGATCGACCGCCATAAGTACTTTCTTCGCGTCTACTTGCGGCGGTAGCGGCAGTTGCACCAGGATCCCGTCGATTTCGTCGCGGTGGTTCAGATCTTCTACTAGTGCTACCAATTCGCCGGTCGTGGCCGTATCGGGGGGGCTGTGCTGCTCGCTGTACACGCCAACTTCTTCGCAAGCCTTCACTTTTCCGCGTACGTAAATTTCGGACGCCGGATTGTGGCCGACCAAGACTACTGCTAGCCCGGGGCGGACTCCTGCGGCAGCTAGGGTCTTGACCGCTGTGGCCACTTCGCTGCGGACATCCTTGGCGATCTTCGTTCCGTCGAGAATTCTGGCAGGCATAGTTTCGTTTCGTTGAGATTCTATCGCATGGCACTGGGGCAATAACGTGCACTCGGGGACCCGGATCCAACCCTGCTTCTGTTTCCTCGCCCCGCCGGTGATGAATGCTTAGATTTGTGAGGTACAATGCTCAACATGATTCAGAAGGCCCTGTTGGAAATTCTGGTTTGCCCAGCCTGCAAGCAATCCCTTGAGTACCGGGAGAATCCTGAAAGCTTGAAGTGCACGCAATGCCGCCGGGTTTATGCGGTGAAGGACGATATTCCCATCATGCTCGTCGACGAGGCCACCATCGAAGGCTAGCCCATCGTCCGTGTCGAGACCGGAGCGCCATTCAATTCAGAAGCCTCACCCGCCTGCCTCCCTTCGCAATGACCGGTGCGGTTTACAAATCTTGACAACACCAACAGGGTATTAAGTCTGCAGGGAGTCAGACGACGAGCTTCGTGTCCTGAAACGACATTCTGTGTCATCTTTTAGGAAGCTACAGTTACCGGCGAGACGTGGCAGAAGCCTGGAATCCACACGGGGTTGCCCGCAACTTCCGATATTTATAGGGGTTTATGAATCTAACAGGCTCTGGTTTCCGTATATGAAACTAGAAGGCAGGCACGGCAATTGAATTGCATGCAACTTGCGTGGCTGCCAACGAGTCTAATAAGCATCAAGAAGTCGAAAGGTCGGAGTCGGAGGTGATGACGGCCATGTTTGAAAATGCGATGAACGACAAAGCCACGAACGATAAAGACAGATTCACGATGACCGAACTGGCCGCACTGCGCAGTGACCTCATGCAGGGTGGCATGATTGACTCTTACGAGGCGGCCGAGTTGCTACAAGTTTTCCTGATGGGTCGCGGCTACGGGGTTTCGCCCAAGGCAGCATTGGATGCCGCCGGTCGAGTCGAGATGGCGGGGTGCGCTATGCCGGTCCTGCAACATGAACTGGAGAACCTCGCGCTGGTGATGTAAGAGTAGGGCGATGCGGGCCGGTGACCCCGCAGCGCAGGCGGCGAGAACTTGAGATTTTGACATTCTGGATCAGCCGATCGAAACAAGATCAGCCGACCCAGTTCCACGGAAAAGAAAGCCGGGCCAACCAGCCCGGCTTTGTGGTTTTTAGGAGCCCTACCGGTCTGAACTGAGTTTCAGCGACACAGGACTCAAGCGAGAATGAGCTCTTACCTTTTCTTCGCCGCGACCGCGGCCGCCCGGTTGGCGCGTTCCTGCAACGCTAAGGTTACTACCTGAAGCATGTCATCCTGAGGAGCGGGCTTGCCGGTCCAGATCTCGAACTGGCGGGCTGCCTGGTGCACAAACATTTCTATCCCGGGAATGATCTGTGCGCCACGCTGCTTTGCCAGTTGCAGCAGGCGGGTTTCGGGGGGATCGTAAATCATGTCGAAAATGTAGCGCGCGTTGATTTCTTTTTCCTGCAGCGGGGTGTCTCGCGTATTCCCCATGCCCACCGGTGTCGCGTTGATGATCACGTCGAAAGCATACTTTTTGAGGTCGGAGCGTTTTATTGACCGTGCATGGGCGCGCCGGGCAAGCTTCTGTGCAGACGCAGTGCTCCTGTTCAGAATATAAATTTCGGCTCCACGCTCCTTCAGACCGAAAACCGCGGCGCGTGCTGCGCCTCCTGCGCCCAGTACCAGGATCTTCGCGTCCTGCAGAGTGCTTAGGCGGCGTTCGAGCGGGCGTACAACGCCGGAAGTATCGGTATTAAAGCCGTAGAGTTTCCCATCCTGGGCGCGGACCACGGTATTGCATGCGCCGATCTTGTCCGTGTGAGAGTCGGTATTATCGAGATAAGGAAGAATGGCCTCCTTGTACGGCATGGTCACGCTAAGGCCGTGAATGGGTATCTCACGCACGCAGTTCAGCAAGTCCTTGAGTGTCTTGGCATGCAGCGCGAGGTAGACAGCGTTGACGTTCTCCCGGCGAAAGGCCGCGTTCATGATGGCGGGAGAAAGGGAGTGGCTGACAGGATCGCCCGCAACCCCGTAGACGCGTGTGGCCACATCGACCTGCTCTATGCGGTAGACGCTCCGCAGTTCCTGCGCCGTCACCTGCCCGGGAGCGGTCTCTTCTCCCGGACTGACGGAAGCGAAGGTGAATACGCTGCCAGCTCTGACGCCAAGAACGCGGCTGATAATTCCCTGTTCGCCCATACAAAGGCCAATCAGAGAGTGGTTGTCGCCCTCGCGTCCCAGGAACTGGATCATGGCGATGTTGTCGGAAAGAGTAGTAGCGGTGCTGACCAGCTTATAGAAGTCGGCAGGGTAGGTCCGCATCTTTTCCAGAGTTTCGTCGAGTTTCTTGGTGCCCCGGAAGTCGTGATAGGAGAGAATCAGGGCAGAGCGGCCCCGCAGCTTCTGCAGTTGCGCCGGCTTGCACTTCTGTGCCGTCTGCAGTTCGACGTCAACCAGTTGACACCCGATGGCGGAGGCCTTGGAAAGAATGTCAAGTTGGGAGGCGATCGAGCCGCGAAATTTGCCTCCGCTGGCGGCCCGTCGACACGTGGCGATCACCACCGTGCCGGGGTGGGTTTCGAGGAGATGCTTGATCTTAGGAAGAGCCGAGGCCGGCTTCGAAATGTAATCCAACCTGAACTCCATGAAGGGGTTATCGCGAAATAGTGCGTCGGCCTTTTCGACCAGTTCTGACGGATCTGTCGCCGTGACCGCGACGCAAACCCGCGGCAAGCGTAGCGGCAGCAGGCGGGATGGGTAACTGTTGGGAGCAGAAATCATCTTGAATCAACGGTTTGAATAATGGTTTGAGTCATTGGGTTTGGCGCGAATCTTACAGGGGCTGAATTCCAGATGCAACAGGGATTCAGCATAATGCATGAAAAAACCTATTTCCCGGACTGCCTGACACCCTCGTAACCTTGACCCTCGCTTACCCCATTGTTACCTTCCTACTGAAGCCTTAGTTAAATGGCATCTTTCTAGAGAGCGGGGATGGTGTGTCTCCTCTCGGAGGTAACATGAAGAAAATAGGACTGTTATTGTTGTTGGCCGCGACAGCAACCTGGGCGCAGTCGGCGCCAGATGCAGCGGCGGCTAACTCGAATAGCCCCGAGGGGACAATTCTGTCGTCGGTCAACTTCCCCATTGAGCGCGTGCAGATGCCCACTTACGCCGATATTTACTGCGCAGGATTCATCAACCGGCAGACCCTGCCCGACGCCAACTTTGTCGCCGGCGGCTTGCAGACGCCGTCAACCACCAAGTTCGTTCGAGGCGACGTCGTTTATTTGAAGGGGTCCGGTTACAGTGTCGGGGCGCAATACGAGATTATCCGCGCTTTGCGCGATATCAATGAGTATGAAATGTATCCTGGTCAGCGCAAGTTGCTCAAGGTTACCGGACAACCCTATGAGGAAGTCGGCCGCGTGCGCGTGATTGACACCCGCAGTAAGAAAGCAGCTGTGGCGCAGATCGAATATTCCTGTGATCCCATCAATCCGGGAGATACGGCGATCCCTTTCGCGGAGAAGCCAATGGTGTCCTTTCATCCTCCGCTTCGTTTTGACCGCTTCCTGCCCACCGGCAGCAAGGTTTCCGGACGGATCGTGATGGGCAAGGACTTTGATTCGGTGCTGTCAACCGGCCAGAAGCTTTATTTCAATGTGGGATCGAATCAGGGCGTGAAAGTTGGCGACTATTTCCGCGCCGTGCGAAATTACGAGGAGGACCTGCACGATCCGGTGGATTCACTCTCGTTTAAAGCTGCGATTAGTGAAGACACGCAAAAGAAGCAGCCGTCCTTCGACCCAAGTCTGTTCGGGAAGTCAAACGGTCCCGTTATTCACGTGCGAGACCTGCCGCGGCGGGCCGTAGGCGAGATCGTCGTCATCGGCACAACACCCACAACTTCAACCGGGATGGTAGTGTTTTCCCTGGAAGACCTGCACGCCGGCGACGGAGTGGAACTGGACGAACAAACGCAGATGCAACAACCGCAGTAACCTCTCGCAAACCGCACTCGGCCGGGGATGGGCAACCATCCCTGGTTTTATTTGTGGGCGATGATCACGGACTGCTTTTCTCGCCAAAGATTTCAGCGGTGAAAGCCTCGATGGTCGCCCCTTTTCGCCATGCATCCAGCGGCAATCCTGCTTTACGGCAAGTTTGTTCCAGAAAAGTCAGGCGGTCCCATCCGTGATCGATCGGGACCTGGGGCAGCAGCAGTCCGCGACGGCCGTGCTCACTAATAAGAAGACCGTGGCGTCCGACTTCGATTTCGTCGGCCTGAATGGGTTGCGCAGGGGAGAGAATGCTCAGCTGCACTTCCAGAAGCGGTGCCTCCTCTGCTGTGACGGGCGGGAAGCGATTATCGTCGAAGGCAGCCGCCCGCGCGGTTTCCGCTACAGCACGATAGACCGTGCAAACCGGCAGCACGTAGCCGACGCATCCGCGCAATTGACCGCCGAGGTAGAGCGAAGTGAAAACCCCGCGGGGCTCGGCAAGGTGAGGCGTCGCTGGATCCAGACAAATCTCTCCCTGCTGAAGCGCCGAAGAAATGGAATCGTGCGCGAGGCTGAGCAGCACCATCCTCTCTTCGGGAGAGAACTCCTGGCCGGAAAATTCCTGGCGGACATGAGCTGCGCCGCCCTCGGCTCTGCTTGGCTGTGAGGACGACAGCGCCCACTGCGAATTAGGTTGTGGAAGCAACATCGGCATCTGCCCCGCGCGGCGCCGGTTGCGGCTTTCGGCGACGGCTCAGAATGAAAGCGCGGCGTCGGCGTTTAGACACGCGGCGGTCAATCTTTGACCAGAAGGCAGCGAAGTAATCCACCGCAGAGACCAGCGACACGCAGACTACGAACCAGATTGCAACGTAAGCAATCCAATGCACCGGGAAGATGAAGTTCCCGTACACTGGCCACTCCTTCCAGCGGTGGTCGAGAATTGCGGCGACCACGGAAACGATCTGCACCACCATCTTGAATTTGCCCAATTCGCTGGCTTCGATGGTGAAGCCTCCCGACGCGGCAATGGATCGCAAGCCACTTACCAAGAACTCGCGGCCAATGATCAGCACCGCGATCCATGCCGGAACCAAGCTTGGATTGAATTGCACCAGCGTGACGAACGCAGCGGCGATCAGAAGCTTGTCCGCCATAGGATCAAGCAGGATGCCCATGGTCGTGATCTGGCCCCGCTTGCGTGCCAGGTACCCGTCGATGCCGTCGGTCATCGAAGCGGCAATAAATATTGCCGAGGCCAGCAACTCTTTGGTCCCGTGCTCGCTGCTGAAATGATTCGAAGACAGAATCCAGATCAGCAGAGGAATGCTGCAAATCCGAATCAGCGTGATGGAATTGGGCAGGTTCACCGCGGCAACGCGTGTCTCCGGAAGCGCTGCCGGAAGACATTTTGATTATGCTCCACGGTGACAGGGAACGCAATAATGGGAATCACCATTGGGACATCTGGTCCCACGACGGCGTTCTCTGAAGTTCGCGGCCGCAGTTATTTTGCTGTTGCGGGAGTCATCGCACTGGGCTTCGCTTGCTTGGCGATGATCTGGTCTTTGATTTTGTCGTAGGTGGCTTGCGGAATAATCTTTTTGTGAACCAGATCGAGCTTCGTACGGTAGGGCCGCCCAGCAATGATTTTCTGCGAGTAGGCATCTCCGATGCCCGGGAGTGCCTTCAATTGGTTCGCGCCAGCCGTATTAATGTCGAGCTTATCGGCAGCGGTCGCTTGGGGAGCGCCATTTGCGGCAGACCACGCGGGAACGGTTGTCTGCAGCATGAAAAACGCCAGCAGCAAAGGCAAGCCTCGCGCCAGAAATCTCTTGGCGGTCGAAATCATGAATCCTCCCTAAGCGTAAATGCCGCGCTGGCGAATGGTATAGGCCACGCGGTCGATGGCCAGCATGTAGGCTGCGATGCGATTGTTCACTTTGTGCGTCTCGGCGTAGCGAACGACATCTCCGAACGACGAGATCATGATCTCTTCCAGTTGCTCGTTGACAACGGATTCTTTCCAGAAGTAGCCCTGGCGATCCTGGACCCACTCGAAATAAGAGGTAGTCACGCCGCCAGCGTTGGCCAGAATGTCCGGTATAACGAAAACTCCTTTGTCGGTGAGAATATCGTCGGCTGCCGACGTGGTGGGACCGTTCGCGCCCTCAGCCAGAATGCGGCATTTCACGCGATCGACGTTGCGCGAGGTGATCACGTTCTCGGTCGCGGCGGGAATGAGGATTTCGCAATCCATAGTCAGCAACTCGGCCGGATCGTAAGATTCCGCACCAGGGAAGCCCTGCACCGTCCCATTTTTTTGGCGGTATTCCACCAGCGCGTTTAAGTCCATTCCATTCTTGTTGTAAAGCCCGCCGCCCACTTCGGCGATACCAATAATTTTGTATCCTGCCTGATACATAAGATGGGCTGCATTGGAGCCCACATTGCCGAAGCCCTGCACAATTACCCGGCTGCTCTCGCGCGACAACCCAAGCTTTTTGATGGCCTCGTCGCACACCACCATCACTCCCCGGCCGGTAGCCTCGCGGCGGCCGCGCGAGCCCCCGATGTTGATGGGCTTTCCGGTTACGCATGCCGTCACCGTCTGCCGCATGTGCATGGAATAGGTGTCCATCATCCATGCCATGATCTGTTCGTTGGTGTTGACGTCGGGCGCAGGTACATCTTTTTCCGGACCGATGAATTCGATCAGCTCCGAGGTGTAGCGCCGCGTCATGCGCTCGATTTCGCCCATCGACATCTTGTGCGGATCGCAAATCACTCCACCCTTAGCCCCGCCGAAAGGTATGTTCACCACGGCGCACTTCCACGTCATCCAGCTGGCCAGCGCGCGCACTTCGTCCAGGGTGACGTCAGGGGCATACCGGATGCCGCCTTTGGCCGGGCCTCGCGCAATCGAGTGCTGTACCCGAAACCCGGTGAAGACTTCCAAGTGCCCGTCATCCATCTGAACCGGAATGTACACCGTCAGTTCGCGATTCGGATAGCGCAAAACCCGCCACAGTCCCTCGTCAAGATTGAGCTTTTGCGCCGCCAGGTCAAAACGAGCCCGCTGGGACTCCCACGGATTGCTTTCTTTGTCGACGTGCGCGTCGGTGATCATCGTGGTCATAAACTTCTTCTCCGGAATGATTGCGATTCAAGCTGTTGGCCAGCTCCAGGACGAGTTCCCGGGGTGATTGGGCAAACGTTCAGAGTATATGAGCCGGAACCTGCGGGAAGCAAGGTCCACGCGCCGGATTCCTCTCCATCAGGTCAGAATTGGGCGATCAACAAGCGGCGTGAACTTCCCTAAGAGTTGACAGATCAACCATGCCAATAACGGATCATGCCATAGCAGCGACGAGGTCGAGGTCGGCTGCGGACGCCGACTTCGCGCGCCCGCCTGAATGTTGAGATTCACTGGTGATATTCCAAAGATGCACAGCCGCATAAGCACGCCACGGTCGCCAAGCTTCTGCGCGCCGCTCCAGTTCACGCGGACTCTTCAAATTGAGCGCTCTCATAAGACCAAGGTCGCCGCAGGGAAATGCGTCGGGCTCTCCCAAGGCGCGGATCGCCACATATTGTGCGGTCCACTGGCCGATGCCAGGAATTTCACAAAGCCGGGAGAGAAAGTCATTGGCATCGACGATGCCCTCAAAGCTGATCCACCCATCGCAGACTGCCCGGGCGAGATTTCTGATGGTCTCGGCTCGAGCCCTCGGCAGGCCGATGCCGGCCAATTTGGCGTCGGCCAGAACCTCGGGCGGCGGGAAAATATGAGTGATGCCATCCACTGCCGAAAAGGGTTGTCCAAAAGTTTTCACCAGCCGTCCCGCAAGCGTCGAAGCTCCCTTGACGCTGACCTGCTGCCCCAGTATCGCTCGAACCGCAAGTTCGAAGCCGTTCCAGCATCCCGGTATCCTCAAGCCCGGATCAGCCTGAATTCGCGCGGCCAACACCGAATCAGTTCTTAGACTTTTCACAATCGCAGTCCAATCGGCGTTTAGATCGAACATGGCCCGAATGCGCTCGGTAATAAAGAAAAGCGAACGAGGATCGCCAAACTCTACTCGCGCTACCAGAGCGTGATTCACTTCGTCCAGTAAAATCTCAAAATATCCGTGAATCCCATGCAAAGAAATGGAACGGCGATAACGTTCGCCTACAACAGCTTCGACGCCCGGAATGGCGCGGGCCGCTAGAAACGCCAGCATTCCTTTCCAGTCATAAGGCGGACGAAAACGAAGGCGGAATAGATATTGATTCTCTGGCTGCCTTTGCTTCTGCCGCGCCAGATGTCGTATTTGCGTGGGCGTTCGATGATAGACCTTACGAATACCGGCGTTGAAACGCCGCACACAGCCGAAGCCAGAAGCCAGCGCGATTTGCGTCATGGGCAGGTTGGTCTCGTCTATCAGCTTCTTGGCAAAGTGCAGACGGCGCGTGTGAGCCACCGCTGTTGGCGTGGCCCCGAGGTGCTTGAGAAACAACCGGCGAAGATGCCGCGAGCCAACTCCCAGTCGGGCCGCCAGAACTTCAACTCCGCCATCTTCGAGCCCGCTTTCACCAATGAGCCGTAGAGCTCGCGAAACCGTATTGGAGGTTCCCATCCACGCAGGAGTGCCAGGCGAGCATTCGGGACGGCAGCGCAGGCAAGGACGGAAACCCGCCTCCGCTGCGGCCGCTGCGGTTGCAAAATAACGGACATTTTTCTCTTTCGCAGTCGGCGCCGGACAAATCGACCGGCAGTAAACACCGCTGCCAACCACGCCAATGAAAAATTTCCCGTCAAAGCGCGGATCGCGCGACAGTCTGGCCCGCGAACATACTTGCCACCCAAGATTCATATTGCGAACTCATCATATCTGCGTCATGGCCCCGATGTGGACGTTTTCGGACCTGTCCCGTCAAGTCACACTGCGTGAGTTTTCAGGGCAAGACCTCGCAATTCGCGGTCATCAGCAGCCAAGTCCGCAAACGTCCAGCTCCTCGGTAGCAGAGTCCGGCAACGTCCAACTTTCTTAGACGACTCCGCCTATCTTGCGTGAAACGGGTCACCCGAGTGTCCCCAGTCATTTCCCAAGAGGAGTCAAAAATGAAATCCAGAGTTCTGACGTGCATCGCCGCCATAAGTTTTTTTGCTACTCTCATACTTACGGTTCCGGTCACCGGCCAGGAGTCCTCGGCGGAGAAGAAGCCAGCCAATTACTTCGTGTTCAACCTTGGCACACCGCTGGGGGAAACAATCAGCGGAGCCAGTAGCGTCAACAACCGGGTTGGGTTAGCGGAGGTGCATACCTGCCGGGCGACACTGCCGAGCACGCTGTCCTCTGGGTCGGATCACTCGTTGACTTGGGTACATTGGGTGGGCCCAACAGTAATGTGGCTTGGCCGAATCACGACAATCGGGGAGCGATCGTAGGCATTGCCGAGACTGCCGATATGGATCCCTTAGGCGAGCACTGGAGTTGTTCAGCTTTTTTCCCACCGTCACAGGTCACATATGTCTCGGCTTCGTCTGGGAAAATGGCGGGATGTGTTACCTACCCACGTTGGGAGGCAACAACGGTTATGCCGCCGGAGCCAATAACCGCCGACAAGTAGTGGGATGGGCGGAAAATACTACTCACGACCCCAACCTGCGTTCCTCCCAGGTCCGTCAGTTCGAGGCTGTCATCTGGGGGCCGAAAATCGGCCAGATGCAACAACAGCCTCCGCTTTCCGGCGACCCGGATTCCTCCGCTACGGCAATCAATGACGAGGGGCAAGTCGTGGGCGTATCCGGTACTTGCGACAACGCTGTTGGAGAATTTTCCGCCGCCCCACGCTTTGCTTTGGGAAAACGGTAAGCCCATCAACTTGGGCAGCTTAGGAGGCGTAGCCTGGAACACCCCTGCCGCCATTAATAATCGCGGGCAAATTGTAGGCTTCTCCGACTTGCCCGGCGACGAAAGTGGCGCACCCAACTTCCATGCCTTCCTTTAGACTCGAAGCCGCGGCATGCAAGATCTGGGAACGCTTCCCGGAGACATCCTGAGCATTGCCTACGCTATCAACGACCAAGGGCAGATCGTGGGTCAGTCGATCGCCGCAAACGGAAACTCCCGCGCCTTCATTTGGCAGAATGGCGTGATGACAGATCTCAATACTCTGATTGCGCCGGGTTCATCTCTCTCGCTGCTCTATGCGAACGACATCAACGACCAGGGAGAGATCGTTGGCCAAGCGTACGCCTCCAGCACCACCGGCTCGCCCGCCTTTTTGGCAACCGCGGAATACGATGGAGATGGCGGCAAAGCCGTTAGATTGGGATAGATCCGCAGTCCGTGATGCGAATCGGTGGTCAGAATAAATTTTCGTTTTCGCAAACACAGCAAGTTATCCACCCGCATCCGCCGTAGAACCCGCTTGTGGTTTACCCTCGATCCCCGCCGCATCAGTTCGCGATGCACGCGACGATAGCCGTAACTCGGCCACTCCAGCGCGATCTGTTGAATCGCGCTGCGTAAGTCCATGTCCGCTTCGGACTCTTGTACGCGCGGCTGGAAACGGTAGTATCCTGCCCGGCTCACGCCCGCGACTGGGCAGAGCTCCATCACCGCGGCCCCCGTTTCTTTGACGGCTTGCTCGATTTGCTCAAAGTGGCGGCCTTGCCATTGCCGCCGACTGGCAGCGGATGTTCCCTGAAACGCCGTAAGGCTTTTTTTAAAAAATCAATCTCCATCGTCTGCTGTCCGATCTTCCGTTCCAGCAGGGCCATCCGTTCTGCATCCGACTCCGCCTGCGGGCGCGTACCCTGACCAGGAAATGCTAGCTCACCTTTGGCTCGCCACTCGGCTTTCCAGACATCCAGCCGCCTCGGACTGAGCTGATACTCGCGGGCCACATGCGCCACACTATTTCCTGCATCCAGCTCGCGCATCGTCGCGATTTTCAATTCGCGGGAATATTGCTGTCGGGGCATCTCCATTGTTCTCCTCCATTCAATGTAAATTGCCCCTTAATTTCGTGTCTCACTTTTGGGGTGCCGTCCAAACTCTCCTACCTCTTCCGCTTTCCCACCATGCCTTCCCACTCACGCTCGTACACGCAACGCACACTCACGCTTATTCGCGTATAAGTGGGCCGCGTGCCTCAGCGTGCGCTCGCCCGTAGAGCGCTCCACAACTTTTTTCATTGATCGGAAATCTTTTCTTCTTCTACAGACATTTTTGCGCTAGAATATGCTGCATCGAGAGTGATCATCTCCTGATGACCGCTCTTGGCCTTCCCCCAGGAGGTAGTAGATGTACCGGCCTTATTCCAGTTCCTTGGCGGAGTCACGTCCGTTCTTGGATGTTCAGTCGCTGCTCCGCAACATCGCGCAGGATTTTGTTACTTCTTTTAACACCGGTAACTACGACCAAGCTGCCGCTCTCTTCGCTCCGGATGGCGCGTTCATGGCGCCGCATCACGAACCCGCCTATGGCCCCAAGGCTGTCGAGCGCCTCCTTCGCGAATTCGGCGACTCCGGATACGAAGACCTTCGTCTCGAAACCGTCCGCGTCGAATCCTCCGGTGACATGGCCATGGAGATCGGCCGCTACACCGTCGCCATCCGCCAACCCGATGGCACCATCCTCGCCGATCGTGGCAAGTACGTTAAAGCCTGGCGCCGCTTGGGTGCTTGGCTAATCGTCGCGGATTGCTGGAGCAGCAACCTCCCCGCTCCTCGATAGGATTGCCGAGGCACTTCACAGCGTGAGTAACCGCAATTCGGGGTGACCGGTCAGCCTCTGGCGAGTTCCCTAAGAGTTGCCGTCGAAACTCTCGTTGTCGAGAGCGTTGGTCTGTTTCATCGCGATCAATCTAGTCGCTGCGATGAGCCAACCTAGTTATAGATTTGGCTACGCACCTTCTCCAAATCCCGCCGTTTCGTGCTAAAATAAAACCAGTTCCCGTACCGTGTAACACCTTATAGATACAGTCAGTTACAGCTTTTCGAACGACCCATAGGTTTGTCTGGGGTGGGGTTGATAACTGATGGCTGAGAGCAACCATGCCTGACGATCAAAATCCCGAACTTCCCTTGACTCCTCCGCCGCCTGGCGGCGATGGCAGTCCCGGAGCACTGCACATTCAGCCCGTCAACATTGAAGACGAGATGCGGAAGTCGTATCTCGACTATTCCATGTCGGTCATCATTGGCCGTGCGTTGCCCGATGTCCGCGACGGACTAAAGCCCGTGCATCGCCGGATTCTCTACACCATGCAGCAGATGGGTCTGCAGCCCAATCGCGCTACGCGCAAGTGCGCCAGAATCGTCGGCGACGTGATGGGCAAGTACCATCCTCATGGCAACCTCGCGGTCTACGACGCACTCGTGCGCCTCGCGCAGCCCTGGAGCATGCGCTATCCGCTGATCTTCGGACAGGGAAACTTCGGCTCCGTCGATGGCGACCCTCCAGCAGCCGATCGCTACACTGAAGCGAAGCTCGCACAAGTTGCTACTGCACTGCTCGAAGATCTCGATAAAGAAACGGTGGATTTCCGCCCCAACTATGATGGCAGCGAAGTCGAGCCTGACGTTCTTCCCACACGCATTCCCAATCTGTTAATCAATGGCTCCGACGGAATCGCCGTCGGCATGGCCACGAAAATTCCTCCGCACAACTTAACCGAAATCGTCGACGCCACTATCACGCTCATCAACGACCCCAACGCCCAGCTAGCCGAAATTTTAAAATTCGTTCAAGGCCCCGACTTTCCAACCGCCGGCATCATTCACGGACGCGCCGGCGTGTTCGAAGCCTACCGCACCGGCCGCGGCCGCTTCATGATGCGCGCCAAAGCCGCCATCGAAAATGTCACCAAAGATCGTCAAGCCATCATCGTCACCGAAATTCCCTATCAGGTAAATAAAGCCCGTCTGGTCGAGCGCATCGCGCAACTGGTCAACGACAAAGACATTGAAGACATTTCCGATGTTCGCGATGAAAGCGATCGCGACGGCATGCGCATCGTAGTCGAACTCAAACGCGGCGCCGAGCCTCAGATCGTTCTCAACCAGCTCTTCAAACACACTTCCATGCAGGAAGGTTTTTCCATGATCCTGCTCGCGGTGGTCAACGGACAGCCCCGCGAAATGGGCCTCATCCAGGCCATCAAGCACTTCATCAACCACCGCGTCGAAGTCGTTCGCCGCCGTACCGCTTTCCTGCTGCAAAAAGCCAAAGATCGCGAACACATTCTCGAAGGTTATCTCAACGCCCTCGATCATCTAGACAATGTCATCACCATCATCCGAGCCAGCGCCAACCGCGCCGACGCCCGCGAAAATTTGGTGGCTTACTTCGGCGGCAAGAAAATCGACATCAACACCACCGGCCGAGCTCCTAAGCTGGATCCTGAAAAACCTTTCACCACGCGGCAGGCGGAAGCCATCCTCGAACTGCAACTCCACCGCCTCACCAAGCTTTCGATTGACGAAATTTCCAACGAACTGAAAGAAGTTCGCGGGCGCATCGAAGACTACGAGTCGATCCTGGCCTCCGAGAAAAAACTTCGCTCCGTCATCATCAAGGAACTGGAAGAAGTAAAAGAACTCTACGGAGACGAGCGCCGTACCCGCATCGAGGACGAAGCCGCCGAAATCGTTCTCGAGGATCTCATCGCCGATGAGCAGGTAGCCGTCACCTTCAGCCATTCCGGCTACATGAAGCGCACGCCGATTTCCACCTACCGCATGCAGCGGCGTGGTGGAACGGGCCGGACCGGCATGAAGACACGCGACGAGGATTTCGTCGAGCATCTCTTCATTGCTTCCACTCATGCCTACATTCTTATCTTCACCAATAAGGGCCGCGTGTACTGGCTCAAGGTTTACGAAATTCCTGACGTCAGCGCCGCCGGCCGAGGCAAACACATCGGCAACCTCATTGGGCTGCAACCTGGCGAAACTGTACGCACCATGCTCGCTGTACGCAATCTCGAGGAAGAAAACAAATACATTTTCTTCGCCACCCGCAACGGCCTGGTAAAGAAATCCGAGCTGCGCGAGTTCATGCATGTTCGTTCTAACGGTATCAACGCCATTAACATCGAAGACGGAGACGAACTTGTCGCCGCTCGCATCACCAACGGCGACCAGATCGTTTTCATCGCTTCGCATGAAGGCATGGCCGTGCGTTTCGACGAAAACCACGTCCGTCCGATGGGTCGCGCCGCCTATGGCGTCAACGGCATCAACCTTGAAGAGGGAGATTACGTGGTAGGAATGACTGTGACTCCAAAGCCGGGCGCAGCCCCCGTCGGCGCGCCCGCTGCAGGCGAAGACGTTCTGGCAACCACCCCGGCGGGTGTGGGTGAAGCGCCTGTCGAAGGCGCGCCAGCGCCGGAAGCCGTCGACCTAACTCAGAAGGGCACTCTTATTCTCTCCGTCACTGAAAACGGTTACGGCAAGCGCACCCCCGCCGACGAATACCGCCTCACTAACCGCGCCGGAAAGGGTGTCATCAACGTCAAGACCACGGAGCGCGTCGGCAAAGTGGTTGCCATCGCGCTAGTGGACGAGACCTCTCAAGTCATGCTCATCAGCCACTACGGCAAGATCATTCGTATGGATTCGAAAACTATCCGCGAATCGGGCCGCAACGCCCAAGGCGTCCGCCTCCTGCAGATGGAACCGGGCGATCGCGTAGCCGCCGCCGTAGTCTTAGCGCCTGAAGAAGAACCGAATGGTGGCAACGGAGGCACGCTATTGCAGTAGTGGATTGTGAAGAGTGCCGAAGGTCGTGTGGTCGCGGGCGACTCGCCCGCGAAGGTAATCGGCGCCGTATAAAGACCCCGCACGGGCGGACCGCATAAGTAAGCTAAACGCGGCGAGTCCGCAGTTCAGACGTAGGGCCTACTGCCGCACGCCCTGCTTTCGATTAATTTCCCGCGAAAATTCGATTACGAAATTCAGCAGCGTCCCGTAACCCGCTTGCCCCAGCATCGCCCACGCTCCATTAGCCAACGCGTTCTTCGGACTCGGCTTCCACGCCGTCGAAATCACTCCCCCGCCGAATGCCCCCCCATACAGCGCCCATTGCGGACGCAACTCTTTTTCGCTCCGGTCGTAAGTCAGAAAGTTTCTGATGATCGCATGTCGAGTCCGCGGCCACACGCCTTCGCACTTGCACTGGTTATACCGCACTTCGTATCCCAGCTTCGCATTGCCCAATGCCGCCAGCGTGTTCGCCGTAATAAATTGTCCTTCCCGTGACGCAAACCGCTCGGCGTACCCTCCCCATCCGTCGTCCCATTGCGATGGCGTTCCACGCGCCTGGTCAATTCCCGCAGCGAACATCCTCTTCATATAGGCGCCCGGAGTCGTCAACGTCTGCCGCAAGTAAATCTCTTTCCGCTGCGCTCTAGTCGGTGTGACTAGTTCTTGGTCCTTCCCTACATAGACGCCCGAAATCCATGTCGCCTCCCAGTCGCGCGCCCTCATCAATCCTTCCGTTGCCACATGGCCCGTCATCTCCGCCGCCTCTTTTGTCTTGTCCTCTACCTGCTGAACGGGACCCGCACTGTCATCTTTCTGATTTACCTCCGGCGCATCTGGAATTTCCTTTGCTGGAGCTTGTCCGGTCGAAGGCGGCGGAGAGCCCTGCTGCGTCTGATCCTGGGCCGATGCTCTGCTTCGACCCATCACCATCAGAGCGCACAGCAGCATGAGAGAGCGCACTCCTGCGCGCGACTTGCGTGCATTCTTGCATTGCATTCGGCCCGTACCTTCTTTCATGTTGCGCTCTTCTCCCTCTGACTTTTGTTCCGTACAAAGTCCCTCTTGCCGTATTCGTCGCAATGGCCCAATCCCTCTCCGCCGCCGTCCTCGTCCAACTTAACTAGGGACAGCCCTCGCGTCTAGGGACTTTTCTTCGGCAAGTTGACATGTGACTGAATTGAAGTGGACCTTACGAATCCCGCCCCCATCAGAGTAATATATTCCCGTCGTTCCTCAATGAACCTTCGCATCTTTCTTACCATTGCCCGTCTGACGCTACCCACCATTGACTTCAGTGCAGGATGTGCCCGCGAAGGACATGCCCTCCCAAGAGGTACGGAAGCGTGCCGACGAACTCTTGGACAAAGCCCGTCATCTCTCCGACATTCGCGCGCAGAACGCATCCCCATTTCCGCTCGAGGCGACATTTTCATTTGCAGACGGCCTCGAAACCGTGAAGGGGACGTACACAGAGGTTTCAAACTCGCAATGGCGACGCGAGATCGCGGTCGGCGATTTGCTTTATATCGAGGTCGGTGGTCCGGCGAGAATCTGGAGCCTCGATAAGTCTGAGACCTCCCTGAGAAAGCGAAGCAAGTGGTCAACCTAATGCGAATATTTCCCGGAAACTCCAGTAAATTTGAGTTCGAATCTGTGGCTGATCGCGCGGACTTGAGTTCCCCAACAGACTGCCCCATAACCAAGCCAGGAACTCAGCACGAAAGATTTGCTTTCTGCTTCGAAAAAAGAAGCGGTGTTCTAGTTGAGCGGGTCTCCCCCGAACTGCGCGGTGGCAGCCTGTTCGACTATTCCTGCAACTACGGCACATTCAAGAAGTTCGGCGAGTTCTGGTTTCCTCGCGAGGTCGCGTGCTTCGAGGATCGGCACAAGAAAATTGAGGCCGAAGTGGTGGATCTTTCCGCCGAATCCACTCCCAGTCTCGCGCTGTTCACCCCGCCACCGGGAGCCGTTGAATTAGGTAGATGTTCCGAAACCCTACACCTCCGGTCGCTATATCTACGCGGGACCCTGAAATCCCGTTTGGTTCGCGGAACGAGACCACACCTATGAGGGTGACGGTGTCGCTAGTCGTCGATACAAAGGGCAAACCGCAAAATGTTAGAGTGCTGCGGCGCGGCCGAAAAAATTATGATGACTCAGCTCTGAGCGCGGTGCGAGCCTGGCGGTTCAAGCCTGCTACGTGCAATGGAGACCCTATGCCAATTCAAATCAATGTCGAAGTTGATTTCCGGCTGTATCATTAACTCCTCGGTTCTACCCTCTTTCAAAGGCGTGCTTCTTTTCCACTTCTTCCACCGCACTCCGCATCGCCGCTTCAAACCTCTCCGCCTGCCCCATCAGCCCGGCAGTCGCCTCAGCCCACTCGCCTTCCATCCGCACCAGCCCATCTCCCGCCACCAGCCGCCCGGCAATTTCTACCAGGTGTGCGGTGGTCGTCTGCACGTATTGCGCGTCCGTCGGGTCTCCAATCCAAACTCGCTTCTCTCCAGTCAACTTCGTCGCCCAATAAACTTTCCGTTCGACAAACGTAGCAATCTCATCGTCGGCGGCCTTCCCAAAGACCCACTTCTGCCGTTTGAAGTCATAATGCCGGCTGGAAAACGCCACCGGCTTCAGCTTCCCCGACTTCACAAATTCAATTTGCCTTCGGTCAACTTCCTTGCGCAGCGCGTTGATCACTGGGGCCTCTACATCTTTCGGCTCCAGCGACGGCAGCACTTCCCTCACCGTCGCCGACAAATTCACTGCCACGGGTGCATGCAGACCATCCGAATTCTGCAGCCGGATGTCCCCATGCAACACCCAGAAATCTGCCCCCGAGGTCGAGGGATGAAACGGCCACTCCAGCTCAATCGTGAGCGGCAAGCCCGTCAGCGTGACCCAGGGGTTTTTCTGCGTATCTGCCTGCGTCATTTGGATCCCCTTTGTATGTAAGGATAAAAATGCGTGATTTCCAATTCTACCGAAGGGGCCTTGATGCCTGGAGGGTGAAGAATAAAAAAGAAAGAGCATTGATAACTAGAACGGGAAGCCCGAAACTCGCAACTCGCAACTCGTTACTCGCTACTCGCTACTTTTTCTTGCCGCTCACCTTCGCTCCCATCCGCAACAATTTCCTCACCGTCCCGGTCGGCAGCCGTTTCATTTGATCATGCAACTCGGTCACCGCCTCGAAAAAACCCGCCATCGCCGCCAAACGCTCGCGCGTAAAATCCGCTCCTGATTCTTTGGGATCCAGCTGCTCCAAACTTCGCCGCAGCATCTCTCGCGTGGGATCGATCTCCCGGCGCTTCCTCTGCTCAATCACCAGCCGGAACATCTCCCACACATCTTTCATCGACTCATAATGTTCCCGCCGGTCACCCAGCACGTGAACCGCGCGCACGATCCCCCAACCTTCCAGTTCCCGGATCGAGGTGCTCACATTCGACCGCGCCACGCTGAGCGTTTCCGCAATCTCCTCCGCCGGCAGCGCCCGCGGTGACAAATACAGCAGCGCATGGATCTGCGCTACCGTCCGGTTGATACCCCACCGGGTCCCCATCTCTCCCCAATGCAAAATGTACTGTTTCTGTACTCCCGTCAAGGCAGCCATATCAAAGTGTTCAGTTCAGACAGAAGCTACAGAACACACCGCTCTTTGTCAATCTTTCTGGCGGGCCACTGCTTTCGCCGAGCCTCCGTTCGCTACCGTACCGAGATTAGTCTCCTATAGGGCAGACGAAAACAATGTACCCAACTAATCTTTCTCAGTCTCTTCTAGCACCCGTCCCGCCGCACCCGTCCGCGCGATGGCTCTTCGCGAAAATAGACAAGGTTATCAAAACGCAGGAGTCCCTGATGCCCGGGAAAACGACGCGTCCAAGTACGTCAAAACGCGCTCTAAAAGCACCATCCTCCGATGGCGATCATAGAGACATCCGCAATCAAATTCTTCTCGCCCTTCCGCGCAATGAATATCAAGTTGTCGTCCCTCAACTGGAATTTGTCCGTCTGAAACCTCGTCATCTGCTGCACGAAGCGGGAGACACGCTCAAATCTGCATATTTTTGCAACACCGGTATGATTTCTATCCTCAGCGTTTTGTCCGATGGAAAGTGCGTGGAGGTTGGTCTCGTGGGCAAGGAGGGTCTGGTTGGTTTACCTTTGGTTGCCGGTTTTCGCGCCGCTTCCACGCGGGCGATAGTTCAGATCGAAGCCACCGCTTTCCGTGTGAGCGCCGATGCCCTGACCGAGATGCTGAGAACTTGCCCTGTCCTGGAACGAAGACTGCAGCAGGCTTCTCAAATCAGTGCCATGGAGGTCACACAGATTGCGGCGTGTAACCGCCTTCACGAAGTAGAAAAGCGGCTCACGCGATGGTTGTTGATGTGCGCCGACCGCATCGACAGCAATTCTCTACCCTTGACTCAGGAATTGCTCGGCCAAATGCTGGGTACGCGGCGATCCAGCGTGACCGTGGCCGCTGGAGTGTTGGCAAAAGACGGCCTGATCTCCTCCGCGCGCGGCTATGTAACGATTAAGGACAGACAGAGACTAAAACAAGTCTCCTGCGAATGCTATGAGCTTATGCAAAACCAGATCAAGCTCTGGCGAGACGATCGCGCGTGAGCGTCGTTCCGAGAATCAAAGTAGTTAACAGTTCGCACCAATTCCACCCAAAATCCCGCTTGCCGGAGGGTATTGCTCATGTCGAAAAGCCGCCTAAGGACCGGTGCTACTCCACTCTTACCATCTTGATTCGTCCACTTGAACGAAAAAACGATAGGCGGCCAACCCAGGCCGCCCTGCAAAACCCAGAAACCAAGAAACTGCACGACAATTGCATCTGGCTAATTCTTCTTCAGCATGTCGACGACCCGCTCGTAATCATCCACGGTCGCGTATTCGATCACAATCCTGCCCTTCCCGTTCCGATCTTTAATCCTCACTCGCATTCCCAATGTTCGCTCCATTTCCATCTGAGCGGCCCGAACATTCGGATCTATCCACCGCGCCCCTCGATTTGCTTTCTCCGCTCCCTGTATTGGCTGTCCAGGCAGCGCGGAGAACGATCCATTCAGGCGCATCACCCGGTCTTCAATCTCGTCCCACTTCAGGCGCTTCGTCACCACTTCTTTGGCCACCTGCAGGATATGCTCTTCATTCTCCAGCCTTAGGATCTCTCTGGCGTCGCTAAAGCTCAGCCGGTCCTCCAGCATATAGTCCATCACTTCCTTGGGAAGCCTTAACAGCCGCATGTAATTCGAAACTGTCTCCCGCGACACTCCGATTCGCTCGGCAATCTGCGCCTGAGTCAGATGAAACTCCTTGCTAAGCACTCGGAAAGCCTCCGCCTGCTCCAGCGGATTCAAGTCTTCTCGCACCACGTTCTCAAGGATCGTCATTTCCGCGGCTTGCTGGGGTGAAAGCCTACGGATCAGGACCGCAATCGTCTCCTTGCCCGCCATCTTCGACGCCCGCAATCGCCGTTCGCCCAGCACCAGAATGTAGCGCCCCTGTTCTTCCGCCGGACGCACCACCAGCGGCTGCACTACCCCGTGTTGCTTAATCGAGTCTCTCAACTCGAGCAGTTGCTCCTCATCAAATACATACCGCGTCTGGTAGGGATTCTTGTCGATCAACTCGATCGCCAGATTTACGACCACATTACCGGAAGTTGATTCGTGAGGCATTGATTGGTGCGGGATTGGCTCGCGTGGCGCGGATGCCCCTATCTGCCTTGCCTCCATCTCCTGGGAAGCAGGCGGTTCCACAAGCTTCCGATGATCCCTCGAAAAGCGGGATACCTCGGTCTCGCGGCTGCCTGGCGCCAAGCTGTCGCCTGTTCTCTCTCCACCTGGAACTCGAGACTCAGTTCCCACCACCCGCGGTCCTGGCAGCAAAGATTCGAGCCCCCGTCCCAAGGCTCTTCGCTTCTCCACCTTTTCTTCTTTCTTCTCAACCGCTGGATGCCCCGTCAATTTCTCCGCCGCTACAGTCATCGATTTTTTCCTTAGCGAGCTCTAATGTTTTTCGTGGTTGAATTTTTTACAACAATATATCGACAGTCATATCGACGTACATCAATCTATTATATCGATGAACATCAATACCAGATCAGGCGCTGATCGCCGACGGCGCATCGGTCGCCGCTGCAAGATGTCTCCCAATAATCTCTTTTGCCAACCGAATGTAACTCTCCGCGCCCTTCGAGCGCGGATCGTACACCAGCGCGGCTTTGCCATGGCTCGGCGCTTCCGCCAGTCGAATATTCCGTGGAATGGTCGCTGTGCACAACTTTTCGCCAAAGAATTTCTTTAGCTCCGCCATCACTTGCTGCGCCAGGTTGGTTCGCTCGTCCAGCATAGTGAGGACTACGCCTTCAATCTCCAGCCCGGGATTCAACGCCACGCGAATTCGCTCCACCGTGTCCAGCAGTTCGCTGATTCCTTCGAGCGCAAAGTATTCCGCCTGCATAGGAATGAGCACCGCATCTGCCGCCACCAGGGCATTCAGAGTCAGCAGGTCAAGCGCCGGAGGACAGTCGAGCACGATGTACTGAAACCGATCGCGCAGCGAAGCGATGGCATCCCGCAGCCGGTACTCGCGCCGGTTCGCCTCGACCAGTTCCAGGTTCGCGCCGATCAGATTCTTATGAGATGGAATCACCCAGAGCTGCTCGAGCTCAGTGGTTGCCACTGCTTCTTCCGCCTCGGCCGCCCCCAGCAGGAGATGGTACGTAGAGACGCGTTCTGGATCTTTTCCCAAACCCAACCCGCTCGATGCGTTGGATTGGGGATCGCAGTCGATGAGGAGCGTGTCGACTTCGGCTGCGGCGAAAGACGCGGCTAAGTTGATGGCAGTCGTAGTCTTGCCCACGCCGCCCTTCTGATTGGCAACAGCGATGACGCGTCCCATAAATTGTCGAGGAGCCAGAGCTGATGGCAGCATAATGCGATTCCTGTTTTGAAAGCAACGCTGAAATGCTGTGCACAACTTGAATTCATGTGCAAAACCTGGCTGGGCGTTCCTGTCGGAACATTAGTAGCAGGTCCATTCGTGAAATGAATTCTTGAGACGCACTGTTCCGGTTGGAACACCGGCTTTGGCACGGACCGCAGAATTGCGTCCTCGCGGGTGTCTTTCGCTGAGCAAGGCTAAGATCCTTTTGTTGACAATTCGTTCGAATGTTCCGACTGGAACATTCCGGAAGCGAACCGCGGCCCGAGCGACCATCGGAATGAAAAAGCCCTTTCGCCGATCTAGCCAAACTGGATTCGCAAAATTGTAAGAGTTTTTCTAATACCTATTCACTCTCATGGTTCCTGCTAGGGAGCCGTCCCAACAAGAGCACGCGCGAATGGGACATCGGAATCGCAATCGGAGGATCCCAGGAAAGCTCGGGCAGGACGGATCGGGCGGAGACTAGTTGAGAGGAACCAACGAGGAGGACGAGGCAGCCGGCGGGAACGAGGAGCGAGGTAGCTACTGCCAGCGTTTCTGCGAAGCGCTCTACAGCGCGAATTGTAACCAAATCAAAGCTAGCTGGCGGAAGGTCTTTGGCGCGGGCATTCTGTATATTGACGTCTGTCAATGTAAGGGCGCGGGTGACTTCACGAAGAAACATCGCTTTCTTCTGGTTGGATTCGATAAGAGTAAGGGCGATGTTGGGAGCCCAGAGTTTCATGGGGAGCCCGGGGAAGCCGGCACCGGAGCCCAAGTCGGCCACAGCAAGATGGTCGCTCGCGGCCGATGGGAGCTGCCTGGCCCCGATGTTGGCGAAAGCCGCATCCTGCCGCCGCCCCGCGACTGAATGTCCCGAAGGATTAGGAAACAAGTGGCGGGCGGCGAAGAAGGACTCGCCGAAGTGACGGGTGACAATGTCTTCCGGGTCCCGGATGGCGGTGAGGTTAACGCGAGTGTTCCAACGCAGAAGCATATCGATGTACGTCGATATACTGATCAAACCGTTGGCGCTCAGCCCTTGGTGGTCGGCTGGCCCGAGGTAAGCCTGCAGTAGTTCGGCGATGCGTGTGGGCTGCATTAAGTGCCAAGATTGTAGCTGCCAAAGCAAAAGTCTTTCAACGCAGATACCGCGTAGCGAAGATCGGAGTCATTTGGAACCGAAAACGGAGGAGGTTCACCGTCTGGAAACCAAGAGTGTCAAGGGACCCGGACAGTAATTGGTGGAGCGGACTAGGGTGAATGGCGGATTATGATGGAGCGTTGGCCCAGGTTTTTCTTTGGAAGTGGGAGACTGCATTGACTGACGTGACAAAAGGTCTGGGATCGGTCGTTACGCAATTGATGAATGGCGAGAGGGTTTGTTACAGGATCAGAAGTTCCGCGTAGAGCGGGTAGGGAGAGGGCGATTGCGGATGGTTCAGTTTCGGCTGGATGGACGTACGTTTGAGGCGATTGAACAGAATCCCGAAAAGCCTAGCCAATGGGGAAGCTGGCGCGGGAGGGACATCAAGTGGTGCAGTTCCGAGATGTGGAAGCGCATAAATACGTGGCGGTGGCAGTTGATGGAGAAGTGCGGGAGTATGGGAAGAAATAGTTCGAACTCCATTCTGGGCGGTCGTAGTGCAGGGATCCTTTCGACTGCACAAATGCTTGCGCTGAACGGACAAGCACTTGCTGTGCTCAGGAGGACAGAGTATGGACGTCGAAGACACGAGCAAAGTTTACTTGGCGAAAAAGTAATCGAAGGATTTCACGGCGGTGAATTCGTCGTCTTTGATATCGAAGACGGTGTAGAGCTTGGTGACATTGAGGACGTCGTGAACCTTTTTTGTGAGGCCGAGCAGTTTGAGGTCGCCACCGGCGTTGCGGACGGCGGTAAAGCTGCTGACCAATTCACCGACGCCAGAGGAGTCGATAAAATCGACGCGCGCTAGGTTAAGAACGATTTTTTTCTTATTTGTGGCGATGAGTTTGCGGACGGTGTCGCGGAGTAGTCCGGTTTCGTCGCCGAGAGTGATGCGTCCGTCGATGTCAACAATGGTTACGTGGCTGAGTTCTCGGGTATTGATGGTCATGGGCATTGCGGCTTCCGGGAATGGTAGAGTGCGCCGCGGCGCAAGTCAATGTTGGTAGCGGCAGACAGTTTCAATTTCTTCAATCACAAAGGGCACAGGCGTGCACAGACGAGTCGCGGATTTCCTGTATAGGAGAAGTGACGATGGGAGTTGAGTATTCCGGATGGTGAAATTCAAGATGCATGCCGCGGCCGACATATTGCAGCTTGAGCATAGAACCGCCCCACGTGGAACCTGCGATGGCGACATGAACCGGATCAGGACAGAATTCCGGATGGCCGGAAAGGAGAGCATCGCTGCCGCCGAGTAAAACGGCAGTGTAGCAGTGGTGCAAAGTTTGGATATGGAGAACGGTAGAGGGTGGCAGATCGTGAAGGAAGACTCCACCTTCGATTTCGGACTGGATGATTGCGTGGTTGACGTCATCCGCGAGATTGGGGTGCGGGGTGAACATGGTACTGCCAGAGCTAAAGGGTAATGGGTTTCGGGCTAGCGGGCAAGGGTTGTTTGTAGATTTCAGGAAACGTTGGGAGTACGGCCTTTTGGAGGCTGGGTAATAACCGAGTACCCTGAAAGTCGACCTTGGGGGTGCCGCCCTGCAGGCGATAGTGGACCGCCTGGGTTGTGCGGGTGACGGTGGATGCGGACGGGGTTGCGGAGGCGGTTGTATTTGGCGCGGCCGACTGGGTTTGGGCGGACGCAAGGGTAGCGGCGCACAGAATGATGATGGCCAGATTTGTGCTTTTCACAAGATTCTCAGTCTGGGGGAATTATTAGGACGGCTTAATTATCTTCATCGAATATCGGGGCCCGGACAAGAACAGGAAGGACTATCCGAGGGATAGAACTTTGGTCACTGCCGGGCTCAACCTGTGGCGGGCAGATCTACCGTCGCTCTGGCCGGACAGTCGATGTGGCTCTCCCTGGCGTGAGTTGTTCTAGGGGACAACCGCGATGGAGCCCTTGGGACCGACGAAGAGCGCTCCGCCGGAGGGGTAGGTGCTGACGGCGTTGAACTGAAGTTTGGATTTCTTCCGTGGGCTGATACGCGTGGGATTTTGCGGCGGACGGAAATCGTAGGCGAACTTTGGATCAACAAGAAAGAGGCGGGCCTTGGCCTGACTGTCGTTTAAGTTTTCGGAGTGTGGATTTCTGACTCTACGGTCATAGGCTACGGCGGAATAGTACGACTGCGGGAAAATTTGGGACAGGGCCCAAGACTTGCCGCCGTCGTTGGTGAGGGCCAAGTTGGGACCATCTTGGTCGGGATGCTTGTAATCTCCTCCGGCGATTACGCCATGAGTTGCGTCGCGAAATGCGATCGAGAAGACCCCGGCGGAGTCGGGACCGTGGACGACCGGGGTATCGAAGACCTGCCAGGTTTGGCCGCGGTCCGGGGAGTGAAAGACACGAGCGGCTTTGCCGCCGGTGGCGAACCATATGTTCGGGTCGGAGGACTCAGGGGCTAAAACCGCTTCCTTTTGTCCGGGCGTAGGCGGCGCCGAGGCGCCGCTCTTCCACGGTACTGCTGAGTTTACTTGGGAGAGAATTGCCATGCATGAATTGCTGGCGGCGAAGGCACCTTCGCCTTCGAGTGCGGGTGGCAGTTGAGCAGGGGGGATGTGGATCCAGGTTAGGCCGTTTTCTGTGATCAGCAATTCGAATTTCAGGTTGCCGGCTTCGTCGGGGATGGGATCGCCGAGGACTATGCCATGCGTTTGGTCCCAGAAGACCATGGAGTCAAAGAAGGCTTTGGGATTTGGGTTGGTGAACTGGAGTTGCCAGTGCCGACCGGCGTCCGCCGTGTGATAAATGCGGGACTGGTCGCCGGGACCGGCGGACATGAGGAAGGCTTCGTCGGCAGAGAAGGCGACCACACCTCGGAAGTCAAGAGATTCGGCGCCGGGAACGTGGTCGGGTATCCAGATATGGCCGTCGGTGGTGCGAAGGTAGGTGCCGTGCGTGCCAGAGGCCCAGGCAATATTTCGTGAGACGGCGCTCACGCCGCGGAGATTTTCTGTGGTCCGTGATAAGCGGGTTTGAGGTGCGGACTGAGCCAGGGCAGTGGCGGCGGTAAGAAAAAATGTAAGAAGGTTCGAAGTGGAGAATAATGTTGGCGTTCGCATATTCCGAATATGGCCCACCTTTCAAAGCAGAATCATTTCCGTCCGCGTGGATTTCAGCTTTAATATTTATCCGCTCCGGCGAGCAAATTCAATGGCCGGCAGAGAGTTTACGGTTTGTCCGATTGTCGCTGCGCGCTCAACAGCACTAGAATTGGTCAAATAGTCTGATCGAGTCTGCGGCAGCCTTTTTGGGGCGGTGCAACCGTTAATGCGAAGAAGTATCCTGAGGCACAGTGCGGCGTTGTTGGTAACTGTGTTGTGCAGCAGTTGGAATATTTGCCTGAAGGCATACCATGATACGAATCTTTCTACGAGTCGCTTCAGTTCCCGCTGCTTCAGTTCTTGAGACGGGGCGGCCTCTTTCTCTACAATTCTATTTCTCTTTCCTACCTACTTAGCGGTGAACGGGGCGAAAGACGCCGCCTTGCCGAAGTAGATGCGAAGCGTGCACTTGTCGCCGACGTGTGCGAAAGCCACTTCGAGTGAATCGGAGGGTTGATTCACCTGATCGGTCTCGATGGCGGAGCGAGCGATGTCCTGCTTCTCATCATAAGCAGAGTGCGGAGCCACATTCTTATTGACAACCAAAGTCCACTTATCCTTGCCAGGAATGGGATACACAGTGTAGGCGCCGGCCGGGATCGAGGAGCCGCCAAAAGTTAGCTGGGCTTCGGTGAACAACGTCATGGGAGCGCCGCCAGGGGCCCAAGGCTTGCCATTCTGAGCTTTGTCGGTTTTGGTGGTGACCGGGTTATAGCGAATGTAGACCTGCCGGCCGTCATCCAGATTACAGCTAGCGGTTGATTGGTCGGCTTCTTGTGCCAAGCCCAGGGCGGTAAACGCAGCGATTAATAAAAAGTTGACGACGCAGGCGCGGAACATGGGAGACCCTCTGGGGCAAAAGTGTAGCGCTGAAACGATTTTAGGGGAAGAAGATTTGAAGTGCATTTTTTTGAGTCCGATGAATCGCTAGGGCCTTTACTGGCGTTGGGCCCGGCTTTCGCCCGGGCTGGGACGGGCATAGGCGGCCGTCCCACACTAGACAATCAGCCCCCTTCGTCGCTGGTCTTCGGTGATGTACTCAGGCCGAGGCCTGATTGCTACCGTGAGTGGTCGAGTGCTGGGCACGCACCGGTACCGAGCGAGGGCGAATATCCATGGCGAGAGCGAGCAGGCTGAAAATTCTGTATGGCGAGGGGAATGCCGAGGCGCAGGCGACTACCGCGGCAGCATTTGAAAAGGCCGGACATATAGTTGAGAAGGCTATCGGCCGAAAGGCAGTGGAGGCGGCGATGAGCAAATGCGCATTCGACCTGGTGGTCTTAGGACCCACGCTCTCCAGAAATGACCGACATCATCTGCCCTATATGGTGAAGAAGGCGCAGACAGAAGTGAGCGTGTTGGTGATGCACGCGGATGGCAGCCGGCATCCCTACGTGGATGCGTGCACGGACACGGGGTCTAGCGTGGAAAATGTGCTGGCGCGAATTGAAGGGATGAGGATTGCGGGAATGATGCCGGCCGCGGCTGGGGCGACCGCCGGACGATAGACGAGTCAGTGAGGACTGAGCAGGGCGGCTTTGCAGCCGCTCTTCTTTTTTGGACGCAAGTAATGAATTTGAGGGCACAGGGGATCACAGGGTGATTCTATTTGCTACGAATCTGGGTGGTTAACTGGTGGGATCGATCCGGCATTGCGGCGCTCGTTCGTCGAATTGCTGAGCGGTGAGTGGATGAAAGTGGAATTTCGATCGCTGCCGCATGTTTGAGTTAATGCGAACCAGATTGGTAATAGTGGAGCGTGCTGAGCGTTTTTCGCCTGACTAGCTTCGTACATTTACGAATATCTGTCCTCACGGCCGGCTCAGTGGTACTCTTGTCTGGAAAAAGTCCTGCTTGGCAATTCGAGAAGCGAATTGCTTGTCTGTACGTCCGACCCGTTCGGCGAGGGATTGTTCGCTCGCTTCGATGGACAGCCGTGGCGGCTGTCGCAACTGAGTTTTCTTGCTTCAAAACCTTTAGGAGGATGCGATGGGAGTTAGTGCAGAGTTTTTGCGGAATTTGATTTGGAGATGGCGTCGGCGCGGCGCACGTTGGAACGGATTCCAGAGGACAAGTTGGCGTGGAAGCCGCATGAGAAATCGATGACGCTGGGGCGCCTGGCGGGACATATAGCGGAACTGCCGGGCATGGGAGTGCGTGTGATGCAAAGCGATTCGTTTGATGTGGGCAGCCGTCCGGCAGGGCACAAGCCGCTGGTGGCGGAGTCGCAGAAACACGTGCTCGAGATATTTGATAAGAACGTGGCCGAGGCGCGGGCGTCGATGGCCAAGGCTAGCGATGCTGAGTGGGCGAAAAACTGGACGCTGGGCTTGGCGATAAAAAGTTTTACGACGGTCCGCGGATTGGAGCATTGCGGCGGATGCTGATGCATCACATTGTTCATCATCGGGCACAGTTGGGAGTTTATTTGCGACTGAATAATGTCGCGGTGCCCTCGGGGTATGGGCCTTCGGCGGATGAAGGGCGGTAGGGGGTCCCCCCTGGGGTCCCCCCCCCGTGTAGTGCTAAGCCTGCTGGTTTCCTTGCCTGGCGCGAGCCCAAGGCCGCTACCCTTAAGTCACGTTTTCGACACGATCAATACCTCACACGATGGTCTTTTGTAAATCTCACCGCGACAGTCGAGTTCGCGGGTTTTATGTAGTCACTCTGCAGCGAGCAGGGGTGGTGTCCAAACGGCCGCAAGAGGTAGAAAGGCGAGGTGAGCAAGGCCCAGGCAGTAACGCCGGGGATATCCGAGGGTGTGAAATGCGAGTCATAGTTTGCTTCGACATTGGCATCTGGTCTTGGGCTTACGAAGAACACCTTAGTCTTTGCAGTCGTTGAGTCGGCGAAAGATACTTGGTTGAGCTCGACGTTGATCTCGCCGCCTTGACACTTCGTGGGTTGTTTCACCTTCGCGACTCGGCCGTGCACCACATCGTCGGTCGGTAGCAATGTCACAGCCTCTATAACGAGCGGGCGGGCCAGCCGGAGCGGCACATCATCGCCCACTTTCGCCGACGCCGAATCAAGAGGTCCCAGGAGAACAAACTTGAGGGCTGTGTTTTTGCGCACGAGTACCGTGTGGGAGGACGTTGTACTTGCTGGGCGCCAGCGTCACCCGGTAACACTAATCCGATTGCAAGAAGAACCACAAATAGCTTGAGCACTATCGTTGAAATCCTGTATTCACTGCAACAGGGGAAGGTTATCATCCGTAAGCGTACTATCAACGGCGACATAAGTAGCATTGCCCAGACGCGGAAGCGACGTGCAGCATCATCAATGTCGCGAACAGCCCATTACACTTTCTAGCTACCCTCCGAGCCATTCCTGGAAACAGCTTCTAGAACTGGCGTCACAAGGAGATGCCTTGCGGAACCGAGTGCATCGCACCGACAGGGATCCTTCGACAATCGACGAGAGGCTATTGCAGCGCTACCTTCATATCCAGATTATGGGCGACGAACGCCCAGGTGTCGGCGGTCTCGTCGATCAGCTTCGTGATTGATTTGCCCGCGCCGTGGCCTGCCTTCACCTCGATGCGAATTAAGACTGGAGCTGGTCCGGCTTGATCGGCTTGCATGGTGGCGGCGAACTTGAAGCTGTGGCCAGGGACTACGCGGTCATCGTGGTCGGAAGTGGCGATCAGCGTGGGCGGATATTTTGTTCCTGGTTTCAGGTTGTGCAGCGGCGAGTAGGCGTAGAGAGCTTTGAATTCCGTTGGGTCGTCGGAGGAACCGTAGTCCGAGGTCCAGGCCCAGCCAATGGTGAATTTGTGAAAGCGCAACATGTCCATCACGCCAACTTCGGGCAGTGCAGCGCCGAAAAGATCGGGGCGCTGGGTGAGGCAGGCGCCGATCAGCAGACCGCCGTTGCTACCGCCGCGAATCGCGAGCTTGGGAGTTGAAGTGTATTTATTAGCGATAAGCCACTCGGCGGCGGCAATGAAGTCGTCGAAGACATTTTGCTTTTTCAGTTTCATGCCCGCCTGATGCCACTCCTCGCCGTATTCGCCACCGCCTCTCAGATTAGGTTGAGCGTAAACGCCTCCCATTTCCAGCCAGACGACATTGAGCACGGAAAAGAATGGAGTCAGGGAAATATCGAATCCGCCATAAGCATAGAGCAGGACGGGATTCTGACCATCGAGCTTGATGCCTTTTTTGTAGGTCAAAAACATTGGAACGCGGGTGCCGTCCTTGCTGTTATAGAAAACCTGTTTGGTTTCGTAGCGGCTGGCGTCGAAGTCGACCTTGGGCTGGCGAAAGACGGCGCTCTTGGCGGCTTGCGGATCGTAGCGATAAACGGTGGCCGGGGAGATGAAACTGGTGAAGGCGTAGAAAGTTTCTTTGTCTTTGCGTTTGCCGCCGAAACCTGCGGCGGTGCCGATGCCGGGCAAGTCAACGTCGCGCAGAAAGGTGCCGCTCAGGTCGTAGACGCGAACTTCGGTGCGCGCATCTTTCAAGTATCCCAGAAGAAACAGATTATCTACGACGTTGGCGAATTCCAATTTGTCAGTCCCTTGCGGGACTAGAGTCTTCCAATTGGCGCGCTCGGGATGGAGGGTGTCAATTGCGAGCAAACGTCCGCGAGGGGCGTCCAGATCGGTCTGAAACCAGAAGACCGTTCCGTCATTGTCGATGAACTGATATTGCGCATCGAAATCGTCAAGCAGTCTTGCTACCGGCGAATCGGACTGAGTTAGGTCTTTGTAGTAAAGACGGTTCTTGGGAGACGTTCCCTGCCAAACGTGAATGATCAGATAGTGCCCATCATCGGTGACGTTGCCGGCAAATCCCATCTCTCTGTTGTCGGGACGTTCATAGATAAGTTTGTCTTCCGATTGGGCGGTACCGAGACGATGATAGTAGAGCTTCTGAAAATAGTTGGTGTCGCGCATGGTGGCCCCTTTGGGTTCATCGTAGCGGCTGTAGTAGAAGCCCTGATTGTCCTTGGTCCAGGAGGCGCCGGAAAACTTGACCCACTTGATATCGTCGGAGAGATCTTTTCCGGTGCCGACGTCGCGAACATGCCACTCGTTCCAATCGGAGCCTGAAGTGGCAAGAGCATAGGCCAGGAGCTTGCCATCGTCGGATATCGCGGTGCCCGCGAGCGCAACTGTGCCGTCGGTGGAGAGCAGATTGGGATCGAGCAACACGCGCGGTTGGGCATTGAGGGAATCGGCGACTAAGAGAACGTTCTGGTTCTGCAGGCCGTTGTTGTGCTCGAAGAAGTAGCGGCCGCCCTCCTGGTGAGGAACGGTGAAGCGCTCGTAGTTCCAGAGTTTGGTGAGGCGGTCGCGAATGGCTTGCCGATAAGGAATTTGATCCAGGTATCCAAACGTTAATTTGTTCTCGGCTTCGACCCAGGAGTGCGTTTCTGCGGAGTCCGTGTCTTCGAGCCAGCGGTAGGGATCGGCAACTTTGGTGCCGTGGTAGTCGTCGACCTGGTCACTACGGCGAGCTTGGGGATAGACCAGTGGCGAGGACGTCTGGCCGGCAGACAGAAGACTCAACGCAACCAGCAACGGGAGAACGAGGGAGAACAGAATTGTGGCATGACGAGCGATATGCATAAGAAGCCTCTTGGGAAAAATCGATGGAGCGATCTATTTTGCTTGTGGGCGGAGGCAATAAGCAAGAAAGCATAGCGCGGATAAAAAACTTTGCCGGCAGTGGTAGCACGAGTTACATAGGTCCTTCGGCCCGCAAAAGAAGGCGGGCCTCAGGATGACAGCGTTCAGGCATAGACTAGACTAGGGCAGAGTGCGACGGGCGGGCTTACTGGCCGCGGATTTGTAGTCCGCGGGATAGAGAACGACACAGCGGTTGAAGCCTTCGCCGTCGCTTTCAGTGCGGAGATCGGTTTGGTCGCGCAGGGCGAGGTGAACCACTCGTCGCTCACGCGAGGACATGGGAACGAAGTGGAAGGGAACGCCCGTCTGGCGAACCTTCTCGGCGGCAACGCCGGCGGCCATGCGGAGTTCCTGAAAACGCATGGAGCGCTGGTTTTTGCAGTCGAAGGAAATCTTCTCGTGCTCGCCGGAAGACAGGTGCAGGATTTCAAGAGCCAGCAACTCTAACGCACGCAGCAGTTCACCGCCGCGGTCGAGGAGCAAGGTGGAATCGGGTCCGGAGAGGTCGACAAAGATTTCCGGCTTCTCCCATTCGCTCTGCGGGGGGGGATCGACGACGATGCGGTACTTTAGGTGAAGACCGCCATCCGTGACGACGGCTTGCAAGAATTCGTTGATCTTGTTGGCGGCTGCGAGTTTGTCCATAAAAGAAGCTCTTAGCTGTTAGCTCTTGGCTTTTAGGGTTGAAACCTTGGAACCTTTCAACCACGAAGAGCACTAAGGTTCACGAAGGAAACCCCTTCGCTTGAAACGAAATCTTATCGCAACAACGGCGCCTCAAGCTAAGAGCCAAAGGATAAGAGCTAAAAGCTCTGTCACTTATCTTTCTTGCGCGCGCGCTTTTCCATCATTTCACGCATTTCGCGACCCAGCTTGGTGCGGTTCATGATGGCCTGTTGCGCCATCGAGATCAAATTGGTTTCGGCGTAGTACAGATTCAATCCTGCCTGGAGATTGAAAAAGATAAATCCCATCATCAACGGCATCATCCAGTTCATCATTTTCTGTTGCGACGGATCCATGCCGGCTTGCGGCGTCATGCGCTGCATCGCGAACATGCTGACCACCATGAGGATGGGAAGGATGAAATAAGGATCGCGCGCAGAGAGATCGCTGACCCAAAGCCAGTGGGCATGGCGGAGATCCAGGGCTACGCCCAGCATGCGGTAGTAGGCGATGAGGAACGGGAACTGGATGAGAAGAGGCAGGCAGCCGCCGGCGGGATTTACGCCTTCCTTTTTATAGAGCGCGCTAATCTCCTCGTTCATGGCCGCTTTGCGCGGATCGCGGAGACTGTATTTCTTGTATTTCTCCTGGATGGATTTGATCTGCGGAGCGACACGTTGCATCTTGAGCATCGACTTCATCTGCGTGATCCGCAGCGGTAGGAGCGCGATAGTGATGATGAGGGTTTGAATAACGATGGCCCATCCCCAGTTGTGAACGACGTGGTTGTAGGTCCACTTGAGCCAGAGGAAGAGCGGGCGGGCGAGAATGCCCCACCAGCCGAAATCGACGACGCCGCGGAGGTCGGGATTGTCGTTCTTAATGGTAGGAATCAAGACCGCATCGAGGACAGCCAGTTCTTTGGGGCCGACGAACATGCGTTCAGTGGTTGGGCCGCGAAGGTCGCCGACGGCCACGCCGAGAACGTCGACCTTGGCAGTTTCTTTGGAGCCGGGCTTTTGCGGAATCTCCATGGGGTTGCGTAGCGTGACCATGGCAGCGGTGGCGAGACTGTCGGGGATAAATATCGCGGTAAAGTATTGATCGCCCGTGCCGGCCCACTCGAATGGACCCTTTATAGTGTTGCCCCCGCTGACGCTCTTGATGGGGAGCCGCGAGACGTAGCTGGGGAAGATGAGGGCGGTTCGCTCCGTGGAAGCATCGCTGTGGTAGTCGACGCGAGCGGCGGCGTAGGCGGCAGGTGTGAGTTGATCACCAAATCCAGAGGGCCACGCCGGCGGAGCGAAGATCTCAGCGCCTTTGTAGGTAACGGAGGTTTCGACGTTCAAGACGTAGGTGTGGTCGAAGTGGAAAGTCTTGTCGACAACGAGATCCTGATCGGCGTATTCGAAGCTGATCTGCGCCGGTGCGCTCAAACGGCCTTCAATCGAACCTACGTAAAGCGCGGAGTTGATCCGGTTGCGCAAAGTCTCGTCGTAGGTCCAAAGAGATAGCGGATAGCCGAATTTTGGAGCGGCCTCTGGGTTGACAAGATCGAGCGGACCGTCCTGGGCATCGTTATCGAACTTTTTCAGAATCCAGGATTTGACCTGGGCGCCGCGGTTAGTGAAGGTGATGCGGTAGAGATCGTTTTCAACAACGGTTTCAGTTTCGGCCGAGGCCTGTTTACGGGCTGTTTTAACTGCATTGACTGGACGTAAAGCGGATGCAGAAGCCACAGGCGCGGGCGAAGCGGAAGCGGTTTGCGGCGCCGCGGGCTGATTCTGCTGCTGAGGCGCGGGTGCCTGCGGCATGTATTTTTTCAGCAACGGCTGGAAAACGATGAGAACGACGAACGTCAGAACAAAAACGAGCAGAAGCCGCTTTTCGGCGCCGGGTTCCTGTTGAGGATTCTTAAAGTCGGGCAAAGTTTGATTACCGTATCAAGTTCTTGGTGCGCACACCGTGCCGCACTCCTACAAGGAATTCTTTTCCGCCATCGTCCTCACCGGATCGTAGCCGCTGCGGGCGAAAGGATGACAGCGAAGAATGCGGTTGAAAGCCATCCATCCGCCGCGCATCGCGCCGTAGAGCTCGACAGCCTCCATAGCATATTGGGAGCAAGTCGGCACGAAGCGGCAGGCCGGGGGCAACAGCGGCGAGATCGCCCACTTATAAGCTCGCAACGATTGCAGCGTGACGAATTTTGCGAGCCGCTTCAAGATTGGCCTCCGGCTTCCGCTTTTCGGCTTCCGGCAGTTGTGTCTGTTCCCGACGCCCTTGATATCTTCGGCGACAGTTTCTGCTCCATGACAGCGAAGGCTCGGCTGACTTCATTTAGCACCGCAGAGAAATCGACGACCAGTAACGACTTCTTCGGGTTGATAACGACGTCTGCAGCAACTTGAGCCGCGGGCAGCGATATGCGAACTGCCTCACGCAAGCGGCGCTTCATGCGATTGCGCTGGACAGCGCCGCCGAGAGCACGGCCTACGGTAAATCCCACGCGCAGGCCGTGGGCCGCAGGCGCCACCGGCCGCGTCTTTGCATCCTCATCCGGACGCGGCCAATAAAAAACAGTCATGGACGCAGAAAAATGACGGCGCCCTTCTTTATACACGCGCTCGAAATCCGCATGACGCAGAAGACGCGACGTGCGGGGAAAGCGTGCTGCTAGCTTTGGCGGCATGGCGAAGTCTGGTCGAGTTTCCAGCATTGCCTTAGCCATCATGCCTTCGCGCTGCGATGGACGGCTGAGACTCTCGACTGTGAAAGTGAACGGCACCAGAAACGCTACTCGCGGAAGCCGGGCTTCACGGAGACCCTCTTGCGCCCTTTGGCGCGGCGGCGGGAAATCACCTTCTTGCCGCCCTGGGTCTTCATGCGCGTGCGAAAGCCATGCTTCTTGCTTCGCTTGCGCCGGTTGGGTTGGAACGTACGCTTAGGCATGAAAAATAGCTGCTCCTGATTTCGTCGACAGTGTTAGGGCAAACGGCAAGTATAAATGAGGGAGAGGTATGAGGGCAAAGGGAGGCTAGGTTTGGGGTGCACGTCATGGAAATGGGGAAAGGCGAACCGCGTTCTTTTTTGTGTTGTTCCTACGGCTTATAATGCCGTAGGATAGATCCATGATAATTCCTCCGGATGTACCTTCGTCCGTGCGTGAACTGGCCGCAGTTTTGTCTCAACCTAAACCGATGCGCCGGGGGTCGGTCTCCGAGCGCACCATGAAATGCGGTAAAGCAGGCTGCCCCTGCCAACAGGATCCCAAAGCGCGTCACGGCCCCTATTACAGCTTGACCCGGCCGATGGCAGGCAAAACCCACTCCCGGTATCTGAGCCCGGAACAAGCCGAGCTCGCGCGGCAGCAAATCGAACAAGGGCATAAGTTTCGGGAACGGGTGGAGCAGTATCGGGAAGCTTGTGAACAATGGGCCGATGGCCAACTGGAACCGTCCCCGGCGGCTTCCAAAGAGGCGGCCGAAAAAGGGGGCTCCAAACCGACCTTCAAAACGAAATCGTCCAGGAAATCGAAACACTCTTAGCCCGCATTTCTCACGCGGGTGAACAAGAAAGAGTCACCACGCAAAATTAGGAGTAGAAAAAAGGCCGTTTTTCGGGCATAACTGCGTTGTCAACTCGTAGTTAACGTCCCGAGAAAGGCGGCCTTTTCTAATGACAGAGTGTAACCAGAATGAGTTCACATTTGCACCACATTTTTTGCGACAGGTGAGCGCCCGTTTTAGCGAGCGGCAGCTCAGCACGGAGGGTGGAGCGCTGCTGTTGCGCGAGACCGACCGCAAGATCGGCTTGTTGTCCCGGGTGAGGAAGTGCTTTTCCGATTACTGCAATCCCGTATTCATTGAGCATGAGCTCGGGGAACTGCTGGCGCAACGCATTTACGGACTGGCTCTGGGTTACGAAGATCTAAATGATCATGAAGAGTTGCGTCACGATCCCCTGCTGGCCTTGATGGCTGGCAAGCGCAAGCTGGAAGAACCGCTGGCGGGCAAGAGCACCTTGAATCGACTGGAGCTAACCCCGGCGGACTCACCGCTCGAGGATCGCTATCACAAGATCACCTACTCGAGCGCAGCTCTGGATGGCTTGCTGGTCGACATCTTTTTGGAATCGTACGCCAAGGCCCCGCGGCAGATTGTGCTCGATCTGGACGTGACCGACACGCCGCTCTATGGCCAGCAGGAAGATCGCTTTTTTCACGGCTACTACAACGAGTACTGCTATTTGCCACTGTACATCTTCTCGGGCGATCACCTGTTATGTGCGCGGCAGCGAGCCTCCAATCAGGATGCTAGCGCCGGCTGTCGGGAGGAGGTGGAGCGCATGGTGAAACAGATTCGCCAACGCTGGCCCAAGGTACGCATTATTCTGCGCGCTGATTCAGGCTTCTGCCGGGAAGAGCTGATGGCTTGGTGCGAGCAGAACCGAGTCGACTATGTGTTGGGGCTGGCCCGCAACTCGCGGCTGCAGCGCAAGATTGCGCCGCAGCTGCAGCAGGCCAAGCAGGAACAGGAAAGGACGGGCAAAGCGGCGCGCGTGTTTACGGAATTCTCCTATCGCACGCGAAACAGCTGGAGCCGCTCGCGACGGGTGGTAGCCAAAGCCGAGTATCTGGAGAAAGGTGAGAATCCGCGCTTCGTGGTGACCTCCTTACCTGCCGAGTCCTGGGAAGCGGCAGCGCTCTATGAGAAGACCTATTGCGCACGTGGCGAGATGGAGAACCGCATAAAGGAACAGCTGAGCTTGTTTGCCGATCGCATGAGCACGGAATCGCTGCGCGCCAACCAGCTACGTCTGTACTTCTCCTCGCTGGCCTACGTGTTGATCCATGCGCTACGTCGCCTGGGGCTGGCCGGCACGGAATGGGCGCAGGCTCAGGTACATACGATTCGCTTGCGCTTGCTGAAGATCGCCGCCGAGGTGCGACTCAGTGTACGTCGCATCTCAGTGAGTTTCTCCAATGCGTATCCCTGGAAAAATATTTTCGCTACGGCTTGGGTCGCATTACGCTGTTGAGGCAACGATCTGCAAAAAATCCACAGCTAATTTGACTATCCAGGGAGAGGTGTTTCTCGAAAAGGAACCGCTGCCCGGGTACTACTCAAAAAATAGAGTTGCGTCAGCTCAATTCCTCACGTGTGTGACGATTGCACGTCCTGCAGCGGCCGCTTCTATCTTTCGCCACTCTTTTTTGACTCCGCGTGAGAAATTGCGGTTAGGGCGCCAGTCGATCGCCGACTTGGATTTCGAAGCCATCGAAATGGCGGCACGGCGCCAGACTTTGCGCTTGGCAGCGCGTGCCCTGGAACAAGGGCTCAACACGGACACCAGCGATCACGTGGGACCGCAGCTGCCCTGTCGCTGTGGAGGTTCCGCCCAGTATCATGGCCGTCACGAAAAGACCTTCGAAAGCGTACTGGGACCTTTGCACCTACAACGCGCTTACTATCACTGTGAGCGATGCGAGAGCGGATTCTGCCCGCGGGACCGAGCCCTGGGGCTAGAATCGTTTTCGCTGACGCCCGGCGTTTTGCGCATGACGGGCAGCGCGGCAGCGCTGGTGAGCTTCGAAGAGAGCAGCGGGTTATTGCACGAATTGGCGGGGGTGGAAGTCAGTGCCAAGCAGGTGGAAAGAGCAGCAGAAGCGCTGGGGGCCGAGGTCGCCGTCGATGAACACCAGCCAATGGAAAAGAGCGGAGAAGTGGCTCCCACCATGTACCTGGGAATGGATGGAACCGGGGTGCCGATGCGCACCCAAGAAGTCACAGATCGCGCGGGCAAGCAAGCCGACGGCTCGGCCAAAACCCGCGAAGCCAAGCTGGTCACCGTCTGGACCGCAGAATCGCGTGATCAGGAAGGCAGGCCGGTGCGCGATCCGGGATCGGTGACCTATTCGGCCGCAATTGAAAGCGCGGCTGCTCGGGATACCAGCCCTAATCTTTCCGACTTCGCTGCGCGCGTACTGCGTGAGGCCAACCGCCGTGGTTTCACCGAAGCTCAGCGCCCGGTGGTGTTGGGCGATGGTTCCGCCTGGATTTGGAACTCGGCCACAGAACTATTCCCGCAAGCCACTCAGATTCTCGACCGCTTTCATGCCAAAGAACATCTCAGCCAGGTGGGAAAGGTCATTTATGGGGACAGCCCAGAAGCCAAGTCCTGGATTCAGGCGCGCTATGATGAACTCGATGCGGGCCGCCTGAAATGCCTGGTGCAAGCGCTGCACCGCCACGCAGGCCAGCACAAAGAGGCACGGGATTGTATCCGCTACATCTGGAACAATCGATGCCGAATGCGATATCCAAAGTTCCACAAACAAGGCTTCTGCACTTCGACTGGCGTGGTGGAGGCCGGCTGTAAAGTGGTGATCGGCACCCGGCTCAAGCGGGCGGGCATGCACTGGACCGTAAAGGGCGCAAACGCCATCATCGCCCTCCGCTGCAGCAAGCTCAGCGGACGCTTCGAGGATTTCTGGGAACGCCGCTCAGATCAAAGTAAGGTGGCCGCGTGATTTCATCTCCCGAATCCGGCGTGCGCCCCTAGGTTTGGGGTGCGCGACATGAAAGTGGTGGCTAAATTGGGTATTCTTTTTTTGTGGGCCTTTTTCTTAGCGCCTATATACGCTAAGTAGAAGGAGGGCTCCTTATGCCCGATTCCCTCACTCCGTTAGAAGCACAAAGGACAGAGTTGTTTCGCCAGATCGCTGCCGTGGGTGATTTCCGCCGCGGTTCGATCACTACCACTTCCGGCAAGTGCGGCAAGCCCAGCTGTCACTGCGCCAAAAATAACGATCCTGGCCATGGACCGAATTTCCGCCTCACACGAAAGGTTCAGGGCAAAACCATCACCGAGACCTTTGATTCCCCGACGGAATTAGACAAGGCGCAGCGGGAAGTCGCAAATTTCCATCATTTTCAAGAACTCTGTCAGGAGCTGATTGCCATCAACGAAAGGATCTGCCAGTTGCGTCCTCCGGAGGAGGCCTTGACGCCACAGGAAAAAAAACGGCGGAAACAATTCAGCAGGAAGTCGCGCACGAAGTAAGCCGTCTGTTGCAGGTGATCTGGCAAGACCGGCACAAGAGTGGCAAGCTGGATTTGGAAGCCATGGAAGTGGCCATGCGGTCGGCCATGCATCAGGCGGGGGCTGTAGCCCTGGGTGAACTGTTGCCATGCGATCCTCCCGGTCCCGACCAGCTGACCGCGGCGTGCTCCTGCGGCCACTGTGCACGCTATCGTGAATTGCGTTGCCGATCCATCCTCACGGCAGTGGGCAAGGTGGAACTGGTGCGTCCTTACTACTTATGCTCGCACTGTCCTCAAGGGCAGTTTCCCTTCGACGCCGAGCTGGATGTCGAAAATAAGGATCTCTCTCCCGGCGTACGTCGCATGCTGGCGGTAGTAGGCCAAGCTGCTGCTTTTGATCAAGGACGCGAACCAATGAAGCTGCTGGCGGGTCTGGAGGTGACGACCAAAGCAGTGGAACGAACCGCCGAGGCCATCGGGGAAGACATCAGCGGGCGGGAGCGGGTGCAGATCCAGCAGGCCATGCAGTTGGACCTGCCCGTGGTGCTCGGAGAGCCGATTCCCATCCTGTATGTGCAAATGGACGGCACCGGAGTGCCCGTGACCAAAGCGGAGCGTGGAGAAAGCAAGCGGAAAGGCGAGCCAGCCCGCACTCGCGAAGTTAAATTGGGATGCGTTTTCACCCAAACCACTCATGACCCACAGGGACATGCCATACGGGACCTGGATTCCACCACTTACACCGGCGCCATTGAGTCCGCCGAAGAGTTCGGCAAACGTCTCTATGCCGAGGCCTGGAATCGTGGCTGGAACCGCGCGAAAAAGAAAGTAATCATGGGCGATGGCGCGGAATGGATTTGGAATCTCGCCGATCTGCATTTTCTCGGCGCCCTGCAAATGGTTGATCTCTTCCATGCTCGCCAGCATCTCTGGGATCTGGCCCGCCTGCTGTACCCAGCCGACGATGCGCGTCAGAAACAATGGATCATGCGTCACCAGCCCAAACTCGACGAGGGCAAGATCGAGAAACTAGTGAGCTATCTACGCTCTTTGCAAGCGTCCCCACCGGAGCTAGCCGAAACCATCCGCAAAACAGCCGATTACTTTGAGAAAAATGCCGAACGCATGCGATACCCCGAATTCCGCCGCCAGCATCTGTTCGTCGGCTCGGGCGTCATCGAAGCGGGTTGCAAAACTGTGATTGCCACCCGCTTGAAACAATCTGGCATGTTCTGGACGGTCAGTGGCGCCAATGCCATCATCGCCCTCCGATGCTGCCGTCTTAGTGGTCGGTTTGAGGATTACTGGGAAGCCCGGCGTGCCTAACTCTCACTTTCACGTCGCGCACCCCTAGGTTTGGGCGCACGACCCCAGAGTTGCAGGATGAGTTTGATAAGGTGTGGGTGCGGTTTTCTATCCTCATCTGACAGCGTATACTGTTGTCAGACAGGAGGCACCCGATGACCATTCCCTTAAAGGCTCTTCACGACAAACGCGAGCAACTCAAAACCGATCTGGCTCAGATCAGCGATCTCCGTCCCGGCTCTCTCACCGCGTGATTCCGCAAGTGTGGTAAGCCAAACTGCCATTGTGCACAGAAAGACTCTCCGGGACACGGCCCCTCTTACTCGCTGACTCATGCCAGCGCGGGAAAGACCATCACCCAAGTCCCCCCCCCAAGGACCGGCGGTCGATCGTACCCGAGCGCAGATCGCCGAATACCGTCGTTTTCGCAAGCTCGTGCAAGAACTGATTGCGGTCAGCGAACAGCTCTGCAATGCCCAACTGCAACAGCCGTTGCACCCCTAGGTTTTCGCTCTCGGTTTTCAGTCCTCAGCTCGCGGTTGTACTTTCGTCGCAGCCATGACAATCTCAAACGAGCTGAATGCTGCGATGAAATTTCAGTCGAGGTTTGCATCATTCACGCTGCAGTTACATCCTCGACACTTGACAGGCGCGGCGCTTCGGGTTCCGAATAATATGCGAGCGAAAAGTACCTGCAGAAGATTTCTGCACGACCAAAAAATTTTGTGCTAACATGCCGCACGGTCGGCTTTGAAAGTCTCATTCAACATTCTCATTCGACAATGGCAACCGCGCACACAGACAAGTGGCGCATTCCGCAGTACACTAAGAGTTCCAGCTACGAGCGGGTAAACAGGACTTTTTAGACGGGCGCCCTCAAGCCAGCCGCCGGGACGCCACGGCGGGGTATTTCATAATTATGTCAGCTCAAGGCACAATCGTATCCCCCAATCCATGGATGCGCATCCTGGATGCGCTGGAAAAAAAGATCAACCGGCACTCCTACGACACCTGGTTAAAACCCACTCGCTATAGCCACTCCAGCGGGGGGATTTTGTTTGTGCGCGTGCCGACTGCGGAGTTTCGACACGCCGGCGACAAATACGCGGACCTGATCCAGGAGGCGATCGACAACCTGGGATTGGAATTCGACGACGTAAAGTTCGTGACCCCGGACGACGATCCAGCGGCGACGGCGGTGCGCCACAACGGTGGGCTCTCTGCCCCCACTCCAGCGGCAGCTGTAGGACCGGCGCAAGCACGGTTCGACTGGGATGGAGCGGCACAGCTGAATCCGCGATATACCTTCGACGCATTCGTGATCGGCTCCGGAAATCAGTTCGCGCATGCGGCTTGCCAAGCCGTCGCGGAGCGCCCATCGAAGGCCTACAACCCCTTGTTCCTGTATGGCGGCGTCGGCATGGGCAAGACGCACTTGATGCAGGCCATTGGGCACGAAGTGAAACGGCGCCAGCCGCAGGCGGCCATCTGCTACGTATCGAGCGAGAAGTTTACGAACGACATGATCAACTCGCTGCGCTACGACAAGATGACTACATTCCGCGACAAGTTTCGCGGTGTGGATGTGCTGCTGATTGACGACATCCAATTTCTGGCGGGCAAGGAGCGAACACAGGAGGAGTTTTTCCATACATTTAACGCCCTGCACGACACGATGAAGCAGATTGTGATTGCAAGCGACCGCTCGCCGAAGGAGTTGGCGGAGATTGAAGACCGATTGCGCAGCCGCTTCGAGTGGGGATTGATTGCGGATATTCAGCCGCCGGATCTGGAAACGAAGGTGGCAATTCTGCAGAAGAAAGCGGAGCAGGAAAAGGTAACACTGCCGACGGATGTAGCGTTGTATGTGGCGCAGAATATCCGGTCGAATGTGCGCGAGTTGGAAGGAGCGCTGATCCGGTTGTTGGCGCATTCGTCGCTGATCGGAGCTGAGATTACGCTGCCTTACGCACAGCAGGTGCTGAAAAATTTCATTGATTCGCAAGCGCGGAAGGTGACCATTGAATCGATTCAGAAAATGGTGGCCGAACAGTTTGGACTGCGATTGGTAGAGATCAAGGCGAAAGACAACTCACGGGCGATTGTTTATCCCCGGCAGATTGCGATGTATCTGGCCAAACAGATGACGGAAGCTTCGCTGCCGGAGATTGGGAGGCAGTTCGGCGGAAAGCATCATACGACCGTACTGCACTCGGTGGAGAAGATTGAAGAGGTTCGCAAGAACGACAAGGATTTAAACAGGTTGCTCAATAAGCTGACCGAGCAATTGGGCGGATAATCGGCAGGTATTTGGCGTTTTGCACCAGGCGGCGCAGTCTTCCTTTCCCCAAGCTGTGAATGAGATGTGGAAACTGTGCAAGCGTGGGTACAATTGGCGAAAGCGGAAATCTTCTTACTATAGCTCCTCGGAGTTGAAGACCAATTTCTCACACGAAGGGCTGGGGGCAAGGCAGTGAGAATAGGCGGGTTGCTAAAGTTTTCCACTTCTCCGGAGTGCCTACTGTTACTGCTGGTTTAATAGGTTTTGTATTTGATATAAGGGAAGTAATATAAGTAGCGCGCGGCAGGGGAGATCAAGTCTATGCCGGTGGAAGCGGTTGTTGCAGCGGGGTCTGCGGTGGGGACGATGGAGATCACGGTCAGCAAAGTTGAGTTGCTGCGAGAGTTGACTGCCACGCAGGGCGTAGTCGAGCGCAAGACCACCATTCCAATACTTTCCAATTATTTATTCGAGGCGGCAGAGGGGAAGTTGTCATTGACCGCGACGGACCTCGATCTGAGCCTGCGAACATCTTGCAATGCCAAGGTGAAAAAGGAAGGGTCATGCACGATTCCGGCTCGCAAACTGCATGACTACGTAAAGTTGTTGCCGGATGCCGATATCACTATCAAACTGCTGGAGAATCACTGGGTCAGCATCCGTTGTGGGCGGTCGAATACAAAGATGGTGGGGATGGCGAAGTCGAATTTCCCCAGCTTGCCGGTGTTTCCAACGGCGGGAGTGGTAAAAATTCCGGGTCAGGTTTTGCGCGGACTGATTGCGCGGACCGGTTTTGCGATATCGAGTGAGGAGTCGCGCTACACCCTGAACGGCGCGCTGATGCTGCTGAAGCCGGAGTCCATCACAATGGTGGCGACCGATGGGCATCGTCTGGCACATTGCGAGCGGAGCGGCGAAAAGTTTGAAGGCGTCTCGGGTGAGATGAAAACGCTGGTGCCGAAGAAGGCGATGGACGAACTGAAGTCGCTGCTGGATTCGACCGACGTTGAAGCGGTCGAGTTCGCCAAGGATGAATCGACACTGTTCTTCCGCATCGGATCGCGGCTGCTGACCTCGCGGCAACTGACCGGACAATTCCCCAACTTTGAAGCGGTTCTGCCCAAGGACAACAGCAAGAGCATCACGCTTAACAGCGACGATCTGAACTCCGCCATTCTACGTGTAGCGCAGTTTGCCGACGAGCGTTCGCGAGCGGTGCGAATGAAGTTGGAAAAGGGCGAAGTGAAGATATCGGCGTCGTCGACGGAAGCGGGCGAGTCCGAGGACTCGATTGAAGCGCCTTACGACGGCGAGATGCTCACCATCGGCTTCAACGCGCAATACCTGGTCGACTTCCTGAAAGCGGCCGGCACCGACGAGGTGCGGCTGGAATTGAAGGATTCGCAATCGGCAGGGCAGTTGCGGCCGGCCGAGGGCGATGATTATAAGTACCGGTATATCGTGATGCCGATGCGGATCTGATACGGAGGGGCGGCGATATGTTCCTCCGGGTAATTACTACCCTCTGCTTTATCTCAACCTCAGGTTACGGCTTCGCTCAAGCCGCGCCCGGTCCTCCCAAGACAGCCGATGACCTACCAAGAGTACACTTGAGCGAGTCCGCTGCCGCTAGCCATCTTCGGAAGAAGGTAAATCCGATATACCTCCCGAATGCCAAACAAGCTTGGATCGAGGGCGACGTCGTCCTAAGAATTCTGATCGGTGTAGATGGTCGTGTGACAGTCCTCGATGTAGTCAGCGGAAGTTCGTTGCGGCGGAATGCTGCAAGACAGGCCGTCGCTCAATGGCAATACGAAACGTATGATCGGCACGGTCATATCTCCGAAGTAGTCACTCTGACCCCGCCGTAGTTGGACTCTCGATTGTTTTCGGCCTTGCTTGACCCGGCCGCGATCCTGTCATACATTTGCGGCCAATCTCGTTTGGAGGCTATTCCTATGCTCGACGGATTTAAGAAGTTCATCCTGCGCGGAAATGTAGTGGATATGGCCGTGGGCGTGGTGATTGGCGCGGCCTTTGGCGGCGTGGTCACGGCGCTGACCAAGGACCTGCTGACGCCCCTGATTGCGGCGCTGGTGGGCAAGCCGGATTTCTCTTATCTCGGATTTGCGATTCGTGGCACGGCGTTTCCCGTCGGCGACTTCATCAACGCATGCGTGTCCTTTCTGCTGATCGCCGCAGCGATCTACTTCTTCGTGGTGACGCCGGTGAATGCACTGGTCGCGCGCATGAACAAGGGCGCGAAGCCGCCTGATCCAACGACTAAGAAGTGTCCGGAGTGCCTGAGCGAGATTCCGATTGAGGCGCGGCGGTGCGCGCACTGCACGCAGCCGGTGATGGGGCGGGCCGCGTAAGCATCAAGTCGCGCAGGATTTGAGCTGCCCAGTCGAGTAACATAACGGTATGTGGTTTTGTCGTCCGCGATCTTACTTTGTATTCCTGGCGATTTTCACTGTCATTGTCTATGCGCTGGCGGGCTCTGCCCTTCGGCCGAGCGCTTTCGCACAAAACTCCTCTTCCTCCGGTGGTACTGGATCGGCCGGCTCCCCGGCACGTTTATCACAAACCGCGCGGTCCGCAGAGTCTCCGCTGGATGCTGGTTCGGTGAATGCTGGGGTGTATCGCGATCCGGCGCTTGGATTCATCTGCAAGATTCCGGCGGGATGGGTGCTGCGGACCAAAGAGATGAATGAGCGAGAGGAGGATGACCACACGAAGGTGGACGGGCCGAAGGCTGCGGTTGCGGGCAACACTGGACGAGTGCTGCTGGCGGCATTCTCGCGGCCGCCGGAGGCGCGGGCGGAGGACGTGAATGGATCGATTCTGATTGCGGCAGAAAGTATAGCGGCGTATCCGGGGATGAAAGATGCGGCACAGTATTTCGGTCCGGTGACCGAAGTGGCTAAGGCGCGGGGATTCGAGATCGACGGGGAGCCGTATGATTTTGTGATGGGAACGAAGACCGTGGTGCGCGGAGATTTTCAGAAAGATGTAGGAACGCGAGTGATGCGGCAGTCGACGCTGGTGATTTTGGCGCGCGGGTACGTCGTGTCGTTTACATTTATTGGCGGCACAGCGGACGAAGTGGAGGAACTGATCGGCGGGTTGGGATTTGTGAGCGGCCCGCCGGGAAAGTAGCGATGCGATCGCGTCCCCGAACCTTTGTCATCCTGAGCGTAGTCGAAGGATCCCTTGCACGCGTATATCCCTGCCGGCCTGGAGAGGAGTTCGCCCTGGAACGTCTGTCAGTCTAAGGGCTCGGGCTGCAACGCGATGTTGGTTTCGCCAGCGGCTTTCTTTGCGGCGTATTTTTTCATCCAGGCTTCCCAGCTTTTGCCGGCGGCGGTGTCGCGTCCGGTGAAGGCGAGGGCGGCGATGTCGGCGTAGGAGATGGAGATTTTTTCGCTGGATGTCTTTGGATAAAGACGGACAACGGAATCTTTCAGCGTGGCGGCGGTGCGGCGGTCGAAGAGGTAGCCCTCGATCTTCGATCCGTCTTTGCGGGTGATGGTGACGTCGCCGCGATAGTCGAACGCTTTTTCGAGCGCCACGCGGATTTCGTCGTCGCTGGCGAGTTGGGGGATCCAGCCTTCAAGCTGTTCGTGGGCAGTGCCCGGAGCGACTTCAAGGGCGTCGGGATTGAGGTGGGGTACGGCTTGTGCGGCTTCGTGGTCGATATGGCCGGATGCTTTCCCTGTCATGAATTACCGTCCTGGGAGACTAATCGGGCTTCGCCCGGCGGACAGGCGAGGGCGGCTGTCTCCACATAAGTGTTTGCCTTATCCGCGTCCGCTTATGCGCGGGTTCCTTGCAGAGAGTCAGTTGTCGACGCAATCTGCACCAGCGGGTGAATCGGAGCCTCCGGCTCATCCAGTAGACGCAGCGCTTCTTCGTCGCGATAGTGCGTGAACAGAGTTGCCTTTACCGTGGCGAGGAATCCGCCCAGCGAGCTGAAAGTGGCGTTTACCGCGGAGGCTTCATAGCCACTGTGGACCATGCAATTGGCGCACGCGGGATTGCCGGACTCAGTGCCGTAGTTGCTCCACTCGGTAGTTGAGAGGAGTTCGTTGAAGGTTTCTGCATAGCCATCCTGAAGCAGATAGCAAGGCTTCTGCCATCCGAAAATGTTGTAAGTCGGCATGCCCCACGGAGTGCAAGGGTAGGTGCGCTTGCCCATCAGAAATTCCAGAAACAAGGGCGACAGATTGAAGCGCCAGCTCTTTTTGCGGTTCGACAGAATCGCGCGGAACGTGCGGCGAGTGCGGGCGCGGCCGAGGAAGTGTTTTTGGTCGGGCGCCTTGTCGTAGGAGTAGCCCGGCGAGAGCATCATGCCTTCGAGGCCGAGCTCCATCATGTCGTCGAAGAAGGCGCGGACGGACTTGGGATCTGCGCCGTCGAACAGGGTCGTGTTGGTGGTGACGCGGAAGCCGCGGCTGAGGGCTTCTTTGATCGCATCGACAGCGATGTCGTAGCCGCCTTCGCGGCAGACGGCCAGATCGTGCTCTTCACGTTGGCCATCAAGGTGCACGCTGAACGTCAAATACTTACTTGGCTTGAAGAGATGGATCTTTTCTTTCAGCAGCAGAGCGTTAGTGCAGAGATAAATATATTTCTTGCGCGCGACCAGGCCTGCGATGATCTCAGCGATCTGTGGGTGCATGAGCGGCTCGCCGCCGGGGATGGACACTATGGGGGCTCCGCATTCGTCGACCGCGCGGAAACATTCTTCGGGAGTCAGGTCTTTCTTCAGGATGTGGGCGGGGTACTGGATCTTGCCGCATCCCGCGCAGGCGAGATTGCAACGGAACAAGGGCTCGAGCATGAGCACGAGCGGGTACTGCTTGCGACCAGCGAGCTTCTGGCGAAGGACATAGCTCGTCACGGTCCACATCTGTGAAACGGGAACAGCCATTCTGGATGGTACTCCTGTGCCTGTAGTTTAGCAGGGACGGGTGGTTAGATGGCGGCGAAGCGACAGAGGTGCCGAAAAACGAACCTGCAGAAACAAAGTATCCCCGGGTCCTGTGAGGGTTCCCAAAAAAGGCCGCCGGAAGCGGTTCAAAATGGGACGTTTACCGGGGCGGTTCGCCCTCGCGAACGATCGAAAAACTGGGCCTTCCGTGGTATAATTTCAAGAGTTACCAAACGAACCTAAGTACAAGAAATTTCAATAACTTGAAGTCTGTGGGCAGGGGTTCGCGTAAACCTCAATTGGGTCAGTTTTCAACGCGTAGTGGGACTCAATTTCGTAAGAGGAAGTCGGGGCATTCTCCCGCGGAGCGGAATGGCCACCAAAGAGATCAATACTCCCATCGTCGAAACTAAAACAAAAAACGGAGTCATAACTCCGATCACCGGAAATAATGGCGGAGGCAAGAGCGACTACACTGCCGACTCGATCAAAGTGCTCGGCGGCATGGAAGCTGTCCGCAAGCGCCCCGCAATGTACATCGGCTCGACCGGTGACCTTGGGCTACACCATCTTGTCTATGAAGTCGTAGACAATTCGGTGGACGAAGCTCTGGCTGGTTTTGCCACCAAGATTGAAGTCACGATCCACATCGACAACAGCGTCACAGTCGTGGATGACGGGCGGGGGATTCCTGTTGATGATATGGATATTGACGGCGAAAAAGTATCTGCGGCGCAGGTTGTGATGACGACGCTGCACGCGGGCGGGAAGTTTGATTCGTCCACGTACAAGGTGTCGGGCGGACTGCACGGAGTGGGTGTTTCGTGCGTGAACGCGCTGAGCGAAGAACTTGAGCTGGAAATCTGGCGTGATGGCGCGACCTGGGAACAAACTTACTCCAAGGGCGAACCTACCAGCAAGATGAAGAAGGCGGGAGCGGCCAAGCGGCGCGGGACGAAGGTCCACTTCCTGCCGGATCGAAGTATTTTTACCGCGACAGAATATAACTACGACACGCTGGCGCAGCGGCTGCGCGAGTTGGCGTTCCTGAACAAGGGCCTGCTGATCACGCTGACCGATGAGCGCTCGACCGACGCGAAGAGCGGCGAGGCCAAGCATTCCGACTTTAAGTACAACGGCGGCATCGCGGAGTTTATCAAGCATCTGAACCGCGGTAAACAAGTGTTGCACGACAAACCGATCTACATGGAAGCGGAGCGCAATGGCGTGGCCATGGAGATTGGGCTGCAGTACAACGATGGATACTCGGAGTCGGTGTTCAGCTTCGCGAACAACATCAATACGGTGGATGGGGGCACGCATCTCTCGGGCTTCCGCATGGCGCTGACGCGCACGATTAATTATGCCGGGCAACAGATGGGCCTGTTCAAGGATGTCAAAGAGAATCTGACCGGTGACGATGTACGCGAAGGTTTGGTTGCGGTGATCAGTGTGAAGCTGCCGCAGCCACAATTCGAAGGGCAGACCAAGGGCAAGCTGAATTCCGATATTGCCGGAATCGTGCAGGCATTCATCAATGAGCGCTTGGGCGCGTTCTTCGAACAGAATGCGACCGTGGCGCGGAAGATTATCAATAAGGCAGTAGACGCGGCGCGGGCGCGCGAGGCGGCACGTAAGGCGCGAGACTTGACGCGGCGCAAAGGTGCGCTCGATTCAGGCGGTCTGCCGGGCAAGCTGGCGGATTGCTCGGAGCGCGATCCGAACCGCTGCGAGTTGTTTTTGGTAGAGGGCGAATCCGCCGGAGGGACGGCGAAGCAGGGGCGCGACCGGCGGTTCCAGGCGATCCTGCCGTTGAAAGGTAAGATTCTCAACGTCGAGAAAGCCCGCTACGACAAGATGCTGGCGCACGAAGAAATTCGCGCCATGATCACTGCTCTCGGCACGGGCATTGCCAAGGATGATTTCGATCCCACAAAAGTGCGATACAGAAAAATCATTCTGATGACCGACGCCGACGTGGACGGATCGCACATCCGCACGCTGCTGCTGACGTTCTTCTTCCGGCACATGCAGGACCTGATCAAGCGCGGGAACGTATTTATTGCACAGCCGCCGCTGTATTCGATCAAAAAGGGCAAGTCGATGCAGTACATCAAGGACGACGATGCCTTCGACAAAGTAATGCTGAAGCGCGCAGCCGACGGGCTGATCGTGCGTTACGGCGAGGGCGCGGCCAAGCTTGAGGGCGCGAACCTGACGCGCTTTATGAGCGTGCTGAAGGAGTATCTCAACTTCTTCGACAAGGTGAACAAGCGGTTGCGGGATGAAAGCGTTACCGAACTGCTACCGAAGCTCGATTTGTCGAAGCACGCGGATTTCGAGGGCGACAAGAAGACTCCCCCGAAGAAGATCGAGAAGCTGGAAAAAGAACTGAAGAAGCTGCAAAAAGATCGCAAGTTCAAGAGTGTGGAATCTGTCTTCGATGAAGAGCACAATCTGTGGGAAGTTAAGATTGTAAACTCGCAGGGATCGGAGCACGTGATCAACTGGGAACTGGCGTCCAGCCCGGAGTACCGGCAGTTAATTTCGAAGTTCAAACAGATTGAGCCGTATCTGGAGCCACCGTTTGTCGTCGAGGCTGTCACCAAAGCTGGCGCGGTGAGCAGCGATGGTGATGAAGACGACGAGGACGCGAATAATAACGGCGCCGAGTCAGACGGGAAGTCCGCAAAGAAAGTTACCAAGGGTGCGCCCAAGAACCGCGCCGTAATCGAACCGGTAGAGAAGGCGACGGCGCGCGAGCTGTTCGAGTATGTGAAGAAAGAAGGCAGCCGCGGTTACGATGTGCAGCGCTATAAAGGCCTGGGTGAGATGACCGCTCCACAGTTGTGGGAGACGACCATGGATCCGGAGCGGCGCACTTTGCTTTCGGTGAAGCTCGAAGACATTGCCGAATGCGAAACGATCTTCACCACGCTGATGGGCGAGGACGTAGAAGCGCGGCGGAAGTTTATTGAGGAGAATGCGCTGGATGTGAAGAACCTGGATATCTAGACTTCCCTTGCAAGATTTACCATTCTTACTGGAGCGCGGTCTGGTGCTCCGTTGTGTGAGACGCCTTAGGCCCTCGCGTTGTTGTGGATAGCGCTCATGCCGAGCAGCCCTCCGATTTACAGTTTTCCCGACGAATGCCACAAGTTTGATCAACGACACCCTCGTTGGAGCGAACTCTTCCCCAATCTTGTGCTGTGAGCGGCTTCAAGCGCGTCGGCTACTTCGATCGCCAGGGTGAGCAGGCGATCGAGCTCCATCGGGCGGCCCTGAATCAGGAGCTTCAAGGTCTGTCCGCTTAGGTGGAGGCGCACAAGTTCGTCAAGGCAGGATTGGGATCGGCTAGTCAGAGGCAAAAACGGGCATTGCCTCAAGAGTTGGTGGTGGGCGATAACTTGCGGAACAGCGAAGCGATCGTAATTCCCGATGCCAGCAAGGTGATCAGCGAAATATCTGCCAGCGAGATGGCGCAATAGATGCACCACACTGCAAGAACGTGGGCTTCGATGTGGGCCAAGTACAGTGAAAAGGCCAATCCCACCAGAGCCGTTGGGAGCACCAGACTATAGGCGCGGCGCCAGGCGAGCGCGGCCATCAGCAAATATCCGATGATGCCGAGGACGGCGACCGGAATGCCAGCCAGCATCGCATAGGGACTGTGATTGACGATGCCGCAGTCCCAGCGCTCGTTGATGCTACACGGGGAGTCGCCTTCGGTGCGGTAATGCTCTCGCAGGGCTAGCACGGAAACCACGATCCCCAGTGTGGCGAGCACGAACAACAAGTACCTCATTCACTTCTCCTTGTTTTTATTTTTCTCGGAGGCCATCGCCGACTTGCCGGCGGAAGTTTGAGAATGGCCGACGACTTTCACATTCTCCAGCCAGTACTTGTCAGGCTCGACGACGACATCGGCGGTGATGGAATCGCTGGGCTGCACCTGGTCGAGCGCAGAGGGAGGCTTGATCGCGTAGGGCATGACCATCGGGTCCATGAATCCCTTGATCGGCTCGTTATTGATGTTGGCCGTTCCCGCCTGCTTGTCCAGGGAAATGACTGTGCCTTTGAGTGCATAACGTTTGGCTTTGGAGTCAGGATTTGTGGTGCCTGGCTGCGGCGTCCCTCGATTGCATGCGGCGGCGAAAGTCAGCAAGGCACAGAGGCAGAACACGGCGGGATGTGTCACGCGTGAATTGGATTGGCCGGCCATTTGTTTATCTTCCTCTATTATCTTCCCTCTATTATCTCCGATCGGGGCGCGGGCGTTGTCTCTCCGATGTTAGTAGTGGAAACGATAGCGAAGTTCCACATAGATTTCGCGCGGATTGTTCCAGTGAAAACCGCCGAAGGTGACGCTGTTATCGAGTTCGACGCGGCGGTTAGCGACATTCAGAGCATTCAGCGAGGCGGAGAAGCGCTCGCCGAAATCTTTGCCGAGAGACAGGTCGAAAGTTGTGTGTTGTGGCAGATAAGCGCCGGGATAAGGCTGGCTGGGGAAAGCATTGCTGAAGCCGGAGCCGTAATAGACGTTAGTTGAGGCATAAGCGCGCCAGGGAAGAGTAACATCGCCGCCGACATTGAGCGTGTTGCGCTGGTCGTGATCGAGGGGGGATAGGCCGGCGGGTAAGGAAAAGTCAGTAAGGCCGCCGGTGATGGCTCCGCCGCCCTCGGCAATCTGATTGGAATAGGCGAGATGGATTTGGCCGCGATGAGCGATGCGCGGAGAGCGAAGAGTGAGTTCCCATCCGCGAATCACGGCCTGGGCGATGGTGATGGGGAAAAAGAGATTGGACTCTCCAATGTTGTTGTGGTCGAAGAAGTTCACGACGTTCGTGCGGAAGTTGTCAGCGTCGAGAATCCATCCATGGAAAGGAATGGTGACTCCGAATTGATGTTCTTCGTCGCGCTCCCCATGAAGTGGGATGAATCCCAGATTGTTGGAATTGGCAAACTGGACTAAGGGACCCGACGCCGTGATGAGTGGCGGGGCCTGATAGTAATGGCCATCGAAAGCACGGAAGGTCCAGTTGAGATGCGGGATGTTGAGAGCGACACCGAAGCGCGGGCTGATTGCGCTCTCCGTGACTCCGCCCGAGAAATGGGTTGGCCTCATGCCGGCCATTAACGTGAGCCAGGGAACCGGCTTGAATTTGTCATCGATGAAGAACGCTTCCAGGCTGCCGGAGGGATGCTCTGCATCGGCAAATGGACTGCCGGCGCCGTTGTTGACGATGGCGCCGAACCGCTCGTTGTCGCGCTGATAGAAGTTGTATGTGCCTACCTGCAAATCGTTTTTCGCGATATTTGCGCTGAAACTCACCTGGCCGCCGCCGTAAGTTGAGCTGCGATTCTGGGTCGTGGCAATCGGGAAATCGTTGGGCAAGCTGGCGTAATCGGCGGCGTTGTAGTGGAAGAAAGGTGAGACCGTGAGCAGGACTTTTGTGTTGAAAGTGTGCACCCAGGAGAAGTTCACGATGGCATCGGATTCGTGGTCTCCGTCGCGAAGGCCGAGGCTGGGGTACTGTGCCATGAATCCATTGGCGGCGATCGGCGCGTTCTCGATGTCGTTGGGAAAAGGATCGTAAGGAATTTGGTAATAATCCTGGCGCAAGGAAGTGACGAACCGCAGTTGGTCGGAGGGATCAAGGTTGAAGATTAGAGATCCGAACCCACCGTAGCCATTTTCGGCGTCGTGAACGACCTGCGGGACGGGCGTCTGGATGCCGAGATTGCTGCGGTTGCCATTGACGCTGGCATAGTAGGCGAAGCGTTCGGTGTGACTTCCGAAGCTGACGGCATCATTGGTCTGGTAGAAGTTGCCGGCGCTGAGGACGACCTCGGCTTCGTTGTTGCGCTCAAAACCAGTGCGTGGGACTACATTAAAGACGCCGTAGGTGCGATCTCCAAACTCGGCGCCGTAGCTGCCGCGATCGACTTCGAGGTAGTCAATGTCTTTTGGATCAAATTGCGGGCCCAGATTCGAGGCAATGTTGGTATTGGGCACGGGCACGCCGTCTATGAGCCAACTGGTTTGATGGCCGCCCCGGATATGAAGCTGGTCGTGGGTGAAATAGGCTCCGGGCACGTAGTCGGTGATCATGGCGAGGCTGTTGGTGCGGTCCGCGCCGGGAGTGTCTTTGATCTCGAGGCGACTGACCAGGGTGGTGGGGGTCGCGGAGTCCGTAGGAGCGGCTTCGGGAGCTCCGGAGACGTTAATAGACTCTTTGTTTGTACTGACGCTTAAAGCGAAATGCAGTACAGGTTGCGATCCGGAGTTCACCCGAACGTCTTGAGTAGCCTGATTAAAGCCGGGAGCAACTACTGTCACGCTGTATTCTCCGAGAGACACTCCGTTGAAAGTGAATTGGCCGCTGGCATCTGTGTTCGCGCTGGTGGCCCAGTCCGACGTTTTCGAGCGTAGCATGACCATGGCATTTTCTACAGGACGATGCTGCGGGTCGTGGATGATACCGCGAACCGATCCTGAGTCGGAGGCGAAGCAAGCGAGAGCCAGCATCACGAACGGTACGAACAGGATGATGCGAATGAAGCGCATGAAACCTCCATCGAAATCTTGGGTCCAATCGCCAGCCCTACTGAGCCCATTCAAGTGAGTGGTCGTGGGCGCACGCAGAATCGGTTTTCGGATTCGCTCAAAGCAGGCTCGCGATGTGTAGCATGCCTCCGCGGTCGTGGCCGCATAGAGCGCGTTTGGTCAGATTTGGCTCAGGCGATGGAAGAAAGCGGAGGCGCGCGGCAGGATTCGGAACGGGAAACATCAAGCTTCGGGAGGATCGAAGTTGACCAGCCAAGGTACGCTTCGATATTTTGCGTGAAGCCGGTGGCTATCGGCGGTTGTGCGTGAGCCCGTTGGGCCGTGGTGATGGCACGGCAACAATCAGCCTTACAGCAACTGGCGTCGCGGATATCGAGCTGCCCCGCTTCCAAAGCCAGCGAATCGTGGCAGTGATGAGCCCGGACACAGCATGCGTGTAGAGGTTCGGAGGCGGCCGCCAGGGCAAGAGGCGCAAGATTGCCAATGACAGCAAAGAACAACAGGAGTTTGGCTATCATCTGGCGCATGCTGGCAGACGCTGCGGAAAGCTTATCAACTTACGGATGCCGAAGCAAGAATCCGGTTGCGTAGACGCGGGGCTTATACCTTGCAATGCAATAAAGGTTGGAACGAAATTGGAGCAAGTCATTTCATCAGCACGTACGCGCGGCCGTCAGTGAAGGCGATGATCAGATTCATCAGGATAAGCATCAGCTCATAATGCCAGCCTGAGCCTTTCTCGCCAGAAGCCGGTATGCCACGCGAAGATTTTCTTCCCGATGGCGCCCAGCATGATGAGGATGAGACCGAAGGCCGCAAGCTGGTAAGGACTCCAAACGCCACACCGAGCCCTCCAGCGACTTCAGCGGTGCCTAGGAAAATGGTGAAAGGTTTTGACATCCCAATGCTTTTGGCCCGCGCTGCGGGCTCTTTCAGGTCACTGTAGCCGCTAGTGACGAAGACTAAGCCCACCATCAGGCGCAAGAGCAGCAGACCCACGTCAGTGAAGCGGGCTAGTTGAGGGAACATATCGAATTACTTCGATGATAGGGATTTCATTCAAGGTTGGTCAGATCGCACACCTGCAACCTTCGAACTATGGCCGGTTCAGGCTTTTCCGTGGATCTTGGCCCACCACCATCGAACGCCCACGAAAAGAAATCGCCAGTCCTGGAAGAATTCTGGCGGCTTGCCCTCGAAGGCATGGCCGATGAATTGAAAAATCCATCCCAGCACAAACAGACCGGCCGCATAGAGCCACAGCCGATGGAAGAAAATGCTGCCCACAAAAAGCAAGACCGAGAGCAGAATGGTCGGAATACCCAGAGTGTGGCAGGCACGGTTCACGGGATGCTGGTGGCTGGTTGCGTATTGAGAGATCCATTGCTCGTTAGTGCGGTTGCCTAGCATGGCGGAAGGATAATAACACTGCCCGGGCGGCTTGGCGAGAGTGGCAGAAAGAGGGATAGACTGGGTTGAGCGCGCACTTCAGGCATGGTAGCATCCTAAGTTTTGGCAGGTGATGTTGAGCTGGCCTGTGTACTGCACTGATTATCTTCTGGGCCTTCTCTCTTTCTACCCTGCGAAGGAGCCTATTGGTGAAAGTTTATTCCGGAGAAAACATTCGTAATGTAGCGATTGTGGGCCACGGGCATGCGGGGAAGACTACGCTGCTGTCGGCGATGCTCTACAGCGCGGGATCAACGCCGCAGCTAGGGCGCGTGGACGACGGTTCGTCGACCACCGATTACGACGAAGAAGAGATCGCGCGAAAGATGTCGATTGCGGCCTCCGCGGCCTACGTGGAGTGGGGCAAGACGAAGATCAACGTGATCGATACCCCGGGGTTCAATATGTTTGTCCACGAAGCCAAGATGGTGCTGCCAGTTGTGGACGCGGCGATTGTGGTGGTGGATGGCGTGGCTGGCGTGGAAGTGGTGACCCAACGGGTATGGAACGATTGCGAGGAGTACAAGACGCCGCGGCTGATTGTGGTGAATCGCATGGACCGCGACCGGGCGAATGCGGAGCGCGTGCTGGAATCGCTGATCAATGCCTTCGGGCGAAATGTGATTCCCATCGAGCTGCCGATTGGCAGCGAAAAAAATTTGAGCGGCGTGGTCGACCTGGTGCGCATGAAAGCCTACACCTATGAGTTGGGCGGGAACGGAAAGGGTAAAGAGACGGAGATCCCGGCCAATATGAGGGCGCAAGTACAGGAATCTCACGAGCAACTCGTCGAACTGGTGGCCGAGGGCGACGACAAGCTGATGGAAGAGTTCTTCGAGAAGGGAACGATTCCGGAGGAAGATTTGATACCTGCCCTGCATAATGCAATTCGCGAAGACAGACTCTTCCCGGTCATTTTCAGTTCCGGTCTGGGGAATGTGGGCGCCGATCGCGTCATGGATTTTATCGTGGATTATACTCCTGCTCCTTCTGAACATGAGTGGATTCAAGGCGAACCCACCTCCTCCGGTAATGGAGACGCGCCCAAGCGGCATGAGACGGATGCGGAGCCAGTATCACTATACGTGTTCAAGACAATATCGGATGCGTTTGCCGGACGAATTTCTTATTTCAAAGTCTTCTCGGGCGTGCTGAAAAACGAGTCGACGATGCAGAACTTCTCGCGCGGAACTGCGGAAAAGCTGTCGCATATCTCCATCATGCAAGGGAAAACTGCGGTGCCAGTCACGGAGCTGCACGCCGGAGATATTGGTGCGGTCGCGAAGTTGAAAGACACACTCACGGGCGACACGCTGGGGGATAAGGCTGCGCCGATTCAGTACCCGCGAGTGAAGCTGGCGGAGCCGGCGATCACATTTGCTATTGAGCCGAAGAGCCGCGCCGATGAGGACAAGCTGGGGCCGGGAATCCACAAGCTGATGGAAGAAGATGCGATGCTGCGATTTTTCCGCGATCCGCAGACAAAGGAATTTCTGATCGCCGGGACCGGGCAGCAGCATATTGAGGTTACGGTTTCGAAGCTGAAGAAGCGGTATCACACCGAAGTGGTTCTGAAAGCTCCCAAGGTGCCTTACCGTGAAACGATTCGGGCCAAGGCCGACGTGCAGGGCCGGCACAAGAAACAGACTGGCGGGCACGGCCAGTACGGCGATTGCAAGATCAAAATGGAGCCCATGCCGCGCGGCGGACAGTTTGAATTTGTGAATGATATTTTCGGCGGCGCGATTCCGAAGAACTTTATTCCGGCGGTTGAAAAGGGAATCAAGGATGCGGCGGCGCGGGGATATCTTGCTGGCTTTCCCGTGGTGGATTTTCGGGTGATTTTGTATGACGGGTCGTATCACGATGTCGACTCGAACGATTTGTCGTTCCAGATGGCGGGACGCATTGCCTTCAAGAAGGCGATGGAAGTGGCCAAGCCCACGCTGCTAGAACCTGTCATGGTGGTCGAGATTACTGTCCCGGACGAATTTGCCGGCTCCATCATGGGCGATCTGAACAGCCGTAGGGGACGCATCCAGGGCATGGACAACAAAGGTGGCAACACTGTGGTAAAAGCCGAGGTTCCCATGGCTGAGATGCTGACCTACGGCGTGGACTTAACCTCGATGACTCAAGGCCGCGGCAGCTTCAACATGGAAATGCACCACTACGACACCGTGCCTGGACAACTGCAGGAAAAGATTATTGAGAAAGCCAAGGCGGCGCGGGGTGAGGTGAAGGAAGAGGAGGAGTAAGGCCCGTTGTGGTGCTAACTGGAGCGGTCATCCTTCACGATTGAGTTCCCGGAACATGTGCCTCTCGAGAAGAAGCAGTATTGCCTCGATCGCCTCGCTGACGATGGTGGTTTAGTGGAGTCCCTAGATGACCGAACTTTCCTGATAATTTGTTCCAAGCGCTCCCAGTTGGCGATGATAGGATGGACTCTTTTCCACACGCACTTCTCTAATCTTTGCCGAGTCATTGCCACGTCAGGGTCAGCCGAGGCTCGAGCAACTGCGTACTCAAAGCCGCCCAGTGCGATTAAGTCTCCATCTCAGATATTCATCCCCTGCGCCTTCGCCAGCCGCTCATCGATCAGCCCTTATTTCGACTACGCCTGCGGCGTGTAGATCACCGGGATCGCGTTGGCCCGGTTTTCTCCTGTAGAGGCGAGTGCGTTTCCATTGCCAGCTCCCACTCGCGATGACGATACTGGAGGAAATCGTCGTCGGCGTTCAAGACCCGGTCGCCGAATATCTTCTTGCGGCGGGCGGCGAAGTCGGGATACTTAACAGCGGTCAGGGCATCGTTCTCGATCTTGACCTCGCCCTTCGCGCTTTGGCCGTTTGCTGCTTGGAGTTTTTCCTCTTCATGGCATCCGTCCCGCATTGCCTATTATAGATGGGTCCATGCGCCCGGGGCGGACAGAAGGGGGTCGTCTCTACATGGTTCGTGGTAACATCCGGCGAGTGGCCACCGCCAAGAACAATCCCAATCTGAACTGCAGCCCCGAGCGGCTGGTGTCTGCTGCGGCCGTGGAGGACGATTCTTCGTTTGAGCTCAAGCTGCGGCCGCAGCGGCTGGGCGAATTCATCGGGCAGGCTAAGGTCAAAGAGAATCTGGCAGTGGCAATTGAGGCGGCGCGGTCGCGTGGCGAGGCCATGGATCACGTGCTGCTGTACGGGCCTCCTGGCCTGGGGAAGACGACGCTGGCCAATATTATTGCCAACGAATTGGGCGTGCACTTCCAGCCTACAGCAGCTCCGCTGTTGCAGATCAAGGGTGACCTAACTGCGATCATCACCAACATGCAGGATAAGCAGGTCTTGTTTATTGACGAGATTCACCGGCTGCAGCCGGTGCTCGAAGAGCTGCTTTATTCGGCGCTGGAAGACTACAAGCTGGATATTATTATCGGGCAAGGGCCTTCGGCGCGCACACACACGCTTGAAGTGAAGCCGTTTACCTTTGTCGGAGCGACCACAAGGGCAGGATTGGTGTCAGCGCCGCTGCGGTCGCGGTTCGGGATCGTGCTGCGGCTTGAGTTTTATACTCCGGAGGATTTGCGCGTGATCGTGGAACGGTCGGCGGAGATTCTGGGAGTTGAAGTCGACGATGCGGGTGCGATCGAAATTGCCAGCCGGTCGCGGGGAACTCCGAGAATCGCGAATCGGCTGCTGCGCCGGGTGCGGGACTATGCCCAGGTGCGGGGCGCGGGGAAGATCGATTTGCCCACGGCGCAGGCCGCGCTGCAAATGCTGGAGGTCGACAAATACGGCTTCGATGAAGTCGACCGCCGGTTATTGCTGACTATTATCGAGAAGTATCAGGGCGGTCCGGTGGGCGTGAATACACTGGCTGCAGTTTTGGCCGAGGAGCCGGACGCGATCGAAGAGATTTACGAGCCGTTCCTCATGCAGATTGGATTCTTAAACCGCACTCCACGAGGGCGAGTGGCCACGCAACTCGCATACGAATACTTCAAGATTACGCCGAGCCGCAGGCAGAGCTCTCTGTTTTAGGTCTGGTACGGCGGAATACTGAAATAAACCGCTCTCAAATTTCCCATTTTCTTGGATTTAAGCCCCTGTTTCGAGATTCGGTACAAACACTCTTTTTTTGTTTTGTTAGTCCGCGAATAGTGTATCTTGCTCAATTCCCCGCTGGGGGCCGGGGAAGGGAGAATCGCGTTTGGTCTTAGTGCAGCGTCGAGTTCTCAAGCAGTTCGTGAAATTGGCATTTCTGGGCATCTTCGCTCTTCTTTCCGGGAAAGAGCGGGTTTTCGCAGCTTTTGGGCCTGGAGCTGTGTCTTCTCAAACTGCGCGGGTATCGTCCGATGCCTCCGTCTCGACGGCGCAGAGTTCCACGCCTCAAAATCAGCAGGCAACTCCACAGAATCCTCCTCCTCCCACCGATGCGAATCCCGCATCTCCGGGACAAAAGATTGAACCGTCGTTGCAGACGCCGGCACCCTCGGCTCCGTTACCGGAACCGGCTATCAAGAATCCGGAGGTGAAGCCGGCGCCGACGTCATTGATTACGCCTCCAAGGCTCACCATCCCACGTTTGAGCCACGCTCCCGCGCTGGACGACTTTCTGAGCATGAAGCCCGAAGGTGACGCAGCGCAGCGGATGACGAAGGTCACTGGCTTCGTGCAACGAAATCCGCACGACGGTGAGAAGGCTTCTGAGGAGACCGCTGCCTATCTGGGCTATGACCAGAAGAATCTGTACGTCGTCTTCGTATGCTTCGACGATCCCAAGAAAGTGCGGGCGCGAATGTCACGGCGAGAAGATATCCACGACGATGACGAAGTTGAGGTGATGCTCGATACTTTCCATGACCGGCGACGCGCCTATGCCTTCCAGACCACTCCGCTAGCAGTGCAGTGGGATGCGATCTGGACCGAAGCCACGCGGCAAGAGGTCAATGGAAATTTCGACACATCGTTCGACACGGTATGGGACTCGCACGGCAAAGTCACGACCCACGGCTTCGTAGTGTGGATGGCGATTCCGTTCAAAAGCCTGCGGTTTCCGGCGACCAGACAGCAGGAGTGGGGAATCATTCTTTACCGAGGAATCGTTCGCAAGAATGAGGACGTCTTCTGGCCTCAGATCTCCTACAAGGTTCAGGGCAGGTTAGGCCAGGCAGCCACGTTGTACGGCCTGGAAGGGATTTCGCCTGGGCGTGACATCGAACTGATTCCTTACGCAATCATGCGCGGCTTTCGGGCGCTGGACACGCGCGATCCATACAATCCGTATTTTCAAAATGCGGTGGCTCAAGGTCAGATGGGCATGGATGCAAAGTTCGTAATCCACGATCACTTCGTTGTGGACATGACAGCGAATCCGGATTTCAGCCAGGTCGAATCGGAGGATCCGCAGATCACGGTGAACCAGCGTTTCGAGGTGTATTTTCCGGAGAAGCGGCCGTTCTTTCTCGAGAACGAAGATTATTTCCGCACGCCCCTCGATTTGTTTTTTACGCGCAACATTCAAGACCCTTCGGCGGGAATCCGGTTGACGGGCAAGGAAGGACCATATTCAGTCGGCCTGATAGCCACCGATGACCGTGCTCCGGGGCTGGCGGTTCCGAATTTCTGCCTGGGCACGTCGCTTATTTGCTCAGATCGCCTCTCGGGTGATCGATCCTATTTCGCGATTGCGCGTGTGAGCCGCGACATTTTTAGGCAATCGACCGTCGGAGCAACCTATGCGGATTGGGAATGTCCCACGACTGGCGAGTTTAATCGCGTGGGCGGAGTGGACACACGGCTGAAGTTTAATGCCAACTGGACATTGGATGCTCAGGCGGTGACGAGTTCGAGCAACCTGCAAGGACTGACTTCGAGCAATCTGCAGACAACCTGCGAATACAATCTTTTCCCGTTCAGCTCAGGTAGTGTTGGCAATGGTGAGCGCTATGCCGGTCCTGCCGACAAACTCGAAGTTCGCCGCAATGGATTGCATTTCAACTACATCGGCAGCTACCAGGACGTGAGCCCGGGCTTTGTGACGGTCCCGGGATTCGTGAACCGTGTGGACATTCGCGGACTCTACCAGACGGTCTACTATCGTTTTCGCCCCAAGAAAGGCTGGGTCGTGAATTGGGGACCCTCCATGATCCAGCGCTACGTGTTCGATCACGAAGGCAATCGATTGGATACGTACTATGACCCCTATCTCAAGATTGAAGGGCGGGGACAGACTCTGCTTTATTTGTCTCCTTATGACGAGCTGCGCGAGCGGCTGCGTCCGCAGGACTTTTCGTTCCTGAACTTGTCCGTGAACCGGAACTACGACTACCACGAACACCGAAGTAGCGCTTCTTTCCAAACGGGCTACTTTCGGAAGGTTACGGTGGGGGCGGGCTACACCTGGGGAGACGGAGTGAACTTCGTGCCCGTGGCACATGCTCTGCCGCAGTCTCTTCTATCGCGGTTGGACACGGCCACCGGCGAGCTCACGTTTCGTCCAGTCAAACCTTTGAAAATTGAAAACACATATTTGTTTGAGCGCTTGCGGGCTACCGACAACGAATATCTCGCCGCACTCTCGCAAGCCCCCAGCGCCATCGGCAGAGGCATCTTCAACAACCACATCGTGCGCAGCAAATGGAATTGGCAATTTACCCCTCAGCTCTCCTTGCGTCTAATCCTCCAGTACAACTCAGTCCTGGCCAACACGCCGGGTAATACGGTTTATCCCTATACCTACCTGCCGACCCAGAAGGAGTTCAATGCCGATTTCCTGCTCACTTGTCTGGTGCATCCAGGGACCGCGATCTACCTGGGGTATAACAGCGACCTGCAGAACCTGGACCATGAGTTGAGGCCGGACCCCGCAGGCCTTGCCGGACTGTATTCCGCCAAGGGCTATATCAATGACAGTCGCCAGTTCTTCGTGAAGGTGTCTTATTTATTCCGGTTTTGAAGAATCCTTCCCCATCAACTCACCGATGCTTCTGTTGAGTTCGGCCCGAAGAGCCGGAACCGGTAGCCGAGAGCGGGTGAGCCGGGTTCCGGCGGTTGCTGAATCCTGCGGCGTTCCGATAGAATCTAAGGATTCGTAATAGAGGTAGGAGCTTATGAAAGCAGCCATTCATCCCGCTTATAACGAAGTTCGCGTGCATTGCGCGTGTGGCAATGCGTTTGTTACCCGCTCTACTCATAAGGGAGATATCAGCGTCGAAATCTGCTCGGCATGCCATCCCTTCTTCACCGGCAAGCAGAAGCTGATGGATACAGCAGGACGCGTGGAGCGTTTCCGCCGCAAATATGCCAAGAATGCGCCTGCTCCCACCAAACCCGAACTGGCGAAGAAGTAGTTCGTTTTGCCATGGATTTGCGCGGATAAACACGGATACACCAGTGAATTCAGCCCTCGCCAAGCGGCGGGGGCTTTGGTTTTGCAAGGCCAAGTAGAATAGAACCGTGAAGAAGTTCTGGGACAATTCGACGGTGGGATCGTGTGGCGCGGACACTCCTGTCCGCGAGACAGTGCCACTGAAATCGGTCCCCCAGAGGCTTTCTATCGGCACGGTAACGATCGCCCCGGCCACGGTGCTCGCACCCATGGCCGGCGTGACCGACACGGTGTTTCGCCGCTTCATCCGGAACCTGGGCGGATGCGGCCTGATCATGACCGAGTTCACCTCGGCCGACGGCGTGCTCCGCAAAAAGGACCAAAAGGCAAAGCGCTATCTCCATTTCTACGAAGACGAACATCCCATCTCAGCGCAGCTCTTCGGGAGCGATCCGCAAGTGATGGCGGAGGCAGCACGTTTGGTCGAGGGCCTCGGCTTCGGCCTCGTGGATTTAAACCTGGGCTGTCCGGCAAAAAAAGTCGTGAAGTGCAACGGAGGCTCCGGGCTGTTGCGCGATCTGCCTGCCATCGGTCGCATCTTCGAAGCGGTGCGCGCCGCGGTAAAGATTCCCTTCACGGTTAAATTCCGCGCGGGATGGAGTGACGACGAAATCGTTTGTGTTGAACTGGCGCGCCTGGCGGAATTGTGCGGGCTGGCGGCGGTCGCTCTGCATGCGCGCACGCGCGAGCAAGGCTACAGCGGTCAGGCCCGCTGGGAGTGGATAGCCGCGGTGAAAGACGCGGTGAAGATTCCGGTGATCGGCAACGGCGATATCCGTACGCCCGAGGATGCGTGTGCCATGGTCACGCAAACTGGTTGCGATGCGGTGATGATTGGTCGCACCGCCCCGTCGAATCCTTGGATCTTCCGGCAGATTCAGCAGTATTGCGCGGGGAGCGGGGATGTCGGCATCGGCGATGCCCCCACATGGGCATTGGCGGAAACCTCAACAGCTTTCAACCCCTACGACCAGCCCAGCGAGGCCGACCGCTACCAGATGATCCGCACTTATTTCCAGATGCTGATCGAGGAGGAACTCCCCGACGCGGTCGGGAAGATGAAGCAGTTCGCCTCCTGGTTTACCCATGGCGTGCCCGGCGGAGCTGGGCTGCGCAAGGCGATCTACGAGTCGAAGAGCGCGGGGGAGATTCTGGGGCGGGTGGAAGAGTTCTTTGAAGCAAGGTTAGGTGGCGCGGGCGTCCCTTCGACAAACTCAGGGCAGGCTCTCGCCCGCGAAATGTCATAGCCAAGACGACGGCGGTGGCAAATGCATAAAGGGATCCCAGAGGTTCGCTTCGAGTTGTCCGTTATCATTGGCGAAGCGCACGCCGCAGTTCGCCGAGCTTCCGCTCGGCCCGAACGGGCGAGGGCACCCGTCCCCACACAAGCTAGACCGCCTTCGCCACCATCTTCCCCGACGCGTCCTTCTCCACATGAGCCCAAGGCATCTTCGGGTCGTGGGTGAAGACCGTCAGCCATTTTTCTGGAATCGCTCTCTCGTAGTACTGTTTCTTGCTTTCGATGGTCTGCAGTGGGTAGAGGTCGAAGCCCATGCCCCAGGTCAGGTCGATGTGTGCGGAGGTTGGGATGAGATCGGAAATATAGCAGGCAGTGCGGCCGCCGCTTTCGACGATCACGGCTTGCATGTGGGCGGTGTGGCCAGGGAAGGTTTTTACTGAGATGCCAGGGACGATTTCTTCGCCGCCTTTAAGAAGCGTCATCTGGCCGCTTTGAACGAGCGGGTCGTAGTTCTCGGGGATGTAACTGATGGCGTCACGTTCGCTGGGCCGCCGAGCGTATTGCCACTCGCCCTCGGGGGCGAAGTATTTCGCGCGCGGAAAAGTTGGCGCAATCTTTCCGTCCTTAACCCGCACCGTGTTCCAGCCGCAATGGTCGAAATGAAGATGGGTATTAATGACGACGTCGACATCCTCCGGGGATATTCCTGCGCCGGCGAGATTCGCGAGTAGCTTGGCGGGCTGGCCATAGAACTTCACCATGCGCTCAGACAATTTGTTACCCATTCCAGTTTCGACCAGCACGGTCTGCTTCCCGGTGCGGATGAGGAGCGAGTTCAGCCCGGCCTGCACGTAGTTCCTCTCATCGGATGCCACCCTGCGCAACCACATGATTTTGGGGATAACACCGAAAAAGGCGCCTCCGTCGAGCGGATAGGTGCCGTCGGAGAGGATGGTAAGTTCGAAGGCGCCGAGAGTAAGGCTGGGCATTGAGGTTAGTTTGCCATAGGCGTGGTCCTCTCGTCCGTAAGGTGCGATTGGCGGCAGGCCCAAATCGCTCTGTTGCGGCTACGGGAAACACCTTAGATGGCCAGGGAAACCCGGTTTCTCGGACGAGTAAGAATATTTTGCACGCACCAAGTGCCTGGGTGGCAAATGTTGAGTCGCCGTACAGCCGCAAGCCTATGTTAGTTAACAACTTAGCTTAACTTTGCGGGGTATGGTCCGGGCTGGCAACTGACTTGCACTCTGAGTCACGCGAATCAGACTGGTTAACAAACGCAACCTTGTCGGCGAAAGCTGGTACCAACTTGGCAATGAAATCAATCAAGTTTAGTTTCTGGCTTCAGTTACTGCTTGCGGTCAGCGCCATCGCTTGCGGCTCTGCCCTTGTGATTGCAACCTTGGGAGCCGGGCTGGGCTCTGCCGGCAAACAGCCGGAATCGCGACCGCCTGTTCAATCAGCGGAAGTTCCGTTGCAGACTTACGAGGGCGTGATCACCGACATGTACTGCGGCGCGAAGCACTCTGCGGCTATCGCCCAGACGGCCGCCGACTGTACCAGGGCGTGCGTCCACGGCGGTGAGAGATTCGCTCTGGTGGATGGTGACAATATGTATGTTCTCGAAGGCGAGCCGCAAGCCCTGAAGCACGCCGCCGGAGAGCGGGTGAAAGTCGCCGGCACGCTGAATGGCAACACTATCTCAGTGTCATCGGTCCGCGCCCCCGCGTCTTAGGGTTGCGTCGGCTTGGTTTCCGCCAGTGCCGCAGGCACCGTTGCCGGCACTGCCGTATTCGTCACGATCGGTCCCGCAGGCGGCACTGCGATGCTGGTTCGGGTGAAGGCGCGTTCATCCCACTTGCCGAAAATCATCTTTCCGGCCGTGGTTTGCAGAACCGAAGTAACGGAGACGTCAATCGTCTTGCCGATCATCTTGCGCGCATTATCGACGACCACCATGGTGCCATCGTCCAGATAAGCGACCCCCTGGTTATATTCCTTGCCTTCTTTCAGGATGAATACCTTCATGATCTCGCCCGGCAAGACGATGGGCTTGAGGGAATTCGCCAATTCGTTGATGTTGAGCACGTCGACCCCTTGCAACTGCGCCACTTTATTTAAGTTGAAGTCGTTGGTGATGATCTTGCCTTCGTAAACCTTAGCCAGTTCGATCAGCTTTAGATCGACCTCGCGAACGGCAGGAAAATCGTCCTCCACGATCTGGATTTGCAGAGTGGCCATTTTCTGCAGGCGCTGTAGAACGTCGAGACCGCGGCGCCCGCGGTTTCGCTTTAGCGAGTCGGCTGAATCGGCGACCAGTTGTAGTTCCCGCAACACGAACTGCGGGGTGACGATGACGCCGTCCAGAAAGCCAGTCTCGGCAATGTCGGCGATGCGGCCGTCGATGATCACGCTGGTGTCGAGTATCTTATAGCTCTTCTTGCCTTGCTTCTCGCCCCCGAAGACTCCGCCTAAGGCTGCCAAGTTCAGCAAGTCGCCCTTGCTCGCGCCTACGATGAGGCCTACGTAGGCCATCAACAGCATCACAAGTATCTGTAGGAAACTTTGGGTATTGCCAGGAGGCACACTGCTGCGAATGACGAGCGCAAACAGGTACGCTCCGCATATGCCGAGGATGCTTCCGATGGCGGCGCCGATCAGCCGCTTCAGGCTTATCCCACGGAGCTTCCATTCGAACAGAACAATGCCTGCTCCCACCAGAGCGCCAATGCCGGTATCCACTTCGCGGGATCGACCGAAAGGCTCGATGAAGTAACTGGTTACGGAAACAATGATGACGAAAAGAAGACGTACAAGAATTAAATCCACAATACTGCCTCCCCCGATGCAGCTTCGCCGCACTCTGGCTTGATACACCGGTTGCCTTTTTCTCGCCGCCCCGAGCGGGAATCGGCAAATCAGCATGCGGAGCGCGCAAGAATTAGGGGAATGAACGTGCGCCCCGTCCCGACCCCTGGGGCGTGGCCGGGAGATACTCAGTAAACCAACGCCGAAAGTATATACCGGAAAGTTGATATCCGGAAATCTAAAGGCGGGCTGGGTAGTAGCTCAATTTGAAATCCATGCCAGAGCACTGGAGGAATTGGTAGCAATCTCCGGCCACTAAGGGCGATGTCCTACCCAAAACACCGTATGGTATCGAACGCATGGGCGTGGGAGACTACCTCTCCCAAGGCCCGACATGGCGAAGCGCAGGCCGATCCACACGATCACCACCGTCGCCCATACCAAGGCTGCCGCTGCAAAGTGGCGAACTGCCCGAACCTCCAAGAAGAAAAAGAGGAAAGCCGCCGTCCCCAAGAATCCAAACTGACACACTACCGCCGCATAAGCTCCTCCAGGAGAAGAAAGTCCTACAGTTCGCCTGATCAGCGTGTACAGGCTTGTCCGCTATCTGGGGCGCCTCTTATTAGCATCTCAAATCAGCAATCCGGTGAACTGCTGAATAAACAAGCAGATGGCCAGGTATTGAGCCTCAAGGATTGTCTTGGAGGATGCATGAGAACTTTCAGGTTTTTGAACTTAGCGATTCTCTCAGTGCTGATCGGAAGTACGGCCCTGGTTTATGCGCAAGACGAAAAGCCTCAGGAAGACAGATCAGGGCGGCAAGAGGAAGCCAAACCACAACCAAAACAGGATGAAGCCAAACCTTCTTCCCAACAAGAAGAGGCCAAGCCTTCAAACCGGGATAAGCAGGAAGAAAAACAAGACGACAAGCGCGGACAAGAACAATCCCACCAGCAAGCCATGCCGGATCGCCATGAGCGCCCGGAAGTGCAGAGTGATCGCGACCGTCAAGGACAGGAACATCCAGAAATGCAAGGTGATCACGCCCAGGGGCAGGAGCATCCGGAACAACATGCCCAGAATGGACGGCCTGCGGGCAGGGGCGGGCATATTCCTGATGACAGGTTCCGGGCTCAATTTGGGCGGGAGCATCACTTCAATGCGAGAAGCGTCATCGTGCAGGGTCGGCCGCAGTTTCAGTATGGCGGTTACAACTTTGAACTGGTGGATGCGTGGCCTTCGGATTGGGCTTACACCGACGATTGCTATATCGACTATATTGATGGAGAGTATTACCTGATCGACCTGATGCACCCTGGTATTCGTCTTGCTGTTTTCGTTGTGATGTAAAGCAACCCAGCGGCGGATTTGTACGCGAAGGTGGACCTTTTGAGTCGGGGGATTCAGTTCTGCTGGATTCAACCTCAAAGAGGTCCACCTTCATTTTTTGTTCTGGCGTCAGGTCGCACCCCGAACCACGGCGTGAATCATCCTGCTAGACTTCTAGGCATGAAAGCGTTGATGATCACAAGCCTGTCTGGGCCGGACGCCCTCGTCGTTCAAGATGTTCCAGAGCCTATTCTGAAACCCGGGCAGACCCTGGTTCGTGTCGCCGCCGGAGGGTTGAATTTCGCCGACTTCATGACCGCTCAAGGTGGGTATCCCGGAATGCCAGCCCCGCCGCTAATTGCCGGGCGTGAGTTTGCCGGCGTGGAAGAGAGCACCGGCCGCAGAGTCATGGGGTACATCCCGTGGGGAGCCTTCGCCGAAAAAGTAGCCGCTTACCAACACATGCTGTGGCCCTTTCCCGATCATTGGAGCGACGAGCAGGGTGCCGCTTTTCCTGTCAATTACTTCACTGCTTATCTCGGTTACTGGCAGGCGGGAATGACCCAGCCGTCGGCAGCAGGCCGCACCCACCGTGTTCTGATTCACGCCGTCGCCGGAGGCGTTGGGACGGCGGCGGTGCAGATCGGACGCATTCTCGGCGTTGAAATGTATGGGACTTCTTCTTCCGAAGAAAAGCTCTCGAGGGTCAAGGAACTCGGCCTGCAGCACGGTATCAACTACAAGCAGCAGGATTACGAAGAGGTGGTAAAGAGTCTCACTCGCGGCGAGGGTGTCGAGGCCGTCTTTGAAATGCTTGGTGGCGAGCACACCGCGAAGAGTTTGCGATGCCTGCGCGACTTCGGACGTGTGATTCAATACGGTACTGCTACCGGCAAGCCTCCGCAGCTCGATATCCGGGCACTCTATGCGAAATCCGCCAGCATCCAGGGCTTGTGGCTGACTTACCTTTCTCAGAAGCGCGAGATTATGGAGCCGGCATGGAAGCAGCTCTCCGAATGGATCGAGCAGCGTAAGCTGACGCCAGTAATTGGCAAATTTTTCCCCCTGGAGCGCGCGGTAGAAGCCTACAAGCTGTTGCAGCAAGGCAAAAACTACGGCAAGGTCGTGCTGAAGATTTGAAGCTGCGAGAAGTGAGAATTACTGCCGCCCCAGGTAACGGATTCGGCCCGTGAAGGCACGGCCATTTCCGTCGATATAAGTTGGGAACGGATGAGTTAAGTCGAGCACGCCATTTGCCAGTTGGGCGTTGGCATGGTTGGTCACGTTGTCGAAACCCCCACGCAAGGCCCAGTAGCGTCCGAACAGATGGAAGCGTTTTTCGAACTGCAGATTTACAGAGTAGTAGGTAGGGAGGCGAAAGGTTCCAGGAGGATCGCGGGGAGCAATCTGTCCCTGATCAGTGGTCGCGAGGAAAGGCAGGCCGGTACGGGCTTCGGCGGAGTAGACCATATCCATTTTGTGCAGGATCGGCAATTTGAAAAATGGCAATATGCCCCATCCAACGAAGCGGTTGGGCGTGTCCCAGGGATATGGACCGGGTAATTGAGGGCTGAACAGAGGAATATCCAAACTGAAGTCGAACACCTGGTTGGTACGAGAACTGGAACGGGTATAGGCGCCGAAGATCTCATAATACTGGCGGAAGCGGTGGCGCAGGCTGATGGTAAATGCATCGTAGCGGTCGTCGCGGCCGTTCTCCAGAAAGTAGTTGCCGCTCGCCGCGCCATTCAACGTGTTGTAGGCGAAGCCGTGCACGCCACGCTTCTCAAGAAACTCCAATTTCAGAAAGACGGCTGCCGGCAATTTTTTCTCCAGGCCCAGACCCCAGTTCAAATAGCGGGGCGCGCTGAGAGTATTTCGGTTCACGGTGAACGTCGTCGGCACCGGCACGGGCGCGGGCTCCCGCGCTGGCGGCACCATACAGTTCAGGGCGATGCCTTTCGCCTCCTGCGGGCAACCGTTCGAATCAAAAAAATAATCGGTCCTCTGCCCCTCGAAGGGCTGATGGATCAAACCTAAACTTGTTGCGTCGTAGACAATTCCTATTCCCGCCGACAGCTTGGTATTACTTTCATCGTCGAGAATATAGGTGCCGGCCAAGCGTGGCGAGAATAGCGAAGTCCGCACGATTTCATCCCAGTCGAAGCGCAAGCCGGGCTCGATGAGCAGACGATTGGTAATCAGCCAGCGGTCTTCGATATAGGCGCTGGCCTCAGCATTATAGATTTTGGTGTAGTTGCCCGCGGAAAAGCCCGAATAGCGCGCGCAAGTCGTGGCCGGCACTATGGGAACACCATGCGCATCGGTGGGACAAGGTTGAGCCGATTGGCCCGGCAGCGGTAGACCCGGCTGCAGAAACGAGATCGGCTGCCGCAGGAACTGCGCGTTGTAATTCAAATGGTCGACGTCGGTGCCGACTTTGATGTCGTGGCGGCCGCGCCACTGACGAGGCGGAAGGTAGAGGTTAGCAAGACCCTGTACTCTGCGCGCCAGAGTGTTTTCATGCAGGTAATAGTTGCCCCCAGCCGCCTGGGTGGTCAGAATGTAGGACGCATCTCCCTGAGGAGTGAGCGCTAGGCTGTACTGGTCTACGCCGAATCCAGTTTCGAGCACCGTCCCGCCGCGGAAGTAGTATTGATCTTTGAGCGAGCCAATGTAGGCGGTTTCGTCGTCGGTGGGGGTGGTTGGCTGGGGCTGCAGAAGCGACAATCCGTCGTATTGATCGTGGAGGTAGTTCGAAAGAAAACTGACGGTAACGATGTTGCGGGTGGTCAGGTTCGATTGCAACTTGGCCAGATTGTCCACGCGCCATACGTGGTCGGTATCGGAACCGGAGGGTAGTTGCTTAGTAATGTTGTTGTCGTACTCACCGTCGAGGGCGTCGATAAACCACATCTTCCCTTTATGGATCGGCCCGGAGATGGTGGCAATGGGAACCCATTGGCCAATCGAAATCCCCTTGATGTCCCGGAACCCAGGTACGAAGTCCGTGGAAATAAAGTGAAAGTGATCATCTCCCATGCGCGTGTTCAAGGCGAGCACGCCGCCGGAGCCCTTGCCAAACTCGGCCGGCTCACGACTCGGAGTCACTTCGAGGGAGCGAAATGAGTCGACACTGGTCCGCACTTCCAGTTGGCCGTTTGTCGGTTGACTCACATTAAAACCATCCAGAAGGACGAGGGTCTGATAGGTCTCGGCGCCCGCTACGTGCGCCTGCCCGAAGGCATCGGGAGTGACTCCGGGAATAAAGTTTAGAGCGTTGCGGTAGTCGTGTGATCCCGGGTACGGAATATCGATAATCTCACTTCCGGTGAGCTCTTCCTTAGTGGAGATTTGCGCCGGGTCAATGGCCGGTGTTGATTCCGCAACATTCACCACTTCATGCGCCTCTTGCTGGTGAAACAGAGTCACGTCCAGATTGGCGGTGACACCCACTCGTATATTGGGCTCAGAAATTGAGTAGTAGCCGGTCTTCTCGACGCGGAGTTCGGATATGACGGAAGGGATGTTGGTCAATTCGCAGTGACCGGCGAAATCGGTTTCACAGCGCAAGGGGACGGCTGGTGGCGGCGCTTGAAGTTGTATGCGGGCGGACCTCACCGCCACGCCGTTTTCGTCGGTCACGGTGACGGTAAGCTTCTGAACGGCGGCAGCGTGATCCGGAGAACTGCGCTGTGAAGAAGGAGACGAAGGCGTCTGTCCGGCGCACGGCATCACCCACAATGCTGCCAGCGCCAGCGAGAGTGTGTACTTCACGCTTGCGCTCCGCCCTTGCATGACTTGAGTATGAAATTATTCGGTCCGCACAGCAAGCTTGGCACGAAGGTTCTTTGACTCACCTTCTCTTTTGTCCGCAAATACCGACCCCTCACTCACGAGAAAATTCCGCAGCGAACAAACCGCAATGGCGATGCCGTTCGCGAGTAGGTAATTGACGTGGCTCATACCTATAAGCAGCTTCATGACAGCCAGATTGCCCGCAATGGAGACTCCGCCGGTGGTTAGATCGAAACGCAGCAGGCGGGATAGCGAATGCGCCACGACGGCTGCACCCGGTTCGCCCCGGTATCGCGCTCGTGCCAGAGAAAATTGTGCACGACGCCGTTTCCACGGCGAGCGCAGTCGCCAGCATATAGCTGAGACGGAATCCGCTCTTCAGGCCCAGCAATACGGCGAACTGCACTCCGATCCCGAGGGCTCCCACGGTATTGAACTTCAACCCGCGCCTGCAGACCGACTCTCCCCGGTGACTGACGCGAAATTTTGCTGCCAGGTTGTCTGCCATGCCGGCTCTCACCTGACGATCTCTTCGCGATAAAGCCGTAGTGTGTTCTGTATGGTTAAGAAGACCACCATGAGTCCCATCCCGGCGAGACCAATCGCTGCGCCCACATCGAACAGCCTGTGATACCCGCCGAGAAAATGCACTCGCGGCTTCCACAACAGTGCCACGTTGCCGCTGGACAGCAGGATGCGCAGTTCCGTCGGCCCGAAGCACCAAAGCGACAAACGGAACTCACCCAGAGCATAGGTCGCCAGATACGACTGAATCGAGAGCATGAGGAACGCAATCAGCAGGCCGATTGCGATCCCCGGGTGCATGTACCCCGACAAGGCTAAGCCGCCCATCAGCGCCAGAGCGCCGAAGCTATCGACCATGTGGTCGACGTAAAAGCCATAGCGCGGACGTAATTGTTGCCGCGCGCGTGCCAGAGTGCCGTCCAGGGAGTCGCCCAGCCAGTTCAGCGCCAGGCAGGCAATCACCCCGAGCAGCGCGTATCTGTACCGCGCGGACAGCGCGTAACAGACCCCCGCGCCGATCTGCGCCGCTAACCCGAACAGGGTCAGATGGTCGGGGCCGATCCAATGCGGCGTGCGCGCGGCCAGCCACAAGAGTGTGCGTTTTTCGGGCGCTGCCATTAAACTTTCCTGCACTCTGCGCATCTCTGGAAACAGCTGCGCCCGCGCGATCTCCAGCGGAGCACTGGGGTTTTCCTGCTCGCAACAGTTCGTCATCTTGTTCAGCATGTCGGCCTCTTCAAATCTGTGCTTCAACTTTCACATTCGGTACTAACGTCACTTTGCAGTAGGGTACTGTCGTGGGACAATGCATCGCGGCTCAAGCTTTCCTCAATTGCACGTCAATGCGTAAGTGATTGCAGCGGTGAAAGGTTACGTCTCAGGATCATCCAGCGGAAGTTTTCTTGCTCTGGCGCGCAGTAGCGTATTTTAGTTTTGAAGATCGCGGTGCAGAACTATAGCTAACCTCAAGCCTGGCGATAGTTCGACCTTGATTTCAGAAAGAGAGCGTGTCGTGCTCTGGTACTTTATCTTTTTCTTCATCTCCGGGTTCTGCAGCGTCCTGTACGAACTGGTGTGGCTGCGATTGTCCATGGCACAGTTCGGCGTTACCACCGCCATGGTCTCCATTGTGCTGTCAGTTTTCATGGGCGGCCTGGGTTTGGGATCATGGGCCAGCGGAAAATGGATACGCCGTCATGCGGACAAAATCAGCTTCCCGCCTCTTCAGCTCTATGCGGCAATCGAGGCACTGATCGGCGTGTCGGGAATTGTCGTCCCTTACGAACTTGGTTTAGGGCGCAACATTCTGGAAAGGCTGGGGTCAACCTCCTCCGCCGAGTACTACTTGGTGTCCGGCATCTGGGTTGCCATCGCCCTGATTCCCTGGTGCGCATTGATGGGCGCGACCATTCCCGTCGCCATGCTGGCGATTCAGCGCATGTTCCCGCCGGAATCTTCGCGGTCATTCAGCTTTTTGTATATGGCGAATGTGGCGGGCGCGGTATTAGGAACGATTCTTCCTTTGGTCTTGGTTGAGCTGATGGGCTTTCACGGCACGCTGAGGGTAGGCGCTGCTTGCAACTGTCTGATTGCCATTACAGTGCTGCTGGTGTCGAACAACGCGCAACCAAAGGAACGTGAAGAAGCGGCGCAAGCTGCGAGCCAAGCCGCACCCACGGCGACGGGCGAGCCATTTCTTCTTGCATTGCTGTTCGCCAGCGGTCTGACGAGCATGGGCATGGAAGTAGTTTGGGTCCGCCAATTCACGCCCTACGTGGGGACGGTGGTCTACGCGTTCGCCATGATTCTTGCTGTCTACCTGGCAGCGACTTTTCTTGGATCGCGTATTTATCGACAGTGGAGCGTCCGGCAAGCGAAAGAAAGCCCTTTGCTTTGGTCGCTGCTGCCGCTTTTCGCGCTCTTACCGCTACTGGCGGCCAGCCCAATGATTGTTCTCCAATCCTTGCCGCGGCTGGTGCTGGGCATCGGACCGTTTGCGGGCTTGCTCGGATTTCTGACTCCCATGCTGGTCGACCGCTGGGCAGGAGGCAATCCTGCGAACGCCGGGAAAGCGTACGCGGTAAACGTTCTAGGCTGCATTCTCGGTCCGCTGCTGGCCGGATTCTTGCTTCTGCCCTTTATCAGCGAGCGCCTGGCGCTGCTTCTGCTCTCGCTGCCGTGGCTCATCATTGGTCTTCGACCCATGGTTTCGTCCAGTCAGGCTTATGGTTTGGCGCCCCGTGTCGCGTCCTACCTGGTGTTCCCGCTTGCGTTGGCAATATTCTTGGCAAGCAAGGGCTACGAACAGGAATACGGTGGAACCAGCCGGGTGATGCGCGATTCCACCGCCACCGTGATCGCAACCGGCAGTGGCATGCGTAAACTCTTACTGGTGAATGGCTACGGCATGACCTCTTTGACGCCAATCACTAAAATGATGGCGCATCTTCCCTTGGCCTTCCTTGATCGTCCTCCACAAGACGCCTTGGTCATTTGTTTTGGCATGGGCACAACGTTTCGCTCATTGCATTCGTGGGGAATTCCAGTCACGGTGGTGGAGTTGGTTCCGAGCGTGCCGCGCCTGTTCGGGTATTTCCACAGCGACGCCTCCGAGGTGCTGAACTCTCCACTGTCGCACGTCGTCGTCGACGATGGGCGCCGTTATCTGGAGCGAACTGCGCGGCAATACGATGTGATCACGATCGATCCACCGCCACCCGTCGAGGCTGCTGGATCTAGCTTGCTTTATTCCAAGGATTTCTACTCCGTGGTCCGGAGCCGTCTTCGTCCCGGGGGCGTGCTGCAACAGTGGCTTCCAATTGGCGATAACGAGGATTTGACAGCCGTTACCCGCGCTCTAAGCCAATCGTTTCCTTATGTCCGCGTGTTCGCCTATGGACGCAGTTGGGGATTTCATTTTATCGCTAGCGATCGACCTCTGCCGGTGCTGTCGGGGAAAGAACTAGCTCAGCGCCTCCCAGCCTCGGCTGCTGCTGACCTGGTGGAGTGGGACCCGGATCACAATCCGGAGGCCCGATTCGCACACCTCTTGCAAAGCGAACTGCCGGTCGATCAGCTCCTTAGCCTATCGCCGGCCACGCCGGCTCTTAGCGACGACAGGCCCATCAACGAATACTACCTCCTGCGCTTCTCACTGCGGCCATAGTTCGATGCCTGAGCGCCCGTATCTAGAAAGGAACCATACACTTACACTTTAACGGATATAGGACTCTGTGGGTACAAGCCTCTGATAGGCTTTGAAGGAATTTTACGTCTCGCGCACGGACGGCAAAGTTCATCGTTACAGCGAAAATCTGCGCCCATGACCAGACTTCTGCGGTTCTTCCGCCCCTCGCACCAGCACACGGCTTTCTCCGCGACGCTGCTGCTGATGGGAACGGTAATGCTGTCGCGCGTGATCGGCTATGTGCGCGAAGCCTACATTGCTTACGCCTTTGGCGCTGGACCGCAGACCGACGCCTACGTTGCCGCCTTTACTCTGCCCGATTGGCTCAACTACATCGTGGCGGGCGGCGCGGCTTCCATTACGTTCATCTCGATCTATACGCGATTCCTCGCGGAAAAGCGCGACGCCGATGCCAAGAAAACCTTTTCCGTCGTCATCACAGTCATGACTACGGTGATGATTGCCGGCACCATTCTCACCGAAATCTTTACGCCGCAGTTCGTGCGCTGGATGTTCCGCGGATTCTCGCCCATGCAAGTGGATCTCACCGTCCACTTGACTCGCATTTTGCTGCCAGCGCAAATTTTCTTCTACGTCGGCGGAGTGGTGTCCGCCGTTTTGCTCTCGCACCGTCTGTTTCTTTTTCCCGCCCTGGGGCCGCTGCTTTACAACGTGTTCATCATTTTGGGCGGGGTCATCGGCGGCCGGCGGTTCGGGATTTCTTCTCTGGCTTACGGTGCGCTCGTGGGAAGTATCGTGGGACCGTTTCTGTCCAGCGTGATCGGGGCGGTGCGCATTGGAACAGGCTATCGCCCGTCTTTTGACGTCACCAATCCCGCGTTCCGGGAGTGGGTCCGCCTTTCCGTCCCACTGATGCTCGGCGTCTCGCTGGTCACCGCCGACGACTGGATCCTTCGCCACTACGCTTCCAGCGGCATTGGAGACATCGCTCGCCTCAACTATGCTAAACGTCTATTCGCGGTGCCCATTGCTGTCCTGGGACAGGCCACAGGGCAAGCCTCGCTACCGTTTTTTGCCCGCCTTTTCAATGAGAAGCGCCTGAACGAATTCGCTAAAACGGTGAACGATTCGGTCTATCGCGTCGCCGCCGCATCGTTTCTGGCCACGGGATGGATGATGGCCGCCGCCTTCCCGCTGATCGATCTGGTCTACCGTCGCGGACGATTTCTGGTATCCGACACGCAAACCACGGCCATCTATTTTTTCTGGTTCTCGCTGTCGTTGGCTCTATGGTCCGCACAGGGTCTTTACGCTCGCGCCTTCTACGCCGCCGGCGACACCCTGACACCGATGGTTGCGGTCACCATTATCACCAGCGCGTCGCTGCCGGTTTATTCTCTCCTCTTTCACAGATATGGCGTGGTCGGGTTGGCCTTCGCCTCCGATATCGGAATCGGAGCGAATCTGTTGGCGCTCGCCGGGCTGCTGCATTATCGAAAAATGGTTTCGCTGAGAACGCTGCGCTGGGATGAGCTAGGAAAATCTGCGCTGACCGCCGTGGTGGCCGGTGGAATTAGCCTGGCAGTCGCAAAGAGTATTACGCCATTTGTTTCCGGCCACGGCAGTCGGGTCGCCGACCTGTTGCAACTTGGGGTGATCTCTGTCACCTGGGGGGCGGCGACAGCCGTGGGCTTGTGGCTGCTGAAATCGGAGCTGCCGAATGATCTTCGCCGACGGAAAGCAATCCCATATCCAGCGGTCGCGGAGGCTGAGGGTAAAGAAATTCTGCGAGCGGGAACTGAACCCTGATTGGCGAAAGCTATGCGCCAAGCCTAATTACTGCGCGCTCAAAATGGGCACGGTCGCGGTTACAACCGTGGAAGGATCGTCGCGAAGCTTGAGGTAAAGAGTGGTTCCTTTGGGCGAGGGAATTCTCAGTGCGGCTTCGACAAAGCCGTCGGGTACAGTTACGGAGTTGGCGAAGTCGGGGTCAGCGCTGACCGCATCGATCAAAAAAAGTTTGTCTCCGCTGAGCATGCATTGAGTCTCCGCGCCAGACCCGCATCGAACGCCTTCTAACACGGGAATCCGCACCAGCGTCACCAGAGGCTGCCAGTCTCCGTCGAGGCCGTCCGCAGTGATTGGACGGAACTTCAGGGGGCCGAATGCCGAAGGTCCCAGCAGTTTTATGGGATCGAGTACGCCAAAGATGGTCTTGGAATCCTGCGGCGTCAGATTTCCGTCTTTTTCGCTTAGCAACACTTTGAACGACTCGTCGGCGGTGGCTACCTCGATCTTCTCATTCGACGGGAAGTTGTCGGGCACCTGGGTCTTCAGAAAGAAATTCAGTCGCGCGTCTTGAGGGAGTTCATCCGGATTCGCCAGCCGAACCTCGGACGGCGGCCCAGTGGAGTCCGGTTGCACGCTCTTGCTCAGCACTGTAACCCGCGGGCGAGCCGCCTCGACCGCGCTCTTAAGATCCAAGGAGCGCCCATCTTTCAATGTAACGTGGACCACAATAGCGTCACCTTCCTGGAATCGCCGACTGACGGCTGAATCCTGGCAGATAAGCTTGAGTTCATCCTGCTGATTGGCGCGGGAAAGATTTTGGGGAGCAAAGTGCAACCCTTCCACTTCGAGCGCCGTGACTTGATCGAGGCGTGTGCCTTGGAGCACGCCATCGGCGTCACCGCCATGAATATTAAACGCGTCCAGGCGCCCCGCTTCCGAGTAGGTGTGCAGCGGAATCTCATCCGGCTGGTGTGAGCCAAGTTTGTGGATCAGAAGAGTGATGGTCCCCACAGTTGCGGATTGCAGAGGGACTTTCACTTCCATTTCCTCGGGCTTAGCAATTTTCCAGACAACGTCGGTAGTTTTGCCCTTTTCATCGCGCAGGCTGACGCCGCTGACGCAGCACGCATCAGGAGACTGAAGATGCAGATTATCCTCGCGGCCAACAATCAGCGCGCTAGCGTCTTTGGAGGCGACAATCCAGCGTCCGGAACTGGAGCCGCGCAATCGGAAACTTGGGCCTTCGAATGAATGAAAACCCCAGACTCCGCGCAATATACCGCTTACCTCGCCTTCCAATTCGACAGATTGCATCGCTTTTGTATCGATCACAAAACCGCCGCGTGCGGCATCCGGCACGGCGGGAAGATCGATACCAGGGCCCGACTTGGTTTCGACATGCAGAACAAAATCGTGAGCCAGACCAGTGGCGAACACCAAAGGAGCTCCCTCCGCTGGCAGCACAAGAGAAGGCGCGTCCACACAGAAAACCTGTGCGGCATCGACGGAGCGTAAAGGCGGATTCGGCGCCGAACGAACCAGTGGAAGGCCAATTACGATCACGGATTTTGGATTGCGAAACGAAGGCGGATAGTTCAGCCGAAGATTCAGATCGTCTTGCTTGGGCAGGGACAGGGCTGGGATGTACTGATATTGCGCGGTATGTGCACTGCCAAGAATGCGTGCCACATCGACGACCGCGCCTACGTAGGCACTGTAATAGCCACCGCGCGCGCTGGGCGTGGCACTGACTTGCGCCAACAGATCGGTCGGAGATCCCGTAGTCAGAGTTGTAACCATGTTCTGGCTATGAGCGTCGTCGAGAACAAGTTGATCGGTATTCTGCGTGAGACAGGGGGCCTGTTGTGCAGTCGGCTTGTCGAAGCATTGCTGCTCAAGTCGTATGTTGAGACTGCGCGCCAGCAGGGTGGTGCGGGCTTTCATCTGTTCGGGATCAGCCGCCGAAGTCTCACGTACCGAGTCGAGATACTTTTCCAGACGCTGACGGTCAAGGCTCGCTTGATCCAAATCTTGTGCGGCACGCACGAACGCGCCTGGCTTGCCCCGAACGGCGTTGCGAAGGGTGCCGAACGCGCCGCCCGTTTCCGGCGCAAGGAACACAATCGCTTCCTCGGCCCCGTCGGGAACCGTGATGAAAATGCCCTCCTCGCGAACTGGCTTGCTCCATGCGTCAACTCGGGTAAACCACGAATCTGGCGGAGGATTGGTCGCGCCACGCAGAAACACGACAACCATCACGTAACGCACGGATTGAGTCTCCGGCAAGTCGGGATAGATCCACAACCGATCGCCGACTTGAAGATTCGGCACTTCTGAAATAGGAAGGGTATGTCCGTCCCGTTGTACGCGGACTCCGACTTTTGGGCCGATCAAATCAAAAGCACTGGTATCGGCCCTTAGCGGCACTAGTGCGGCAGTCACGAAAAACAGGTTACAAAAACCAAGTAGCAAAATTCGAAAACGGGGGCCCAAATCAATCAAGACGCACTTCTCCCTTTTTCAGAATTGAGGACGGTCACGATGCGCGGCCAGGTCGAAGCAGACGAAAAGCAAACGCGCAGCCCAAGTCGACGAAAACATCTATGGAATGTTTATGGTACTGCGGGCGTGATGGTGAGAGCAACAGATCTGTGGGAATGACAAGTACAACGCTGGTTCCCCTTCAAAACAAAGCGGCGGACATTCGCAATCCCTGCGAACTCCGCCGCTGATCTTCTAGCGCTGATCTTCTAGCGCTAACCTTCTGACGAAACCCCTACGGCAGACGAACGGCCTGCGGCAAACTTACGCCCGGGCGCCAACCGCAGCTGGCTCCGGCGTTGGAACGCTCTTATCCTCGCCGTTGGCTTTCTGCTGTGTGGGCTGGCCGCCCTTGCGGATGTCGATGCCGCCCTTGAAGTAAGCGCCGTCTTCGATGGAAATCCGCGCTGCAACAACATCGCCGGTGAGCGAGCCATCGCTGCGGATATCGACGCGGTCGCTGGCGGTGAGATTGCCGCGAACTTTGCCAAGTACGACGATTTCGCGGGCGTTAATATTGGCCGCGACTACTCCGTTACGGCCGATGGTTACGCGGTTACCCGCCAGACTGATCGAGCCTTCCACCCGGCCATCGATATAGAGAGATTCTGATCCGGTCACCTCGCCCTTGATTACCAGCGATTTGCCGATGGTGGCCTGGTCCGCAGTCGTGGTGGTAGTGGTCGCCGGACGCGGAGCAACGGTGGGTTCGCTCGCCATAGTTGCAGGCGCACTCGGGCTAGACATGGTTGGACGCTCCGGCTCTGCAGGCCGGCCAGGGGTCGTAGGCTGATTCGTCGGCTTCCACATGGGTTACAAGGTTCCTTTCCTCTTTGGGATTGGGATCACGGCCGCACTTGCGTGACCAAATGAAATTGTACTCCGCCGTCTCAAATTGAGTGCTGTGGAAAACCTTTATTTTCAACTGTGTTTGCTAGTATGGTACGTACTTCCGTGCGCTCCGGGGGTGGTGGGCGTGAAGCTCTAAACCAGCCATTTCGGCACTGTTACCGTGTAAGGATTCCCGTGAAGAGAGGCCTGGCGACACAGTTCCTCAGAATTCGGAGTATGCTCGTTGCTCGAAGATTTGATTAATCCTGCTTGGAGTAGAACATGTCAGAACCAGCCGTAATCACGTCTTCCGCCTTTGCCGTTGCCCGGCCTCGGCCCGGCGAATACGCGCCTTATTATGATCGCTATATTGCTCTTGTTCAGGGCGAGGAAATTCTTACCACACTCGACCAGCAACGCCGGCAGACCATGCTGCTGCTCTCCGGCCGCGACGAGCAGGATGGCGACGTCCGCTACGCGCCGGGGAAATGGAGCGCCAAGGAAGTCCTTGGCCACGTCTGCGATACCGAGCGCATCTTCGCCTACCGAGCCTTGCGGATTGCGCGCGCTGACGCCACGCCGCTTGAAGGCTTTGAGCAGGACGACTACGTGCGCAATGGTCCGTTTGCGAATCATCCGCTTGCCGATATGGTGGAAGAGTTCATTGCCGTTCGCCGCGCCACCCTCTCGCTGCTGCGCAATCTTGACGAAACGGCCTGGGCGCGGCGAGGAATGGCGAATAAGAATGAAGTCAGCGTTCGCGCGTTGGCTTACATCATTGCAGGGCATGAACTGCATCACCGCAGGATTCTGGAAGAGAAGTATTTCGCGGAGCATCGGCGGTAGAATGTCCGCCCGCTCGGCAGATGGTCGCGCACAATAGCTACCACGGAGGCCAGATCGCAATGATCCGCCGCCTGCTCAACGCCTGGCCTCCACGCGGCGGCGGTGATACGTGGTAAGAAAACCGTCGTTGCCGTTAGTCATTAGTCATTAGTCATTGGCAAACCCAGAGCGGCGCCATCTCGTTTCCTTTAGAATTGACTCATGCTGGCTTGAATAATTCATCGCTGGAATGGGAACCGTCATCCTCTTGTTTATTCTTGCGATGCTCTGACCAGCACCATCCGCCGTCATAGACTTCTTGTCGAAGTTCTGACGTACTAGGAGAAGCCAAAGAATCTGACGCGGAACGCCCTTGGCCAACGACCAACGACTCGGGACTAACGACCTCTGCCCATGCTCTCCGACTCCACCATCGTCAAACACATTTCCCGCCAGCCCAAGCGGGCTGCCGGATTCAAGCAGTTGGTGCGCGAGCTGGGTTTACATGGGGACACCCGCGGAGAACTTGACTCGCATCTTCAGAAGCTTGTGGCGGCAGGGAAACTGGTTCAGCTCAACTCAGACCGCTACGCCCTGCCGGAGCCCGCTGCCGAAGAGAATCTGGTTGTGGGACGCCTGTCCATGCACCGCGACGGCTTCGGCTTCGTTATCCCCGACGCAAGCTCGCTGAGTCCCTCTCTCAAGTCGCGGATCGCGGGGGATATTTTTATTCCGCCGCACGCCATCGGCAACGCTATGCACGGTGATGGCGTGCTGGTCGAGATTGTTGCGACGCGCCCTGATGGACGGGCCGAAGGCCGCATCGTTCGACCAGTAGTGCGTGCGAACCCCACGGTGGTTGGAATTTTTCACTACGGCGCCCGCCATAATTTTGTGAAGCCCATCGACAGCAAGATCACACAGGACATTGTGATCCCTGCGAGAATGGAATATCCGAATGCCGGTGTAGCGCTGTCTTCGGCGCCGCCTGGAAACAGCGTCGACCGCGTGCTGGGCGACGAAGCCGCGCGGCACTCCGAATGGGACGATCTCGAAGGCGTGGTGGTCGACGTTGAAATAACGGATTGGCCCACACCCACGCAGAATCCGCGCGGCCGTGTTGTGGAAATCCTTGGCCGGGAGGACGACTTCGGCGTCGATGTCGAAATCATCATCCGCAAGTTTCATCTGCCGCACCACTTTCCCGCAGCGACGCTGGAAGAGGCGCAAAATATTCCCGCTGTTGTTCCTGCGCCGGAGCTTCGGCACCGCCGCGATTTCCGCGCTCTGCCCATCGTCACCATTGATGGCGAAACGGCGCGCGACTTCGACGACGCCGTTACCGTTCGCAGTCTTGCTAACGGTAATTTCGAATTGCAGGTCCACATTGCCGATGTGGCGCAATACGTCACGCCCGCCTCCGCGCTCGACCAGGAAGCGCGGCTGCGCGGCACCAGCGTCTACTTCCCGGACCGCGCTGTGCCCATGTTGCCGCTCGAGCTATCGACTGACATCTGCAGCCTGCGTCCCCATCTCGACCGGCTGGGGCTGGCGTGCGTCATGGAAATCGATCCGCGCGGCGAGATCGTCGGCTACGAGCTGTCGGAAGGTGTGATCCGTTCCGCTGAGCGCATGACTTACACCGCTGTGAATGACGTAATCGATGGTGACGCAGCCGCTCGCGAACGCTATGCCCCGCTGGTTCCAACATTCGAACTCATGCGCGATCTGGCAATGATCCTCAACCGCAAACGTCAACGGCGTGGGTCAATTGATTTTGATCTGCCCGAGCCGGTGATCGAGTTCGACGAATTCGGCCTGATGAAGAGTATCAAGCGTTCGGAGCGTAACATCGCGCATCGTCTCATCGAAGAATTCATGCTTTCGGCCAACGAATGCGTCGCGCAGTACCTCGAGTCGAAGCGCATTGCATCTTTATATCGAGTTCATGAGAAGCCAGACGCCAAGCGCGTCTGCGATTTCGAGGTGATCGCTGCGACTTTCGGATATTCGCTCGGCGTGGGCCCTCTGCCTGTTCCCCGGGTACAGTTCAAGTCTGATCGCCGCTCTGCCCGCGGTTCTGGCAAGCAGGCCCCTACGGTTGAGATTCCCAAAGATGTACACATTACGCCGCGGATGTATCAAAAGCTGGCGGCGAAAATCGCGGGGAAGCCAGAAGAGCGCATCCTGAGTTACCTGATGCTGCGCTCGCTCAAGCAGGCGCGGTACTCGGAAGAGAACCTTGGCCACTTCGCACTGGCGGCGCCCAGCTACACGCACTTTACCTCGCCGATTCGCCGCTATCCTGACTTGATCGTGCACAGAATTTTGAAATACGTGCTGCGCACTTCGGCGGAAAAACATGACGGGGAAATCCCGGTGGGAGTTTTCCCGACAGCCTCCACCAGCGCCATGGGCGCGCAGGATGCCAAAACTGGGCCCTCACCATGGTCCAAACGCCGCGACCATGCCGCGCACCGAGAAGCGCAGGAGCTTTTGGGCGGGCCGATCTCGCTTGAAGAACTACATGCCATTGCGGAAGAGTCGAGCCAATCCGAGCGCCGCGCCGACGAGGCCGAGCGCGAACTGATGGAGTGGAAGAAGGCCAAGTTCATGCAGGAGCGCATAGGTGAAGTCTTCGAGGGGCTCATCACCAGCGTCACCAAATTCGGCTTCTTCGTCGAGCTTACAGATTTGTTCGTAGAAGGCCTGGTGCCGCTGAACACGCTCACCGACGATGTCTACACCTACCACGAAAACACTCGCCAGATCATAGGCCAGCGCTCACGCAAAACTTTCAGCCTGGGACAAAGGATTCGCGTGATTGTCGATCGCATCGATCCTGTGGAGAAGAAGATCCAATTCGCTGTCTATGAGGAAGAGCCGCGGCGGCCAATGCCGAGACAGTCCACCCGCAAATCGAAACGCAAGCGCCGGTGACGGGTGTCATAATTCCTTAGTGTCCTTCGTGTTCAGTCAAGACGCTACTCAAGAAATCAGCGCGTGCTGCGCGAAACTGTGGCGCTGGTGGTAAAATTCTCTGGTTAACCCTATCCGCTGCAGATGCGAAGCAGCGGGTTCCTTCCTCGTCGGGACGTGGCTCAGCCTGGTAGAGCACTCGCTTGGGGTGCGAGGGGTCGGCAGTTCAAATCTGCCCGTCCCGACCAATACTCAAATTTAAGAGTTACGCGGTCTCGACTCCGACGCGAAATTCTGCGGTCTGGCGTCCATCGCGTATCGGAGATGTCCACTACCCCGGCGCGAAACTAAATCCGGATTTCGGGAGTCCTCGAAGCCCATCCCCAAAAGCGTTTTCTGTGACGCCTCAACAGGCAGGGATGGAGAACTGGGAAATGACAGCGTAGATAAGATCCCGCATCTCGTCGATATCATCGTCCAGTCTTTGTATGGACGAGCGAAACCGATCCGCCTTCCTGGCAGGCTCTACGAAAGGGCGGGCGAGCTGTTCGAGGCTCAACTCAAGTGAGCCTTGATAATGCTTGACTGCCCGATCAAGTTTGCGGAGCAGACCGGTGGCCTCCGCCATCTGCCGTTTGGGATCGTTCGTGAGTGCTCCGAGGATCTCGGCCGACGCCTTTTCCGCAGTGACGTTCACTACAAATAAGCCAAGTTGCTGCACTTTGCCCGAGTGATCGAGGCTGGGGAAGCAATGGTCGTACCAGTAACCGTACTCTGGCGTATTGCGAACCCGCCCGTTGAGCAGCACGGATGCTGCCTTCCCTGTCCTCAGAACATTCTCGTAAGTTGGTTCGATTTGTTTAGCAAGGTCGCCCACGATTTCATGCGAGGTTTTCCGATGTGATAGTCCACCGGCGACTGGGTCTCGCGAGCCCGAGACTCGTTGCCTGTTTGAAAACGAGTTTTCGAATCCAAAGCGGCGATTCCGAGCGACGAGGCCCGGGCTCCCGCGGCAAACAGTTTCTTGAGAAAGTCGACTTCTTCAAAGCTGCGAGAGTGGCTGAGTTGTGTTGTCCTTGGCTGCACCACGTCACCTTTGGTTCTGCACTTGGATGGACGAGCTACTGTGCCCTTACGTCTCCGCATCATCGAGTTTGAGGCGAGACCCGACTGAAATCAATCCGACCGAAGGCACGGGGTTTCGTATCTCTTTTGGTCTATTTCTTCGCTATTCAAAGCCTCTTCCAGACATACAAATTCTCTGCGTCGGAAGTGCTAGAGATCTTTATCTTTTCGCTTGAGGCAGCGCGGGAGACTGCGGACCGTAAATCCTTTGCCGAAAAATCCCCCAACGGGACCTTGAGGGCGGAATCTCCCGAGAGTTCGGCCAATTCCTTCACCACCTGCTTCATCAACTCATGGTATTTGCCGCGGCGCCTGCGGCTCAGGCTTGAAAGTGGCACCTTTTCAACGCCTGAGCCTTTTTGCGCTATACTCTTGTCGGACTCTTTACGAACGCTCACTAGTCGAGTTTAGGCCAGTGGGAAGGCTCGTTATAAACTCTTTAGTGAATAGCGTGAGAGACATAATTATAACGCGTTAAAAACTCGTTAGAACCACGAGAAATGGCTCCGAAAGATCATTCGTCGACGGGTCGCCGCTCCACGGTCTCAGTTATCTCACTTGCTGACAAACGAATCGTGCGTTCGATCTTTCGGGATATCGGGCACACGACGGCAGCGCATCAAGATCTGCGTCGCAAAATATTCGGCCACATCGCTAAGAGCCCAAGCTGCAACACATGATCCTGGATGTGCCTGCGAAACATCCTGAGGCCGAGAAGGCCCTTCTTCAAGAACTCGCAAAGAAGCCTCGATTGAAGCGCAAGTTTCTTGTGCTCGCCAAGACAATTCCTGCTGATCGATTCCAACGTTGATGACGCATTGCCTTTACGGTGATCAGCCAGTAGAACCTTGATATAAGCCAAAATGGAAGTTTGTCGTTGGCGTGCCACTAGCGAGACAATGAATAATCACATGGGGATGAAGTCTGGATGGTCCCGCACCCCGAACCAAGAAAAGCACTTTGACCGGAGGGGTCGTTCCCCGACAATCACAAAGAGCTCGACCTGAATCACGTTCATCGCGCGCCATCGTCGAAGATCTTTCCAGAAGCAGTTGAACATAGTTCAAACTCGGGAGAACTCCTATGTCCGGGCAAGTCATTCTATATTTCGAGGATCAGGCAGACGCGCTGCGTTTTGCATTGGCCGCAGGATCGGTAATGGCGGGCGATGGCGCTCGCGTCACCAACGACCTGGTTCAGGAGACCGCACGCGTCAGCCGCATCCGCATCGATGCAGCGAATGCGGGAAAGATCAAGAAGGGGAGTCCGGAGCGCGTGGCCTAGAATCAAACGATGAACAAAGGAGCGCGCGCATGTTAGGTATTTCAACCAATCCGCCCGAGTTGCCCTCCGCGGCAAATTATGGTTTCCGGTGTGAAATAAAATCCGCCGATCACGCGCGAATGAAATCAGCCGGTGCGGCGCGCAGAGAGTAAATTCAGGATCTCGCGCAGGCCTTGCCGGATGCGCTGCATTTCGGCAGGCGATTGTGAGGGAAATGGAATCGCGGCCTGCCCTTTCTCGGTTTTCGCCTCCGAACGCAATTGCTGACGCGCGCCAATAATGGTAAAACCCTGATCGTAGAGCAATTGCTTGATACGCAGGACGCTTTCCACGTCGCGCCTGCGGTACATCCGTTGCCCCGTGCTGCTCTTGATTGGTTTCAGTTGCGGGAACTCACTCTCCCAGAAGCGCAGAACATAGGCCGGCAAGCGGCACAGCGTCGCCACTTCGCCGATGCGAAAGTAGAGTTTGTCAGGAATAAAAACTTCATCCCTCTTGTTCTTGTCGGCGTTCTTTCTGGGAGTCATATTTTCCTAGCACTCATTCCCGGCTCTTCGCGATTTAAGGTCAATATTGTGACACACCGCGAGACTGATATGCAGAATTTTGAAGCATCGTTAAACGCCAGATTCGAACGCGTGGCATATGGAGTTTCTGAAAACTAAAAGGCCTCCCAAGAGGTGCTTCTCCTGAGAGGCTGGTTGAAATTCTCGGCCCATGCGAAGTATCGTTTCGCCGACGGTTAGTGTTTCTTCTTTTTTTTTGCCTTCTTCTTCGTTGCCATGAAGGTTCCTCCGTGAATTTTCCCTTGCAAAGGTTCTGAATACTGGGCCCGAAAGCGCGATGCGACCCAAGTTATTGTATGGGCAGCATCGTTAGCCCAAGATATTGAGGCACTATTAACATAGTGTCAACATAATTCTGCAGTTGCAAAACGAATTCTTGGGGCGACCCACGTTCGCCCTTCCCCCTTCCGGTAAACTTCCCCTCATGCGGCGCGATCCGGTGGACCTGGAAATCTTCAAGAATCTATTCCACTCCATTGCCGAGGAGATGGGCGCAGCGCTGCGGCGCACAGCCTTTTCCCCAAACATCAAAGAGCGGCGAGATTATTCCTGTGCCGTCTTCGACCGTATCGGGGAAGTGATCGGCATGGGCGACCACATGCCCGTGCACTTGGGCTCAATGCCAATGTCAGTGCGAACGGCGATTGCCGCCTGCAAGATGGAGCCGGGTGACATAGTCCTGTTGAACGATCCCTTCTGCGGCGGAACCCATCTTCCCGACATCACCCTGGTGGCGCCGGTTTACCTGTGGCGCGGACCTGAGCTGAGCGCTGAAGGAAAGAACCATCGCTCACGAAAAACCGGGAACCGTCCAGAATTCTACGTGGCTTCGCGAGCTCATCATGCCGACATCGGCGGAGCTTATGCTGGTTCGATGGGGCTATGCCGCGAGATTTATCAGGAAGGATTCCGTATTCCTCCAGTGCGCATCGTGCGCGCGGGCGAGATCGATCGCGATCTGCTGACGCTGCTGCTCAATAATGTCCGCACCCCCGAAGAACGCGAAGGCGATCTAGGCGCGCAACTCGCCGCTTGCCACACTGGCGCCGAACGCCTTCGGGAGGTGTGCGCGCGATACGGATCCGAGCGCGTCACGAATGCAGCCCGGGATCTTCTGGAATACTCAGAGGAACTGATGCGCGCGTTTCTTCAGCGAGTACCGGCGGGTACGTATCGCGCCGAGGATTTTCTGGACAACGATGGCATCACCGACAAACCGGTAACGATCGCGGTGACGGTGAGCGTCAGATTGAAGCGACCGCCAAACGGACGTCTGAGCCATGCAGTAACAGTCGATTTCACCGGGACGGATCCTCAAGTGGCTGGCAGCGTAAACGCAGTTGAGGCGATTACCTATTCCGCGTGCTTCTACGTTTTCCGTTGTTTGCTGGCCGATGAGGTCCCCGCAACTGCCGGCCTGATGCGGCCTATCCAGGTGATTGCCCCGAAGGGAACCGTTGTAAACGCGCTTCCTCCCGCAGCTGTGGCCGGTGGCAACGTCGAAACTTCGCAACGCATTGTGGACGTGCTACTGCGGGCCCTGGCGCGAGCCATTCCTGATCGGATTCCTGCAGCCGCTTCTGGAACCATGAATAATCTCACCATTGGCGGAATTGATCCCCGTACAGGCAAGGTGTTTGCTTATTACGAGACCATCGCCGGAGGCATGGGCGCACGGCCCACAAAGCCGGGCATCTCTGGTGTGCACACTCACATGACGAATTCGCTGAACACTCCTGCGGAGGAGTTGCAGTATGCCTATCCCCTGCAAGTGCGGCGGTATTCGCTGCGGCCGAATAGCGGCGGAAGCGGAGAACATCGTGGCGGAGACGGGATTATCCGCGAGATTGAAGTGCTCACCGACTGCGAAGTCACTTTGCTTGCGGACCGGCGTTCGAGCGGGCCTTGGGGACTGGCCGGCGGCGACTCGGGTTTGCCGGGAAAGGCCAGCGTTATCCGCAATGGAGGCGTGATCGAAGAAATGCCCGGAAAATTCAGCACGCGCCTGCAAGCTGGCGAACGCATCAGAATTGAATCGCCGGGCGGCGGAGGATGGGGCCGAGGGGATGCGAATTGAGATTCCCTCGCAGGATCCAATTCATAGGAATCGGAGTTTTGATGACAGACATAGCTTCTCATTATCTGGACGAAGCCCGGCGGCAATTCCGCGGCCACAAGCGCATGGCGGAAGGCGCGATGGCGCAGCTTCGCGACGAAGACTTCTTCGTCACCATCGATCCAGAATCGAACTCAGTCGCCATTCTCGTGAAACACCTTGCCGGAAACATGCGCTCACGCTTCAGCGATTTCCTCAACAGCGACGGCGAAAAGCCCGACCGCTTTCGCGATGGCGAGTTCGAACTCAACCCGGCTACGACTCGCGCGGACGTGATGAGCTGGTGGGAAGAAGGTTGGAGCTGCGTGCTTGGAGCGATTGAAGCGCTTAAACCTGGAGATGTGATGCGCACCGTCACCATTCGCGGCGAACCGCACACAGCGCTTCAAGCCATCAACCGTCAGATCGCGCACTATGCGCAGCACACCGGGCAGATCGTCTTCCTGGCCAAGCATCTGCGATCCGGCGAGTGGAAGACGTTGAGCATTCCGCGCGGCAAGTCGAAAGAGTACAAGACGGCCTCGCAAAAATTTGACAGAGGCTTGCCGCGGCAAAAGTAGGACGCCTATCCCGAATACCCACCACAATTCGCAGGGTGCTAAAATCGTACGTTTGCGTCTCAGCCTGAATTCATATAGGTAGAACTGATGCCCTCGACAATGCTCGCTGTGGTTAAGCCGGAAGCCGCTCCGGGCGCGGAGATCCGTCAAGTCAAGATTCCCGCCTTCGGACGGAACGACGTTCTGGTTAAGGTGAAGGTCGCATCTATCTGCGGGACCGACCTTCACATCTACAACTGGGATCGTTGGGCGCAGAACCGGATACGTCCTCCACTGATACCGGGACACGAGTTCTGCGGGGAAGTTGCGGCATTCGGCGACGAAGTCACCAGCGTCAAGGAGGGAGACTTCGTGTCCGCCGAAATGCACGTGGCTTGTGGCAAGTGCCTGCAATGCCGCACCGGCGAAGCTCACATCTGCCAGAACGTAAAAATCATCGGCGTTGACGCCGATGGCGCTTTCGCCGAATACGTGGTCATTCCGGAATCGAATCTATGGAAACTCGATCCCGCCATCCCGCAGGAATATGCGTCAATTCTAGATCCCTTGGGCAATGCGGTTCATACGGTGCTTGCGGGCGAAATTGCTGCGAAGACCGTCGCCATCACAGGATGCGGGCCGATTGGTCTTTTTGCTATTGCGGTGGCAAGGGCCGTGGGTGCGACCAATGTTTTCGCCATTGAAGTAAACGAACATCGGCGAAAAATCGCGCGCGAGATGAAGGCCGATTACGTGATCGATCCGTCGAAGGAAAAAGCCAGCGCCATCGTCATGGACAAAACAGGCGGGTTGGGCGTGGACGTCGTGCTCGAGATGGCAGGCCATCCCGACTCGATTCGTACAGCCTTCGATATCGTGCGGCGCGGCGGAAGAATTTCTCTCCTCGGTCTGACATCAAAACCTATTTCGCTGAACTTCTCTGAAGACATTATTTTCAAGGGCATCACGGTGCAGGGCATCAACGGACGCCGCATGTATCAGACTTGGTACCAGATGACGGCCCTGCTTAAAGCCGGCAAGCTCGATCTGCATCCCGTGATCACCGACCGCATCCCGATGAAGGACTTTTCCAAAGCCATGGAACGCCTCAAGACCGGCGAGGCAAGTAAAATATTGGTGTATCCAAACGGCGTGCGCTGATGCGCCTTGATTGTGGGGCGCGGGAACTCTTGCCCGCGAATCCCTTATCCGAGCTGCAGTTGTCGGAACAAGTTTTACTAACGTTTTGCCAACGGAGGTAAACCCGTGAGCCTCGATGCATTTGTTCGGTGCACTTGCATTCGCGAAGGCAAGGCCAAACCACACCCGTTCCCAGACCGGCTCACTTTCGACGAATCCGGAGAGCCTATGCTAACCGGCGATCCCTCGGAAGAAGAATGGGAAGCTCACGACCAGTGGCTCTCCGGTTCGTGCGAGCACGAGGGATATCTCCTTTCCATGTTTCTGGGCAATATTACTCGCGTGAAGAATCTGCGCAGCTTTCTGCGCGCTTTGCAGGGAACCCCGGGACCGCGGTTTCCCATTCTTCTGGAAAAAGTTCTCTACGACGGCACCCACACCGGGGATTGGATTCCCGTCAAGCAATCGCTGGCGCTGCTGAAGGAAGTCAACACCGTGCTTCATTCCAGCGACATTTTGGGCGACTCTGAAAAAGAGTTCTTCAACAATATGAAAGAGCTTTGCGAAGCCAGCATTGCCACGGCGAACCCGATTATGTTTTAGCACCGGCTTTCATTGTCATGGTCGCTTTTGATCCGTGTAATTTCGCGATAATCCGTGGTGAGGTTTCTCGATGACCGCTGCAACTCGCACCAATCCGCTTTCTTATCTCACCGACCAAATCAATGAACTCAAAGCCAAGGGCACGCATTTCAAGCTACGCGTGCTAGAGGACGAGCAGGCGCCTGTCTGCACCTTCGACGGCAAGAAAGTCATCAACCTGGCCTCGAATAATTATCTGGGATTAACCACGCATCCCAAGCTGCGCGAGGCGGCTCTGGAGGCCACGCGCAAATACGGAGTGGGATCGGGCGCGGTGCGCACCATTGCCGGGACCATGAAGATCCACATGGAGCTGGAAGAAAAGATCGCGCGCTTCAAGAACGTGGAGGCTTGCGTCGTTTTCCAGTCGGGCTTCGCGGCAAATGCGGGCACGGTGTCGGCGGTGCTTGGCAAGGACGATTTCATCATTTCCGATGCGCTGAACCACGCCTCAATCATCGACGGCGCGCGCCTGTCGCGGGCAAAGATTCTGGTCTTCCGCCACAAAGATGTTGCCCACGCCGAAGAGCAACTGGCCAGCGTGAAAGACGAGCCGGGCAAGAAGCTGCTGATCACTGACGGCGTCTTCTCGATGGATGGCGACATCGGTCCGCTGCCCGGTCTGTGCGACCTGGCTGAAAAATACGGTGCGATTATGATGGTCGACGATGCACATGCCTCCGGAGTGCTGGGCCGCAACGGCCGCGGCACGATCGACCACTTTAACGTACACGGGCGCGTCGATATTCAGGTTGGGACCTTGTCGAAGGCCATCGGCGCGCTGGGCGGATATGTCTGCGGTACGCACGATTTGATTGATTTTCTCTATCACCGGGCGCGGCCGTTCTTATTTTCCACTTCACACCCGCCATCAGTAGCGGCAACGTGCATCGCGGCTTTCAATGTTCTTGAAAATGAACCGGAGCGTATCGAGAAACTCTGGGAAAACACGCGCTTCTGGAAAAAAGAGCTCGGCCTGCTCGGCTTCGACATTGGCGGCCGCGCTACTCCAGCCAGCGAAACTCCGATCACGCCCATCATCATCGGCGACGGCAAACTCACCATGGACTTCTCCCGCGAACTCTTCAAGGAAGGCGTTCTCGGCACCGGCATCGCCTTTCCCACGGTGCCCGAGGGCAAAGCTCGCATCCGCACTATCATGACCGCGATGCACACTAAGGAAGAGTTGCAGCAGGCGCTGGAGGTGTTGGGGCGAGTCGGGGGAAAAATGGGAGTCTTGAATTGATCAATCCGCGCGGTAGACAATCTTCCCACCCACAATCGTCGCGACAACTTTTCCCATAAGCTGCCAGCCATCGAACGGAGTGTTGTGCGACAACGAGCGCGATTTGGCGGCTTTGAACGTCCAACGTTTTTTAGGATCGAAGATGGTCACATCGGCGAAGTTGCCGCGGGCCAGCGATCCGCGGCCACGAAGGTCAAAGACGCGCGCCGGACCGAAAGTGAAAAGCTCAACGATTCGCGTCAGCGGAATTTTGCTCTTGCCGTGTAGTTGCGTGATAGCCAGCGCCAATGCCGTTTCAAGGCCAGTAATACCGAAAGCCGCGCGTTCGAACTCGACTTGCTTTTCGTGCAAGGCGTGAGGGGCATGATCGGTCGCAATCGCGTCAACGGTGCCGTCGGCGAGCGCGACCAGAATGGCCTCGCGGTCCGAGGCGGAGCGCAGCGGCGGGTTCATCTTGAAATTCGTGTTGTACTCGTCCACATCTTCGTCGAGCAGGGTGAAATGGTGCGGGGTGACTTCACAGGTGAGGCGAGCTTTCGCACGCTTGCCGCGGCGGACGGCTTTGAGCGCCTCGGCGGTGGAGAGATGCGCCACATGCAGCCGCGATTCGCGGATCTGTTGTGCGAGGTGCACATCGCGGTCCACGATGTTCGCCTCGGCCGCCGCCGACATGCCACGCAGGCCGAGACGAAAGCTGGTAGGGCCTTCGTGCATGGAGCAATGCTCCGTGAGGCGCGTATCTTCCGCGTGCTGCACAACCGGCAGGTTCAACCCGGCGCCAAGCCGCAAGGCCGCGCGCATGATTTCGTCCTCGAGGATGGGCTTCCCATCGTCGGTAACAGCGACAGCGCCAGCCCGCTGCAGGGTGGCAAAGTCTGTGAGCGACGCACCGCGCGAGCTGTGAGTAGCGGCGGCGATGGGAAAAATATTGACCACGGCCCCGCGTTCAGGGTGCCGCAACCACGCGACCCACTCTGCCGTGTCGACCACGGGCACGGTATTGGGCATGGTGCAAACGGAAGCAAAACCTCCCGCAGCGGCAGCCGCAGTGCCGCTGGCGATTGTTTCTTTGTAGCTTTGTCCAGGTTCGCGCAAGTGAACGTGCAGATCGATGAATCCCGGCGCGACGATGAGTCCGCGCGCATTAAACTTCTCGTCTGCGCCGTCCCGAGCTTTGTTGGGCAGCGCTATCTCGGCAACGCGGCCGTCGCGCAAAACGACATCCATCGGCGCGTTAATCTTCGCCGCCGGATCGATGACATGCCCGCCTTTGATCAGAAGGCTCTTGTTTTCTTTTCGGTTATTCACTTCGATCTGTATCCTTGCTCAATTCCCTTTTCGCTCCGCTACCGTGCCTTGCCCAACGCCCGCGCCAAAATCGCCATGCGCATGGGAACCCCGTTGTGGACTTCATCCACGATCACGGATTGCGGACCGTCGACCACTTCCGACGTTAGTTCAAGGCCACGGATGATCGGCCCCGGATGCATGACAATGGCGTCACGCTTGGCTAGTTTCAGCCGCGAAAGCGTCATCTGATAACGCGCTATGTAATCCTGCAGGTTCATCTTCATTCCGGCCAGGCGCTCTTGCTGCACTCGCAAAAGCATGATCACATCGGCGCCGCGCAGGGCCTCTTCGATATGACGAGTGATGTGGACCCCGGAAGCGAGGGTGGTAGCAAATTCCGGTACGAGTTCAGGCGGACCGCACAGCGTGACCTTGACGCCAAACCTCGTCAGCAGATGGCACGCTGACCGCGCTACGCGGCTATGATAGATATCTCCGATGATCGCCACCCGCAGACCCTTGAAGGATTTCTTGTGTTTCAGGATGGTGAAAGCATCGAGCAAGGCTTGCGATGGATGCTCGTGCATGCCATCTCCAGCATTGATGATGGGAATGTCGACGTGTTTCGCCATCAGGTGAGGCGCCCCGGCGGCGGGATGGCGAATGACGATGGCATCCGCGCCCACCGCATCCAAGGTATAGGCGGTGTCGAGCAGCGACTCGCCTTTCTCGATGCTTGATCCCGAGGATTGCACCAGAGATGTAATAGCGCCCAGCGACTTGGCTGCGAACTCGAACGAAGATCGAGTGCGCGTGGAAGCTTCGTAGAACAGCAGCACAATGCGCTTGTTGCGCAACAGCGGCCGGGCCTTGACCGGATTCATGCGGCGGGCCAGCTCCAGCAGGCCGAGGATTTCTTTATCCTCCAGGTGCTCGATGCCGAGGAGCGAACCGCGTGCCGGCTTGTTCATCGCGTGAGAATGCAAACGGTGCATCATACGCGGCAAACGCTGCCCGCGGCAAGACCGATGCTGGACAGCGTCAGACCACGTCCGCCCGCCACGCTGCCGAACCGCTAGGATATTGTGTTGAGGAAAATATTATTGCAACGAACGATCCTCTACATTCGATCGCGCCGTCTCACAAGGGCTGCGCCTAGAGCTCCGCCCAGACTACCCAGCGCAATGAACGCCGCCAACCCGAAAATCAACGAACCCACCACCATGAATGCGAATCCTCCGGGAGATTTCGCAAACTCCAAGAAGGGCTGGACCTCAGGGCCGGGATAATGGGCGGCTGCCTGCTGAATCTTTTCCATAATTTCGCTTCGCAGTTCCGCTCCTTTGTGAAGGACGGCGACGGCCAGCGTCTCGAAAAAAATCGATAAGCCGAAAAGCAGCAGGCCGCTGAGCGCGCCAAGCCTGGCTCCTGTTGCAGGCCGGATCAGGGTTCCTGGGCCGCGACGCCGGGATAACGTAACCGCCAGCAAACCGGCGCCTAGCGCCGCCATAAACGGATTCAAGCCAAGAAACGTGAGTACGACGGCGACTGCGGCCGCCAGAGCACACGGTTTCAAGTCGCGAGGCCAGCCTTCAGACAAGGAGCCAGAGGAAATGGCGGGAACAAGCGACCCTGATTCGTGTTCCCGCGGCGGTGCGACTCCAGCGCTCGCAAGAATGGGTTCCGCCGAAGGTTCGGGAACTGGCACACGAATCTGCGGCGCACCGCATTGCGAACAGAAAGGCTTGCCGTTCTCAACGCCGTGGCCGCACTTATGGCAAGGGTGATCCATTCAAGTTCAGACAAGGACTAGGTTGACAGTACCGCACGATGAGCGACGGGCGCAAGGATTGGGGCCGTAGTTGGATGATCGAAACTCTTTTCAGCTGTCGTCTTGCCTGCGGCGCGCGCTAAATCTCAGCTTCTTTACCGTGCGTGCGCACGTAAACCAGCGAGAAGCTCGATCCTTTGCCTTCGGGTTCGACGGCCACAATGTGCTGGTCGTCTTTTCTGCCCACTTTGAGTTCAACGTTGTTGCCGTGTTCGCCTTCGCAGGTCAATTCGCTAGAATCATTCTTGGAAGAATGGGATCCCATGTCCACGTGGAGTCCGGCAGTGTGGCATTCGAGAACAGTCCCATACTTTTTCAACTGGTCTTTGTAGAACGACAGGATCTTCGCGGGCCCATCCTCGGACTCGTACTCGAGTGCGACCACCTTGATTCCGAAACCGAAGCCCGAAATATTAACGTTGGCGCTTTGATCGCTGCCATCGGAATCTTTTTCCTTCAAGTGGGCGCCGGGATAAACAGCGAGACCGACATCGGAGACGTCAGCCTGTTTGCTGACGTGGATGCCGCCGACGAGCGTGTTGATGTCGACCTGTTTATCTCGCCCGTTAGCCTCTTTCTTCACATTCACACTGCATCCTGGCAGAAATACGAATACGGCCAGAAAAGTCCCGGTCACAAACAGTTTGTGAAATTCATTCTTTATCATGTTCAGATCCTCCGCCGGCGAGCTGGACTGGACGCTGCATGCCGGCGCCTCGCTGGGCAATGTTGGGAATACTGACGGGGAGATGTCCGCGAATAGCGACTTCCCCAAACAGGGCTTTGACCGCTCCTATCTCCGAGACCGGCGCGTTGGAGAACGTACACATGTAATTCTCAATCTTCGGGAAGTCCGCCGCAAGATATGGATTTCCCATGGCGACAACGGCGGTCTTTCCCGCCCCGCGATCCAGCACATGCTGCAACAGGGCGCCAGTCGCGTCCGCCATTGCCACCGTGTTACCAACCTTCCCCGCGTTCGGGATCACATACACGGCGGCAACCACAATCTTGGCTTCGTCCACCACTTTTAACACCTCGTCACTCATACCGGCGGCAGTGCGTGGGTCCACGTAGATGAAGCGCGCGTCGGGAATTCGACCTAGAAATTCGCGGCTGAAGGCGCGCCCTGAGTCCGTGCGTACGTCGTCGGAAAAAAGCACCACCACCACCCGGTTGTGTGTTTCCTCCTGTGTTGTATACGGAAGCCCGGCCTTCGCGGTTCCCTTGGATTTGAGCGGCAAAACCTTGCCATTGTCGCGTACCAGCGTAACCGCATCATCAGCGACCTGCTGTCCAAAAGCGAGGTTCGCTGGCTTGGCCACCACGTTCGCAATCGCGTTAACGTCCACGAGGCGGGCCTTCTGCAGATCAAGAGACGCCTTTGCTTTCAGGATCTTGAGCACGGAGCGGTCAAGCCGCTCCCGCGAAATCTCACCCGATTGAACCGCCTGAAGCATGGCGTTGTACGATGCAGCGAAGTCGGCAGGGATGAGTAATAGGTCGTTGCCTGCCTTGAAAGACTCGACCGCCGCGCGGCCAATGTCATTGGCGAAGAGATGCGTTAGACCAGCCATGTCGAGGGCGTCGGTAACGATGATTCCCTTGAAGCCAAGCTGTTTTTCTAGCAGGTCCGAAACGATCACCGGCGAAATCGTTGCGACGTGGTTGGGATCGGGATCGAGCGCAGGCACAGTCACATGCGCCACCATGACTGAGTCAACTCCCGCCGCTATGGCCTGACGGAAAGGTGGCAGTTCGATGGAGTCAAGATGTGCGCGGTCAACATTGACGCTGGCGACGCCGAGATGGGAATCGGTCGCCGTGTCGCCATGGCCAGGAAAGTGTTTGACGGTAGTGAGCATTCCACCTTCGTGGGCACCTTTTATATAGGCTGCGACCAGATCGCCCACCTGCTTGGGATCCTCGCCGAACGAGCGAGTATTGATGATTGGATTGACAGGGTTCGAATTAACGTCCGCGTCGGGAAAAAAATTCCAGTGAATGCCAATGGCGCGGGCTTCTTCGGCGGTGATTCGCCCGAAAGCCTGGGCGTCTTCGGCTTTGCCATCTGCGCCAAAAGCCATGGCGTGCGGAAAAACCGTGGTGCCCATCAGGCGCATCGAAACGCCGCGTTCAAAATCAGCGGCGAACAGCAGGGGAAGCTTTGAGTCGCTTTGCAGGCGATTGAGAAGCTCGGCGGCTTCGTAGGGTTCGCTGCGCAGAAGATAGGGTCCGTCCACGTGGACCGTCATGGCGAACGAGCCTACGTGATACTTCTGCATGTCCTCACGCAGTTGCAGGTATTCGGGATTCTCTACGTTGAGAAAACTGGCGCGGCACCAGATCATGAATACTTGGCCGATTTTTTCTTCAAGAGTGAGTTTGTGCAGAGTTTTCTCCGCCCATTTCTCGCCGTCGCGCGTCTGATGAATCGGTCCTGGGCGTTGATATTTATCTTTGGCAAGTGCTGCTGGGATGAGAACGAGAGCGAATAGCAAGTAAGCAACGGTGCTACGCATGCAGGAAACGATAGCAGAAAACTGAGCGCCAGCGGTGTTCATCAACCTTCATTGGCGAGTATCGTCTCGGCTTCGCTCTGAATCCGCGGATCGTCCCCGAAGCCGCGCAGCCAGTGGACCGCTGGCTCGCGGCGAAACCAGGTCATTTGACGCTTGGCATAGTTGCGGTGAGCTTGCTGCGCAGCCTGCAGCGACTGCTCGCGCGTGAGTTCTCCGCGCAGAAATTGCCCTGCCTGCTTGTAGCCCAGGGAAGAAAGCGGGCTCGCCGCAACGCCGTACTTCTCCATCAACCGCTGCGTCTCTTCGATCAGCCCATCTTCGAACATCTGTTGAGCGCGAAGATTGATGCGGTCATAGAGCGCCTGCCGATCCGGATCGAGGCCGAGGCGCAAGACGCGGAAGCCGCGTAAGGTATCGCGCCCGCGTTGCCGCCAGAGTTCCGTCATCTTCTGACGAGAGAGCATGCAAACTTCGATAGCGCGGATGACCTTGGGCGTGTCGTTGGCATGAATCTTCTCGGCTGCCGCGCAATCCATCCGGCCCAGAATGCGATGAAGATAACTGGATCCGCGCCGGTCAGCCCGTTCGCGCAGTCGACGGCGCAACTTCTCGGAGCGCTGCGGGCCAGGAAAAAGTCCTTCGAGCAGGGCACGCAGGTAGAGTCCTGTTCCTCCCACAAGAATTGGAAAATGGCCCCGCGTTTTGATCTCTTCGAGCACTTGCCGCGCCTGACGAGCGTATTCGCCGGCAGTGATGTGGCTAGTGGGCGCGACACAATCGAGCAGATGATGCGGGGCCCGAGCTCGCTCCCTGGAAGCAGGCTTGGCGGTACCAACGTCAAATTCGCGGTACATGGCGACGGAATCGCAGTTCACGATCTCGCCGTGGAAGCGCTCGGCCAGCGCCAGTGAAAGCGCGGTCTTACCGCTAGCCGTTGGGCCGAGTATAACCACCAGCAGCGGCCCAGGCTTCACCGAAGCCACCTTCAGCGCATGCTCCAGTGGATGGCGTGCCAGTAGCGAATGAGAGTGAGGACGAGGAGCAGCAAAGCAATCAACAGCAGGCCGGAGGTCTCCGTGGCATAAATGGCGTGCCGCCGATGCTGGGGGGCAGGATCGTGCTTCTCTTGAACGTGAACCACGGAAGTATTGTACGCCGCGCAGAAACGAACCGCGCAGTGAGCATCGCTGCCGGGTTAAGGGCTCGTGGCTTGGTGCTACACTACGCCTCGTCGTCCGTTTCCATCGCCACATGCCCGATTTTCAAGGCAATCATTCCGGCAGAATCGCGCGGTTTGGCGTCTTCGAACTCGACTTCGGCGCGGGTGAGTTGCGCAAGAATGGCGCGAAGCTGCGCCTGCAGGAGCAACCGTTCCAAGTGCTGGCCTTGTTGCTAGAGCGCGCCGGCGATGTGGTTACACGCGACGAGTTACGCCAGAAACTGTGGCCTGCTGATACCTTCGTGGATTTCGATCACAGTCTGAACACCGCCGTGAACAAGTTGCGGGAGACTTTGGGCGATTCCGCCTCCAATCCGCGATACATCGAGACGCTGGCGCGGCGCGGATACCGATTTATCGCACCCATACAAACCAATCCGCACCCTACCCAAAACGGTGGGGAAGCTTCGTCCGCCGAAAATTCTGCCGCCGCCCATCTGCATCCCGAGCTGGAAGTTCCGATCCCGAACCGCGGAATGACACGCGGATTGTTTGCTCTGGTTCAGGTGATGTATCTAATCTTCTACGTGTCCGCCCTTTTTCGTCTGCATGCGGTGGTGGAATTGGCGGATTCTTTTTTGCTCGGATGGGGAGCGATTGCGCTCGTTGCGGCGGTAATGGTGACAGCGGGAGTGGGAATTCCGCTGCGCTGTTATCTGCTTTCTGCCGTGAGCTTCGACTATCGGCGATTAGGCGAGAAGTTTCAGCAGATTTTTCCCTTTATTCTGGCGCTGGATCAGCTCTGGGCAGTCGCTCCCTTTCTGCTAGTGCAGAGGATCGGCCTGGGAGCCGCTTTTGCGGCAAGCGCCGGCCTACTCTACGTGCCCTTCGCGGAACGAACTCTGATTCGCATGGCGTATGTGAAATAGCGCGGACAGAATTGACCGTCTGGTCCGCTCTTAATCTAAGTCTCTCCAGTTCGGGCCGATCCCCATTTCAACGAGAAGAGGCACAGCGAGAGCATGCACTCTTTCCATCTGCTCGCGGACTAAAGATTGCATGGTGTCGACTTCCTTTTCCGGCACTTCGAAGACCAGTTCGTCGTGAACCTGCAGCGTCATTCTCGATTTCAGACCGCGTTTTTGGAGGGCGGCATCGATTCGGATCATCGCGATCTTGATCAAGTCTGCAGCGGTACCTTGCAATGGCGTGTTCACCGCGGTCCGTTCGGCGAAGCCACGCTGGTTGGAGTTCTTGCTGTTGATGTCGGGAATGGGGCGGATCCGTCCGTGGAGCGTTTTCACGTGCAGATCGCAACGGGCTTCTTCTAGCGTTTTGTCGATGAAGGCGCGGACACCCTTATACTTTTCGAAATAGTTTGCGATGAACTGTTTGGCCTCGGCGGGCTCGATGCCCAGGTTCTGTGACAGGCCGAAGGGCGAGAGTCCGTAGACGATTCCGAAGTTTACGACTTTGGCCTGGCGACGGTGGTCGGGCGTGACCATCAGCGGCGGAACTCCGAAGACTTGCGAGGCGGTAAGAGTGTGAATGTCGTCGCCGCGACGGTAGGCCTCGACCAGCAACGGATCGTGGGAGAAGTGAGCGAGCAGGCGGAGTTCGATCTGCGAATAGTCGGCCGTCAAAAGAACGTGGCCAGGCTCGGCGATGAAGGCAGCGCGAATGCCGCGTCCGAGTTCGGTGCGGATGGGAATGTTTTGCAGATTCGGATTGGCAGATGAAAGGCGTCCCGTGGCGGTCCCGGTTTGACCGAAAGTAGTGTGCAGGCGTCCCGTTGAAGGATCAATCAGCGCGGGCAGAGTGTCGACGTAAGTGGACTTCAGCTTGGTGAGCTGCCGGTAGTCGAGAACCATGCGTGCGACGGGATGATTCTCGGCGAGAGCTTCGAGAACGTCAACCGCGGTTGAGATAGTTCGGCCCTTGCCATATTTCACGGGCTTGGGCAGATTCAGTTTGTTAAACAGAACGTCGCCTAGCTGGCGCGGTGAGCCAACATTGAATTGGGTGCCGGCGATTTGATGAATCTCTTTTTCTTTGACGGCAATCTCGCGCTCGAGTTCCGTTGACATTTGGGCAAGCGCGGCGGTATCGATTTTTACTCCGGTCTGTTCCATACGGGCAAGAACAGGAACGAGCGGCAGATCAATTTCTTCATAAAGCTTGGTCAGTCCCGCCCTCTTGACCTCTTCGCGAAATGTGCTAGTCAGCCGGCCTGTGATGTCGGCGGCCTCGGCAAGATCGCCACTGAGCTTCAGATTGAAGCGGCGAAGGGCAACGTCAGCCAGGCGATGCGAGGAGTAAGTGGGATCGAGGAGGTACGAATAGAGCATGGGATCGTGCGCGACGCCTTGTAGATTGATGCCCAAAGGATCGAACGCATGAATTGCGGCTTTATAATCGTGAACCGACTTCGGCGTGGCTTTGGTGATAAGGATCGAGCGCAGCTTGGTGGCTGCGGCGGAGGCATCCAGCTTGATCACAGCAGCCGCTCCCGCGGCCCCCGAGATTGCCACGCGGCGGAAAACCGGTTGGGGCGTTGCGGACGGGCCGGACGAGCCACTGGTCAAGGGAAGCATGGCATTCTCAGCCTCCTCATCAATCGCTTCTTCGTCACTTACGACTGGCGATTCTTTTTGATTCAATTCCAGCGCAAAGGCGAGAGCGCCCTCCAGCGCAACAGAGCCGGCTACGGTCTCCACATCTTCCGCGGACTGAGCTTCTATGTATTGCGTTTCAGTGACCTGCACCACCGGCAGCAATTCCTTCAACAGCGAAGTGAATTCCAGCTCGGTGAAAAGTTGTTGGAGAAGATCAAGATCGGGCTCGCCGACGTGCATGGCTGCGAGGTTTAGTTCGACCGGCACGTTTGTGTCGATGGTAGCCATACTCTTGCTAAATAAAATGATGTCGCGATTATTCAGCAGCGACTCTCGGTAGGTTTTCTTCTCGACCTCGGCAGCGCGATCGAGAGCCTGCTCGACGCTGCCAAAACGCCTGATGATTTCGACCGAGCCCTTTTCGCCGATCCCGGGAGCGCCGGGAATATTGTCGATGCTGTCGCCACGGAGCGCCATGATGTCGATGACGCGCTCGGGAGGAACTCCGAGAATTTCTTCGACCTTGGCGGCATCGCAGATCAGGTTGTCTTTTGGGGGATTGAGAATCTGAACGTCGTCGTTGACGAGCTGCATCATATCTTTGTCGCTGGAAACGACATATACACAATATTTCGCAGCGGCGGCCTTGCGGGCAAGGGTGCCGATCACGTCGTCGGCCTCAAAGCCAGCGAGTTCGAGAATTGGGATGCGATAGGCTTCGAGGGCGCGGCGGATGTATGGAATCTGCTGTGCCAGATCCTCGGGCATGGCGGCGCGGTTGGCCTTGTAGCCTTTGTATTCGATTTCGGTGAATGTTTGAGTTTTGATGTCGAACTTGCGAACCCTTGTGATGGATTCGGCTTGGGTATCGCGGAAAGTTGGAGCGGCAACGTCGAAGACCGCGGCGAGATAGGCGGGGGAGAAATCGTCGCGCAATTTGCGCAGCATGTTGACGAAAACGTAGACCGCGGCGGTGGGCAGTCCGGTCTTAGTGGACATGGAGCGCTGCCGCGCCATAGCGTGATAGGCGCGGAAAATAAACGACATGGTGTCGATCAGGAAGATACGGTCTCGGTTCGACTTAGCCCCTTCTTGGGGTGGGCGCGACATCCTCGCGATGGTGCTCGAGTCAAGTTGCGGAGATTTTGTTCGTGGGCACAAGCATTTAGTTTAGCAGCAGATAAGCGCTAGAAATCGACCGTCAAATCGGCTTGGACGACTTTTTGGGCGTCGCCGCCCGAAGTGTTACGGAAAATCAGATAGTACTTCTTGGGCTGATTCAGCGAAGGAGGAAGGTCGATGTCCACGCCCTGGTCATGCGATGCATCGACAGAGAAGAGCGCGCCTCTACCACCACTCACAAAATCAGCGTACTGATCGTCCGTCAAGACGAGGAAGTCGACATTGGCGCTATCTTCATTTGACTGTACACCAAGCTTCGTTACAAACGATTTGTAATTGCCGCGCAGGTGCGGCATAGCGGCGTGGGCGGGAATTTCGAAGGGAAAAGCCGCCGAGGTGCTGACCGCGAAAGACTTATGCAAAATGGATTGGCTGGTCCCCATCGGTGAAGGTCCCACGTGATCATCAGGAGCCACCTGTTGCTCGGCTGGCTTGCTTTTCTGGCAAGCGCTAAGGGCAACCAGAATCGCTGCAGCAAAGAGAGTTCGAAAGAGAAGAATCCGCAGCTTTCGCTTCATGAGTGAACAGGTTTTCCGTACTCGGTCGTGTAGTGTAACTGGATTTCGCCGCAGGTACCCTGCTCGGGCGAGTAGACAACGCATGTGTCGAACGGACGAGAGTAGACATGCAGGCTGACAGCACGCTGGTTGAAATCGCGAGGATTGAGAACCCTGTGGACTGGCGCAAGGGGGTCGACGGCGCACGGACGCGATACATTCATTTCGACGGTTTCAGTGGTCTCGATTGTGCACGTCCCGCCGGCAATATCCTCCTGCACAACCCTGAAGTTTTCCACCAGCAAGCGACCGATGGGGACGGCCATCCAGCAGTTCTGATCGCGGTGGTTATGGACGGAACTCACCTGTCCGACTTCCCAACAGATGGCGAGCAATTCGTAAAGAGGAGTCTTATCGATCAGATTCCGAGTGTAGTGTTGACGGTCCCAGGTGAGATACGGAACGAGGGAGTCAGGGTCGAGCGGCGCGTCCTGCATGAATCTGCGCAGTTGCTCGGTTTGATCAAAGGCAACTTCGGGAAACTTGCGGAGTTCCGCGACGAAATGCTCGATCGAAACCCGCTTTACCGCAATGCTCATACGCAACTCCCGGAGAAGTATAACGCAGCGGAACGGTAAGGGCTGTCCAACGATTTTTATTCGATAAACATGCAATCTCCGTAGGAATAAAAGCGATAGTGCTCAGAGACGGCGTGCTCATAAGCTCGCAAAAGGTTTTCCCTTCCGCCAAAGGCGCAAACCAGCATCAGCAAAGTGGATTGCGGTAAATGGAAATTGGTTAACAGCGCCTTCACCACCTTAAATTCGAAACCGGGATAGATGAAAAGGTCTGCAGCAGCGGCCCCGGTAGCGATGGTTCCCGAGCCGAGGCGAATGGCATGTTCGAGCGTTCTCACGGTAGTCGTGCCAATTGCAATCACGCGCCTCGAGCTATCGCGGGCTTTATTGATGGCGCACGCAGCCTCTGGGGAAATTGAATAGGACTCGGAATGGATGTTGTGATTCTCGACGTGCTCGACTCGGACCGGCTGAAAAGTTCCGAGGCCAACGTGCAGAGTGATCTCGACGATTTCGATCCCGCGCCGCCGGATGCGGTCGATAATTTCAGCTGTGAAATGTAGCCCCGCGGTAGGGGCGGCTACGGATCCTCGCTGCTGGGCATAAACAGTTTGATAGCGCTCGAGATCGAACAAAGTATCGGGGCGGGCGACATACGGCGGAAGCGGGACGTGCCCGATGCGATCGACCGTGGCGTAGAAATCGTCAATTGGCTGAAAACGGATGCGACGTTCGCCGAATTTCCCGCGAGCGAGGACCTCTGCTTTAAGTTCACCGTCCTCGCCAAGAAACAGGTGTTCACCGACGCCGATCTTGCGCCCCGGTCGCACCAGGCATTCCCAATCGTTAGGCTCGGCGGAAAGCTGGCGGATCAGCAGAACTTCGATACGGCCATGTAGGAAATCGCGGGCCGCGGGGTTGCGAGGGCTGACACTTTGAGCGCGGACGCCAGCTCGCTGACCATACAGTCGGGCGGGAAAAACGCGTGTGTTGTTGAACACCACCAGGTCCCCGGGTCGCAACAGTTCGGAAAAGTCTCGGAATTGGCGATCGGAATATTGGCCGTCGGCCCGCTGCAGATGCAGCATACGAGAGCTGTCGCGGGTGGAAAGGGGCTGCTGAGCAATGAGTTCCGCAGGGAGTTGAAATTGGAAGTCGGAAACCAACACGATGTCAGATTATAGAAGACTGCAACTAGATCGAGTAGAAGCTGGGCCCGATCGATTCGGTTCCCTGAGGTAATTTATTTGTCTGTTTTTGGTAAATTTGTTTGGCTGTTCGAAGCCAGGTGCGGTACTATGCGGGGGCAGTTTGCTGCAGCCGCTTTTTCGTAACTCCCTGAGAGAGTACCCATGTCCGCTGAACGCAAACACAGGGAAGAGATTGTTCGCTACGGGCGCATGCTGCACGAGCGCGGTTTCGTGGCGGCGATGGACGGAAATCTGTCGGTCCGGCTGGATTGCGAGCGGATTCTGGTGACGCCCACCTGTGTGAGCAAGGGAGCGATGCGCGCCGGGGACATGGTAATCGTGAATCAGGAGGGCACGCGGGTTGCGGGTCGGCGTAACGTGACCAGCGAGATCGGGATGCATCTGCTGATCTACCGCATGCGCCCAGATATCCAGTCGATTGTGCATGCGCACCCCCCAACCGCGACCGGATTCGCCGCTGCGGGTATGGCGCTGACGGAGCCTCTGGTTTGCGAAGTTGTGATGGGACTGGGTTGCATTCCGTTGGCGCGCTATGGCACGCCGGGAACCTCGGAGTTGGCGAAGACTCTGGAGCCCTATGTGCCCCACTACGATGCAATTCTAATGTCCAATCACGGCGTCGTCGCCTACGGCGACACCATTGAACACGCCTACATGAAAATGGAAACGGTGGAACACTTCGCGCAGATTGCGCTGGTGACCCACCTGCTCGGCCGGCAGCAGCCGCTGAGCGGAGTTGAGATCGAGAAACTGTTGTTGGCACGGACGAAATATTTCGGCGGAAAAATGGCCGCATCGATGCCGATTGCCGTAGGAAGGCCTCCAGAGAAGGTGAGTTGAAAGTGTAGAGACGCAGCCTGCTACGTCTCTATGGAACTCATCCAGAAGCGATGCCCCGGCGTGCGAACCGGCCGGGGCTGCGTCAAGAATGCGTTTCATCTCCGCTCCCCCTAGCTCGTTGGGCTGCCGCAACCAGGGCGCGGCCTGTTCGGCCTTTTCCGCGAGCTCCGCTTGAACCGTGCAATAATTCGTTCATCTTAACCACGCCAAATCGGCCTCCGAACAGCAAAGCGCCATAAACCAGCGAAAAGTTATGCACATGCGGAATGAAGGGCGTCAGTATCGCCAGAATTATCATCACGGAAATCGTGTCTGTCTCCTTTTCGTAACCCCCCCATAAGCTCTGCCAGAACGGGAACGCCCGTCAGCGTCGGCGTTCATTCGGCAACCCCGGAACCTCCGAAAACTATTCTCCCCCAATACGGAAGCGCATCCCCGCCCGAAAATTCGCGCGCAGTGAAGGGAACCCCGTCGCTTCCTCGTAGAAATGGTTGAGTGCGTTTTCGACATTGGCGTAAAGAGTTACACGGGGATGGACCTTGTACCAGCCTCCCACGTTTAAGAGAAAATATCCGGGCGTGTGATTGACGTTAAAGCCTTCAAAGTCCGAATCTGGTCGCGGTCCCATAAAGCTTCCGGCAAGATTTCCACCCCAGCGAGGACCCAGGTAAGTAAGCAGCGTCGTGGCGGAGTGCCGGGGCCGACGGAGAAGCGGGTCTCCCTGTGCATTGGGTGGAGAGCTGCCTGTGGGCGCCTGCAGGATTTGAGTTGATGTGTAAGTGTAGGACGTGTTCCAGGAGAGCCGCGAAGTGAGCCGGCTCTGCAGTTCGGTTTCTGCTCCCTGGGCAAAAGATTTTTCCAGATTGACGTACTCCCCGACGAACGTATTCGGGTTTACGGTGATGAACTCAATCTGATCGTGAAACAAGTTATTGAAATAATTCGCGACGAAGACGAACCGGTTTAACAGGTTCTGCTGAAAACCAGCTTCCACAGCCCGGTTTCTTTCAGCCTTCAGGTTGAGATTAGGGAGTTGAAACTGGCTGCTAACGAAAGTCTCTTCAAATCGCGGCTCAACGATGCCGGTAGCGAAGGAAGCATTCAAACGCGTGCCGGACAATATATGGCCTCCGCGCAAGGCTTGAAAACCCAGAGCTACGCGGGGAACGCCGGTGTTGCCAAAGGTCGTGTTGTGAACAAACCGTCCCCCCGCGATTACAGTTAGCCGTCCGAGAGACAGCGCCTGTTGTACATAGGCCGCATCGTTCAAGCGCAATCCATGGCCGCCGCTGGCGAACTGGGTTGGGATTGGATCGTTCACCGAACCGTTCTCGTCCTCAAACTCGTACCCAATGGTGGTGTGCGCCCAACTGCGCTCGACGTAGTCACCCTGATAGTCGAAGCCGGCGCGATTGATATTTACCAAAGCCAGGAAAGGAGTGTTGATGGTCCCAAAGGGCGTATTCTCGGGAGAGATGCCGCTGTCAGAGCTACTTTCCTTGAGGCTATATTCGAAACCGGTGAAACGATGAATCCAGTTTGATGCAGTTCTTACGTCCAGCTCGAAGCTGGCGATCAGATCGTTTTTGTGCGCAACTGCGCCTAGGTCCGGGGTGAGAACATAAGTCGTTTCGAGAATGTTAAAGACATTGCTCCCGTTGAAATTCCATGCTCCGGGCAGGCCAGTCGTGCTGTCATCGTGGCGCACGCGCAGACGCAGCGAGACTTGCGGACTTGGGGCAAACCCCAAATTCGCGCCCTCGAGTGAGTTGGAGTAACTATCATTAGGGCCCTGGCCGCTCGTATTGAACTGATTGCCGAAAAGGTTGTAATCGAAACGACCGTGCGAACCTGCCAGGGATGCATAGCCGTTCTCGGTGGCATAATTGCCCGCGTCAGCACCGAAGCGAAGCTCGGGAACGGGAGTATTGCCAGCCCGCGTCCAAACCTGAACTACGCTCGTCATCGCGTCGGAACCGTAGAGCGTACTCTGCGTGCCGCGCAAAAACTCCAGCCGGTCAGCGTCGGCCAGAGAAAGTGTGCCGAAGTCAATTGCGCCTCCTGGCTCCGTTACACTTACGCCGTCGACGATCACCTTGTTGTAGTTGGAGTCGCCGCCGCGCACGAATAACGACGATAAGCCTCCACGCTGGCCGGCAGTATTGACCACCGCGCCGGGAAGAAGGCGGATAGCGTCGTCGGCTGCAACCGGGTTCATGATCTGCAACTGCTGGTGGTTAAGGATTGCTACATCGGCGCCCGCAGAGCTAGCCTCCACCGGCGTGCCGGTTGCCGTCACCACCACCGTTTCCGACGCGGGCGCCAGTCGAAGCTGGACGGTAACTGAATCCGCTCTATCGGGAACTGCCTCGGTTTCGACGGCGAATGCGGGTGCTAGAACGCGGATCAGGTGAGGACCGGCTCCGATTTCGCGAAAAGTCGCGACTCCTTCCGCAGAGGTAAGTTCTACGCCCGGATGGGTAGGACTGCGATCTTCAAGTAGCAACACCTGAGCGCCGGGCACGGCGGCTGACTGCGGATCGACAACTTTAACCTTGAGATCGGCAGCGGATGCCGCCGCTAGAAAAAAGAAAACCAAAAGCGAAGCGCAAAGTGCGCGCATAACCATCCTCCTTTTCACGCGAAAGGGTTAAGGTGGACGGTTTACGCCAGGTCTCCTGGCTCTGCGAGTGAGGATGGCCGAACTCTATGAGTTCACGACATCCGGTTGTTTGCAGACGGCCTTCCCGGGAATTCTCCTAGTGACCGGCTGCGATTTTCTCGCTTACAGTTGCGCGGCAGCGCGGGAATTGCACCCGCTTCCCTGTCTTTGCCACAAGGCAAAGACGCGCAAACCGAAGGACATTTCAAAGAACGGAAAATAGCGGTGTGAGAAATCTATCGGCAGGATCGTCTGTAAGTCAAATGGCCTGAGATCAACTTTCCACTCCAAGATGTTGTTTTCGCGCCGATCTGGGCTCGCCTACAAAAACCAGGCAGCCGTTGGGATCGCTGACGTGGAATTCTGTCATGCCGTCCTTCCGGTCAAACAATCACGGATTCTATGCCGGTCCTTGAACGTTTTTACATGCTCCCAAAGCGAGCTAATGTCGGAAACCTCGATGTAAATCTCCGCGTGACCACGGACGCAGTGCATGACCTCTTCGGACGCGGCCAACATAAAGTGAATCGACTGGCCATCGCGCTCGACAATGGAATATTTCGGAGATTTCATCGTGGCAGTGAATCCGAGAACTTCCTGATAGAACGCGAGCGTCTCTTTCATGTCGGCCACTGCTGAGCATCGGACTGATTTTATTGAAGGTGACGGTCATAGCTTCTCCATCCGGCCCAATGTTCCTCAAGTTCCGTGAGGAAATTCGTCCGAGCCGACTTTCTTAATGTTGACCTCCGCGAATCTGCAAACTCGATCCAGCGACTCCTGCAGCTGCTGTTGATAGCGTTCGAGCTCTTCATCGCCAGCATCGGCCGGAACAGGGATCAGCTTGCCGAAGCGCATCAGCACGCGGGAAAACGGTTTAGGAATGACGAGACGGTCCCAAGTATTAAGCACCCATGCACGATCGACCGCCAGATGAAACGTACTCAAGGGAACACCGGAGGAGCGTGCCAGCGCGACCGGGCCGGGCTTTACTGTGTAGCGCGGGCCGCGCGGACCATCGAGGCTAAAGGCGACTGTCCAGCCTTCTTGCAAGGCACGGCGAAGGCCGAGCAGAGCGCGCACGGCATTGCGACTGCTGGAGCCTTTGACGGCGACGAATCCGAATTGGCGGATAATGCGTCCCATGTATTCGCCATCGTAGCTGTTGCTGCTCATTACGCGGACGCCAATGTCGCGGCACACGTAGGTTGCGGGAATAAGGCAGGCGTGCCAGAAGGAAACGATCAACGGCCGCTGATCGATGGTTTGCTGCGCTCCCTCTTCGCGGGAGACGCACACGCGCAGAGTCGGGCCAATGAGGCGAATGAACCAGTATCCGGCAGTAATGATCATGCGCAGGACGATTCTCTGCCGGAGAGTGAACCGGTTCGGGGCGGCAACAGCGTCGATGTTGGCGGCTTCGTGGGTGTTAACGTCCGTCACGCAGTTATTGTAATGGGAAAGCGGGGGTGCTCATTCGTTCTCGTCTTGCGTCACTCGAAGGCTCCGACGTGCAATCGTGGCAGCGCTAGAAGATCTGCTTCCCCGGAGAGACTTGCTCGGGCTAGCTTTCCAGGTAGGCGTCGATCCATTCCTTGACTTTGAGGCGGCGGTCATCAGCGGCATCGAAGCGCACTCCGAAGGACTTAGTTTTGCGCCACGTGACCACCCCGCGGACGTTGACCCGGGGCAGGGTGTATAGAGAAAAAGAAATTTCCACGCTGGTTCCCGAAGGCATATCTTCGCCGCTCTTCAATGACATGCCCCCGGAGCTGAGCTCAATGCTGGAAGCGCTGAGGCGGTGACCGTCATTACTGACGACAGTGACATCCGTCATGATGGGAACTCGCGCGTAGCGGCGAAATTCGTGGAGCACAAGCATGTGGGTGGCGCGAACCAGTTTCATGGCCGCAGGCCGCTCCAGCGGCTCCTGAAACATCGCATTGATTCCGAACCTGGAATAGCGCATGGCTTCCTGAGCGCTGCCGCCGAGGGCGTACAGGACCAGGCGGCTGTTGGAAGGGGAGCTCCGCGCGGCCTCCATGACCTTTTCGGCACTGGGGCCCAGATTCAGAACGCAAGCTTCGAATTTTTCCTGGCGCAGGCGATCGGCCGCACTTGAGGAGACCAGCACTGTCTCAATGCCAAACTGTCGGAAACACTCATTAAGCAGATATCTGGAAGACTCTTTGAGATCGACGAGGGCGACGCGAGCAGTCGCCTTCTTAGAGGAGGGAGTAAGTGCCAGGGAAGTACCAAAGGCTTTTTCCATGTGCGGAGCCGATACCCGTACGAAAGTTTATTGTGGCGCGGCTGGGAAGAGATGGAAAGACCCTAAGGGGCAGGAGGGGAGTACAAAAGTGTCATTACCTTGGTTGGACTGCCGGGTAAAGAACCTATTTAAAGTCTGCAGGAACGTCGCTAGTCTTTATTCCGATCCGCCTCGTGGTCTCTGATGACTGCCTTCTTTGCGCGCAAAGATTTTCTCGCCATGCGTAGCAACCCTGAGACCTGGGCTAATTTTCTTGATTCCGCTTCAGACTCTGGAGTGAACGGCTCGGAGCAAAGAACGCGAATCCGGGCGGTAATTGTCTCAATGCGAGCGTCAGTTTGAAGATGGCACTGCGGGGTTGTACGGGGTATTCTTGCTGTGTTCGATACAGGACATACCTGAGGCGGATCAGGTACTTACTTCATTCGGTTTGAGTCCGCCGAAGCCGTTGCGGCACACCTCAGTCCTCGTTCCGATCCCAATCCGTGCAATTTCTTCGTACAGCGCTACCGCTTGCAATCTCAGGCTGGAATGCTAAACATTTTCTTATGAGGCGCCTAGGAAGTTGAACTGGCCAGGCCCCTTGCCCCTGCGATTTGGCACCCTTCTTGCCTTACCTCAATCCATGAATACCGAGGAAAATAACGGCCTTGAATTAGAGGAATTGCGAAGGCGCTGCGACTTAATATCCGCTGAGCGCGATCCCCAGCGCCTGTCCGAACTTTTGGATCAACTGCTCACGGACCTGATGCCCGCAGACAAAAACTTCGCAGTAGCGAGAAGAATGCTGGCTCCGACCCTGCGGAATGATTGAGCGGCCGGCCAGATATAATCGCGCAACAATTTCCATGCTACTGCGCTGACTCATCCGGCATCTCAAGGCGAGGCGATTTTATGAAGATTCAAAAGTCCCTCAGCTCTTCTCGTGTAAGAGGTTCGCGGGTAAGAGGAGTGTGTCTGGTACCCCCGAGTTAGCCAACGCCCAACCTGACCGGTATCAGCAGCTGCACGTGTCGTCCCTGAAACATGATTCGCCTTTCTGTTCTCGACTGGAGTCTGTATGAGAAGGTGGGTTGCCATTAGCAACGTCGCCGCATTCGCCTTCCTGATTGCTTCATCGATGATTGGCCAACAATCGGGAGGTCCTCGGAAAACAACAACGGCGCCAAAGGACTACTGGTTCAATGTTGACGCCGAACAAGTATGGCTCGATACGGGCCTCGATCTTGAGAAGGGAGATCTAGTGTATGTGTACGGCGGCGTGCAGGCCTGTGGGGGGGCATCGCTCACTGAACAAGCGCACTTGCCGCTCCCATCAGCTCCGGCGGGAGCGCTACTGGCGAAACTCCATGCGGAGGCGAAGCCGGTGCTCGCGACTCCCGAAGCGGAGTTGCCGGTTATCGACCCTAGCCATCTCTACCTGGGTGTCAACGGCTGGCAATGCACCGGAAAACTTCCTGCAAGAGTTCACATAGAGAAGCCGCAACGATAATGCTGGTCGACGTCTGCGTAAAAGTTCGGCTAGTGTGGAGCGAGCGGTTGGCGTGACGAGATTCCACCCGAACGCGTCAGTGCATTTAGGGGTATGCCGAGAGGGTTCTTACTCTGACCAGCGGCGAAACAGGAGCGCCCCGTTAGTCCCACCGAAGCCGAAGGAATTCGACATGGCATACTCGAGCTTGGCCTTGCGGGCATGATTGGGGACGAAATCCATGGCGTCGGTTTCAGGATCCTGATTCCCTAGGTTGATAGTAGGGGGAAGAATCTGATCTCTTAACGCGAGAACGGTGATGCCTGCTTCGAGGCCACCGGCGCCGCCCAGCAAATGTCCAGTCATCGACTTGGTTGAGCTGACCGGAATCCTGCGCTCGCCAAAGAAGTTGCGGATGGCGTGTGCTTCAAGAGTATCGCCGATGGGTGTGGAAGTACCGTGGGCGTTTACATAATCGACCTTGTCCGGGGTGATACCGGCGTCGCGCACCGCGTTGCGCATGACCCGGAAGCCACCTTCGTGCTCGGGAGCAGGTTGAGTCATGTGATAAGCGTCCCCAGACATGCCATAGCCGGCAACTTCGGCGAGAATAGGTGCGCCACGTTTCCTGGCGTGCTCCAGCTCTTCGAGCATGAGGATGCCCGCGCCTTCACCCATGACAAAGCCGTCGCGATCCCGGTCCCACGGACGGCTGGCTTTTTCTGGATCGTCATTGCGCGTAGAAAGGGCACGCATGGCGGCAAATCCGCCGACGCCCATCGGAGTAATGGCGGCCTCGGAGCCGCCAGCGATCATCACATCGGCATCGTTGTGCTGGATGATGCGAAAAGAATCTCCGACGGAATGGGCGCTGGTGGTGCAGGCAGTTGCCGTTGCTTCATTGGGACCTTTGGCACCAAAGCGCATGGACACGTGGCCAGCGGCAAGATTGACGATGGCCGCTGGAATAAAGAAAGGGGAAATTTTGCGCGGGCCGCCTTCAATGAGTGCCGAGTGCTCGCGCTCAATGATATCGAATCCACCGATGCCGGAGCCGATATGCACGCCTACGCGCTCGTCGTTTTCGGGCGTGATCTTCAGGCCAGACATTTTGAACGCTTCCTCTGCGGCGGCAATCGCCAGATGAATGAAGCGTCCCATTTTTTTTACTTCTTTTTTTTCGACGAAGTTAAGCGGATCGAAGTTCTTGACCTCGGCGGCGATCTGGCAGGCGAAGTTGCTGGAGTCGAACTGCGTGATGCGGGTCACGCCGCTCTTACCGGCGAGCACGGCCTGCCACACTTCTCCGGTGGTATTGCCCACGCCGCAGATCAGGCCGATGCCGGTAACTACGACCCTGCGTCCCAAACTACTTGCCGCCTTTCGAATGCTTGGAGATGTAATCGATGGCGTCCTGCACGGTGCGGATCTTCTCCGCGTCCTCATCGGGAATTTCGATGTCGAAACCTTCCTCGAAGGCCATCACCAGTTCGACGGTGTCGAGTGAATCCGCGCCCAAGTCGTCCACGAACGAAGCACTGGAGGTGACTTCGCCTTCGTCCACGCCCAACTGCTCTACGATGATTTGCTTAACTTTCTCGTCAACGGCTGCCATGTTTCTCCTCGCTTAACCTCGATTTTATTTGAAATTTGATGTACGCGATGCAAGATTGCCAGATGCTGATCGACCTGTCTATGCTCGCCGAATATGAGACGGTCGCCGTCCTTCGTCTGCGCGCGGGCGATGTTCGGGCGCCTCCGGTTTCGTCAGTCTGAGATGCCACCGCTACGGAAAAAGGGGAACGTGTAGTGTAATGGTCCCGGTGAATAGGTGTAAAGGAAGGGGATTGCCACGCAGGACAAACCCTCAGTTAGCCGACTCAATCGGACATCTGATCCTAACGGTTGGCCATTCTCGTGGTCAAACGACCGGCAAGTTTATGATGAGACGGTTTGCACTTCGGTTGACGGAACCTACTGTGAAACATGTGTGGGTGTGGCTGGTGTTGTGCCCAGTGACATGGGCGGCGACTTGTCCGGCCGGACAGGCCAAAGACGGGAGCGCTTTGGTTTCAGAATGAGCAGACATGGGCTAAGGCGCTGGAGCAACGCGATACAACCACGTTGAGCTGCCTACTAGCCGAAGAGTTTGAAGATGCGGGGCCGGACGGAACGCTGCAGGATCGCAATACGGTCCTGGCCAAGGCTGGCAAGCGCCAGGGCGTGCATAATGAGTTGACGGATATGCAGGCGCACGTGCACGAAGATTTTGGCTACATCCGCGGCTTGGCGATGGCGGTGGGCAAGCAGGGAAAGGTTCTGGCGAGAGTTCGCTTCACCGATATTTACGTTTATCGCGATGGGAGCTGGCAAGCGGTGGCCGCGCATGAATCCATGCTGCCTGAGACTCCATAGCTGAAGGGAGCTTGAGAAATCCGTGCGTGCTGTCGTACAGCGGGTAAGCCGCGCCCAAGTCACCGTAAATGGAGAGATCACAGGTCAGATTGGACTGGGATTGCTGGTCTTGGTGGGGGTTAGCCGCGTTGATACCGAGGCCGATACGACGTACCTGACAGAAAAAATCGCTGCCTTGCGCGTGTTTGAAGATGATCAGGGGAAAATGAACCGAAGCGTTCGGGATGTGCACGGCAGCGTCCTTGCCGTTTCTCAGTTCACCCTCTACGGAGACGTGCGTCGGGGCAAACGACCTTCGTTCGATGCCGCAGCCCTGCCGGAAAAAGCGCGCCAGCTCTACGACTTTTTCGTCGAACAGATTCGCGCCGCTGGCCTGCGCTGCGAGACTGGTCGCTTTCAGGAAATGATGAAGGTGGAGCTGGTGAACGAGGGGCCGGTGACTATTCTGCTGGATTCGGGGAAGGCGTTCTAGAAGTTGACCACGCTGAAATGAGAACTGGATTGGTGGCTCCAACCGGTCCGCGCGCGTGTATAGTTCAATCCCGAGGTTCAAGCCACTTCCTATGTCTACGTGCTCCGCGCCACTGCCTGCAGCGTCTCCACTGCGGTCGAAGTACGTTGTGTTTGGCTTCATCTTCTTGATGATGGCCTATGTTCTCAACCATAACCAACGGTTCCTGATCAATTCGACTGATCCGGTCTGGAAGCACTACCAATCATTCAAGTGGTGGCTGCTGCCGCATGGATTGGCGGGAGCATGCGCTCCTGCTCGGCCCGATGCAGTTTTCCGACCGGCTTCGCCGTCGCTACACGAAGCTGCACCGCGTTGTGGGAAGAGTTTATGTGGCCGGAGCGCTGATGGGGGCTCTGCTCGGTGCTTTTATTCAGTATAGGTTCGACGAGCGCTTGGGTGATTCCCAGTCGTTCGCCATCGCAACCATAGTGGATGCATCTCTTTCGATGCTGACCACGGCGATCGCTCTAGCCTTCGCTCGAAGCGGTAAGATCCAGCAGCATCGTCAGTGGATGACGCGCAGTTATGCCATTGCGATAGTGTTTCTCGAAGTGCGCGTGATCTCCGGACTCGGTGGATGGGAGAATGGCGCGGCAACTGAAACGATCATTTGGGTTTGCCTCGCTTCGGCACTCCTGTTCGCAGACATCGCGATCTAGTGGCAGGATTTAAGGCCGGCCTACCCTGTTGCGGCGAAAGCTACTCTGGCTGCCCAATCCCATTGAGACTTGCTGCCTCGTCCGCCGATCGAGGTTCGCTCGTACGGTATTTTCAGCGTGCTTCGAGGATCGCGTCCGTCACGCGAGCGGCTTCCACCGCTGCTTTCACATCGTGGGTTCGCAAAATATGCGCACCCTTGAGAATCAAGATGGTTTGAGCGGCCAGGTTTCCGTGAAGCCGGTCCAGAACAACGGCATCTTTTCCGTCCTTCGCCAGCATCCGCCCAATGAATGATTTTCTTGATGTTCCTGCCAGCAGCGGGAATCCCAGCGCTTGAAAATCCTGAAAGTGTGCCAGAAGAGGATAGTTCTGTTCGAAGCTTTTTCCAAAGCCAAAGCCGGGATCGAGCGCGATCCTTTCCCGGCGTACGCCAGCCAAAATTGCTGCCTCCGCCCATTCTCTGAGTTCGCGCTTGACCAGCAGAACAATATCGGCAGGCGCCGGTAACGTGCGCCATTCTTCCGGACGGCCGCGCATGTGCATCAGAACGGTCCCACACTTTATTTCGGCAATCGTCCTAGCCATTTGCGGATCCCAGTGGAGAGCGCTGACATCATTGACAATCTCGGCTCCCGCCGCCGTCGCAGCGCGCGCGACACTGGTTTTATGAGTATCCACAGAGATTACCGCATTCGGGCGGAGCTTCTTGAGTTGCGTAATCACTGGCAACACTCGCCTCAACTCTTCTTCAGCGCTCACTGCAACTGCTCGCGGTGCGGCGTTCTCTTGTGATGTATTTTCCTTTCTTTCAGGTTGCGTAGACGAAATGACCACGTTGGCGCCGGGCCGGGTAGATTCTCCGCCCACGTCAATAATGTCCGCTCCTTGGTCGAGCAACTCAAGCCCGTGTTCGACCGCCTTGCCAGAGTCCAGGTAGAGGCCGCCATCGGAAAAAGAATCGGGGGTTGCGTTGACGATGCCCATGATCAGCGTGCGTTTGCCAAGTTCCAGCGTGCGCGTGCCGAGGTTCCACTGAAACACAGCCCTCATTCGGCAGATTCTAACTGAAACCGGAAAGATTGGAGGTCATGCGGAGCAGATTCGGCCCACTCCAGAACACGCAACTGGCATGGCTTTGCTCTATCATTAAAAGTCAATTGGAATTTGCGGCGACTGTGGGACAGCAATCAATTGAGGGGGCGATAGCCAAGAATGATGAGGATGCGAGTGGCCGATTCGATCGAACGAGAGCATAGTCACAAGCGAATTGTAAGTCTCCAGCATTGGATCGCAGCGGCCCTGGCAGCATGGCTTATGCTTGCCGCGCTCGCGGGGTGCGACGTCGAGCGTCGCAAATCAAACACCGAACTCGGTCTCAACGCCCAGCAATCCGCCGGACGCAAGATTTATGACAACTACTGCGACCGCTGTCACCGGCCCTATTCCACCAAAGGGAAGAAAGGCCCGGGACTGAAAGGCATTTTCCAGCATCAATATCTTCCCCAGACTGGCCTGCCCGCGAACGACGATCGCGTGACCGACATTATTCGTAACGGACGCCCCGATATGCCCGGCTACAGCCAGGTGTTGAGGTCACAAGATATTCAGGACCTGCTGGCTTACCTGCACACACTGTAAGAACCCGAATCAGGGACTCTCCGGCTTCGTCCTCTTCGTGGGATAATCTCCGTGTGAAAACCGCCGCGACAGAGCTATTCCGCAAGCTTCCGTCAGTCGACGATGTGATGCGAAGTCCCGCGGTCCGCTCACTTGCCGAGAGCCACGGCCATGATTCCGTCGTGGACGCCGCACGCGTTGTGCTGGCCCGGTTGCGGCAAGAAATCACCTCGGGCTTGCTGGATGAAAATGCGCTGGAGATCGCGCTCTCGGGCCTGACTGGCGCGGTCGAAACGCAGCTCCTACAAGCTCTGAGATATTCTCTGCGGCCCGTGATCAACGCCACCGGCGTAATCCTGCACACCAATCTTGGCCGCGCTCCCCTGGGTGATACCGCAATCGATCATATCCGTGAGACCGCCACGAGTTATTCCAATCTCGAGTTTGATCTCGCCACGGGTGCGCGCGGCAAGCGGGATGTACATGTGGACCGGCTGTTCCAACGATTGCTTCACGACGAAGCAAAAAGTGGGGAGCGGGCGTCTATCTTCACGATTGTGGTCAACAACAATGCGGCGGCGGTGCTGCTGGCACTGAACACATTGGCCGAGGGTGGAGAAGTCATCGTCTCGCGCGGCGAATTGGTGGAGATCGGCGGCTCGTTCCGCATTCCGGACGTGATGGCCAAGTCGGGTGCGATCTTGCGAGAGGTCGGCACAACGAACCGCACACGCATCGGAGACTACGAAAGTGCGATCACCGACCGGACGCGGCTTTTGCTGCGAGTACACCGCTCGAACTTTCAAATCACAGGCTTCACCGAGCAGGCCTCAACCGTGGAACTGGTCGCGCTGGCGCGCAAGCGTGGCATCCCCCTGATGGAAGACCTGGGCAGCGGCGCGCTTTTCGATCTGCGTTCGATTGGAATCAGCGGTGAGCCGGTTGTTCTGGATAGCCTGCGAAGCGGCGTCGACATCGTTACTTACAGCGGCGACAAACTGCTTGGCGGGCCGCAAGCGGGATTAATCAGCGGCACCTCGGAGCTGATCGCGCGCATGCGATCGAATTCACTCTTCCGTGCGTTGCGGGTGGATAAACTCATCTATGCGGCGCTGGAAGCGACTCTTTTCGCCTACGTGCAGCAAGACCACGATGCGGTTCCTGTCTTGCGAATGATGCGGCTCACGAAGGAAGAAATCGGCCAGCGCGCGGAAACATTGACAGCGAGCATTGCAGTGCCCAAGTTGAACGTTGAAATCGTGGATGGGGAATCCTTACTCGGTGGCGGCGCGGCCCCGTCGTCTGTTTTACCTACGCGAGTACTCGCGCTGACCGGCGAGGGTTTGAGTGCTGACGAACTGGCTGCCCACTTGCGCGCTGCCGAGCCCGCAATCATCGCCCGCGTCGAAGAGGGCCGGGTGTTGCTGGATCTGCGCACGGTTTTTCCAGAGCAGGATGCTCTTGTGGCGGATGTTCTCGTTCGCATCTCCGCCTAGCCCTTTGGCATCGAATCTGTATTGGCTCGCCTCTATACAATTGGGCATTCTACCCGCCCGCTCGAAGATTTGCTCGAAACGCTCCAGGCGCACGCTATTCAAACGCTGGTAGATATCCGCGCCTTTCCCGTGTCGCGAAGGCTGCCGCACTTCAATCGCGAGTCTCTTGAAAAGAGTCTGCCGGCGGCCGGAATTCGCTATGTCTGGATGGGCTCCCTGGGCGGCTATCGCAAGAAGATTCGCGAAGAGTCTCCGCACCTCGGGCTCCGCAACGCCGCTTTCCGCAATTACGCCGACTACATGCTGACAGCCGAATTCGAAAGTGCCATGGCCGAACTCATTGCGCTGGCTGAGGACTCGCGCGCCGTCTACCTGTGCGCGGAACGGATATACTTCCGCTGTCATCGTATGCTCGTCTCTGACTGGCTGGTGGCACACGGGCACGAGGTGATGCACATCGACGGGACGGGCCCACTTAAACCGCATCGTCTGACGGCGGAAGCGCGCATGATCGAAGGCGAACTGATTTATCGCGGCGACCGTTTGCTGTAAAGTTTCGGAACCATATGATCGTCGGCACAGGCATCGACATCGCGGAGGTCCCGCGCATCCGGCAATCGATCGAACGCTTTGGCGATCGCTTCCTGCAGCGCATTTATACGGCGGGCGAGATCCGGTACTGCGATTCCAAGATCAACCGCGCGGAGCGCTATGCCGCGCGGTTCGCCGCCAAAGAAGCGGCGATGAAGGCTCTGGGCACCGGTTGGAACCACGGCGTGCGCTGGCGGGATTGCGAAGTTGTGCGGGCGCCAGGCGGGCGTCCAACTATCTCGTTTCACGGAAAAGCCGGGGAATTTGCCACTAAGCTAGGAGTGAAGAATGCTTCCCTTTCTCTCTCGCACACAGCCGAACAGGCCATTGCGCAGGTCATTCTCGAAAACTGAACCGAGGAAGACTACACTTTGGCGGCCCTTCTGCTAGACTGGCGCATTCCTTTTCATGATGTCTGCCACTTTACAGGCTACCAAGCCGGCTTCTTTGTCCACCGAGATCTCCGAGCAGACCTTGCTGACGGGTTTGGGGCTAACCAGCTTTGCGGCACTTTTGCTCGAGCTGGCGCTCACGCGATTGTTCTCCGTCGTACTCTTCTACCACTTCGCATTTCTCGCGATTTCGATTGCGCTGCTCGGATTGGGCGCGGGTGGGGTGTTTGCCTACCTGCTGAAGCCGCGATTGGAGCGCTTCCTTACGCGACGACTGACGGCTTGCCTCGGCATGGTCAATTCGGTTGTGATTTTGCTGGTGTTGGAAATCGTGCTGCATGTGCCGGTCGCGCTCACGGTGACGGGTCAGAATTTTCTCCACCTGAGCATCCTCTACTTTGCTGCCGCGGTACCTTTCTTTCTGACTGGAATGGTGTTCTCCGTTGTCTTCTCTCGCGAGACCTGGCGTGTTCCCCGTCTGTATGGTGCGGATTTGAGCGGCGGAGCCCTGGCTTGCGTGGTCGTAGTTCCATTGCTCAACTGGCTGGGCGGACCGAACACAATTCTGGTCGCCTCAGTGGTAATGGCTGCGGCTGCCGGGGTTTGGGCCGAGACCTCGAACCAGCGTAAAGCTGCGATCGGACTCGTGGCCGCCTTCGTTCTATTGATTGCGGTGAACCACTCGAATCGGTTGATCGATGTGGTGTATGCCAAGGGGATGTTCCGTGACCCGGCCTGGGTGGAATTCGCCCGCTGGAACGCCCTGTCGCGCGTCGAAGTAGATCGTCAGGGTCAAGCCAAGGCAATCGTGATCGATGCCGACGCCTCCACCTACATCATGAATTGCGACCTGGCGCAATGGCATGACAGTGAGTGGGAGAGCGATCTCATGTCAGCTCCGCCGGCGTTGGCTAATGTCTTGCGACCGCGCGGCGAGTTCGCAATCATTGGTCCTGGCGGCGGCGTTGACGTTTTGCGTGCGGTGGCCAACGGTAGTCCCAGCGTGACCGGTATCGAAATTAATCCCATCATTGCCAATACCATCATGCGCGGGCGATACGCGGCTTACGTACAGCATTTGTACGAACGTCCCGACGTTCACATTCACGTGAGCGACGGCCGCTCCTACCTGCGATCCACACTGCAGCGGTTCGACGTCGTGCAAATGACGCTGGTGGACACGTGGGCCTCGACTGCGGCTGGCACGTTCGCACTGAGTGAAAACAATCTGTATACGGTGGAAGCCTTCCGGGAATATTTTGAGCACCTCAAATCGGATGGCATGATTGCGATTACCCGCTGGGAGTTCCGCCAACCGCGGGAGGCACTGCGCGTTGTAGCTGTGGCGATGCAGGCGTTGCAGAGTCTGGGCGTAACTAACCCGGCGCGCAACTTCATTGTGACCTCGCAAGGACCGCTCAGCGAAGATGGAATTCCGGTAGTGGTACTGGCTAAGAAAACTGCTTTCACGACGGAGGAAGAGGCCGCAGTCCAGTCCCACTTCAGCCGATACGCGCACCTCAATCCGCTCTACCTGCCTTCGGATCCGGCAATACAAGCGGGGGAAAACCCTTTTGCTGATTTGATCGCAAGTAATAATCCTTATAGTTTCGCGAAAAGCTACCCCTACAATGTGGCGCCTGTCAACGACAACGCGCCGTTCTTCTTCTTCACGCTCAAAGCCAGACAAATCCTCGGCCAGCAGGGTTTGCAGCACGGAATCGACTGGAAAGTGAACCTGGGTGTGCTCGTACTGCTTCTGGTGCTCGCAATTTCTCTGGCAGCAGTAGTAGGTTTTCTGATTCTGCCGCTTGCTCTTCATGGAAGCCGTCAGTCGCCGCTGCCGCTTTTTTATTTCATCGCCGTAGGTCTGGGCTACATCTTGGTGGAGATAGCATTTATCCAGCGCTTTGTACTCTTCCTTGGTCATCCCACCTATGCCCTGACGGTGGTTATCTTTTTGCTTATGCTATCGAGTGGTGCGGGAAGTGTGATGTCGCGCCGCTGGCTGCGCCGCGCCGAACTCGGCTGGATTCCGCTTGTGCTGGCGATTCTCGCTCTGGTAGCCCACGTGTGTTTTCTCCCTCACGTGCTCACTGCTTGGGTGGGACTACCCCTTGGCTACCGTGTAGCCGTCAGCGGAATGTTGCTGATTCCCGTCGGCTTCGTGATGGGAATGCCGTTCCCTACGGGATTGCGCGCGCTAAACGCGGGCTCTGCCTTGAACGTGCCCAAACAGTCTACTGGAGATAACGCGGTGGAGTGGGCCTGGGCCATGAATGCCGCTGCCAGTGTATTGGGTTCGGTGCTGGCCATGGTGATCGCCATCGAGTTTGGCCTAACCATGACTCTGGCCTGTGGAGCGGCGGCGTACTTGCTGGCCTTGTTCTCTCTTCCTCTCCTTCGCTCCACACGCGCTTAGGAATGGACTCGGGTTTGCTATGATGCTGCGAGGGGCGGCGGGAGCTGGGAGCTGTTCCGTGTGCCAGCGAAAATGTTACAGACGACGGTCTAAGGAAATTATTTGCCGAGCAAGAAACAGCTCAAGTGGTCGGAACTCCGAGTCGGCCTCACTGTCCTTTTCGCGAGTGTAGTCCTGGCTGTTCTTCTGTTTTTGATGTCTGGAACTACCGGCTTGTTCAGCAAGCGAATTACCCTGATATCGTACTTCGACAATGCGAGCGGCCTGCGAGTGGGCGCGCCGGTGCGGTTGAACGGCGTCGATATCGGCAATGTGGTGGCCCTGCGTATTGTTCCCGACAAAGACAAACAACTCACTCCCGTCGAAGTAATCATGAAGGTGAGCACCAAATACAGCTTTAACCTGCGCCGTGATTCGCAAACTTCTTTGGAGACTGCCGGAGTTCTAGGCGAAACTTATCTGGATACAGATAGCTCCCAGGCCATCGGGCCGCCGGCTCAGAATGGCGACGTACTCCCGACCCGCATCCATCCTGATTTCAACGAAGTTGTGCGCTCCAGCCAGAGCACGCTACAGAATATGGACGCCCTGCTCAAGCGTGCCGACCGTATTCTCGCCTTCGCTGAGAGCGGTAAAGGCTCGCTGGGCAAGTTGATTTACGATCCTAAGCTATATGACCAACTTTCACAGACGGTCACGGAGTTCAATGGAATTGTCGACCAGATTGCCAAAGGCCAGGGCAGTCTCGGCCAGTTGATCAATAGCAACGATGCCTACAACAAGTTTGTGGCTACCCTCGACAAGATCAATGCAGTGGCTGATGACCTGCAAGCCGGCAAAGGCACCGCAGGGAAATTCCTGAAAGATCCTTCTCTTTATAACAACGCTAACGACACCATCGCCAACTTGAAGAAGATGAGCGAAGACATCAATGCAGGCAAGGGCACTCTGGGCAAATTGACCAAAGACGAGGAACTGGCCCGGAAGATCGACACGACTGTGACTAAGCTTGCCGCTCTGACCAGCGCACTTGAGGCGGGCCAGGGAACCGCAGGAAAATTGCTCAAAGACGAAACGCTGTACAACAACGCAAATCAAATGCTGGTGGGGACACGCGACCTGCTGAAGGCATTCCGGGAAAATCCCAAGAAGTATCTCAGCATCAAATTGCACATTTTTTAGAAGCGATCGGCAGAGCTGGCGATTCCGAAGTCAATGCCAGCTTTGATGTCGGAACGACTTGCACCACCGTCGCGCCTAGCTAGGAGACTATCCGCGCCGCGGATGTGGATTCTGCCTGTTCGTGCGCATGGTAGCTCGACCGAACCATAGGTCCAGACTCAACGTGGCGAAACCCGAAGCGCAATGCTTCTTCCCGCAAGTCGCGAAATTCTTCAGGAGTGTAGAAGCGGGCGATGGGCAAATGATCGCGCGAAGGGCGCAGATATTGGCCGACAGTAAGAATGTCGACGCCGCGTCCGCCCAGATCGCGAAATACTTCGACCAGTTCTTCCGTGGATTCACCCAGGCCGACCATAAGGCCGCTCTTCGTCACCATGCCGGGCGAGAATTCCTTCGCGTTCTCCAGCAGCCTGAGGGTGCGCTCATAACGCGCGCCCGAGCGTACCGCGCGGTATAGGCGGGGAACGGTTTCCGTATTGTGATTGAGCACGTCGGGCTGTGCTTCGAGCACGATCTTCAGCGGGTCATCCAGACCATGAAAATCAGGGATGAGGACCTCGATGCGGCAATCTGGAACCAGGTCGCGAATCTCGCGGATAGTCTCGGCAAAAACCTTTGCACCGCCAACATTGTCATCATCGCGGTTTACGCTGGTAACGACCGCATGTTTCAGCTCCAGCGTGGCAACTGCTTCGGCTACGCGGCGTGGTTCGTCCCAGTCGATCGGCTCTGGACGGCCCTTTGGGACCGCGCAGAATCCGCAGCGCCGCGTGCAGATGTTGCCCAGCAGCATGAACGTAGCGGTCTTATGATTCCAGCACTCGCCGATGTTCGGACACTGCGCCGACTCGCAAACAGTGTGCAGTCCCAGCCCGCGCGCCAACTTTTTTAAGGTGTGAAAGTTGTCGCCGACGGGCGCCTTGGCCCGCAGCCAGTCCGGCTTGGGCATCCGGACCGGTGGCCCAACCTCGATCTGAATCAGTTGTGAAGCGCCTGCCATCTCTTTGATTCTATCAGTTCGTTTTTAGTCTGGGCGGAAGCACTCATTCATGGAAGCTGCCTCCGGATTGCTGATTGTTCCAGCTATTGGAGGTTCTGGCGAGAGCTCTGATGCGATGGTCGCCCATCGGCCGGATCAATGTTCTTGAATCCTCACTATGTGTATATACATCTAGTTTTATATGAGAAAGCCATCCATGCCTACCCTCTCCTGTCTGTGCGCTAGCCTCCGCCGGGCGTCACGGGTCCTCACCCAGCATTATGATGAGGCGCTACGTCCGCTAGGGCTAAGGGCCACGCAGTTCACTATCCTGCAAGCGCTGTCGCTCGTCGGGGAAGTCTCCCAGGGAAAACTGGGAGAGATTTTAGCGATGGACAGCACTACTCTGACCCGAACACTGGAGATCATGTGCAGTCACGGATGGATTGTGAAACGACCCGGGAAAGACCGGCGAGAACGCCGTCTGCGCCTTTCCAAATACGGCGAGGCCCAACTCAACCGCGCTCTTTCCAGTTGGCAGGCAGTGCAGAAACGGCTTCGGAACCAACTCGGAAATGGGCGCTGGGACAACCTTATGAACCTGGTTAACGAAGTGACCTCAGCGGTCACAGAATGAGGAGTCTGCTATGACAAGGTAAGCGAAGCTTATTGCCGGGCTGATTGGAGCCTGGTTCGTCTTATCCCTCAGCGCGTCTGCGCTGCATCTCTACAGGACCGGCGCGAACGATCCGCCGCTTCCGCTAGGGCTGGCGGCGTTACCGCCGATCGTCGTCTTCCTCGTGTGGTTCGCGGCATCGGCAGGATTGCGGCAGTTCACAATGTCATTGAATCCGCGGATTTTGACCATGGTTCAGAGCTGGCGAGTAGCCGGGTTTGTCTTTCTGGTCTTGGCTGCCCATGGCGTTCTGCCGAGCGTGTTCGCCTTGCCCGCGGGGTGGGGCGACATCGCCATCGGCGCGACCGCATCCTTCGTAGCCCTGAAACGGGCGAGTCCCGATCACCGTAAGATCTTCGTCCTCTGGCAGGTGCTGGGAATTGCGGACCTGGTGACGGCGGTGACGTTAGGCACGCTTGCGAGAGTGATCGATCCCCACGGAATTCCGACCAATGCGATGACTGTGCTTCCGCTGAGCCTGATTCCGACATTCGCGGTGCCGCTGCTGCTGATTCTGCACGTCATCTGCATTGTGCAGGCGATCCGGTGGCCGGTACGGCAGCGCTCGACGATGGGAGAGCACTTGCACTCTCCGGCTGCATGAGGCAATCGCCGAGCGGCTTCTTCAAGTGCCGTCTTCTTTGTCCCATCTGGGAGGGCGGCACTTTCCTGACTAGGTGCTAAGCAGGTTTACGAAAGTGAGAGCTACTGTTTCAGAATTGACGGGCAAACGGGAGATTGTCCCGTCAACCCACTTCCAGCAGCCCATAGCTGTGCTGCCAGCGGGTGCGCATGGCCACGAGAGCGCGACTGATTTCCAGCTGTGTGACTTCAGAATCAGGCCCGGCCATCACCGCCGCAGCCTCGCGCTTGGCGAGTTCGAGCAGTTGCCGGTCGCGAATCAGGTTAGCCACGCGAAAATTCGGCATTCCGGCCTGCCGCGTGCCGAAAAACTCCCCGGGTCCACGCAATTCGAGATCGAGTTCAGCGATTTGAAAGCCGTCGTTGGTTTTTACCATGGCGTCCAGGCGCCGCTCGCCCTCTTCTGTCACTTTGCCGCCACTCATTAAAATGCAGTAGGATTTTGCGGCGCCGCGTCCAATCCGCCCGCGCAACTGGTGCAACTGCGCCAGGCCAAAGCGCTCGGCGTGCTCGATCACCATCACGGTTGCGTTCGGGACGTCGACGCCAACTTCAATCACGGTGGTCGCAACCAGAATTTGCAACTCGCCTTTTTGGAACATGCGCATGACCTGATCTTTCAATTCAGAATTGAGGCGGCCGTGCAGCAAACCAACCTTTAGATCGGCAAACACTCTCCCGCTCAGTTCACGGTACATCTTGATTGCAGCCTTCAGTTCGCTCTCCTCATTTTCTGCGATGACCGGATAGACCACATACCCCTGATGCCCTTTCGCCACCTGCTTGCGCACAAAATCCCACACTTCGACCGAGCGCTCGTCAGTGATTCTTCGCGTGACGATCGGAGTGCGGCCAGGAGGAAGTTCGTCGAGCACGCTAAGATCAAGATCTCCGTAAACAGTAAGCGCCAGCGTCCGCGGAATAGGCGTTGCCGTCATAACTAATACATCGGGCTCGGCAGGACTCTTGTCGGTTGGGTCGGCATCGGGTTCTGTCAGAACGGTTTTGCTTCGACCTTCGCTGCCTTCACCCGATTTCTTCATCAATTTGAGGCGCTGCAAAACCCCGAAGCGATGCTGTTCGTCCACGATGACCAGTCCCGGCTTGGCAAACTCGACTTTCTCTTCCAGCAGAGCGTGGGTGCCGATGACGAGCTGTGCGTCCCCCTGTGCGATGTGGCGGCGAATTTCGCGCTTCCGATCGCTCTCCAGAGAGCCAGTCAGCAGAACGATCCGGTACCCGGCATTCTCCAGAATTCTCCGCGCGGAAAAATAATGCTGCTGCGCAAGAATCTCAGTGGGAGCCATCAATGCAACCTGATAACCATTTTCGATCGCGATAATCGCCGCCTGAAAACCGATGATCGTTTTTCCCGATCCCACATCTCCCTGCAGCAAACGCCGCATGGGATGAGGCTTTTGCATGTCATCGGCGATCTCCTTCAAGACTCTCTTCTGGGCAACAGTGGGATGGAATGGCAGAATCTTCTTGATCGCCTGGCGCACCCGGTCATCCTGACGAAAAGCAATTCCAGTCTGCGCCTTTTGCTGGCGGCGCTTGAGTTCGAGCCCCAACTCGATGAAGAATAGTTCTTCAAAGATCAGGCGGATGTGTGCGGGCGTGCGCGACGACTGCAAGTCTTCGAAGCTCTCTCCAGCCTCAGGCCAGTGCACCTTCCACAGGGCCTCCCGGGGCGAAACCAGCGCCAGACGCTCGCGTACAGCTGCGGGGATGGTCTCGGCAAGGTCCGGGGTCAGATCGTCGAGCGCCGTGCGAATGACGCGGCGAAACCAGCGCGCGGTCACGCGCCCTTGCCCGGCCGACTCGTAGATCGGCACGATGCGCCCCACTTCCAGCGACGCCGCAGCTTTGTCATCCGCGCCGTCGCCGGCGCCTTCGCCCAGCATTTCAAACTGCGGCTGGATGATCTGCAGCTCTCCGCTGCGCTGGTCTTGCTCCACCTTCCCATAAAGCGCGATCAGTTGGCCGGGCTTGAACTTGTCTTGCAGGTAGGTGGCGTTGAACCACAGGCATTTTAGGCGCGACCGTCCCTGACCGACAGTCAACTGCAAGATGGGCATGCGACGGGTGCGAAACAGTCCCGAATTGCGGACTTCGCCAATTAAAGTAGCCATTTCACCAGCGCGCAATTCCACAATCCCGCGCGGGTTCAGCCGATCTTCATAGCGAAAAGGCAGGTAATTGAGCAAATCGCCCACCGTGGCAATGCCCTTGGTGGCGAGAATCTGGGCCAGCTTGGGACCAATTCCCTTGACGTACTGCACGGGGGTGGTGAGTTCAAGCATGGCAGAGGTTATCTGGGAATGTTAGCAGCAAGTCATCTCAGAAATACCCGGCCACGCGTTCGCTCATGAAAAATGGCGATGCTACGGCGGCAATCAGCCGCTCACGGACAGCCCTATCCGGTATCATCCAGCCTATATGTTCACCAGGATTTGCCTTCTAGTCCTGTTTTTCATAAGCGGAGCGGTTGCCGCGCAGGATTCTAATCTGCGCATTCAATCTAACGTAGTATTGGTCCCTACGCTGGTAAAAGATGCGGAGGGCCATGTGGTCTACGGTTTAACGCAAAAAGATTTCGTGATCGAGGATGACGGCGTAGAACAAACCGTTCATTTAGACGAATCCGCGGAACTCGAGCCTGCTTCGGTTGTCGTGGCAGTCCAGACGGGGAGGAGAGCCTGGCGCGAATTCCGAAGAATGCGTGGCATCGGCCCAATGCTGACGCCTGTTTTCGATCAACCCGGATCGCGAGTGGCCTTGGTGGAGTTTGATAGCCATGTCGATCTGGTCGAGAACTTCAACGATGATGAAAAGCCCATCTCCGAAGATCTTAAGAAACTGCAGGCGGGCGATAACGGAGCAGCAATTCGCGATGCTATAACGTTCTCCGTTGATTTGCTTGAAAAGGAGCCAATTGAGCGCCGGCGGGTGCTACTCCTGGTAAGCGAAAATCGCGACCACGGAAGTCATGTCAGCAAAACCGATGATGTAGTGGCTGCTATCGGGAATAGCAACATCGTTCTGTACGCTCTCGCGTTCTCGCCTTCGCTCTCGCAGGTGCTGGATACTGAGCGCGGTTATAACCGGGACGAGGCGTACTGGGACGCTCCTCCGGACATAATCGGCACTCTGCTGATGGCCAGGAATGCGATGAAAAAAAACACTATCAGGACGGTTGCAACGATGACAGGAGGTGAGTACGAGTCGTTCACATCTCGAAAAGCGTTTGAGGGTCGCCTGGTTGATTTTAATAACCACTTACATAGCCATTACGTGCTAAGCTTCGCGCCGCAGAGACCGCACCCTGGGCTGCACCGAATCGAGGTGCGCTTAAAACAACCTTCCCCTGGAGTAAGTATTCTGTCGAGAAGCAACTATTGGGCAGTGGGCCAGATTCCGTGAGCGCGACGCGCATACAAGAAGCTAATGTCTAAACCCTCGGTGGTGGTCAATCTAATTCAGGCGCTCTGCGCGATCATCCTGGGCAATGTGGCATACTTCTTTCTCGGGCCCTCGTTTCACCTGCCACGCCACCGGCCGTTCCAGCTCGATTGGGGTCTAGTCATAGATTTCTGGTTCTGCGTGGTCGCCTACGGCCTGATACGCACTGCCAGAAGGTGGAAATAAGGAAATTCCCTTTCTCCCCGCAAGGTTTTTGCTAGTTACTTTCGGAACCTCCTCAACCGGTCCCGGCACGTTACCATATCCGCTGACCTATGAATAAAATCGCGGTCCTGTACGATGCAGGCCAAGCTGTGCTTTCCACCTTTGATTTGGATGAGGTGCTGCAGCGAATCCTGGCCATCGCACGCGACTATTTCCATCTGCGGAATGTGGCGATTGCGCTGCTGGATAAGCAGTCCCAGCAGCTCTACATCCGTTCGCAGATTGGTTGGGATGAAGGACAAGACAAAGTTCGCCTGCCTCTAGGTCAGGGAATCACGGGAGCGGCCGCTCTTAAGAAGCAACCGGTCTATGCCCCCGATGTCACCCAAGACCCGCGCTATTTCTGCTCCGCGAAATCCACCCGTTCCGAGCTCGCCATTCCTCTCATGGTGCGGGACGAGGTGGTCGGCGTGTTGGATTGTCAGAGCGACCGTGTAGACCATTTCGACTCCGAGACCATCGATCTGCTCACCCTGTTCTCGAACCAGGCGTCGATCGCCCTGCAGAACGCGCGTCTGTACTCGCTGGAACAGCAACGGGCGCGGCAATTGCAGGCGATCAATGCAATCGCCCAACAGACCACAGCTGTTCTGGAACTGGAAGAACTGCTCAGAAGAGTTTGCGAACTAATTCAGGATGCTTTCCGCGTATCGCATGTTTCCCTCTTCTTAAGAGAAGACCACGATCTGGTGTTGCGAGCTCATCACGGAACACTCACCCCTCGCATTCCCGAGGGTGGACGCTTCCCGGCAAGCACCGAACCCTGGGCGAGCATTTTGGCTGGAAACCAGACCGCTATGGAAAGCGATCTTCGTGCCGCCACTACCACGAAGTTCTTCGCTGAATCGGCTTCGCGCATGCGCATTCCTCTGGTCTCATTCGGACAAACACTGGGAGTCCTCGCTCTGGATAGCGCCCAGACGGATGCTTTCCGCGACGGCGATTTACAGTCACTGGAATCGGTCGCCGACATTTGCGCCACGGCTATCCAGAACGCTCATTATGTTGAACGCGTAAAACAGCTGGCCTACCTGGACGGTCTCACCGGCATTTTCAACCGCCGCTTTTTCGAATTGCGTATTCTCGAAGAGATTGAACGTGCCCGGCGCTACGGCAGCGGTATGGCCGTGATCATGGCGGACATCGATCAGTTCAAGCGGCTTAATGATGAGTTCGGACACGTTCTCGGCGATGAAGTTCTGCGCCAGGTTTCGTCCCTGTTTCACCAGCAAGTACGGAAGATTGACGTGGTGTGCCGCTACGGCGGCGAGGAATTCGGAATTCTGCTGACTCAAACCAGTGCGGAACACGCCATGAATATCGCGGAAAAACTGCGAAAGATGGTGGCGCGCTGGCAGTTCCCGGGAGTGCCGCGAACGGTTACCATCAGCGCCGGGGCTGCAGCCTTTCCTGATCAAGGCACTACTCGCGACGATCTCGTTAAGGCCGCGGACAGCGCTCTCTACGCCGCCAAGCAAGCCGGGCGCAACCGAGTTTGCCTGGGGACGTTGAAGCGTGGCCACGCCGCGAACTCGTAACGTATCAGTTCCTCAGTCGCTAATCCTGTCTCTATATCACCGCAATGCAGCTAGATGTCGAGCCAGTGAATCGACATTTCTTGCCGAAGCTGTTCCTTCTGCTTCTGCAATTTCTCACGGCTCTTACGAAGCTCTTCCCGAGCCTCTTCGCGAACTTGGGGTTGGATTTGTTGTTTTAGCTTGCGTGCTTGCTCCCTCGCCTGTCTTTCATGATCGCAGACAGACTTGCGCATCTCCAGCGAGGCCCTGCGGGCTTCTTCCCGCGCTAGTTCCATCTGTGGACGAAGTTTTGCGATTTCAGTTTGTGCCTCGCTCAATTCCGCCCGGCTTTCCGCATCCTCGTCAGGGGTTTCAAAGCTCTGCTCAATCATGTCGCCGGAGTCCTTGCGTCCGGGCAAGGTTATGGTCAATGTCTGAGCCTTCCTGTCTCGAATAACTTCCACATTTACTGATCCGGCGTTGCGCGAATGCAGGGCGTGTGTAAAGTCGCTGGTGTCATGCACCGACTGATCACCAACCCGGACGATGACGTCTCCGGCACGCAGTCCTGCCTTATCGGCTCGGCTGCCCTTTTCCACGGATCGCACCAAGACTCCATTTCCATTCTTCGCGCCAAAGAACTCGCTCAGTTGTGGAGTTAGATTTTCCACCATCAACCCGCTTCTCGTCGACGAATGCACGTAAACCACGTCGATATTCGGGATATCGACGTCCGGCATATTTGGAAGCGGCGGAAGCTTAGGCATCTCGAAGTGGAAATCGCTGTCCTTGTCTTTTTCCATGTGGTGAAATTCTGTGCGCCGGTCGGCCAGTTGCACCTTGATCGTCACTGGTTGTCCATCGCGGCTCAATTCCAGAGTGATCAATCGTCCGGGCGGAGTTTCGTGGATCATCCGCTGCAATTGCGATTTGCTTTCCACCACCGTTCCGTTCATGTTGAGAATGACATCGTGTTCCTTAATGCCGGCCTTGCCCGCGGGAGCATCCTGGTCGACCATTGTCACTTCAACACCCTTTTCTTCTTTCAGCTTCAGCGAACCGAGCCGGTCGGAAGTTATATCTGCGATATCGACACCAAGATAGGAACTCGTGCCCGAATCGTCGCTGGGAATGCCGTAGGTCTCTGACGAGTCCGCCCAGTTCTGTCCGGCTTGCGACAGGCTAAGGAGCAAAGGCACCAAGGCAATCGTAGTCAAAATGTGTTTTCGCATGGGCAATCTCCCGAAGTTTATGCAGCCGACATTTCCGTGTAAGTAGTCACAATCATTCCAGCATGGGCCGCTTTGTGCTCACTGGTTCGCCCGTTTGAAACAGATGTCGCCGGTGGTGGTCCGAACTTTCAGCACCGGACCGCCTCCGTTCAATTTTCCCTCAGCGCTGAGTGACCTCGGCCCCCACTTGTCACCTTCAGTCGCGATGTGAATGTCTGGGAAGTCAGAAGTGATGCGGTGACCATTGCCGAGGTCCACATTAGCCCGCACTGAGATGGCAACGTCAGGCGCGATGTAAACCGTGATGTCTCCTGCCGAGGTTTCCAGCCTGGAATCGCTGGGTGGAGCTCCGGTTTTTACGAGCTTCACGACAATGCCACCGGCACCCGTGTCGACCCGGGCGGATGGAACCCCGTAGAGTTCGATTCCGCCGCCGCCGGTGTGCGCCACGACATGTCCCTTGGCGGACGCAAGGTGAATGCTGCCCCCGCCCGTTTCAATATCAGCCGGACCGCCAATGTCTCCCAGTTCGATGCTGCCCCCGCCAGTTTCGGCTTTCACCTTGCCAGTGCACTGGCGAACCTCAATCGAGCCCCCGCCGGTCTCAATGCTGGCACCGTCGCTGGCAGAAACAATCTCGACGCTGCCGCCACCGGTTTCCGCAACGATTTTTCCATTGGCGTGATGCACCTCGATCGATCCGCCTCCGGTATGCAGCCCAATATCGCCGTTGACTGTTCCGACGTCGATGGATCCGCCGCCCGTCTCCGCGTGAGCGCCACCCCCAATGTCATCCAGGTGCACACTGCCGCCTCCACTCGACGCCTCTACTCGCCCCGCAACTCCAGTGGTATCGACGTTCCCGCCCTCGGTCTCAATCTTGACCAAGCCAATCTCACGCGGAACGCTAATATCGAACTCTCCCGAGAACTTGCGCGGCCTTCCACCCTGCCAGTCGCCCACAATCCACGCGGTGTCTCCCCGAACGTAAGCGTTGATCTTGAAAGACTCGAACTGGCGGCGCGCATCTTGCTCCGACGAACTATGAGACCGCGTACGAACGACATAGCTAATCCCAGCTTGCTGACCTCCGTGCACAACCACGGAACCCATCTCTACCTTTATCCGCAGGTTCTTAACCGCTGTCAACGACCCTGTGATTTCCTGACCCCAGCCGCCTCCCTCACGGGAGATCCGAGTTTCCTGCGACACGGCCAGCGGGGCAAGAACGGTCAACACGTACAGGAGGGCGACGATTTGTGGCGAACGCTTCAAATTGAACCACCTTAGTTTCTTCGACAGATCTGATTGTCATTCCGAACAAGCGCTTTTTGCGCCGTGAGGAATCTGGGCGAGCTGCGCGACGCCTCGCGTTCTGTGCGAGGCAATAATCGTGCGTTTAGCTCGCTTCCATATCAGACTGCATCACTTCCATCCATCCTCTTCAATCAATCTCAGGTAACTGCGCCAGCATGGTGCGGGCTTGCGACTTGATGTACTGGCTCTGATCTTTCGCCGCCAGCGTCATCAACACGCCGCGTACGCTGCCGTCGGCCTTCGCCGGCTCGATCAGACGCAGGGCTTCTGTACGCACGCCCGGATTCGCGTCGTTTACCAGAGCTTCCAGTACTACATCGCGCACCCGCACATCATCCTTCACAAAACTTCCCAGACCATCGAGAGCCTTCAGCCGCACGCCGGGATTCGTGTCGTAGCGCAGCGCATAGATCAGCGCATCACGCACCTGCGAAACATCCGGCTTCTGCGTCAGCAGATCGACGGAATCCATGCGTACGCCCGAATTGTAATTATTCCGCGCGGCAAACAGCAGCAGTTGCTGTATGCGCTGGTCGTTCAGCGATCCCTGCATTTCCAGTGTGGAAACCGTGTCGTACTTGATGTCGATCCTATTTGTGCCCGGCTCCTGCGTGACGGAGCGGATGCCCGTAATCGAAGCGTCCGCTGGAGCGAGAGCCGCTGCAGTAGCCACTCCGGTGCCCGCACTCTGTGGCTGATGAGCTACCACTCTGTAAGCCGTGCCAATTCCTGCAGCAAAGCCGACGATCAAGATCGCGGACGCCAGAGCAGGCGAGAATCGCACCTCACGCAGCCAGTTTGCTGGGTCAAACGCAACCCGCCGCCAGAATCCGCCTTGCTCGGCCGTCTCCAGCGCTTCCTGCAGCCGCATGCGCGAAGCTGCCAGCAGGTTAGGCGTCGGTTCGCCTGCACGTTCCTGCGACAACAAATCATGAAACTCCTGCTCTGCTTTCAGTTCCGCGGCGCAGTCGGCGCACCGCGCCACGTGCTGTTCCAGTTCATGGCGAGCGTCATCGGCCAGCTCGCCATAAACCTGCAGCGTGATATTTTCTCGTACCCATTCGCACTTCATAGTTCAAACCCCCGTCGAGCCATGACAGCTCGTTTGGGACGGGCACTCTTGGCCGTCCGCCGGGCGCAGCCCGGCTCTTGCTATCTCATATCCGCCAACTGCCCACGCAACTTCTGCGTGGCCCGAAACAGCGTATTCTTCGCTGTCTCTTCCGTCGTATGCAAAATCTCGCCCACGGTGCGCAGCTTCAATCCGTGGTAATGCTTCAGCTCAAATACCATGCGTTCGCGCGGCGTTAATTTTTCCAGCGCACCCGAAATCCGCGCGCCCAACTGCCTCCGCATCAAATTACGCTCCGGATTCGCTCCGGGCCGCCCGTCCGGCACCTGATCGAGCAGGTCGTACTCCCCGCCATTGCCGTCTTTCACTACCGGCGCATCTTCCTTGCGCACCGTCTTCTTGCGCAGGTGATCCAGGCAAAGGTTGGTCACGATGCGGTAAATCCAGGTATAGAACGAGCACTCGAAGCGAAAGCTTCCGATGTTCTTGTAAGCCTTGAGGAAGGCGTCCTGATAGACGTCCTGGGCGTCGTGCTCGGTGCCGGTAAGATGCAGCGCGAGCCGCAAGACCGCCTGATCGTAGTAACGCACCAATTCCTCGAAGGCGGCGCGGTTCCCGTGTTGCGCCTCGCGGATGAGGATCGTATCGTCGATGCGGCGTTCTTGCCCAGCCATGCGGCCCCACGTGGGGTCCCGGTTCTCACTGACTATGCCACCGCTGACTCTTTGCACTCGCTCGTTTTTTGTTTTCGAGTGCGCCCTGTTACCAACCGCAAGTGTTACTGCCCAAACATCGGCCGGCATGTTTTGTCGTTTCCTCTACCGCCCGGTGTCAATGCCGTACCCGGGCTTTGCATAGGAATAGACGGTCAGTGAGTGGAACCGTGAGCAGAAATTATAGGCTGGCGCGGGATTTTATGCGGCCTAGGTGATTCTTTCGTAATGGGTTAGCGGGAAACAGAACAGTCAAAATCGCTGCTTGTACCGCGTTTGGCAAGTTAAATGCCCCGTATTTGATGCAATGCTAGGAAGGCGTTCGACTTCTGCGAAGCTCCGATCGGTGTCGAACCAATATATGCGATTCTCCTCGCAAGCTCGTCCTAGGATCGGAGTAAAGATTGCATGGCTGACAGGAACGTAATACTTGCAAAAGCCAGAAATACCGACGCAGTTCACGAAATTGCGCGCAGCTGGACCATCAGAAACGGCCCCAACGTGGTCCTCAAGTGGGCAAATTCCAGACCGACCACCGAGGAGCGCACTTGGGCTCTTATCGGTGTAGCGGAGGCGTTGGGGCATACGAGACCGCGAAGATAATCCCGGCTGACCGATTGATGGAACCTTACTCCGCGACCGCTTCTTTCTCAATGACCACCTTCAAATGCGCGGTCACTTCCTTGTGCAGCTTGACCGGGACGGTGAACTCACCCAGAGTTTTCAGCGGCTCGTGCAGCTGGATCTGGCGTCGGTCAAGGTTGATCCCCTTTTTCGCGATGGCGTCGGCAAGGTCACCGGACGTGACGGAGCCGAACAACTGATCATGATCGCCCGACCGTCGCTGGAACGCGACCGACAGCCCCTCAAACTGCTTGGCCAGTTCTTCGGCCTGCGTCTTCTCTTTGGCCGAGCGGCGCACCGAGGCCGCCTTCATCTGCACGATCACAGCCTTGTTGCCTGCAGTGGCTTCAATGGCCAGCTTGCGCGGCAAAAGAAAGTTGCGCCCGTATCCTTCGGCAACCTTCACCACATCGCCGCGCGATCCCAGCTTGCTTACGTCTTCTTTGAGAATGACTTCCATAGTATGACTCCGATCCTCTTACCTGTCATCCCGAGCGTAGCGAAGGACCTTGGTTCTTCTCGCAGCCGGCAAAAACCAAGATTCCTCGCTTCGCTCGGAATGACAGGGCTCTTTGATTTCTCTATGACGCGCGCCCGGCAAACGGCAGAAGTGCGATGTTGCGGGCCTGCTTGATGGCCACAGCCAGCCGGTGTTGATGCGGCGAGCACACGCCTGTCAGGCGCCGGGGAACGATCTTGCCGCTCTCGGCGACGAATTGGCCGAGTAGGCGGTAATCCTTGTAGTTGATGTCGGCAATCTTCTCGGTGCAGAACTTGCAGACTTTCTTGCGCCGGAAAAACTTGCGTCCACCTTCGCGCGGCGGTCCGCCAGGGCCGGAACGGCCACCTCCGCCGCCTCCGAAACGTGGACGATCCCCTCCAGAACGTGGTCCGTCGCCGGAGGGCCGCGAGGGCCGCTCGGCCATAGGTGTCGGTGCTTTTGTCTCTTCAGTCATAACGCTCCTTCGTGAATCAGGGGGCCAAGTGATCGATGATCAGTGGCCAGTCAAACCGCTTCGTTGTTCAGAACTGGCCACGCCCACCGGCCACTGTTCTTCAAGCCGTTGCCGGGGTTTCTTCTGCCGGTGGGGCAGGCGCTTCTTCCGCTGTCGCCGGTGCCGCAGGCTGCGCGCTTACCTTCTTTTTTGCGTCGCGAAGCTTTTTGATCTTCTCCAGGCGTTTCTGCTCCAAGTCGATGCGCACGGTGAGGAATTTGATCACTGGCTCGGTGACGCGCAAACGGCGCTCCAGTTCATAGACTACGGAACCCGCGCCTTCGATCGTCATCAAAATGTAGACGCCTTCGCGAAACTTGCGCACCATGTACGCCAGGCGGCGCTTGCCCATGCGATCGACGCTCTTGATCGAACCGGAGGCCGACGTCACGGTCGACTCCAAGTTCGAAATTAGCTTGTCAAGATCTTCGTCCGCCATATCTGGCCGGACGATAAACATCAATTCATAAGTACGATTCATTCTTCTCTCCAAATTCTTTGCCACGGATGTCACGCCTTACCACGGATAAACCATCTCAAAGATTTTGATCGGTGAGATCCGTGCAAATTCGCGGCTAATCTTTATCTTCTTTGCGATTAAAGCGGTTCATCGCCGCTGCAGCGCCTTCTGTCAAAATCACTTTCACTGCTTCCGCGGCGGTGTCGAGCATTTCGTCCACTGCCGCCATTTGCGACTTGCGGAAAGGCGACAGCAAATATCCCTTTCCGTCTTCTACCTTGTGATCAGGCGCGACGCCGACCCGGATGCGCAAAAAATCCTGCGTGTCCAGCGCATCGATAATCGACTCGATGCCGTTATGCCCGGCCGAACTTCGCCGCGCCTGAATCCGCAGCGTGCCCAGCGGAAAATCCAGCTCATCCTGAACCACGATCAGGTCCGATTCCGGCTTTATCTCGTACTCCGCCACCAAATCCCGAACTGACATGCCACTCAGGTTCATGTAGGTCTCGGGCTTAGCCAGCAGCACCGCCTCGTTCCCAACCCGCATTCTCGCGGTCAGCGCCCGGCACTGCCGGTTTCTGATCTCGACGCCGCTCTCCCTGGCAATGCGATCAACCACCCGAAAGCCCAGGTTATGCGGCGTGAACTGATACTCGATACCAGGATTGCCAAGACCGACGATCAGTTTCACGCCACTATCCCAAACCACGTAGGGACAGCCGCCTTGGCTGTCCCGCCAAGCAAAGCGAGGCGGCTTTCAGACACGGAGTTACTTCTTCTCCTTCTTCTCGGCCTTCTTCTCGCTCTTTTCGGCCTTCTCGGGAGCCGCTGCAGCCTCGCCTTCTCCCTCAACCTCCGCTTTGCCCTTCTTGATGACTTCTGGCTCGGCCGGGGCCGCTCCCGCTTCCGCCGCCACCGCTTCGGGCGCAGCCACAACTTCTTCCTTCACTGAGGTGACGTGGGCTACTGGCTGGTTCGCGTCCGTCAGAAACTTCAGCTTCTCATTGTGCGGCAAATCCGAAACGCGCAGTACTTTGCCGAACGTGAGCTCGCTGACATCAACATCGATGTGGCTCGGGATATCTCCAGGCAAGCACTCGACCTCAACCTCGCGCAGCAGCTGCTCGAGAATCCCACCTTCCGTCTTCACGCCCGCGGGCACGCCCTGCAGAATGATTGGCACATTAACCCGCAGCGCCTTATCCATGGCAATACGCTTCAGATCGATGTGGAGAAGATGGCCCTTGATCGGCTCATATTGCCAATCCACGATCATGGCTTTAGTGCGCTCGCCGCCGTTCAGGGCAAGATCGAAAATCGTATTGTGACCGCTGTCAGAGCGTAGAATGCGCAGCACATGCCGCGGATCTACGGTCACCGGCATCGCGTCCTTGCCCGCACCGTAAACCACGCCAGGGATTTTGCCTTCGCGACGCACTCGCCGGGCATGGTTCTTGGTTCCAGCTTCCCGGGGTTGCGCTTCCAGAGTATTTTGTTCCAATGTGGTTGCCATAATATCGATTCCTATCGCTGCGCTGTCATCCCGAGCAAGCGTTCTTTGCGCCGCGAGGGATCTGGGCGAACCGCACGAAGCGTCGCGCTCTTTGCAACGCAATAATCGCGCGTTTGGTTCGCTTCCTTGTTCAAGCTGCACTACTACCATTTATATGAATAACTTACTCACTGAAGTCTCTTCGTGATTAGCCTGGATCGCCCGGCCAATCAATCCCGCAATCGAAAGCACCCGAATCTTCGGTTCTTGCTTCGCCTCTTCGCTCAACGGAATGGTGTTCGTAACCACCACTTCGCGGATTACCGATTTCGCAATGTTCTCGACCGCCGGACAAGACAGCACCGCGTGCGACGCACAGGCATAAACCTCAGTCCCGCCGTTCTCGATTAATGCCGTCGCGGTTTTCACCAGCGTCCCCGCCGTATCGATCAAGTCGTCGATGATCAAGCAAGTCCGGCCCTTCACGTCGCCGATCACGTGCATTACTTCGGCAACGTTCATTTCTACGCGCCGTTTGTCGACGATGGCTAAAGCCGCATCGACCTTCTTCGCGAAAAAGCGCGCCCGCTCCACGCCGCCTGCGTCCGGCGACACCACTGTAAGATTCGGCAGGTTCAGCTTTCTGAAGTGATCCACCAGCACTGGCGAGGCGAACAGGTGATCCACCGGAATATTGAAAAAGCCTTGCAACTGTGGAGTATGCAAATCCACGATTAGTGCCCGGTGCGCTCCGGCGGTGGTCAACAAGTCCGCCACCAGCTTCGACGAAATCGGGCTGCGCGGCTTGTCTTTGCGGTCTTGCCGCGCATAGCCAAAATAAGGCATTACTGCCGTAATTCGCCGCGCCGACGCGCGTTTCAGCGCATCGATCATCAACAGCAGCTCCATTAGATGCTCGTCGACGCTGGTGCTCCTGCCACCATCCTTGTGCGCCGCGCGGCACGTCGGCTGCATCACGAATACGTCCGCTCCCCGCACGTTCTCCTGAATCTGCACATAGGCCTCGCCGTCGGCGAAGCGGATCACCTGCGCCTGCCCGCGCTGCATCCCGAGAAACTGACATACTTCGTCGGCCAGCGGCTCGTTCGCTGTCCCGCTGAAGATCTTGAACTTCTCGTCCACCCGCGCACGCCCCTTGCGATCCGACTTATCCTCGGGCATCGGTGGGACGTTTTTTTCTGTCTTCTCCGCTTTTTCCGCCGGCGTCAGCAAAGTAGCCATATGAGCTCTTAGCCTTTAGCTTCTAGCTAGAACCTTCAACTCTTCGCAGCAAGCTAAGAGCTAAAGGCTAACAGCCAAAAGCTGATCTCTGGCTGGGCCGCTAGGATTCGAACCTAGACAAAGTGCTCCAAAGGCACTTGACCTACCATTAGTCGACGGCCCAGTAAGCTATTGTTGATTTTGGATTGTTGATCGCCGATTGACACCCGGATCAACCAGCAATCTAATTGTCAACCAACAATCAAAAATCAACAATCAAAAACTCGCCGACCGCCGCTCAGCTGAAAATTCTCTTCCAGTATTCTCGCCGAGTTAGAGTGACAGTCGCCTGCGCCGCCCATCCCTGCCTCCGAAGCCGCTCCGCCGCGCCGCGAGCCGCCCGCTTCGAGGTGAATAGCCCGTACAACGCTGACCCGGAGCCCGACAGCGAGGCATACTTCGCGCCCGCCCGCTCCAGCGCACGTTTTCCTTCACTCAGTTCGGGATACGCAGGAAAGACGACCTGTTCAAAGTCGTTCTTGATCCCGGCCCGGACAAGCTCGAGAAGTGGATTCTCGTGCCGGCCCCTTCTAAAAGGAGCACCGGAGTAACTCTCGCTCAGCCATGCAGACAACCCACGACCAAGCTCAATCATTCTATCGGATGCTATTGGCACCGTCAATTTCGCGGGTTCGTCTTGTGTGGGGACAGCCGCCCCCGGCTGTCCAGCCGGGCATAGCCCGGCAGCTCTCGCTAAGGTTCCAGGCGTGGAGGTATCTATGATCCGATCCCACTCCGCAAACGCCTTCGGCGTCGATACTCCCACCTCCGGAGTCACTACCACGCAGGCCGTCGCCGGCAAATCCTCCAGCGGATACACCTGCTCTCCTCGCCCCACTCCCAACACCGTGCCGCCTACTAGAAACAGCGGCAGATCGGAGCCGACCTCCGAAGCAATCCGCAAACGTTCGGTCGCGGGCAAGGATTTCTTCAACACGCGTTCCAGCGCTAGCAGCGTCACCACCGCGTTCGCCGAGGCTCCGCCCAGTCCGCCCTGCACAGGCAAACGCTTCTCTATTTCAATCGTGACCCGCCCCTTGGCTTTCAGCGCCTCCATCGCCTTCGCAACCATGCGGTAACAGGTGTTCGAGTCGTCCCTTGGAACTCTTGGATCCGCGCCTTTAATTTCAATGCCCCGACCTCGCCCCACAATCACGCCTATCACGTCATGTAACCCTATCGTCTGATAGATAGTCAGCAGTTCATGAAACCCATCCTCGCGCCGCGCGCCAATGCCCAGCCCAACATTGATTTTCGCGAAGGATCGGACAGTCACGGACATGGAGCCTGATTGTAAAGCTCAACCGCGGATTTTCGACGATAGTTTCTTGAATCCATGGCAGACGCAGTCAGCTTTCCTGGTTTCTCCCGGGCTTCGCTCGACACACCACCTTGGTAATCTCGACCCCTACCAAAAATAAGAGCACCCTTAATATAAATGTAGTGACTCCGGTCACATGAACCGGTGACGGTCCCCCTTCTGTCGGAGTCAAGCACGACCGCGAACACGAGTGCTGCCCGCTGTGGCGAACCCTGTGCAGCACGATCCCACAAGCTGGGTGCAAGCCGTTGCGCGCGGATCAAGACCGGATCGACCCAAATTTCAGCCCGCGTTGTACCGCGACTTCGGCAAGCGCGAGCAACGGGCGGTGGGCTATCAGGGGATTTTGTATGCGCATTATGTTAACTCGTCTTTCTTTGCTGGTTTCGCTGCTCGCGGCAGCAACCTTCGCAGCCGGACAAACCGACTATAGAGTCATCTCTGTCAGCGACGGTGGAACCATCTCTGGAACCATAAAGTGGTCGGGGCCGGTACCGCACGAACTGGATTACCCCGTCTCTAAAGATCCTCAAATCTGCGCTCCGGATGGCAAGAAAACCGTCAGCCTCGATCGCCTCACTGTCGGCCCCGAGGGTGGCGTAGCCAATACTATCGTCTATCTCAAGAACATCTCCGCCGGCAAAGCGATGGATCTTCCGGAGCAGAGGCGTCACCTGGACCAGAAGCGATGCCGCTACATTCCTCACATTCTTCTCGTGCCAGAAAACGCGGCGCTGCAGATGCAAAGCTCTGATGCCACCCTGCATACCATTCACATGGACGGCGCAGCCAGTTTCAACCTGCCCTTTCCCTTCACCAATCAAATTGTTTCGCGCACCATGTCCACACCCGGCCTGGTCAATCTTCATTGCAACGGCGGGCACGTCTGGATGAATGCGGAAATGATGGTGGTTCGTCATCCTTACTACGCTGTCACCGACGAAAGCGGACGCTTCGAATTCACCAGCGTTCCTCCCGGCACTTATCAGGTTGTCGCCTGGCACGAAGGCTGGGGACTTGCCGGCAAAGAACAGGCCTACGACGTTCTCACGGAGCGCGCTGTCCAGCGCCCGGTCTTCAGCGAGCCGAAGATGTTGGAGAAATCGGTTACGGTAAACGCCAATCAGCCCAGCTCAGTCAGCTTTGTGTTTGGAAATAAGTAGGAAAAGTGTGGGGCGGGCACTCTCGCCCGCCACTGCCGTCAGCATCTCCATCTTTTTCTGTTTTTGAAGGGGCGCGGCTTCTAGTCGCGCCGCGCCCGCACTGCATGAACTGCGGCTTTAGCCGCCGAGCGCCTCTCCGAATCCAAGTGCCGGAAATTAAAGATTAATGTCGATGAAGGTTGGTGGTGGGAAGATTCCTATCAGGCTTTAGCCGCGGGAATCCCTCCAAATCCATGGCCAAAGAAGTTAGCCCGCTACCCCCGCCGCTTGTACAGCACCGCAAACTCAAACCCCGCATTCGCTGGAAACAGCTCCGCCACTTTCCTCAACCGCTCCGCCAGCGCCGAAGGCGCCAGCAGCGGATAATCCCGTTCCCGCAGATCGTAATAATCCACATCCAGGAAAAGCGATAGCAGGTAAATGGAGATCGTGTCGGAAAACGTCGCTTCAAAATATTCGTTTTTGTACCGCTCCGCATCAGGACCGCCGGCCAGTGCCAGCTTCCGCGCATCCCAGGCATCGAGCGAGGTCTCGCCGCGCATGCCCGCCTCTACCTGCTTCCAGGCTAGATCGCTGAAATCGTGCGACAGTCCGGCAATCTCAACCAGCGCGTGGCCCACGTTGATATAAAACTCGAAGGCCACGGAAAACTTGTCGTCCGTCAGGCGGGTGGAGATAAACACGCACTGCGAATCGCCCAGATTCAGGTTGCGATGGCATACCGCGTTGTCGCTGAGCGCTACATCATAGCGATCCGCGATCAGAATCTCTTCACCCTGACTCAGCGTCAGTGGTACAAAATAATAAGCTTTGCGCTTCAGCGCCGAGGCAATTTTGGTCGGCACCGCGGCAATCATTCGCTCCAGGTCAAACGAACTGATGGAACTCTCGCCCGCCACGGCGTAGCACACCCCGTTCGCCGCCTGCGAAACCGGCGTCATCCGGACCACATCCGCGGGACTCCGCGTTATTGCTGGCGCTACCTGCGACATTCTTGCTCTTTTATACACTACCCGCCTCGTGTAGAAGTGCTCGCGTGGACGTGCTCGTGTGGAGCGGGCACTCCTGCCCGCTGCTGTGACTTTGGTCCCGCAGTCGCACAGGTTTCTCTCCAACCACTGACGCAGGTAGTCGGAAGGTGTAGCTTAGAAGCATGCCGACCCCGCATCCGCCCCGCTGGTTTACGATCCCGGTGCGCGTAATTCTGGTGACCTTCATAGGCACGCTCATCTCATTCGCCGTCAGCCTGCTGTTCGGCATCCTCGGGATCGTGGTCGGGTCGTCTCTGCGCCATGTCAACCCCAATATGACCGTTGCCTATCGCCAGATCGCCCTGCCCGCGGCTGTGGTTGCCGGAAGCATCATCTTCGTTCTCGCGCTGGCCATGGAAATCCGCCACTACCGCCAGTCAAAGACCCTGGCCGCCATCGCGAGAATGAGCTAGGTTCAGACCCTGTGTGGCAGCCGCCCGTTCGACTTCGCTCAGAGCAGGCTTTCGGCTGTCTCGCCCGAGCGTGAGCCAGCCTTACAGGAGCTACAATCGAGATCATGCCGCCCCGCATCGCCATACCCATGCCGCACTCGATCGACCACGAGTATGCTGAACGTGCAATTCCTCAATACGAGCGCGCCGTCGAGCAGGCCGGAGGCGAAGCCGTCCGCATCCCTCTCGACCTGCAGCCATCCGAAGCTATGAAAATCATCGAACGCTGCGACGGAGTGCTTTTGCCCGGAAGCAATGCCGACATCGACCCGGCGAAGTTCAACGCAACGCGCTCTGCGCGCACCGCCGCCGCCGATCCGCGTCGCGAGGCCGTCGACGACCTTCTGCTGCAAGACGCGTATAACTTCCGCAAGCCCCTCCTTGGCATCTGTTACGGTCTGCAGAGCCTCAACGTCTACCGCGCCGGATCGCTGATCCAGCACATCCCAGATTTTCTGCCGGAAGACGTGCGCGCTAGCGTCAATCACGAAGCGGGAAAGAAAGTCGCGGTGGCGCACGGAGTCGAGATTGAGATGGATTCGAAGCTTGCGGAAATCGTGAATGGTAAAGCACGGGCAGGGCACATCCCGGTGAACTCTTCGCATCACCAATCGGCCGACGCGATCGGCGACGGCCTCCGTATCTCCGCCCGCTGCTCAGTCGATGGCATCATCGAAGCCCTGGAAGGAACGAGACCCGATCACTTCGTGCTGGCAGTGCAATGGCACCCCGAGCGCTCTGTGGATCAAGACGAACCATCCCGCGCAATCTTCCGGGCGTTGATCGAAGCTGCGAAGGCGCAATCTAAGTAGCTCACCCCCGCTTTTTCCTCTTGCTTTTCTTTCGCGCTTTCGTAGGGTTACTCAGCTTTTCCAGCAACACGACCACATGCGCGATCGCGGCGTTCTCTAGATTGAGCCCCTCCGGAGTCTTCGCCTTCAACCCGACACAATCCGGCCGCACTCCCAGCAACTGCGCCACGCGTATCCGAATCGCGAAGGCGTGAGGTCCAATCTTCGGCGCGGACAGAATCAGACTGGAGTCTATGTTTGCGACGGTATATCCCGCGTCCCGCACCCGTTTCAGCGCTGCGCCCAGAAAAACCACCGAATCCGCGCCCTTCCATTTCGGGTCAGAGGGCGGGAACAGCGCCCCGATGTCCGGCGCAGCCACAGCCCCGAGCAGCGCGTCAGTAATAGCGTGCAGCAGCACATCGCCATCCGAGTGCCCACCCAATCCTTTATCGTGCGCCAGCGTAATGCCGCCAATCTTCAGCGGAATCCCCGGACGAAATTCGTGGGAGTCGAATCCGTAACCTATTCGAGTGGCAGGATTAGTGGATGGTCGTTGGTCGTTAGTCGTTGACATTCCTGAGTCTGTGATACTTAGATCTTTGCAGTTTTCAGATAGAACTCTGCCAATTCCATATCTCCCGGCGTCGTAATCTTGATATTTCGCGGCGAGCCCATCACCACCGCCACGTCGTGTCCCGACCTTTCGACCAGAGAAGCTTCGTCGGTGCCCAGAAATCCGTCAGCTGACGCCTCGTCGAATGCCTTCTTGATCACACTATAACGAAAGCCTTGTGGAGTCTGCGCCATTACGATACCCGCCCGAGGAATCGTAGCTTTGATCAGCGCGCCCTCAGCCGTGCGTTCGACTTGCTTCACCGTATCGACGGCCGGTAGCCCCGCAATTGCAGCGCCATATTTCGCCGCCGCCTCAATCACTTCTTCAATGATTTCACGGGTTACAAACGGACGCACCGCATCATGCACCAGAACAATATCATCTGCTTCCGCCCCGACTGCATTCAGCGCATTTTCCACCGACTGCTGACGATGCTCGCCGCCGACAACAAACTCCACTTTTTTCTTCAGAACGTCTTTCGCATCATTTTCGAGTCGAGCACGAAACTCGGCAGTCTCATTTTCCCGTAGAGCAATCCAGATCTCGCACACCGCCTCGACCGCCGAAAACTTGCGCAGAGTATGGACGAGAATCGGTGCGCCGCCGAGTTCGGTGAACTGCTTCGAAGGAGGCGCCTTTTTCTGCTTCGACCTGGAACCCGAGGGTATGGGAGCCATGCGCGTCCCAAGCCCGGCGGCCGGAATAATCACAACGACCTTCATAGCGGGCTGTAAGTATACGAGTGGGAAGCCGACAGTTCAAATGCAAGTCGACAATGTTAGCTAGCGCGAAAAAAGTCTTGCCGAAGTTGGCGTAAGCCAAATGCCAGCCACGGATTTCCGCGGATCAACACTGATTTGCAAAGATCTTAGAACTATCCGTGAAAATCCGTGTCTGACTATCTGCTCTTGACCTTCGCGGGTTCCTTTTCTCCGACGCGCTTGCTGACTTCAAATTTCATTTTGCCGGCCTTCTTATCGGCGTCCACAACGACGTGATCACCTTGCAGGATCTCTCCGTCCAGAATCTTGAGCGCGAGCGGATCCTGGATCAGCTTCTGTATGGCACGCTTCAGCGGCCGCGCGCCGAAGTTGGGATCGTAACCTTGAGCGAATAGCAGTTCTTTCGCGGCGTCGGTGAGCTCGATCGAGATTTTGCGGTCGGCAAGCAGACGGCGCAAGTCTTCGAGGCGAAGGTCGATGATCTTGACCAACTGCTCTTTGCCGAGCGGACGGAAGACGATGATGTCGTCGACACGGTTCAGGAACTCGGGCCTGAAGTGCGCATGCAGCGCGTTCATCACCTGTTCGCTGGCCTTCTCGAACTCTTCGGGTGTCTGGACGTGGTCGGCTTGCAAATAGCTGGAGCCGAGGTTCGAGGTCATGATCAGAATCGTATTCTTGAAGTCGACGACGCGGCCCTTGCCATCGGTAAGGCGGCCGTCGTCCATAATCTGCAGCAGGACGTTGAACACGTCTGGATGCGCTTTTTCGATTTCGTCGAAAAGAACGACAGCGTAAGGACGGCGCCGCACTTGCTCGGTGAGCTGACCTCCTTCTTCGTAGCCGACGTAGCCCGGAGGAGCGCCGATGAGGCGAGCCACCGAATGCTTTTCCATGTACTCGGACATGTCGATCCGCAGCAGTGCACGCTCGTCGTCGAAGAGAAATTCGGCGAGGGCGCGGGCCAGTTCGGTTTTGCCAACTCCAGTCGGACCCAGAAAGATAAATGAACCGATCGGCCGTTTGGGATCGCTGAGGCCGGCGCGGGAGCGGCGGATGGCATTGGCGACGCGCTCGAGTGCCTCGTCCTGGCCGACGACGCGCAGACGCAGGCGATCTTCCATAGTGACCAGCTTCTTCACTTCGCCTTCCAGCATCTTCGAGACCGGAATGCCCGTCCACTTGGAGACAATGCGGGCGATGTCCTCCTCGTCCACTTCTTCTTTCAGCATTCGCAAGCCGCCCTGACTTTCCATTTGTGTGGTGAGCTTGGCCAAGTCGGCCTCGGCCTGGCGAATGAGGCTATAGCGAATCTCCGCGACCCGCTGCAGATTGCCTTTGCGCTCCTCCGCCTGCTCTTCGATCTTCAGCTTTTCGATCCTTTCTTTTAGCTCGCGAATACGTGCGATCAACTCTTTTTCTTTTTTCCAGTTCGCCTTGAGGGTGTTGGATTTTTCACGAATTTCGGCGAGTTCCCGGTCGATGAGGGCAAGGCGCTCTCTGGAGTTCGGATCGTCCTCTTTCTTAAGCGCCTGTTTTTCGATTTCGAGCTGCGTGGCGCGGCGTTCCAGCTGATCGATGTCCGTGGGCAGGGAATCAATCTGGATGCGAATCGAGGCTGCAGCTTCGTCAATGAGGTCGATAGCCTTATCCGGCAAAAATCGATCGGAGATATAACGGTGCGAGAGCGTGGCGGCAGCAACGATCGCCGAATCTTTGATGCGAACACCATGATGCACTTCGTAGCGTTCCTTCAGGCCACGAAGGATGGCGATGGTGTCTTCGACATTCGGTTCGCCGACGAAAACAATCTGGAAGCGACGTTCGAGGGCGGCGTCTTTTTCGATGTATTTGCGGTACTCGTTGAGCGTGGTAGCCCCGATAGCGCGCAATTCTCCGCGAGCCAGCGCGGGCTTGAGCATATTGGAGGCATCGATTGCGCCTTCACTGGCTCCTGCTCCCACCAGAGTGTGGAGCTCGTCGATGAAAAGAATGATCTGACCCTGAGAGTCTTCGATTTCCTTTAGAACAGCTTTGAGGCGGTCTTCGAACTCGCCGCGATATTTCGCTCCGGCCAGCATGGCGCCCAGATCGAGCGCTACCACGCGCTTGTTCTTCAGCACTTCAGGCACGTCGCCCGAAATAATGCGCTGGGCCAAGCCTTCGACGATGGCAGTTTTACCCACGCCAGGTTCGCCGATCAGTACGGGATTATTTTTCGTGCGGCGCGAGAGCACCTGAACCACGCGGCGGATTTCTTCGTCACGTCCGATCACCGGATCGAGTTTGCCGCGGCGGGCGTGCTCAGTTAAGTCGCGGGCGTAGCGTGCGAGCGCCTGGTACTTGGCTTCGGGATTCTGGTCGGTCACTTTCTGCGAGCCGCGAACCGCAGTCAAGGCCTTCAGGATAGCGTCGTGAGTGGCGCCATGACGGGCCAGAATCTGCTGCGCTGGATCCTGTTTCAGGTGCGTGATGGCTAGCAGGAGGTGTTCCGTGGAGACATATTCGTCCTTGAAGTTCGAGGCCTCTTTGGAGGCTTGCTCGAACAACTTGTTGGCAGCGCTCGAGAGAGCGGCTTGTGATGCCTCGCCGGAAAGCTTTGGCAGTTTCTCGATCTCGCGATAAAGATCGCTGAGAACGGCTTGCGGTCCGATGCCGATTTTTTCCAGCACCGGAGAAACGATGCCCTCTTTATCTTCGAGCAGGGCCGCCAGCAAATGCAACGGCATCAATTCAGGATTGCCGTGCTCGGAGGCGAGTTCAGTTGCGCGCTGCACTGCTTCCTGCGCTTTTACCGTGAATTTATCCCAACGGATAGCCATGAGGAACTCCTACGATCTCTTAATGGTGCAATTGGGCAATCTGCAAATGGAACGAACGGCCTTGCAGGCGGCAGTAAATGTTTTCAAACTACCGAATCGCACAGTTACCACTTGAAGAACAGATGCAAAAATCAGACGGGAGGCAGCCACTTCCGCCGCCTCCCGTCGATCGTAAATCGTCGAGCTGCGCTCGACAGACGGGCGAGTCGCCCGCCCCGTATGCATGCCAAGTTATGCGGCTTTACTCGGACCCTTTGCTTCCAAGGTCTTCTCGCCGGACTTCACGCTACCAATGTTAACCTTGATTTGCTTGGGCTTCGCTTCAGCCTTTTTCGGCAGAGTGATCTTCAACACGCCCTTGTCGTAGTCTGCCGAAACTTTTTCGGTATCCACGGTCGGGGGCAGAGTGAAGGTGCGGGTAAAGCTGCCGTACTGCCGCTCCACGCGGCGATAGTTCTCTTCCTTCTCTTCCTTCTCGATTTTGCGCTCGCCATGCGCGGTGAGAGTATTGTTCTCCAGACGAATGTCGATGTCCTTCTCGTCGATTCCAGGCACTTCGATCTTCAGAGTCACGTTATGCTCGTCCTCGTAGACGTCGACGGCTGGGGCAAAGCTGGATGCGGTGAGCGATTCATCCCGGCCACCTTCGTTATAAGTCTCACGGAACAGGCGGTTCATGCGGTCCTGCAAAGTGGAAAACTCACGGAAGGGTTCCCAACGGGTAAGAACTGTCATGGCTAAATCCTCCTTCAAAATATTGGGCTTGGGATTTGGTGAGAAGCCCAACACTCACGTTAAATAGCATCGTTGACTGCATTGGATGCTGTTATTACGATGACGGAATCATAAAATATGAGTGCATTATTGTCAATCATTGATAGAACATTTATTATCAATAGCTTAGGTTACCAATGACGCACTTCAAGTAGGCTGTTTCAGCGACATTTAATAGAGCAGGATGATCTCTTGCTTGTCCGCGAATCTCGGCTAGACGCAGAGTTCGGTGAGCGTCCAAGGCGGCATTGGCAAGCATTTCCAGGAAGTCCGCCTGGCGGACGTGATAAGAGCAGGAGCAGGTCACCAGGGTCCCTCCGGGACGAAGCATCTTGAGAGCCCGAAGGTTCAACTCTTTGTAGCCACACATGGCAGCCCCTAGGTCCTGCTTAGTCTTGGCGAACGCCGGGGGATCGAGAACGATCAGGTCATACCGCTGGCCGGAAGCGGCGTAGTCCTTGAGCAGATCAAAGGCATTGGCCTCGATCCATTCGATGTCGAGATGGTTCAGCGTCGCGTTCCGGTCGGCAACTTCAAGTGCCGGACGGGAGCTGTCCACGGCGGCTACGTGCGAACAACGCGCGGCCACATGAAGCGCGAAGCCGCCTTGGTAGCAGAAGACGTCGAGAGCCTCGCCGTGGGCGTATTGGGCTGTAGCGGCGTAGTTTTCGCGCTGATCGAGGAACGCTCCAGTTTTCTGACCTTCGAGCGCATCAAAGTGGAACTGAACGCCGTTCGTGGTGAAGATTGTCGAAGTCTTTTCTCCTTGCAACAAGCCAGATGAGCGAGGCGGCAGTTCCTCGAGTTGGCGAACCCGACGGTCCACGCGCTCGACGATCGAAGCTGGGTGCATGCGTTCGGTGAGTTCGGAAATCAGCGTCTGGCGCACGTTCTCGCCGTCCATAACCTGGGTAAGAATCTGCATCGACAGAATGTCGTTGTAGAGGTCGACGATTAGACCGGGCAGGAAATCAGCTTCGCTGAAGATGACGCGGTAAGCGTTTGTGTCGTGGATGATCGTCCGGCGATAGGCGATGGCATCGGCTACGCGGTGGCGCAGCAACGCCTGGAAGTCGGTGACAGGCTCGCGCGAGATGAGGCGGATCGCAATCTGGGAAGAGCTGGAATAAAGCGCGCTGCCGAGAAACTGCCCGCGCTGATCGACAACTCTAACCAGCGATCCGGGCGGAACTCCGTTAACCGAAACAATGTCCGAGCGATACACCCAAACGTGGCCAGCCTTCAGCCGAGATGCTCCTCGCAGGGAGATTGTGACCGTGAGTCCGGAATCCGAAGCCGCTGGTTTTCGCACCATGTCCTCGATGGTAACTGACAACGGTCGCAGTAACATGCGATGTTGATGCGGTACGTTCCGCTGTGAGCGGGTCCGATCTTCCGCAGCAGGAAAATCATCTGCTCAGACTTGTTGTCGAGAGGGTCTTTGGCAAAAGAGCCATATTCCACCACAGGTTCCAGTCCCGCGAGCAAGAACAATGCCCGCAAGTGCGGATAAGTAAAGTAGGCGAGCTTGAAATCTTCCGATTCCTCGAGGATCAGCTCGTCCGACTGGAAAGTGCGGTAGATGAAAGTAAAGCTGAATACCTGGGCGATCTTGTCGACGGATTCTATTCTGAAGTAGCGGCGAACGATGGTTGCCGGATCGGAATTTACCGTCCACTCCATCTCCGGCACTTCCTCTCCCATTTTTGTATGAATCATTCCAAACTTTGGATAGAAAACATCGAACGCCATGATTCCATCGTCGGTGAGATGCAAGGCGGCGGTGCGTAGAACCTGCACTTGATCTTCAACCGTCACCATGTGCCGCAGGGGCCGGAACGGGATGATCACGGCAGGATAGCGAGCATCCAGCCGAAACTCACGCATGTCGCCTTCGTGAAGCGTAACTTTCTTGCGAATAGCCGGACTCTCCTCGGACAATGCCTCCTTGAGAATCCCAAGCATGGGAAAAGAGTTGTCGACTCCGTGTATCGCGATGCCTCTACGCGCAATGGGAAGCAGAACTCGACCCGTGCCGCAAGCGATCTCGAGAATCGGTCCGGGCGACCGCTCCGCCAGATCGAGATAGAAAGGCAGGTCTACGAGGTCAGGTTTCGCGGCGTAGGCGCCCTCGTAATACCTGGCCGTTACGGGATAGGAATCGATTGCGGCCGGCATATTTCTTTTCTTTGGAGGATTCTAAATTACAACTGCTAGCTAGCGGCTTGCTCGGTGGGAACGGTTGCCGGGGTCTCAGGCTTATGGGAGGTGCGCGAATTCATTTCGTAACGGGCGGCTTCAAGATCCGTATGGAGCGAGTCAAGCGCGGTCATTGGCATCTCGGTGCCCCAGTTTTCCATATCTCTTTCCGTCCAGCTTCCGTTCAGCCGGACAGCACCGGTAATGTCCTCCGGAAAGGCGTGGCGGTAATCGCCTTCGCGGATCAGGATGTCGCCGACGAGCCGACCGGTGTGCATGTCGAAAACTCGCCGCGTGGCTTGGCCCCCTGAATTGGCCAGGCACAGTAAGACTTCGCCAGCATCGGCGAATTCCTGCCGGTAGTACCAGGCCTGCGGCGCATCGATCTTGGGATGGTGGCGCCGCGAACGCTTGTGTTCCGGCTCGAGAGCCTGCATTTCGTTTGCCGGATTGAAATAGAGAATGCGCTGGCAGGAATCGCAGACCACGGTTTGCTGTCCGGTGCGCACATCGTTGTAGGTCTGCGGACGGAGCATGACCTGACAAGCCATGCATTTGTGATCACGCACCTCGGAGATGCCGCTGCCGCGAAACTTCGATACGCGCTCGTAGTGGCGCAGTAGATCCTCGTTCACTCCGGCCCGCATCTGGTCACGTTTGGCGCGCCAATCCGCAAGCTGCTTTTCGTCTTCTGAGGTACGCTGCCTCGCTTCGTTCTTCTCTTTTTCAATCTCTGCGGCTTCCGCTTTCAGGTCGGCCTGCGCGGCCTTTACTTCCTTGTCTCGCGTTTCTGCACTCAACATCAACTCTAGGATCTTGTCTTCAGTCGCGGCAATCTCTCTTTCCGCAAACTGGATCTCGTGCAGCAGCGCCTTATATTGATCGTTGGTCTTCACGTCCAGGGACTGGTCGCGGTACTTGGAGATCTTGCCCCGGAGGTCTGCAATGGCTGTTTCGTGCTTGCGGCGGATACCTTCGTCGGCTTTCACTGCGGCCTGAGCTCTTTCAAGTTGCGCCTTGGTGTCAGCCAGTTTGTGTTCGATAGCCGCAACTCGTTTGGGGAGTTCGGCGATTTCATCCTGCAGGCGGCGGATTTCCTTGTCCGCTTCTTGCAGGCGCAATAGGTTTTCTATCTCTGGAAGCATCCCGAAAGGGCTCAGGCTTAATTCTATCACGCGGAAACGCCGGTTCCATGTGCACAGACGAGCCCGGGCACCTCTTCACAGGTGTAAACTCTTTGATTCGCCACGATGCGTTCCAGTGCCACTTCCAGTTTCGGAGTTCCATAGTGAAAAAACAGATTTCATTCATCGCTCTTATTGCTGCTCTCGGCTTTTCCTCGGTTCTCATGCCGCTCTGGGCGCAATCTTCCAAGCCGCTAAAACCGCTTACGATTGAAGCGATCTTCGCTCCCGGCGGTCTGACCGGGCGCGGTCCAGAGAACGTCGAGTGGAGTCCCGACGGTTCCAAACTCTCGTTTGTGCAGCGCGATGACGAAGGGGAACACGGCGAACTGTGGTATGTGGACGCGGCCACAGGCGAGAAGAAAGTTTTGCTCAGCGCGGGGAAGCTGGCCTCGCTCGCCCCCGACTACAACCGAGTGAAAGATGAGCGCGAAAAAGAACGCTTGACGCGCTATCACGTAGCCGCCTACTTATGGGCGCCCGATTCAAAACACTTGATTTTCGACTCCCAGGGGCAGCTCTGGCTTTTTGATTTGGCGACCGGTACGGCTGTGCAGTTCACCTCAGCGCCTGACCCCAGCGGCGACCCCAAGTTCTCCCCCGACGGCAGCCATGTTTCTTATGTTCGCAAACACAACCTTTACATCCGACCCTTGAATGGTAAGAGCGAAAAACAGCTCACGAAAGACACGGGTGACAACCTTTTCAACGGTGATATCGATTGGGTATATGCCGAAGAGCTCGCTGTGCGCAGCAATTACTTCTGGTCGCCCGACAGCAAGCAAATCGTCTTCCTGCACATGGACGAGACGAAGGTGCCAACCTATCCCATGGTCAACTTGATTCCCACTCATCCCTCCGTGGATAACGAGAAGTATCCAAAAGTCGGAGACCCAAACCCCGTGGTGAAATTGGGCGTGGCGGATGCAGAAAAAGCTAAGGTCCGCTGGATTTCCCTTACGAACGATAGTGACGAGGAGACTTATATCCCGCGTTTTGGCTGGGTCCGCAAGGGAGTTGTCTGGGCCGAGGTTCTCAATCGCAATCAGGACAAAATGGATTTGTATTTCATTGATGCGAAGTCGGGAAAATCGACCAAGGTGCTTACCGAGACCAGCCCCAACGCGTGGATCAATGTTAATGACGATTTTCGCGTCTTGAAGTCAGGCGATCGCTTCCTATGGTCGAGCTGGCGCGACGGACACACCCATTTGTATCTGTACAGTTTTGATAAGCAGAATCCGCTGGCAGCGGAAGCGAAACTGGAGCGTCAACTCACGCACGGCGACTTCGAGATGCTGGGGGTATATGGAGTTGAGGAAACGGCAGGCACCGTGTTTTTCTCGTCCGACAAAGACGATCCAAGACAACGGCATATTTTCTCGATCAAGCTGGATGGAACTGGCCTGCAGCCGCTCACGCATGACGAGGGAATTTACACCGCCAAATTTTCTGACGATGCCACGCACTACGAGCAGACATTTCAGGGCCCTCTGACCGCTCCGCGTATGTCGCTGTGCGCGGCAGCCGGGGCTTGCGCTCCCCTATGGCAGGCTCGCGATGAAGTCGTAGAGTATGGACTGCGGGCCCCGAAGTTCCTCGAGTTTAAAGCTGACGACGGCACCCCCCTGTATGGACGTTTGTTGCTGCCTCCGGAAGCGCCGCCTGGCGGCAAGATTCCTTTGATCGTCAATATCTACGGCGGTCCTGCAGCGCAGTTGGTATTGAAAGAACCCACCGATCCGTTCGATGAGATCCTCGCGCGCCAGGGCTTCGCCATTTTTGCCGTCGATAATCGCGGCACGCCAGGTCGCGATCGTAAATTTCAGACTGCGATTCGCCATGAGTTTGGAGCGATCGAGCTAAAAGACCAGCTGACTGCGCTCGATCAACTTTTCTCGCAGTACGCGCTGCTCGATAAAGACCGCATGGCGATCTGGGGATGGTCAAATGGTGGCTCGATGACGCTCTACGCCATGACGCACTCGGACCGCTTTCGCGCAGGAGTTGCCGTAGCCCCGGTCACCAACCAGATAAATTACGACACTATCTACACCGAACGTTACATGGGCCAGCTGAAGGACGATCCCAAGGGTTATGCCGAGTCTGACGTTACGGCGGGAGCGGCCACTCTGCATGGAGCCCTGTTGCTAGCCCACGGTACCGGCGATGACAACGTGCACTTCCAGAACAGCATGCAAATGATTAATGCTCTGATCAAGGCAGGCCAGCAATTTCAGCTGATGATCTATCCCAACAAAACCCACAGCATCTCCGGCAGCGACGCGCGCGATCACTTATTCCACATGATCGACGATCATTTTGAGCGGGAGCTGAGATAGCTGGTGGTTCGTCGACACTCGCCACCGCGAGAGCGAGGAGCTTACCTGTTTCTGATCGGACTTCTTGGAGAAAGTCTATCTGTTCTGATCGGACTTCTTAGAGGAAGGTTCTCGGGAAGAACGTTCTCTTGAAGAGCTTTCTTTCGAAGCCCCCTCCCCACCCGAGCTCCCCTTCGACGAACCCTCTTTTGACGACCCCTCCTTCGACGAACTGTCCCTCGACGAGCTCTCTGACTTCGATTTCTCTTCCTTCTTCGAGTCTTTGGGGCCGCCGTCGGAAGAGGCGGGCGCAGTGGACTTCTTAGGGTAATCGGTCACGTACCATCCAGATCCCTTAAACTGCACTGCCGGCGCGGAAATCATCTGCTCGACCCGCCCCCCGCACTCCGGGCACTTCTTAACCATCTTGTCGGAAAACTTCTGGATTTTCTCGAAACGGTGACCGCATTTCTCGCACTGATATTCGTAAAGGGGCATGGGCTCTGAGACGATTGTGAAGTGATCTTTCTATTCTCAATTTCGATTCTAGGGGCAGGGGTTGATCCCGTCAATTCACGCCGCCGATCGGCGACGAGCCAATTGGCCCCTGTCCAATCGTCTGATGGCTGCGTAAGTAGAACTTCAGCAGGTACAATCAAAACTGGATGTCGAGTCTCCCACTTCCGATTGCTGCGTTTTTCGCCGGGCTCATTTCATTTCTCTCGCCCTGCGTGCTCCCGCTTGTGCCGGGATATCTTTCTCTGATCTCTGGCGCGGGACTGGAAGAACTCAAAGCGCCTCAGGCGCAGCTCATGCGGCGCGTGATGGTGAACTCCGTCGGTTTCATTCTAGGCTTTAGTGTTGTTTTTATTGTGCTCGGAGCGGCTGCAACCGAGGTCGGCCAGATGCTTGGCATGTATAAACACACGCTGGCAAGAGTGGCGGGTGTCGTCATCATCCTCTTCGGATTGCATCTAACTGGCATCTTCAAGATCAAAGCGCTTTATACAGACGCTCGTCTGCATAGTGTGAAAGGCAGCAGCACTCCGTTCGGCGCGTTCGTCATCGGCTTCGCGTTCGCCTTCGGGTGGACTCCGTGTCTGGGACCAATCCTGACCGCGATTCTCACCATTGCCGGCGAACAAGACACCCTCGTGAAAGGGATTCTACTGCTCGCGGTATATTCGCTCGGACTGGCAGTGCCGTTTCTGTTGACTTCACTATTGATGGAGCGTTTTCTAAAGTTTTATAGCCGTTTCCGCTCGCACATGCATGCGCTGGAGGTAGCTTCCGGTGCTTTGTTGATCGGGCTGGGTATATTGCTGGTGCTGGGGCGCTTCACACTGATATCGAACTGGCTTTCGTTCTTGAATCGCTTTGCTTTGTGAATTTCGCTTGGCGGTTAGCTTGTAACAAAAACAAGTTTGATTCATCAGTGTTGCTTGGAATCGATGAATGATGAAGGGAGAGTTCCGTGAAACGCAGTCCGCTGGTACTCGTTGTTGTGGCTTTTGTTGTCGCATTGATGTTGTATGTCGGATACCATAAGGCGCGTCGGCCAGGCGCAGACTTGACCTCGCATCTGCCCAAATCGAGCCCTGCCCCGGATTTCTCTCTCGAATCGCTCGATGGCAAGACCACGCGCCTCTCGGACTTTCGCGGCAAGGCCGTGCTGCTCAACTTCTGGGCGACCTGGTGCGGTCCGTGCAAGATCGAGATGCCCTGGTTCGTCGACCTGCAGAAGCAGTACGGATCGCAGGGATTGCAGATTGTCGGTGTCGCCATGGATGATGCCAGCAAGGAAGACATCGGCAAGTTCGCCAAGGATATGGGCGTGAACTATCCCATTCTGATCGGCAAGGAGTCGGTGGGCGATCAGTATGGCGGGGTGCCTGCTTTGCCCGAAAGCTTCCTGATCGCGCGCGACGGCAAAATCGTAGACAAGATCATCGGGCTCCGGGGCAAGGCAGAAATCGAGGACGCAATTAAGAAGGCGCTGAACACACAGCCGGCCACCAGCCAAGCGTCGAGTGCGGGAGACATGGCAGCCCCGCAGCCTCAGAGGTGACAATAGAAAGCTGCAATCGGGTGTTCTACCATGGTTGAAGCGTTCCACTAAGTTTGAACTCATGCACGACCAAATACAAAAAGTGTCCGCCAAGAGTTCGCGCCTTTGTGTACCTTCTTGTCCTTCGTGGTCAATGAATTTGCGGCGTTCACATTCGGCACTGGTCGCGGTTGCCTTTCTTGCATCCGCACTTCCCGCGATCGCGCAAACCCCCGGCAAAGCTCCTACGCTCACGATAGCCGCAGTGCCACTGACCACGGCCCCACGCGCCGCGCAAACAATGGTGAACCTGAATTTTCGTGTTCCGCCGGGCTACCACATCAACTCAAATATGCCCAAGTCGGAGTTCCTCATTCCCACTGCCTTGAAGATGGAGCTGCCCACCGACATCATTCTGGGAAAAATCGAATATCCGGCGGGTGCAGACATGACGTTCCCCTTCTCGCCCGACGAACAGCTGAGTGTGTATAGCGGAGACTTCACCATCGCGGTCGGAGTACATCCGATGCGTTCCGTAGTGCCCGGAAAATACTTAATGCACGGCGTGCTGCGCTACCAGGCCTGCGACAATGCCGCTTGCTATCCGCCGAAAACCTTGCCCGTAAGTTTTGAAGTGAAGGTCGTGAAAGAACCGGCCACGCACCATACCAACCCGGCTCAGAGTCCGCACGTGCACAATTAGCTGTTGCCGTAACCATCACGGACCGTCCTCCCGAGCGAAGCGAGGGATCTTGGTGTTTGCCGGCGGTGAGACCCGGTCTGCAAGACAAAAACTTAGCCCTTCGCCCCTTGCTTCCTCTCCAGCTTTGCCCAGGTATCCTTCAAAGCTACCGTACGATTAAACACGGGCTTACCGGGCTTCGAGTCGGGATCGACGCAGAAGTAACCGAGACGTTCAAACTGATACCGCGCACCGACAGAGGCATCCTTCAGCGAGGGTTCCAGCTTGGCGTTCGCGATCACTTCGAGCGAATTCGGATTTAGATTCGCCGTGAAGTCTTCTCCTTGCGCCACTTCGCTAGGGTTTTCTTTAGTGAACAAGTTCTCGTAAATGCGTACCTCGGCATCGATCGCGTGGGCGGCCGACACCCAGTGAATCGTCGATTTCACTTTTCGTCCGTCAGGGGCGTTTCCGCCACGCGTTGCCGGGTCATAAGTGCAGTGAACCTCAACCACTTCGCCCCTCTCGTCTTTCACGACGTTCTTACAAGTGATGAAGTACCCGTAGCGCAGGCGCACCTCGCGTCCCGGCGAGAGACGGAAGTAGCCTTTGGGCGGATCCTCGCGGAAGTCATCCTGCTCGATATAAAGCCCGCGCGAGAACGGTACCTTCCGCGTGCCCGCGCTCGCGTCTTCAGGATTGTTCACCGCATCCATCTCTTCGACTTGATTTTCGGGATAGTTGTCGATCACAACCTTTAGCGGACGCAGCACTGCCATCACCCGCGACGCATGCTTATTCAGATCTTCCCGGACGAAGTGTTCCAACATCGCTAGCTCGATCGAGCCCGCCGTCTTTGACACGCCAATGGACGCGACAAAATTACGAATCGCCTCAGGCGTGTACCCGCGGCGGCGAATGCCGCCGAGCGTAGGCATGCGTGGATCGTCCCATCCGCTTACCCGCCCTTCCTGCACTAACTGCAGCAGCTTGCGCTTGCTCAAAAGAGTGTAGGTAAGGTTCAGACGGTCAAACTCGATCTGCCGCGACGGAAAGATACCCAACTGCTGAATGAACCAGTTGTAGAGCGGACGATGATCTTCGAACTCGAGTGTGCAGAGGGAGTGAGTGACCCGCTCGATCGAATCCGACTGTCCGTGCGCGTAGTCGTACATCGGATAAATACACCACTTGCTACCGGTGCGGTGATGCTCGGCGTGCAAGATCCGGTACATTACCGGATCGCGCAGGTTAAGATTCGGCGAGGCCATGTCGATCTTCGCTCGCAGCGTTCGTGAGCCATCCGGGAATTCGCCGGCCTGCATGCGCTCAAATAAATTCAGATTCTCTTCGACAGACCGGTTGCGGTACGGGCTGTCTTTGCCGGGTTCGGTCAGCGTGCCGCGATACCTGCGAATTTCCTCGGCCGTCAGATCGTCGACGTAAGCCTTCTCGTCTTTAATCAGTCTTATCGCCCATTCGTAGAGCTGACCGAAATAATCGGAGGCGTAGAAAAGCCCGTCCCACTTGAAGCCAAGCCAGTTCACGTCGGCCTTGATCGACTCGACGTACTCGGTCTCTTCCTTCTCAGGATTGGTGTCGTCGAAACGAAGATTCGTGTGTCCGCCAAACTCATCGGCGAGTCCGAAATCGATGCAGATGGCCTTAGCGTGCCCGATGTGCAGATACCCGTTGGGCTCGGGGGGAAGCGGGTCTGCACGCGGCCATTGTGCTTGTTGGTCTTGAGGTCTTCCAGGATAATTTCGCGAATGAAGTTCGACGGGGCGGGCGACGGTGAGGCAGCCACAGCTTTTTCTCCAGCTTCAGTTGGCGGATGCGATGGATTCATTGCACTTTGATCTTATCGCAAGCAAACGTCGCCGCGCGTGCCCGAGCTCACGAGAATTCTTGATTAGTCACCACGCACGAAAAGCGCAGATAGCGGGATGAGCCCTAAAACGTCCAACAAGACCGCGACTGGAACACTATCCACCCATCGTCAGCACTACCCGGAACCTCGCTCGTCCGCTGATCATTTGGTCGTATGCCTCGGCGGCCTTCTCCAGCGGATAGCCCTCAATCATCGGACGCACTCCGGTGAGGGAACTGAATCTCAATGTGTCCTCGGAATCTTTAGCCGTGCCCGAAGGCCAGCCCTCGATGGACTTGCGCCCGCCGATCAATTGAATCGGAGTTACGGTGAGAGATTCGAAACCTGCTCCCACGACTAGGAGCTTTCCATTTCCCGCCAGACCGTCGACCACAGCCGAAATTGCTTTCGAATCCGGGACAGTGGCCAGAATCAACCGCGCTCCTCCGAGTTTTTGCAGCGCTTCGGCAGGAGGACCGGCATTCGTGTCCACGTATTCGTGGGCGCCCAGTTTCCGGGCCAGCGGCTGTTTATCTTTGCCGCGGCCGATGGCGACGGTATGAAAACCCATCTGACGAGCGTATTGAATCCCGAGGTGTCCCAAGCCGCCAATCCCCTGCACCGCCACCAGCTCGCCGGCGTGCGCGCCTGAATGGCGCAAGGAATTGTAGACAGTGATTCCGGCGCAAAGCAGTGGCGCAGCTTCGGCCGCAGGCAGATCATCTGGCATCAAGGCCACCGCTTCTGCCGGGACCACCATGTATTCAGCGTAGCCCCCATCAAAGCTGATGGCGGTGATCTTTCCGAACTGGCAGAGCATGAAGTCGCCGCGCCGGCAGGGGTCGCACTGAAAGCAGTGTCCGCCATGCCATCCCACGCCTACCCGTTGACCGGGCCTCCATAGCGTGACGTCGGCGCCGGTCGCGTCGACGCGCCCGGCAATCTCATGGCCCGGCACCCGCGGATACGGAAGTCCCGGCCAGAGGCCTTCTTTGACTAGCGCGTCACTATGGCAGATGCCGCACGCTTCCACCTTGATGCGTACCTGACCGCGCGCCGGCTGCGGAACTGGGCGCTCGACGATTTCGAAATTACCTCCTGGCTTGCTGACTTGCACGGCTTTCATGGGACTCCCTTTCTATGGGGCTAACGTGAAGGCTGATCGAGACATGGCAGAGATTCTTTGGTCTGCGGAAACAGAACTGCCTACTCGATTTTGGTAAGCGCGGCGGGGATGCAACAAAATCCAAGGCAATCGCCAGCGAGCTATGCGATCTTTTGCAGAGCTTGCTCGATCCGCCTGAGGGTCGTTTCTCGCCCCAGCACTTCCAGCGTCTCAAAGAGCGGCGGCGCATTCTTGCGCCCACACACGGCCACGCGGATCGGCTGGAACATTTGTCCCGCCTTGACTCCCAGGTCCTGGGCAGCAGCGCGCAGAGCTTGATCCAGCGGATCGTGTTTGAACTCGACCTTGGCCAGTACCTCCTGCGCCCGCGTGAGGACCTTCACCGCCATTGCCGCGTCTCCCTTCTGCGGGATGAGTTCGGCGGGGTCGTAGAGCGGCAGTTGGTCAACGAAAAAAAAGTCGGCTGTGGCGAGCACATCACGCAACAGCTTGATCCGCTCGCGGATCAGCGGCGTTATTCGCAGCATCCTTTCCCGCGTAACATTGAATCCGGCGGCGAGCACAATTGGCAGCAAGCGGTCGCTCAAGTCTTCCATGGGCAACCCGCGAATGTGCTCGGCATTGAGCCACACCGCTTTCGGATCGAACGTTTCGTCCGGAGTTGTAGCATCTTCCTTAAAGTTCACCACCGCATTCGAGCGGTTGATGCTCTCGAGCGAGAAAATGTTGGCGAGCTCTTGCAACGACAAATGCTCGCGGTCATTCTTAGGAGACCATCCAAGAAGGCAGAGAAAATTGATGAAAGCTTCGGGGAGAAATCCGGCGTCGCGATAGGTCGTAACGCTTACCACTGGACCGTGGCGCCGCTTGGAAAGTTTCGTGCCGTCGGGTGCGACCAGCAGCGGCAGATGCGCAAACTGCGGAGGCACAAAGCCCGCGGCTTCGAAAATGAGTACGTGCTTGAAAGTGTTCGTGAGGTGGTCTTGACCGCGGATGATATGAGAGATGCGCAGGTCGGCGTCGTCCGCGCAGGATGCGAGATGATAAGTCGGCATACCATCGGAACGAAGCAGTGCGAAATCTTCGATATCGGCGGCGGACTTTACCTGCTCGCCGTAAACTGCATCGTTGAATCGCACAAGCCGACCCCCCTCGCGGGGCACGCGAAAACGCAAAGCGAATGGCTCGCCAGCGGCGGCACGGCGATCGCTTTCCGCGCGCGAAAGTTCGCGTGCGCCAGGATTAAAGAGCCACGTTCCCTGCGCACCGGATTTCTCGGTATCACCGGTATGTGCAGGTGTGAAGTCTCGGTAGGCAAGGCCTTTTTCGAAGATCATCCAGGCGGTTAGGCGGTGCAGCTCAATGCGCTCGGATTGCTTGTGCTCTTCATCCCAGCTTAGATTCAGCCATTTCAATCCTTCGAAAATGGAATCTACCGAGGACTGAGTGTTTCGCTCGACATCGGTATCGTCGAGGCGCAGAATCATCGCGCCACCATTGTGGCGTGCATACAGCCAGTTGAAGATAAAAGTGCGCGCGCTCCCCACATGAAGGAATCCGGTGGGCGATGGAGCGAAGCGTACTCGCGGACGTGCGACGGGTATTTCTTCGGCCATAAGTTGTGGAACTTCGATGGTATTGGGCCGGAAAAAGTATCGTCAAGCGAAGGGGGAAAACGAGACCAGTATAAGTGTCTGATTCTACGAATCCTACAGCCTAGACAGTCTGGGACAGTGTACTTAAATCTTGTTGTGCTAGCACACCTCGCTATGAAAACATCAGTAAGAGTTAATAGTCTTCTTCCAGGGCCAACGAATCATATCCATCCGGAAGGGGTCGCCGGGGCCTCATGAATAGTGTTGTCATCAGCATGGTGGTGATTCCGGGAGTGGTCTCGGTACTGCTGTTCCTGGTGTTCACTTACCTTTACGAACAGAGCAGACAGGCATATTTCCGCGCCTGGCAACTGGCCTGGGCCGCATACTCGCTGCATTACGCCCTCGATGCGTTCTCCTTTTACCGGGCGCCTTCTCCTCTGGCGTTTTTCGCTAGCTCTTTATTCCTTGTGGCCATGGCTTTGTGCATCTTCGTATCGACGCGCCTGATGCGCGGGCCTTCGCACTTCTTGTGGTATGACGCTGCGTTGGCCGCGGCCGGAATTGCGCTGGCCTGGTTTAACTTCCAGGCGCACATGGTAGGTGGCGCGTTTGAGGCAGCGGCGCAACCCGCCGTCGCTCTCGACCTGGGAATCGCTGCGGTGCTCTTGTACTGTTCGGCGGTCTTCTATCTCAACGGTCATCGCAGGGGATCGCTGGCGTTCAAAGTGCTGGCGTTCTCGCTGGCATTGTGGGCGGTTCTGATGGGTGCGGGGCAATTCCGCAATCCATGGGGTGCGCGGTTTGGCAGCGCAGCCAACTATCTCGGCCCGGTCCCGCAAATGCTGTTGGGTATCGCGATGGTAATGGTCCTGTTTGAGAATGAGCGCAACGCGGTGCAGGAAAACACGCTTGCACTTTCGACGCTGGGAGTGGATCCGCGGCGCTTGCTCTCGGCCGACGATTTGCTTCCAAGCATGCAGGCCGCACTGGATCGCCTGGCGGGCGCCTTGTCCGCACGACGGGCCATCATCTACATTTCGGAACGCTGGCGCAGTCTGTTGCCCTCAGTGCAGCGGGGATTTTCGCCAGAGTTTCTAAATGTTTTGACCGCCACCGGAGCGGGAGAGTACATCTGCGAGTTGGCATACCGGCAAGGCGGGTTATTCACGGTGCATAACTTTGCCCACATGACGGAGCCGGTGCCGATCGGTTCTACCGGGGCGTTCGGCGATTTCAGAAAAGTTTTCACGGAAGCTGACATTCGCAATCTGACCGCGGTTAGCCTGCAGACGCGCGAGCATGCCTTCGGTGTTATTTTATTTCCTCATGCGGAGCGCAAGGCCTTCGGTACGTCAGGTCCGCGCCTGATGGTAGGACTCGCCTTGCAGCTCGGGCTGACACTCGACAATTACCTGATCGCCCACGATGCCCATCGGCGCACCCAGGAGTACGAACTGCTCACGGAAATCGGAAAGGCCATCAGTTCGCGGTTGGATCAGGATGAAGTGCTGCGGACTATCCACAGCGAATTGGGACAAATTTTCGACACCAGCAGCTTCTATATCGCATTTCAGGAAGGAGACGAAATCCGCTTCGAGCTCGAAGTGGATCGAGGCCGCACGCTGCCCAAGCGCTCGCGCAAATTTGAAAATGCCTTCACAGAATATGTGATCCGCACCGGGCAGCCGTTGCTGATCCGGTCGGATCTGGAGAAAACGCGAGAGCGGCTCGGTATTGCTTACCGGCCGGAGCAACCTGCCGAATGCTTGTGCGCAGCTCCCATTCTGCTGGGGAATAAACCGGCGGGCGTCATGGTTGCCATGAGCACCGAACGGGAGTTCGTTTTCGAACAACGCGACCTTGACGTGCTAGTGACTGCCGCCGGGCAAGTGTCGGTGGCCGTGGAGAACGCTCGGCTCTTCGCGGATGAACAGCGGCGCTCCCGGCAACTGGCATTCCTGAACAATATTTCGCGTACCGCCATTTCCAGCGACGATCCCGTTCACATGTTGGGTCAGATCGTAGGGGAAATTCAAAAGAACTTCAGCTTCGATCACATCGGCATCGGCTTGCTGGATTATGGAACGAAAGAGATCGAAATCAAGGCGGAAGCCGGAGCTACGGCGCATGCCATGGGCAAGCGAATTCCTCTCGGATTCGGAATTCTAGGACGGGTCGCACGCACCGGCGAGCGGGCGCTGGTGCAGAATGGCATGGAAGGCCAGATGGGAGCGATTTTGCCGGAATCGCGCTCAGTATTGTGTATTCCGATCACCTATGGCGAAACTTTGCTGGGCGCGCTGAACATCGAAAGCCGCAACGAGAGCGCATTCTCACCCCAGGATGTGCTCATCCTCAATACTCTTGCGGACCTGCTGGCCACCGCCCTGCACAATGCTTTTGTTTTTCAGAAGCTACAACAGCAATCCATTACCGACGGCCTGACGGGCATCAAGACGCGGCGTTTCTTCTGGGAGGCTCTATCGGCGGAGTGGAAGCGGGCTTCCCGCTCCGGACGTCCGTTCTCTGTCGTGCTGATTGACTTAGACAAATTTAAAGAAGTGAATGACACCATGGGTCACTTTGAAGGCGACCTGGTGCTGGCGCGGGTCGGTCGATTGCTAGAGCAAAAGTCTCGGCAATCAAATGTGGTAGCGCGGTACGGCGGTGATGAATTTATCATTCTCATGCCTGAAACCGGCCCCGAGCAGGCCGAGGTGCTGGCCGAGCGCTTGCGGCAGTGGATCACCCAGGATCCTTTGCTCAGCGAACATCACATCACAGGAAGCTTCGGCGTAGCCAGCTTTCCCATGCATGGGTTCTCCATCGAAGACATTATTCGTGTCGCCGATGCGGGCATGTACGTTTCAAAACGTTCCGGTGGCAATCGCGTGTCCGCGGCCCAGGAGTTTGCCGCGGGCGAGGAATTTGCGGCTCAGCGGCAACAAATTTCCGCCTACATTGAGGGCTTTTTGCAGCGCGAGCACAACGGCCCCGAGCATCTCGAAGAACTGACCTCAATGCTGATGAAACTTTGCGGTGGCGAAGAGGATTGCAATGTGCCCCTGCTGAAGGAATCGATTGAGGTTCTCAGCCGGGCCGCTGAATCCCGCGAGCTGCATACCTCCGGCCACGGCGACCTGGTGGCGCGCTATACGGAGATTCTGGCGAGAGCGCTCCATCTGCCTCCAGAGGACACATCCGACCTGGTTTATGCGGCGCGAATCCACGACGTAGGCAAGATCTTCGTTCCGGAACGTATTCTCAATAAACCAGGTCCGCTCACCGACGACGAGTTCTTTCTGGTGAAGATGCACGCGCGCGTCGGAGCCGAAATTGCTGGCGTCTTGCCGCACAGCGCCATGATGCGCCAGGCTATCGAGCATCATCACCAGCGCTTTGATGGAACGGGCTATCCCGATGGTGCAAAGGGTGAGCAGATTCCCTTGTGGGCGCGCATTATTGCCCTCGCCGACGCCTACGCCAACATGCTGACGGAACAATCCATTGCTGCCGCCCGCACGCCCGAACAGGCGCTCGATGAGCTGTCCAAAATGAGCGGCACCGGTTTCGACGGAATGCTGGTGCGCCTGCTTCTGCGCGAATTGAAGTCGGAACGCGCTTCGTCGTCGAGCCTCGGCAGCTGAATCTCATTCACTTGAAACTTGCAGCGCGAAACCTGAAACTGTCTCCATGTCCATTCCTCTCTCTCTTTCCGGCAAAGTTGCTTTGATCACCGGTGGTTCACGCGGCATCGGCGCAGCCACGGTGCGCCTCTTCACAGCGGCGGGCGCGAAGGTCGTGTTCACTTATCAAAAAGCTGAATCTCAGGCGGAATCGCTTGCCAAAGAGTGTGGCGAGAAGAACTGCCACGCAGTTCAGAGTGACCTAAACAGCGCCGACTCCGCTCGCCGCCTCGTGGCGGAGGCGGTTAAGCATTTCGGCAGGATCGACATTCTTGTCGCCAATCACGGCGTGTGGCTAGTGCAAGATGTGCCTATTGAGAAGATGACGGATGAGCAGTGGCGCTCCACGCTTTCGATCAACCTCGATGCAGTCTTTGGCTTGGTCAAGCACACGGTGGCGCAGATGAAGGCGCAGCCGAGATCCGGTTCTGCCACGGGGCATATCGTGCTTATCAGTTCTACCAGCGGCCAGCGCGGCGAGGCGTTCCATTGCGATTACTCTGCTTCCAAAGGCGCGCTCATCAGTATGGTGAAAGGGCTTTCCACGGAACTTGCCTCCGCGGGAATCTATGTGAATTCGGTTGCCCCCGGATGGGTAGACACGGACATGTCAAAGCCGGCTATCGATGACCCAACAAGCGGCGACGAGATTCGGCGCACGATCCCCCTTGGACGCGTGGGCAAGCCCGAAGAGATCGCAGCCCCGGTACTGTTCCTTTGCACCGAATACGCGAGCTTTATTACCGGTGAAATCTTCAACGTGAATGGCGGCGCGGTGCTAACTGGATAGCTAGCCAGCACCGAAATTCCGCTGAAAAAGGTCTCGACCAGCTTTTTTTGCATCCAACCTTCGTGGAAGCCAGCGAGGAATGCCGACGCCGCACTCCGCAGTTCTGCTGCAAGCAGCTACAATTCCCTGTGCGGGCATCACACTAACCAGCTGAATGAAACATCTGCTTCTTATCGTCATCGTTGCATTGGTGTTGCCTGTCTTGAGCGACACTGCCGCTTGTGCCCAAACCGGCGGACAGGATGCTTCGGGATCCGCAAAGCCCGCGGCCCAATCGATCCCCGCAGTCGATCTTGAAAATGCGCGCAAGGCCCGTGCCCTGCTCGATCAGGCGATCCAGGCCCTGGGCGGCCAGGCATTCCTAAACATCCGTGACATGGAGCAGGAAGGACGCACCTACAGCTTTCACCACGGCCAACCCACAAGCAACGGAGTTTTGTTCTGGCGATTCGTGGAATATCCCGACAAGGAGCGGATCGAGGTCACCAAAGAGCGCGATGTAGCTTATCTCTATACCGGCAACAAAGGTTACGAAATTACCTACAAGGGCCCGCGCCCGGTGGAGAAGCAGGATCTCGAAGACTATCTTCGCCGCCGCAGATTATCTTTGGAGACTATATTGCGCACCTGGCTCAACGATCCCGGCGTGGCGCTCTTCTACGACGGCAATGCTCTCGCCGGCAACCTTCCGGCACTGCAGGTCACGCTTATCAATTCGAAGGACGAAGCCGTCAAGCTCTTCTTCGATATCGAAACCCACCTGCCGATCAAGAAGAGCTACTCCTGGCGCGATCCGGCGGACAAAGAGCGCAACCTGGAAGAAGAAATTTTTGACAATTACCGGTTGGTCCAAGGCATCATGACCCCCTACGGATTCACCCGCTACTTTAACGGGGATATGCAAACCGAGCGCTTCGTTACGGGGGTCCACTACAACCAAGGACTAAACCCAGCCACGTTCGACCCCAATTCCGGCTACGATCCTAACAAAGCGGCCAGGAAGCACTGAAGTAACTTCCGGCTCCTGCACGCTTTTTCTTGCTCACCCGCACCTACGCATAACTGATTGACAGATTTACTCTTAAGCAATGAGCGAACCTCGATAAGCGTGGGTTCCCTCCAGTGTTCCGCCACGTACTGTGGCTTTTTTGCCACAGCCGAGGTTGCTCGCGGTAGCTGTAAGCTTCTCATTACGTAACATATACATACTCTTGACCCAGGAGCAGACAGTCCGCTCGTCCGTGGAATGCAGTGGAATAGGACTGCACAGCGGTGCCCCCGTCTCCATGCGGATTCTTCCCGCTCCTCCCGGCACGGGCATAGTGTTTCGCCGCACCGATCTAGAGGGCTTCGACGTTGAGGCCATTAGCCGCAACGTGGCTCGGGTGAGCTACGCCACTAGCCTGATGAAAAAGGGCGTGCTCATCTCCACTACCGAACACTTGCTCTCGTCATTTATCGGTTTAGGCGTGGACAACGCCATTGTGGAGCTCGACAATCTCGAACTCCCTATTCTCGACGGCAGTTCTCTTCCGTTTGTGCAGATGATTCAAAAGGCGGGCATCCGAAAACAGCGTCGACCGCGCAAGTACCTGAAGATTCTTCGCGAAGTGGAAATGCGAGAAGGCAACAAGTTTATCTCGGTCTATCCCGCCGACAGCTACTCCGTCTCTTACTCAATCAATTTCCCTCATCCGCTCATTGGCAAGGAAACTTTTCAGGTGGAACTTTCAAACGGCAGCTACTTGCGGAATATCGCCCCGGCACGAACCTTTGGCTCGCGCGAGGACGAGAAAGCGATGCGCAACATGGGACTAATCCGCGGCGCGTCACGTGAGAACTGCATTGTGCTCACTCGTGACGGAATCGAAAATGGCCCCTTGCGCTTTCCGGACGAGTTCGTAAGGCACAAAGTTCTGGATCTGGTTGGCGACCTTGCGCTGCTTGGGAAGCCGATCCTGGCTAAGATCGTCGCGGATCGCGCCGGCCATGCCATGCATACCGCGCTGGTATCCCGCATCTTGCGTGACAAAACGCTCTGGGAGGAAGTGACGCTCCCCGAAGAAGAGAAACACGCCGCGACTGCTTTCAGCGCTCAAGCCAGCGCCGGATCCTCGCTCTGAGTAATTTTCTTGATTACTATCGACGAATTACGACCAGCCATTTCACGATCGCTAATTTACGGTAGGCTCTTCAATCGGCTGGTTCACAAGTATTCTCTGCCGTTTCAGAACTAAGGGCGTTCTGTTCCTCGAGTAGCCGATGCAGTTCGGCGCGAGTCCGGCCGATCAGGGAGGCAGCGAACTGTCGCGCTGACGTCTGGCGTTCGGCCGACAGATCCTTCACACGCATGTTCAGTAAAGGTATGTCTTCTTCAAACCAGCGCAGAGTTTTCTGCACTCGAGTGATGCGGTAGGCGGTAGGAAGCATGGCAATGGCTCTCCGCTATCCTCCAGATTGCCACGTCAGAAGATCAGCGCAAGTTACAAAGTGGATACCGCCTGGGAGCCAAGGAGTGGGGCTACTGCACAAGTTCGGAGTGTGACCCTGCAGGATTCTCCTTGCAGCCGGGAAATTGTTTTTCCATCTGCTGGTTGATCCAATGTTCGATGAGTTCCTGAGAGCTCTGAGATAAATTGTAAAAGCGCAACCCGACGTGACCTTTGATATCAGCCCAGGCTACTTCGGTTTCTACTTCTAGAGCGCTTTTGGTTTCGGGAAGGGTGAATTGCAAACGAGGTTTACCGTGTTTTGGAAGCGCTTGATGCATGATGATAGCAATTCCACCCTCGCTGATATTCGTGCTGGTTGCCTTCAATTCTTTTTCATCCAAGATTATCCGGACCGGCATCTTAACTGGCTGACGATAATACCGCCGCCGCTCTCGTACCATGAAGTTCAGTGCGGCGTTAAAACAGCGCGATGCGTTCAGGGCACTGATGGGTTTTTGCAGAACAAAATTCACTCCCATGCTGAAGGCTTCCTGTGTGGTGGTTTTCTTACCGTTCAGCACTGCAAAGGTAATTGAATTCTTGTTGCTGGGAGTGGCGCGCAGTCCTTGTAGTACCTCCATGCCCCCCTTCAGGTCGTCGCAGTCCACAATCACTGCATCGAATTTTTCTGCAATCAGGATCTCGCTGGCTTTTTTGGCCTCTTGGCAGATTTCTACCTGAATCGAAAGCTTTTCAAGCGTCGGGCGCAGGACCCGGAGTAGTTCGACGTCGCGGCTCAAAAGCAGGGATTCCAACGTCATCCTAAAATTCTAGCTTTCTTGGGAGGCCGTCGAAAGTAACCAAGGTATTAGGTGTTGCCGGTCGAAATATGCCAACTTTCCAGTGGAAACCCGCCGAACAAAGCCTGAAACTAGCTGTCAGGCCATGCCAAACGTAGTCTACCTTTCTCTCGGATCGAATGTCGGCGATCGGGAAGCGCAACTGCGGGATGCCCAAGCCCGATTGGGCGCAGTCGGCCGCGTGTTGAAACAGTCATCCTTCTATGAAACCGAACCCGTAGAATTCACCGCCCAGGCCTGGTTCTTGAATTGTGCGGTCGCGCTCGAAACGAGCCTGGCCCCGCAGCAACTAATGAACGCGATTCTCCGCATCGAGGAGAAAATGGGTCGCCTGCGCGTACAGAAAAAAGGTCCACGGCCCATCGACATCGATATTCTGTTTTTTGGCAACGAAATCCTGAGCTCGAAGGAACTCACGATTCCACATTCCGCGCTGCACCAACGCCGCTTCGTCTTGGAACCTATGGCCGAAATCGCACCTGACGTCGAACACCCATCGTTTAAGAGGACGATTCGCGAACTGCTCGCAGCACTGCCTCCAGGACAGGCAGTAAGAAAAAAGCAGATCTGAGCCACGGATTTTCCACGGATTGCAACGGATACAGCGTGAAGGTCGACTTTCTCAGATTTCGTCTTGATCCGTGTTAATCCGTGAAATCCGTGGCTTAAGTTTCTTGCTTTACGGAACAATGATCCTACTAGCTTCTTGAGGCGTTGCGACGGCCGACTCCTTCTCGGGAAATTGATCGAAGAGAAAATCAATGAAAGCCCGCGACTTGGGCCGGCCGGATGTGCGGCCGTGCGCCAGCCGAACCAGGAACACCAATGCCCTGAGCACGTCGGAATCACGCACGGTGGAGTATCCCAGCTGTTTCTGCTCGACCTCGCGATACTGCCTCAACATCTCTTCCACCTGCGCCGCGACAGCAAGTTGCGCACGGCTGGCCATGGATTGTTCGTAGAACAATCCGGAGTTCACACGTCGCTCATAGCTCATGCACATGGCCGATAACGCGGCGATCAGATCGCGATCATTGAGGCTGCGGTCCGCCTGGGCCGCTTTGGCCAAGGCATAGCTGAAACCCATGAGCAGATGCTCGCGCTCATAGGTGAATTTTTCTGAAATCTCAACTTGCAGGAACAACGACGAAGAGTCGAATTGGTCCGCGGAACGCGGCTTCTCATGTTGCCGCGCCTGCTGCAGATACGGACAGTCGCTGGGACAATCCAGTGTAACCTCGCGCTGCTCACCACAACACTGCGGACAAATGCGGCCGTGTATGGCCGGACAGAAGCGTTTTTCCTTACGAATCTCGCAGATGGCGCAACTCAAGCCGAATTCTCCTCAGTCATTATGTCATCAGGCGCGGAACTCATGGAACCAGGGGTGCGCAAAACACCGTGCGAGAGCAATCGTAACTGTCCTGATGCGCGTTCTTGGGCCATTTTGGAACGTGCATTTGTAGAAAAGCTTGTAAAAATGGCCCCATCGGCGTGCTATATGCGCGGAACCCTCGTAGAATATGGGTGTTTTCCACAGGGGCACTGATATAAGATCAGGGCCACTGGAATTAAAATTCCAATCTTGTTCCCAGGAGGATACATGCCATCAGGTTTGACCAAGACCCAACTCGTCCGTCATCTGGCGGAAAAAGTTGAAATTCCCAATAAGACCGCCGCGGCGTTTCTCGAGCAATTGGCGGACGTGGCTGTAAAAGAAACCAAGAAGAACGGCGTATTCGTTGTGCCCGGCCTCGGCCGGTTGGTGAAGGCGCACCGCAAAGCCCGCGTCGGCCGCAATCCGCAGACCGGCGAGCCCATTCAGATCAAGGCAAAGACCGTGGTGAAGTTCCGCGTCGCCAAGGCTGCCAAAGACGCGATCGCTCCTAAGAAATAGGGTCTCGCATTAGAAGTTTGCTGTGAAAGGCCGGCTTACGCCGGCCTTTCGTTTTCCCGCTAACTCTAGGTTTTCCCTGCTGAACCGGCTGGTTACTGGACTCGGCTGCATCACGAGGGGCCAGCAGACGATCTTAAGAAGCTTGCTTTCGCGATTCACTTCACATATTCGTTCTTCACTACTTCGCCGCCTTTCATCACAAACTTCACACGCTCCAAAGTAGTCACATCTTTCAGCGGATCGCTATCGACTGCCACGATGTCAGCCCACGCGCCCGGGTCAAGGCTTCCAACTTTTTCCGGCCATCCCAGCAGATCCGCCGCATTCACCGTGGCCGCCTGAATCGCCTGCAGCGGCGACAACCCCAATTTCACCATCACCACAAATTCATGTGCGTTCAGGCCATGCGGATAAACTGCGGCATCGGTGCCGAAGGCAACTTTCACTCCACTGGCGAAAGCATGTGCGATGTTCTTGCGCGCAGCCGGCATCACCGCTTTAGCCTTGGCCAGAAGAAAGTCGGGAACGTGGTTTCTCTCGGCATTTTCCAAGAACCAATCGCCCAGGTAAAGCGTAGGCACGAGATACGTTCCATTCTTCTTCATCTCCGCGATTCCGGCATCGTCAATGTAGGAGCCGTGCTCAATCGAATCCACTCCCGCCTGCGTGGCCCAAAGAATGCCCTGCGCACCGTGCGCATGCGCGGCGACTTTTCGTCCCAGACGATGGGCATCGGCCACGATGGCCTTCATCTCTTCCAGCGTGTACTGAGAGGCTTGCGGATCGTCGCCTTTGGAAAGCACGCCGCCGGTCGCGCAGATCTTGATCAGATCGGAACCGTACTTAATGTTCTCGCGCACCTTGTGCTGCACCGCGGCAATGCCGTCAGCCACTCCGTCTCCGGTGGCGTGGTATTCGAAGGGAAGCAGATTGTTGTCGCAATGCCCGCCGGTGATGCTCAATGGCGGGCCGCTCACCAGCATCCTAGGCCCGGGCACGTCGCCCGCGTTGATAGCGTCGCGTAAAGCTACATCGCTGTATCCAGACGCGCCCACATTGCGCACGGTGGTGAATCCCGCCTGGAGCGTAACCCGAGCGTTCTTGGCGCCGATTAAAGTTTCGCGCGCCACGGAAATTCCGAGGCGCTCATAGCCGAACCTAGGATCGCTGGTGAGATGTGTGTGCGCGTCGATTAACCCGGGAAGGACGGTTGCGTTCGAAAGATCGATAAGCACTGCGTCCGCCCGAGGCTTAGTTTCTGCGGATGCAGCGAGGCTCACGATTTTCCCGTCTTCGATGACGAGCGTTTGATCCGACAGCAGCTTGCCCGTCTTCACATCGAGCACATGTCCGGCATGAATGGCGATGCTTCTCGAACTTTGCTGGGCGACGATCTGCGCCGCCAAAGCGAGCAACGCGACCACAACCATGACGGAATGCCGAAATCTCTTCATGAGTTTCCTTTCTTCAAGCGAGTGAAATCGCGCGACCGTCCTGCGAGTCAGAAGGCCGTCATCTTCGCCGCCCATCCAGACCCCAGACCCGTCCCAGGATCTGCGCCGAAGAAGATGATGAATAGCAGCAACAGCGGTAGGTGATCAAGTTCGGCGCCGAAATAGCGCCAGAATGGCGCACCGTGGCCCGGTCCCCACCAGGTGGCCAGGGTGAGATTCAGCAGGCACAGCATAGCCAGAATAGAAGCTGGCCGCACCCAGAGACCCAGCAGCAGGCTTATCCCGATAAAAATTTCGACCACGCCGACCAAATAGCCCAGCACTACGGCGTACGGCAACACCAGGCCGGCCAGCAGCGGCCGGTAGAAACTCACAGCTCCGTAGGCGATGAAATCTTGAAGGTACCCCTGGAATCCGCCGTGAGCAAAGCCGGGCCCAGCCAGCTTATATTCGCCAAACAACAGGAAGAAGAGCGATGTGGCGATACGCACGCCCGCGATGGTCTTTGCCGCAGCGGATGGAGAGCTCGTCATCAGATCAGGGAACGAAGTCCGGAACTAGTCCTAGCCTCCGGGCCCATCATTGGAAACGTATGCCTCGAGGGATTCCAATTCACGGCTGAGGTCATCTACGCGCCATTCCAACAGGTTGCGGATAGAGAGAATTCCTAGCAGCTTGCCATTGTCATCGGCCACCGGCAGATGGCGGAAGTGCCGCTCCAGCATCGTGGTGAGCGCTTCGCCCGCCCCGGTGCGTCGCGTTGCCATTTCCACCGGCGTCGTCATCAGTTCGCGGACCGGCGTGGTCTGCGGATCCGTGCGGCTCAGCGCCATCTTACGGAGCACATCGCGTTCAGTAAAAATTCCGGCAACCCGGTATTCGGAGTCGACCACTGCCACGGCTCCGACGTGGTGGTCGAGCATTTTATTGATGGCGTCGGCTACGCTGGCTTCGAGCGGAACCGCTGCGATTTCCCGGTCGCAAAGTTCCAGTACGCTCATAAAAACCTCCTCCGGCTCTCGACAACACCCTGAGCCGTCCTTAGTCCGAATCAGCGAGGGGATTGATGAATTATGCTCACGGCGAAGACGATGTCAAGTGAATTGAATCGATATTACAAAACTTTATTTCAACTTGGGATGCCGGTTGACTTCACTGCCAATTCTTGAAGACCTTGCCGTCTTTCATCACGAATTGCACATTCCCTAAAACTTTAATATCGTGCACGGGATCACCGCTGACCGCAATAATGTCCGCAAACGCCCCTGGCGCAAGCACGCCGATTTTTCCATCCATGTCGAGCATGACAGCCGCACGCGACGTTGCGCTCTGGATTGCATCCATCGCCGGCATGCCCAACTCCGTCATACGTGAGAACTCTTGCGCAATGGGCTCAGTCCACGGAATCCCGCCCATGTCGGTGCCAAAGGCAATCTTTACCCCAGCCTTCATCGCTTTTCTGAACGAAGGCTCGTGCAACGAAACCCGCAGGCGGTCGCGCTGTCCGCCGGGAGTGTCCGCTGGAGCCCAGTCGTGATAGTAGGCGCTGATCGTCGGCACGTACCATGTGCCCTGTTTCAGCATCTGGGCGATAGCAGCGTCGTCGAGATCGAGGCCATGTTCAATGGAATCGCAGCCCCCATCGAGAGCGCGGTGCAAGCCAATACCACCATAAGAGTGACACGCTACCTTTTTGCCCCACCCGTGAGTTTCATCGACCACCGCGCGTAGCTCTTCGACCGTCAGCGTGGGCTGCGAGACCAGTTCGCCATTCTTGCCCACCCAAGAACGGTGCGTCATATAAACCTTGATCCAGTCGGCGCCGTGATCGAGCTGCTCCCGCGCAGCTTTGCGTGCTTCCACGGGGCCGTCGACAATTTGGGCGCCTTTGGGCATGTCGAGCTCGGGAGCGTAGCCCTCCAGTGGATAACCACCCGTGGTCGATATGGCGCGAGTCGCGACGAACAGGCGCGGCCCTGGAATATAACCTTGGTCGATCGCCTGCTTGATGCCGACATCCCCATAGCCGGCGCCTTCGGTCTCTACATCGCGCAGCGTCGTGAAGCCTTGTTCCAGTGCCCGCCTCGCAGCAACCGTGGCTCGCGCGGCGCGCAGGGCGAGTGGTGCGTTCAGGATGTTGGCATCGTATCCGCCCTGTGCTGGGTCTTCCCCTTGCAAGAAAATGTGCGTGTGGCAATCGATGAGACCAGGTAAGACCGTGGCTTTCGATAAGTCGATGACTGTCGCGCCAGCCGCAACCTTGGAGCTCGCCGCATCGTTAATACTCTCGATGCGATTTCCGCGAATGGTAATGACTTGGTCGTGCCGCACCTTTTCGGACTTGCCGTCGATGACGGAACCCACGCGAATGACGGTGACAGGTTGCGGATTCGTAAGACTGGATTCCTGGGCTACTGAACCACTTACGCCGAGGGCGACAAACAGCATCCAATACAAGTTCTTCACATCATTCTCCTCAGGGAATTTCAAGATAATCGCGGCTCCCGCGTCACGCCGAATCACGGCGTAAGACGTAGTCGAAGGATTTTAAACCCTTGCGCAATCGGCAGCTAAGTTAAGGGAGGACGATAAGCCAGATTACGTAGGGAGGGACATCGTGCCAGCGCGGGTTGCGAGGATGCCGGAGGGAAAGGCTATTTCCAACGTGATTAGTGCGTATTAGCGGCCGCAACGGCGAGTGTTTAGCAGCCAATGAGGCTGTCTGCCAACAATAACTCCCCTGCAACCTTGCCGGTGCTTGCGCCCTTCTAATCATTAGTGAAGATGATGATTCGGATAAACAAAAGTCACTTGCCTTTGCTTCGGAACTGGGGTAACTACTTACCTACGAATATGGAAAGCCTTTGTGCGACGAGGCTTTCCGGGGCCCAAGAGGCATGATTCCGGAATCTCATCCGCTGCGGCAGCTGTTCCAGGAGTTAGTTGGCCGTCACTATGCCGAGGAGATCGGTATCCGCGATCCGCAGGTGGTCGGCTACGTTGCGCATTTGCTGGCCGAGTTCTGTGAGACCGATCAATTGTTCAAGATTCACGACGCGGCTGAGCGGCCCCTCGCTGACCTCGGGGAGATGCTGCTTGAGTCCGATCCGGTCTACGGCCCGGCGCCTTCATTTGACCGCGAACGCCAGGTGCGCAAGCATATTGGCGACTATGCATTATTCTTCGCCGGAATGTTTCCCGAAAGCATTAACCATTTTCGTTTGCGACGTCAACGCCTCGAGAGTTTTGTGGAGTGGATGAAGGCGGGGAAAGAAAGCTACTACATCGTGTCGAAGTTCGAACACTTCGAATATGCCAAAGTAGCTCCGCTTTTTGCGCAGCTTTCGCGCGAGTTCGAAGCTTGCGTTTACGGCCTCAACATGGTGAAGAACGATCTGCAGGAGATGCAGCACCCCATCGTGCGCCGCGATCCCGAACTTTTGATGTAGCTTCCGACCGGTGACTCGGATGAATGGGTAGTCCTTTTATTTGTTCAAGTCTGGCTGTCCCCCGATACGGTAAAAACTGAGCGACGTATTTCCTTGCGTCAGCGTGCGGATCCTCCTGAGGGAGCCGAATGAATCGCCCGGGTCGAATTTCTTCTCGTGTTCCGCGACCACCAGGGACATGGCCCATACCAGCGACGAATCGGCCAGCAACGAGAGAGTTTCTTCGTAGGAACGTCGCTGCCGGTAAGGTGGATCGAGAAACACTACGTCCGCCGCGCAGTGTTCCCGTTGCAGGTGCCAGATTACTCCCGACAGATCATCCCGCAGAATTTTGTATCCCTCCTCGATTCCCAGGCTCTGAAGATTTTGCTCTATCAATTTCGCCGCCGGGGCTGAGGTCTCCACGAAGTAGACCTGCTTGGCTCCGCGGCTCAACGCCTCGATTCCAACTGCGCCGGTGCCCGCGAATAGATCCAGCCACACGCTGCTCTTGAGTGCCTCGGGATTGCCCGCAGTCAGCACGTTGAACAGAGTCTCGCGCAGGCGATCGGATGTAGGCCGGATATCGCTCCCTCGCAGCGACCGCAGAGGACGTCCCCGGTATTTGCCGGAGATTACGCGCATGGCTCTGTACCTTCGAGAACTGAAGTCAATATATCCGACCATGTAGAATAACTGTAGTAGACGAAACCTCATGAGAAGCTGGTCCATTCAAGTTGGGCGCCTGTTCGGAGTTGAGGTTCGCCTTCACCTGACTTTTCTGATCCTTCCTTTATTTGTTTTCTGGACCGAATACACCGTACACCCATCGGCAAACGGGCCGCGGGATCTTGCGCTGGTGGGAATTGTGCTGGCTTGCGTCGCGGCCCACGAAATTGGGCACATGCTGGTGGCTCGCCGTGCTGGACTGATTCCCAAGGCAGTCATTCTTCTGCCGCTCAGCGGCGTAACCGTTTTCGATGAATCGCGCTCGGGAACACCGGAGTCCCCCGCAACGGTCTGGAAGCGTGAAGTCCGCATCGCCCTCACCGGTCCGCTGGTGAATCTTGGGTTCGCAATCCTATCGGCGGTTGTACTCCTAGCTACCGTTCGAGGAGCCAATCTTTGGAGCTGGCCTTTCTTACAGTCGAGCAATCTGCCGCGCAGCCTGGTTTGGGCCAACCTTTATTTGGCGGGTCTGAACCTTCTGCCAGCTTATCCCCTGGATGGCGGCCGGGTCTTGCGGGCGTTTTTCGCACGCACGAGCGATCCTGCCGCAGCCACCCGCCGCGCCGTTTCTATCAGCCATGCCATTGCAATGATTCTGATGGTTGCCGGATTGTTCAGCAATACCTGGCTCACCATGGTAGGAGTCATTATCTTTTCAGCGGCGCAACTAGAGGAACGAGCAATCATCTTTCAATCGGTCTTGGACAATGTGCGTCTGGAAGAAGTGATGCTCACCGATTTCGCTACTCTGTCACCGGCAGACACGCTTGAGGATGCCTTGGATAAGGCGGTTCATTCCCTGCAGGATGATTTCCCGGTAGTGCGCGGCAGCGATATGGTCGGCGTGATTTCCCGGCAGCGCATTCTCGAAGTGCTGCGCGCGGAGGGCAACGGCTATGTGCAGGCCGTGATGAACAAGCTGTTTGAGGTCTCAGTGCGGCAGGAGTCCCTCGCTTCAGCCTTCCGAAAGCTCACCTCACGCAATCTAAGCATCATTCCGGTGGTTGAGGATCAACGACTGGTGGGCATTGTCACCTTGCAAAATGTGATGCACTCGATGGCGTTGCTGGCCGAGAGCCGTAAGCTGCGGCGTGACGAGTCTAACTCCTGACTGTCTTCAACTCTTGGCTCAAAACAGCCTTACCGCTTTCGCCTGTTGCACCGCCGGAATCTCCTCCAGCTTCTTCAGGACGTCGTCCGGTACGGGTCCGTCGACGTGGACCACTGCGATGGCCTCGCGCTCCGCGGAGTCTTCGGTGCCGCGCCGCCCGAGCGAGAAATCGGCAATGTTGATCTCGCCTTCACCGAGGATCGTCCCCACCCTTCCAATCACACCCGGAACGTCCCGGTTCCGCAAGTAAACCAAGTCTCGTTCGAGCGGCGCTTCCACGTCAATATCGTCAATATGCAGCAGCCGAGGCGCGGTCCCGCGCAGAACTGCGCCTTTGACCATGTGCTCTTCTTTCGAACTCCTAAGGTGGATCGAAAGCACGCTTCCCGCGCCGCCGGTTGATCCCTTTGCTTTATGCGCTTCGTGCACGCGAAGCCCTCGATTGTCCGCTAGAGACGCGGCATTTACCAGATTCGCTTTCTCTTCCAGCGCTTGGTTGAGGATGCCTTTGATGGCTGCGTTGCGAATGAGTTCCGTCTTCCACTCCGCGATATGTCCGCTGTAGCGCAGCGAAATCTCTTCAATCGAGCCTTCCGAAATCTGTGCGAGAAATGCTCCCATGCGCTCCGCCAAAACGATGTAGGGATGCATCTCTGCATACTCCTCAGCCGACACCGATGGCACGTTCACGGCATTCTGGATGACTCCGTGCTTCAGGTACTCGCGCACCTGTTGCGCAATCTGCACTCCCACAGCTTCCTGCGCCTCGAACGTGGAGCCGCCGATGTGGGGCGTGAGAATAACATTATCCATAGCCAGCAGCGGAGACTGTTTTAAAGGCTCCTCCACAAAGACATCGAGCGCGGCTGCGCCAACCTGACCTTCCTTCAGTGCTTCTACCAGATCAGCTTCATGCACCAGTTCCCCGCGAGCGCAATTCACCAGGCGGACCCCCTTCTTCATCTTCTTGATCGCGGAGCGATTAATCATGCCGGTAGTCTGCGGCGTCAGGCCAACATGCAGCGTGATGTAATCCGCTACCGCATAAAGATCGTCCAGGCTCGCCAGCCTGATTGCCTGTTCCTTGGCCACCCCGACGGAGACAAATGGATCATGCCCTACGACTTCCATCCCAAAAGCTCGCGCCCGCCCTGCCACTTCCATACCAACCCGGCCAAGCCCCGCGATTCCCAGCGTCTTGCCACGTAGTTCCGTGCCTTGCAGCGATTTCTTTTCCCACCGCCCGGCATGCATGAGCGCATCGGCACGGGTAAGATGGCGAGCCATGGCCAGCATCATGCCCAGCGTATGTTCCGCCACGGCCACGGCATTAGCCCCTGGCGTGTTCATCACAGCAATACCCTGGCGCGTGGCCGCTTCCAGATCGATGTTGTCGACGCCCACGCCGGCACGGCCAATCACTCGCAACTTCTTGGCATGCGATAGCAGCGCCGCATCCGCCTGAACTGCCGAGCGCACAATCAGTGCGTCGGCGGACTCCAGTTCCGTCGACAATTTGCCGTCCAGTTGCTCCGAGGTAAGCACAATCCAGCCCGGTTCCTTCAACTGCGACACCGCTGATGCAGAGATTTTTTCCGCAATCAAGATTTTCACTGCTTCGCTCATTCCCGGTTCACGACCTTCCGATGACGTTCTTTCCTTGCAAATCTCAGCTTACAAAACGTTGACAGACTCTTGACACCCTGCTGACACAGAAACTTGTCTTCATTACTACACTCCGGCCATGGGCCAGAGCCCATGGAGGGAATCATGAAAAACCTGGCAATCGCATTGCTAACCGCGCTGAGCGCCTTCACTTTGGCCTGCGGCTATAGCAACAAGGCCATGACACCTACACAAGCTGGAACGGTTCCAGCCATCGCCCAGCTAGCCCCTGCCAGCCTGAACCACGGTGCTCCGGCATTCGTTTTAACCGTCAACGGCAGCAGCTTTTCGAGCACCGGGACCATCAATTGGAACGGCACAACCCTGACCACCACCTTCGTGAGTGCGAACCAAATGATGGCGACGGTCCCAGCTTCCGCAGTCGCAACCGCCGGAACCGTGCCGGTCACTGTAACCAATCCTGGCACAGCTGGCACCGGAATGTACGGCAGTGGTGGCACCACGGCTGAGACGTCGAGTCCGATGAATTTTACGATCAACTAGGAGGATGAGGCCTGCATCATGCGGCCTCAAACTCCCACCAGTTGACGTTTGCCGGCCAGTCCGCGTGCGTACACTTCCTGCGCCGCGCGCACGGCTGCGCCATACTCAACACTCTTTCCGGTGGAGCGTGCCACCACATGCTCCAGCGCAGCCAGAATGCCGATCGTGTCCAGGTAATCGTAGTAGCCGATGTGTGCGATGCGGAAGATGTGGCCTTTCATCTCTCCCTGTCCGTTAGCCACCACCGCATCGAAGGATTCGCGGAATTCCTTGATTAGTTTTCCCGAATCAATTCCATCGGGCGCGCAAATCGCGGTGAGTGCGGCCGCGGGCGAAGCCGCAAACAACTTCAATCCGATCGCCTGCGCACCCGCCCTCGTCATTGCCGCGCAGAGTTCGGCATTGTCCACAAGCGCTTCCCGTCCCTTCGTCAGGTTCCCATTTCCCATTCCGCGCACAAACTCTAACGCAGCCCCCAGCCCCGCAAAGAGCGCGGTCGCCGGCGTGTAAGCAGATTCGCCTTTCGCCGCCGCCTTGCGCTCCTTTCGCAAGTCGAAGTAGAAACGCGGAGACGTCGTCGTATCCATTCGCCTCCACGCTCGCTCGCTGACCGCGCAATACGCCAGCCCCGGGGAAATCATCAACGCCTTCTGCGACCCGCCGATAATAAAATCCACTCCCCATCCGTCCACGTCGAGGTGGGTCGTGCCCAGGCCGGTGATCGCATCGACTATCAGCAGCGTTTCGTCTCCGTTACCGCGGACGATTTTGGCAATGCCTTCGACGTCGTGCCGTGCGCCGGTCGAACTCTCGGTCGCCTGCACGAACACCGCCCGCACCTCGGGTGTGACCTTCGCGCGTATATCCTTTAACGAAAACGTCTGGCCGTAAGGCGCGGTCAGCACATCCACATTGCAGCCAAACGCCTTGGCGAGCCCGGTCCAGCGTTCGCCAAACGCTCCGGCTCTAAGGACCAACACCTTGTCGCCCGGCGACGTCAGATTAGTCATCGACGCTTCCATCACACCCGTGCCCGAACATGCCAGCACCAGCACATCGTTCTTCGTGCCGATGAATTCCTTCACGTCCGCGAGTACACGTTGGAATAGTGCGCGGAAGTCTGCGGTGCGATGATGCGCCGTAAATGACGCCATGGCGGTTTGCGCCGCCGGCAGCAACGGTGTGGGGCCCGGAGTAAAAAGACGGTTCTTGCGCAGCATAAGTTTTGACCCTGGAGAATCTGGGAATAGAAGTTCTCCATTAGTCTAACGGAAGCTGGCGATTGCTGACTGCAGCTTCCGATCCAGCTGCAGAAATGGAAAAAATAGAGAGAGCTCAGCGCGTTCCGGTTTTTGCGGCGAGGATCTCGGGCTTGGCAATGTCCGGAGGTTTCGCCAACAACTCGCCTGCCTTGGCGAACAGCGCCTCCGCAATCTCGCCGTTCAAGTGCGCATTGCGCCCATTTTCGTCGGCAAATGTGTCGAAGATGCCATATTTCCCTGGCCCCAATTTGATCGCGTACCATGTGACCGTTCCCGCCTCGCGCTCGGCCAGGGGCAGCGCAGATTTCAGAAACTGCTCCAATTCCTTTTCTTTTCCTGCTTTCGCTTCCAGCTGAGCCCAGATGGCAAGTTTGCTCATGATCGTTGTTACCTCCTCCGCTTCAGATGCGCGAGACAGAGCTTTGGTCACGGCCTCACCGCAAGATTGCGGATAACCGGTGCTGGGCCTTCGATATAATTCGACGATGAGCCTCATCGAACGCATTCAGAACGACATCACCGCCGCCATGAAGGCGCGCGAGGAGCAGCGCCTCTCCACCCTGCGTATGGTCAAAAGCGCGCTGAAAAATCGCGAAATCGAAAAAATCGCGCCGCTCGATGATAAAGAGTCGCAGGCCGTCCTCAGCACGCTGATCAAGCAGCGCAAGGACTCCGTCGAGCAGTTCACCAAAGGCGGGCGCCAGGAGATGGCCGACAAAGAAGCGGCCGAGATCACTCTGATTGAAACCTACCTGCCAAAGGCGTCCGGCGAGGCTGAAGTAGTCGCGGGTGTAAAAGCCGTGATCGCCGAAATGGGATCTCCTACGATGAAAGACATGGGCACGGTGATGAAAAACGCCATGGCCCGCTTCTCCGGCGCCGGGATGCGCGTGGATGGAAAGATGGTCAGCGAAACTGTGAAGCGAGAGTTGGCGGGGAAATAAGACACTGCATCACTTGCTCCGCTGTAACTCTCTGTATGCCTCGCTCTTTGAGATTCCCCGCTCTTTAGCCACTCTCTTCAGCGCGGCTTTTTCGTCCAGTTTCTCCTCGCCCATGACTTGGTCAACCCTTTGGCGAATGTTCACCCGCGGTGGCTCGGAAGTCAGAGTTTCAGCTCCCTCAGCCTTCCCGATCAGCAGCGTGATTTCCCCCTTCACTCCGTCCCGCTCGCTTAACCTCTCCAATACCTCACCCGCCCGCCCGCGCAGATACTCTTCATGCAACTTAGTCACTTCGCGCGCGATCACCACATGCCGGTCTTTTCCCAGAGTCTCGACGACGTCAGAAAGCGCCTCCAGGATCCGGTGCGGAGCTTCGTAGAAAACCTGCGTGCGCGGCGATGTCTTGATCGCCGCCAGCGCCTCCCGGCGCTCACCCCGCTTAGCAGGCAGAAATCCGCTGAAACGGAACGAATCTGTCGGCAGACCGCTCGCCACCAGCGCCGCCAGAAACGCCGATGCTCCCGGAATCGGCACTACTGGCAGATGATGCCGAATCGCCAGCGAAATCAGCCGGAATCCAGGATCGGAGATTCCCGGCATGCCCGCATCCGTCACCAGCGCGACGCTCGCTCCCTCCTGCATTTCCTTGACCAGTTCCGCTGTGCGCGTCCTTTCATTGTGTTCGTGGTAACTGACGGTACGGGTGCTGATGCCGTAGTGGTTGAGCAGTTTCTGCGTCCGGCGCGTGTCCTCGCAGGCGATAACATCCACTTCTTTAAGGACGCGCAGAGCACGCAACGTGATGTCTTCCAGATTTCCGATGGGCGTGGCGACGAGATAGAGCACCGGACCTGCACTAGGAGAGGGATTTTCCAACTCAACAGGAGCCTGAGCGGATCGCTGGCCGGAGTCTCTCATGGGCGAAGTCTACCACCGGGAACACAGTAACCTCTTGCGCGAGGACGATATCTGCAGCATTGCGTGGCACGACTCGGAAGGATCTGGCGGAGCAAATTTCTGGATGTTAGCGTGGCTGCAAAGAGCATTCGAAGCCGTGGCGCGATTTTCTCTCTACTCAGATTTCGCGGGCGTCTGCGCCGGCGGCGCTGCCACAGGGTCGCTCAACTCCGGAGCAGATCCCGAAAGCATCTTGCGCATAAAGCCCAACGGCATGGCTGCCGTCATCACAGCGCGATTACCTTCCTGCCTCATCTTTAGGCTGTCGAAGAATGCCTTCACATCGGAGTCTGTGCCGTGAGTCCCCACAGAGGTTTCCGCCGTGTGAGTCAGGGCGACAAATATCGCCACTTTGTCGGCAATGGCGCGGGCCTCATCGGGATTCTGGGTGAAGGCTTCGGCGCGGAGATGAACGAGGTCTGGCCGCAGGTGGAGCGGGCTGAGAAAGCTGCCGGAAACTACCACTGTGGCTGGCTTGACGAAGAGATTGCTCCACCCGGCAGCGCCCGGTGCGGAAGGATCGAGGCGCGCTATCACCCATGCGAGGCTACCTAACTGAACATGCTTGTAGTATTGCCGCAATAGCGCCGGACCTCCGAACGGAGAAGCCAGCCGCTTGGATCGATCGACTATTCCTTGAATAACCGCGACGTCGTCATGATTGGAGGCGGCCACCGAATCCGCGCTCAACACAGCGACTCGCACTGATCTGCCCTCAACTGGAATCGTGAAGATGTCAACCGAATGATAGTTCTCGACCGATTGCGCGATTTGTCGCAGGTAGCTGGTCAGTCGCTCGCTGTGAAACTTGCCCACCAGCACTTCGGAGAAGCGCGGCTCTCTCGCAGAACCGCCGGTCCCGCCACCGGGCCAATTCGCTGGATAGTGAATCGTAAAGGCCGCCTCGTCGAGATCGCGTTCGAACTGAAAGCCTGTTTCGCGGATGAATCGCTCGTACTCAGCATCATGGCTGACCGCAGGCAAATCCTTCCCCGCGTTCAATCTCCGAGCCCAGTCGAGATTGAGATAAAAAAATGCGTCGCCCCCAGGCACCAAACGGGCTGGCTCCGGCGGAGCAAGTTTTCTTAGTTGGACAGCTAAGGTTACCGCTGTGGCAACGACTACAACTGCCAGAATGATGGGGAGGGTGCGTCTAATTCGCATGGAATGCGGTCAGGCTTGCCATGATAACATTCTCAGCGCGACGGGAGCAGGGACACACGCTCTACTTCGCGGTTGCACGCAATTTGCCGCTTGTGATACCGTAATCAATTGTTCCCGGGCATCTGGAAGGGATCAGGGGTATACTTGTACCTGGGAGGACAACTGTCCCCAACGCTGGCGTAGCTCAGCTGGTAGAGCATCTGATTTGTAATCAGAGGGTCGGGGGTTCAAATCCCTTCGCCAGCTCCAGGAAACGAAATTCAGGAAGCGAATTTCCCGCGGGCAGCTGAACTCTGTACTTGGCGGCGCAACAGGTTTTTCCAACACACTCCATTCGGAACTATTCCGGCGTGTAGTGATCTCTGCTGTAATCCGTAAGTTGGTTTCCCTGGTTTGCAGAAGCTCTGATTTGCGCGGGCAAAAGAGTGCGAGATGCGCTGCGCCGGCGGGTTTCCCGAGTACTTGCGTGCCCGGATGAAGTTGTCTGCTGGATGGAGCGCGAAGGCTGCATCACCCGGCAATGCTGCACAGGTGGGTGAGTGGTTAAAGCCAACAGACTGTAAATCTGTCCCTCCTCGCGAGGTACGAAGGTTCGAATCCTTCCCTGTGCACCAGATATGAGCCGTTCAGCGGGCATGAGTGTGGCGGGAGCCCGCTGGCGAAATCCCGAGCGTCTTTTGCGACGGATCTGGATGAGGGATGATTTGTGAGCCGCTTGGCGATGGCGTTGATTGCATACCTGGTCTTAGGTGTGCTGGCGTTTGCCACGCTGAGTGACCAGCGGATCCGCCTGCTGACGCTGCTGATTCTGGGGCTTTTCGCGTTCAAGACTTGGATGCGTCGCAAGGATGTGCTGCACCCGGACGGCGAGAGCGACCCGAGGCCGCGCTAGTGCGCTAAAAGCTGGTAGAAAGCTGGTTTTGCGGGCCGATGTAGCTCAGTTGGTAGAGCACTCCCTTGGTAAGGGAGAGGTCACCAGTTCAATCCTGGTCATCGGCTCCACAGATCGGAAGTTTGAGGGCAGGGTTTGGAAGGGCACGGCTTTAGCCGTGCCGTTTGGAGTCGAAATACAAGCGGCTTTAGCCGCTGAGGTTTAGCTGAGAGCTGACGGCTGAAAACTGAGAACTGGTTAAGGGCGAGAGTAACTGAGTGGTAGGGTCACAGCCTTCCAAGTTGAGGCTGTTTTGCGGGCGTGAGCGAAGCGGGAGCCGCAGCCGAAATCCCGAGCAGTTTGCGAGGGACCTCGGGGATTAGGGAGTGGCAGTAAGGGCGGGAGTAACTCAGTGGTAGAGTCACAGCCTTCCAAGCTGTTGGTCGCGGGTTCGATTCCCGTCTCCCGCTCCAGAATCTTGGTTCAGGTGTAAGGGATGGGCTTCGAACAGGCGGCGATCAAAATCGAGAAGCAGCAGGAATTCTCGAAGCTGCAAGCTGCCGTCGAGCAAGCGTTCTTACCCGAAAAAGTAACGCGATTCCTGAAGCAGTTGGATCGCAAGAGAATTCGCATTCGGGAGTTCGACGGAGTTTTGGCAGCGCGTGTGTTGGAAGAGGCCGCGAGCGGATCGGCGCCCAGTTCGGACATGAGCGCGTGGCAGTTGTACCAGGCGCTGCCACTCTCTGATCAAGCGCAGATGCGTGAGTTTTATCTATCGAAACTGGAAACGGTCGACATCGTGCTCCGGCACAGGTTTAAAAAGCTTTATCAGTATTACTAGAAGCGAGGCGCAAGCAATTTTATGGCGAAAGAGAAATTCGATCGTAACAAGCCGCACTGCAACGTAGGGACGATTGGTCACATTGACCATGGCAAGACGACGCTGACGGCGGCTATCACCAAGGTTTTGCAGAAGCACAATCCGAAGATTGTGTTCCGGTCGTTCGACAGCATTGATAACGCTCCGGAAGAAAAGGCGCGCGGCATCACCATCGCGACGGCGCACGTCGAGTATGAGACGGCGAACCGGCACTACGCGCACGTGGATTGCCCGGGCCACGCCGACTACATCAAGAACATGATTACGGGCGCGGCGCAGATGGATGGCGCGATCTTAGTCGTTGCAGCGACGGATGGTCCCATGCCGCAGACGCGCGAGCACGTGCTATTGGCGCGGCAGGTGGGCGTGCCTTACATCGTGGTTGCTTTGAACAAGTGCGACGCAGTCGATGATCCTGAGTTGCTTGACCTGGTCGAGCTTGAAGTGCGCGAGTTGCTGAAGAGCTACAAGTTTCCGGGCGACGATGTGCCGGTGATCCGTCTCTCTGCCTTGGGGGCTTTGAATGGCGAAGAAAAGTGGGAGAAGCAGATTGACGCGCTGATGGAGGCGGTGGACAAGAGCGTGCCGCAGCCGGCGCGCGAACTGGACAAGCCGTTCCTGATGCCGATTGAAGATATTTTTTCGATTCAGGGTCGCGGCACGGTGGTGACCGGCCGTATCGAGCGCGGCAAGGTGAAAGTGGGCGAAGAAGTGGAAATCGTCGGCTTCCGCGAGACGCGCAAGACAGTGGTCACGGGCGTCGAAATGTTCAAGAAGCAATTGGATGAAGGCATGGCGGGCGACAATGCCGGCCTGCTGCTGCGCGGCATCGCGAAAGAAGATGTCGAGCGCGGCATGGTGCTGGCCAAGGGTGGATCGATCACGCCGCACACCAAGTTCAAGGCGGAAGTCTACATTCTGACCAAAGAGGAAGGTGGAAGGCATACGCCATTCTTCAAGGGATACCGGCCGCAGTTTTATCTGCGAACCACGGATGTGACGGGAGTAGCGGAGTTGCCGGCGGGGACGGAGATGGTGATGCCGGGGGACAACGTGAGTCTGGTGATTGAGTTGATCACGCCGGTGGCGATGGAGAAGGGCTTGCGCTTTGCCATTCGCGAGGGTGGACACACAGTAGGCGCTGGAACCATTGCGGAGATTGTGCAGTAAGAAGCAAGAAAGTGTGGCGCGGGCACTGTCGCCCGCGAGGTTTTAGGCGCTGTAGGCAAGCGGGCAAGAGTGCCCGCTCCACATGGACAAGGTTTTGAGCTAGAAGCTAAGAACCAGAAGCTAGGAGCCGTTTTATGCCCCGAGAAATTGTTACATTGCAGTGCGGTGATTGCAAAGAGCGGAATTATTCGACCACTAAGAACCGCAAGACGACAACGGAACGGCTGGAATTCAAGAAGTTTTGCAGCCGTTGCCGCAAGCATACGCCGCACAAAGAGGTTAAGTGACGCCGTTTAGCGGGCCCGTTCGGCACTTCGCTTTGCGAAGTTTCTCAGGGCAGGCTCAGAACGAGCGAAGCGGGAGTCCGCTGGCGTCATCCTGAGCGTTCTTTGCGAAGGATCTTGCGACGACGCTTTGGAGGAGTGGTTCAACAGGGGCGTAAGCTCAACGGTTAAACTGCCGGTCTCCAAAACCGGACTTGGGGGTTCGAATCCCTCCGCCCCTGCCAGATTTTGCAAGGACGACGGGAAAGGGCCAAAGCAGTATGGCAGTGGAGACGAAGAAGATGGCAAACTCGATCACAGCCGCCAGGGAAAGTTTCACAGAGAGGTTAAAGTCCTGGCCGGACCGAATCAAGTCGTTTTACAACGACGTCCGCACCGAGATGCGAAAGGTCACGGCCCCTTCGTGGAAAGAAGTGCAAGCCACCACCGCAGTCGTGGTAATCACGGTCTTCATTTTTGGCGTTTACTTTTTTGTGATCGATAACGTGATTCAGAAGGGCGTCACATTCTTGTATAGCTATTTTGGCCACTAAACCAGAACGCGCGGGACCGGAGTTTAAACTTGATCATGCAGGACGAAGAAAAAAACCAAGCTGCCGCAGGCGCGGAACAGGAATCCGGCGGGGATGGCATCGCCGCCACTGGCGAAGCGCCCCGTAACCCGAACATGAAGTGGTACATCATCCACTCTTATTCCGGGTTTGAGCGCAAGGTGAAGGAATCGCTCGAGTCGCGCGTCGCCGCTTTCGGACTGCAGGAGAAGATCGGCAAGGTGCTGATCCCGACCGAATCGGTCACCGAAGTTCGCGGCGGCAAGAAGTACACATCGGAGCGCATGTTCTATCCCGGCTACGTGCTGGTGGAAATGGATATGGACGATCACGTCTGGCACGTTGTGAAGTCCACGCCGCGCGTGACCGGGTTCGTCGGCACCGGGCAGCAGCCCACGCCGCTCTCCGATGAAGAGGTTCAGCACATCGTCTACAAAGTGGCCGACAGCCGCGAGAAGCCCAAGCTGAAAGTCAAGTTCGAGAAGAACGAAACAGTGCGAATTTCTGAAGGGCCGTTCGCTACGTTCCAGGGCATTGTGGACGAAGTGAATGAAGATCGCGAAACTTTGAAAGTGATGGTGACGATTTTCGGCCGCTCCACCCCGGTGGAATTGGAATTTAACCAGGTGGAGAAGGTGGCATAGTGAAATTGTGTGGGGGCGCGACCCGCCCGCGTTCTCGTTCTCATACAGACAGAAATAGGGATGAATTAAATGGCAAAAAAAGTTACAGGTTTCGTAAAGCTGCAAATCGCCGCCGGCAAGGCTACCCCGGCGCCGCCGGTAGGCCCAGCGCTTGGTCAGGCGCAGATCAATATTATGGAGTTTTGCAAGCAGTTCAACGCTCGCACGAACCAGAAAGAGATGGAGGGGCTGATCATCCCGGTCGTAGTATCGGTTTATAGCGACCGTTCTTTCACTTTCATCACAAAGACGCCGCCAGCCTCGATTCTGCTGAAGCGCGCCGCGGGTATCGCCAAGGGTTCGGGGACTCCCAACAAAGATAAAGTGGGCAAGGTGACGTTGAAGCAGGTGGAAGACATCGCGAAGCAAAAGATGCCCGACCTGAACGCCGCTTCGGTCGACACCGCCATCAAGAGCATTCGCGGCACAGCGCGTTCGATGGGCATTGAAGTGGTCGGGTAGCTAATGCATGTGGGGACAGCCGCTCTCGGCTGTCCCGCGCGCGAAGCGAGCTATTCTGTTTCTTGCTGTTGGTTAGATTTCGCGGGCAAGCTTGCCCTGAGCTAGTCGAAGGGGGTGTCGGCGCCACACAAGCAGGTAGTAGTCGAATTCACCACGGCTCACCGGAGTAACGATGAGCGGTGGAAGACGAGGAAAGCAAATGAAAAAAGAAGGAAAAAATATCGCCAAGGCGCACGCAGCAGTTGAGAAGCGCCCTTATGCCCTGCAGGATGCGGTTCCACTTCTGCAGAAAGTCAAGTTCGCGAAATTTGACGAGACCGTCGAGATTACCTTGCGTCTGGGCGTTGACCCCAAGCACGCCGACCAGATGGTGCGCGGCACCGTCGTGCTGCCGCACGGTTTGGGTAAATCGAAAAAAGTTCTGGTAATCGCCTCTGGCGACAAGATCAGGGAAGCCGAAGCTGCGGGTGCCGACTACGCCGGCGGCGAAGAAATGGTCGAGAAGATCACGAAAGAGAATTGGACCGACTTCGATGCCCTCATCGCCACTCCGGACGTGATGAAATCTGTCGGACGCCTGGGTAAGATTCTTGGTCCCAAAGGTCTGATGCCGAACCCAAAGACCGGTACGGTTACCGTTGATGTGGCCAGGGCGGTGCAGGAAGTGAAAGCCGGCAAGGTTGAATTCCGCACCGACAAGACTGCACTGGTGCATGTGCCGGTTGGAAAAATTTCGTTCTCGCCGGACAAGCTGATCGAGAACGCGACGGTGCTGATCACCAGCGTGATCAAGGCCAAGCCGTCAGTAGCCAAGGGCAAGTACATCAAGGGCTGTACGCTGAGTTCGACCATGGGGCCTGGGATCTTGCTGGATACGGCTTCGATTGAGACTGCGGCTAAAGCTTAGAGCTAAGAGCAATGCCGGCCGCGCCCAGCGGACAGCCGAGAGCAGCTGTCCCACACGAAATCATAAGAGGATTCGACGATGGCAGTTACCAAAGCAAAAAAACGGGAGCAGGTCGAGAAGCTGAGTAAGGACCTGAAAGACGTATCGAACGCGGTCGTGGCCACCTATACCAAGCTGACCGTGGCCCAGGACTACGAACTGCGCAAAGCTCTACGCGGCGCAGGCGCAAAGTATAAGGTCGTAAAAAACACGCTGGCGGAGCTGGCGGCGAAGGGTACCAAGGTTGAACCGGGGCTGAAGAACCTTTCCGGGGTGACCTCCATCGCCTATACCACGGGCGACCCTGTGGCTATGGCCAAGGCGTTGACTAAGTACGCCAAAGACACCCCCGAGTTTACCTTCAAAGTAGGCGTGGTCGAGGGCCGCGTGATTTCGATCAAAGAGATCGAAGCTCTGGCCAGCATGCCGTCGAAGGATGAGCTAATGTCGAAGCTGCTGTTCCTGATCAATGCACCGGCCCAGCGTTTGGTGACCGTGACGAACGCCGTCGGCCGGAACCTGGCTGTGGTGGTGGATCAGGGCGTGCAGCAAAAGAAGTTCAAGCAAGAGGCCGGGGCAGGAGCTTAGGCCACAGCTGCACAGGTTTCGGGACGGTGAAAGCCGTCCGAAGGGATTTGGTTATCGGCAGTCAGGGGTTGCGCGGTTCAGATTCAGGCGTGGTCTGGCGCTGGAAAATGAGTCTGCCGCACTGGAAACCCGGCTCAAGGTAGCGAAATCAAGAAATTCATAACTTAAAGAGTGGAGAACCTAACATGGCAGACTTGCAACAGTTGGAAGATTCGATCGTAGGGTTGTCGCTGCTGGATGCAGCGCAGCTCGTGAAAAAGCTCGAAGAGCGTCTCGGCGTCTCGGCTGCGGCGGCCGCTCCTGTAATGGTGGCGGGTGGCGGCGGTGCGGCGGCAGGCGCGGCTCCGGCAGAGGAGAAGACGGAGTTCACCGTCGTTCTTAAAGAAGTCGGCGCCAACAAGATCAATGTGATCAAGGCCGTCCGCGAAGTCACCAGCCTGGGCCTGAAAGAAGCCAAGGAACTGGTGGATGGAGCGCCCAAGAACATCAAGGAAGGCGTTTCCAAGGACGAAGCCGAGACCATCAAGAAGAAGTTTACTGAGGCCGGCGCTGTCGTTGAAGTGAAGTGACCGCGCTTAGCGGGCGTGAGCGCAGATGTCCGTCACGCGGGGTTTGCGTGCGGATGGAGAAGCAGGAGCCCGCTGCGGTCATCTGAGCGTTCTTTGCGAAGGATCTGGGAGCGAATGGTCGCTTGGTTGGCCCTTGCCGACCTCCGTTTCGCACCGCATCCGGTGCAAGCCTCAGAAAATATTGACGTCTTAGTTGTGAAGCCGGGGCGGTGGTGTTAGCATCTATATAACACCGCTTCCCGTGGCCTCACTCAATCGCGGGCGAGACCCGCAGGGAAGCTTGGGCACTGTTCCGTGGGCAGGCGGAACGGAAACGGCCGAAGGAAACTGGCGCGAAAGAGAACAAATCAAGATTGGCGAAACGCCTTGCATGGCGTCCGCGGGAAGTCTTGTCCCTGCGGACGCCCCGTCGTGTTTTCCCGGTTACATACTGCGTTTAAACAGGTTCGCAACAGCAGCTAAGCAGCGCGGCGCTATCGGCGCCCCATATTCCGCGGGTTATCGCAGCGCACGGCTGCGCCTGACATTTGGGAGTTCTTGACGATGAAGAATAATGCCTTCCGTAAACGTTTTGATTTTTCGAAAATTCCAGCGACCATCCAGATCCCGAACCTGATCGAGGTTCAGAAGCGCTCCTACGACCGCTTTCTGCAGATGGACAAGCTGCCTAGCGAGCGCGAAGACGGCGGATTGCAGGCGGTGTTCCAGTCCGTCTTCCCGATCACCGACTTCCGCAACGTATCACAACTTGAGTTTGTCGATTATGCCATTGGTAACTGGGAATGCAAATGTGGTCACCTCAAGGGACTGCACCACCTGCGCACCACTTGCAAAAACTGCGGCAACACAGTCATTACCGATCCGTTTCATCCCGGCGACGTACTCTGCCAGAAGTGCGGCACCTACAATGCCAACACTCCTGATTTCTGCAATAAATGCGGCGACCCGGTCGGACTGCAGTTGAAATACGACGTGGCCGAGTGCGAAGAGCGCGGCATGACCTACTCCGCGCCGCTCAAGGTCACCATGCGTCTGACCATCTTCGACAAGGACGCTGAAACCGGCAACCGTTCCATCCGCGACATCAAAGAGCAGGAAGTGTTCTTCGGCGATGTGCCCCTGATGACGCAGAACGGTACTTTCATCATCAATGGCACCGAGCGCGTGATTGTCAGCCAGTTGCACCGCTCGCCCGGCGTGTTCTTCGAGACTGCCAACAACCGCACTTACTTTCTGGGCAAGATCATTCCCTACCGCGGTTCCTGGGTGGAGTTTGAGTATGACCAGAAAAACGTGCTCTATGTCCGCATCGACCGCAAGCGCAAGTTCCTGGGAACGATCTTCCTGCGCGCGTTGGGCCTGCGGTCCGGCGAAGACATTCTGCGGACGTTCTACACCGTGGATCGAATTGTAGTTCGGGACAAAAAGCTCTACTGGGCGCTCGATGCCACCAGCGAAAAAGCCACAAACCTGCTGGGCATGAAACTGGCGCACAGCATCAAGAACAAGTCGGGCGAGGAAATTACGCACTCTGGCCGCAAGCTGAACGCGCAGACTTTGAAGGAAATTCAAAAGGCAAAGATCACCGAGATCGAAGTCGATGTCACCGATCTTGAAGGCGCATGGGCCGCTGCCGACGTGGTCGACACGACCACCGGCGAAGTGCTGCTCGAAGCCAATACCGAACTGAACGCCGACAAGATCTCGAAAATTCTCGACTCCGGCGTGGTCGAGATGAGCCTGTTCTTCCCTGAGCGCGACGACGTAGGCACGGTCATCAGCCAGACTCTGAAGCGCGATTCGGTGAAGACGCCCCAAGAAGCACTGATCGAAATCTACCGCAAGCTGCGTCCCGGCGATCCGCCAACCCTCGACACGGCCACGGCCTTGTTCCACGGCATGTTCTTCGATCCGCGCAAGTACGACTTCTCAAAAGTCGGGCGGCTGAAGTTCAACATCAAGCTGTTCGAGAACCAGGATGCCACCAGTCTCGACAAGCGCACCCTTGATCCAGACGATTTCTACGCGACCATCGGCTACTTGCTGAAGTTGCGGAAAAATATCGGATCAGTCGACGACATTGATCACCTGGGCAACCGCCGCGTGCGCGCGGTCGGCGAACTGATGGAAAACCAGTTCCGTATCGGCCTGGTCCGCATGGAACGCGCCATCAAGGAAAAGATGAGCGTTTACCAGGAAATGTCCACGGCCATGCCGCACGACCTGGTCAATGCGAAACCAGTGATGGCCGCGATCCGCGAATTTTTCGGATCATCCCAGCTCTCGCAGTTTATGGATCAGACCAACCCGCTCTCCGAGATCACGCACAAGCGGCGTCTCTCGGCCCTTGGGCCGGGCGGTCTCTCGCGCGAGCGCGCTGGTTTCGAAGTGCGCGACGTTCATCCCACGCACTACGGACGCATCTGCCCAATCGAGACCCCAGAAGGTCCGAACATCGGTCTGATTTCGTCTTTGAGCTGCTATGCCCGCATCAACGACTACGGCTTCATCGAGTCGCCCTACCGCAAGATTAAGGGTGGACGCGTAATCGATTACGTCACCGTGGTGAACACAGGCGACAGCGATTACAAAGTCGGCGATCACATGGAGAAGCACGAGATCGAGAAAGTCAATGCGGAGTTGAAAGAGAAGCGCAAGAAGCCCGCGCAGGTCGATCCTTTCTCCTTTTATCTTTCAGCGTGGGAAGAAGACCGGCACACCATCGCGCAGGCCAACGTTGAGTTGGACGACAAAGGCCGCATCACAGCCGAACTGGTCAATGCCCGCAAGGCGGGCAACTTCGTGCTCGTAAGCCGCGACGAAGTGGACTACGTCGACGTCAGCCCCAAGCAACTGGTTTCCGTCGCCGCGTCATTGGTCCCATTCCTCGAGCATGACGACGCCAACCGCGCGCTGATGGGCGCGAACATGCAACGCCAGTCCGTGCCACTTCTTCGCGCGCAAGCGCCGATCGTGGGCACCGGAATGGAAGGTGTCACCGCTCGGGACTCGGGCGCAGTGGTCCTCGCCCGGCGCAACGGCATCATCGACTCGGTGGATTCTGACCGCATCATCGTGCGCGTCGAAGGTGAGCACCATCCAACTCAGCTTTCGCGTGAGGTGGGCAGCGATATTTACCAGCTCACCAAGTTCAAGCGCTCTAACCAGAACACCTGCATCAATCAGAAGCCGGTGGTTAAGAAGGGACAGCGCGTGCTGAAGGGCGAGGTCATCGCCGACGGCCCCTGCACGGATCACGGCGAACTGGCTTTGGGACGAAACGTGCTCGTGGCCTTCATGCCATGGCGCGGCTACAACTTTGAAGACGCAATCCTCGTCTCCGAGAAAATGGTGAAGGATGACTACTACACTTCACTGCACATCGAGGAGTACGAGATCGAAGCGCGCGACACGAAGCTTGGTCCGGAAGAAGTTACGCGCGACATTCCCAACGTCAGCGAGACCATGCTGCGCAATCTGGACGAAGCCGGCGTCATCCGCATCGGCGCCAGCATCAAGCAGGGCGACATTCTGGTGGGCAAAGTTACGCCTAAGGGTGAAACCCAGCTCACTCCGGAAGAGAAACTGTTGCGCGCCATCTTCGGCGAAAAAGCCGGTGATGTCCGCGATGCTTCGCTCTACTGTCCCCCGGGCATCGAAGGCGTGATCGTCGATGTGAAGATTTTCTCCCGCAAAGGCCAGGAAAAAGACGAGCGGGCGAAGTCGATCGAGGCCGCACAAATCGGCAAGTTGGAGAAAAACCTCTCCGACGAAATCCGGATTCTTACCGACGAGCGCCTCAAGCGTCTGGAAAACATTCTCGGCGCCAAGGAAGTTCAGGCCGACCTGCACGACGAGCGCACCAACAAGCGTCTGCTCACCAAGGGCAACATCCTGGACCGCGACGCGATTGAGCGCATCTCCACCCGCAACTTGAAGCGTATCAAGTACGCCGACAAGGATCCGCGGGTGAATGAGCAGATCGACGAGATCGAGGAAATGACCTCGCGTCAGATCGATGTGTTGAAGAAGATCGTCAATGAGAAGAAAGAAAAGCTCACCAAGGGTGACGAACTGCCGCCCGGCGTCATCAAGCTGGTCAAGGTCTACATCGCCATGAAGCGCAAGCTGAGCGTGGGCGACAAGATGGCCGGCCGTCACGGCAACAAGGGCGTCATCGCCCGCATTCTGCCGGAAGAGGATATGCCGTACCTCGAAGACGGAACGCCGGTCGAGATTGTGCTCAATCCTCTCGGCGTACCCAGCCGTATGAATGTGGGCCAGATTCTCGAAACCCACCTGGGATGGGCGGGCTTTACTCTGGGCGAGAAAATCACCAACTTGCTCAAGGAAAACACCCGCACGGAAGCGATTCGGCGCGAGTTGAAAGCCCTGTTCAAGGACTCGCAGCTCGCCGACATCATCTCCGACATGAGCGACGACGAACTCGAAGCAGTTGCTCCTACACTCGCCCGCGGCGTGTACATGGGTTCGCCCGTGTTCGACGGCGCGAAGGAAGGCGAGATCAAGGCGCTGCTGGAGCGTTCCGGTCTGCCTACTTCGGGCAAGACGACTTTGCACGACGGCATGACTGGAGACCAGTTCGAACAGCCCGTCACCGTTGGCTACATCTACATGTTGAAGCTGTCGCACTTGGTGGACGACAAGATTCACGCGCGTTCCATCGGCCCGTACTCGCTCATCACCCAGCAACCTTTGGGTGGCAAGGCGCAGTTCGGCGGACAGCGCTTTGGAGAAATGGAAGTCTGGGCGCTCGAAGCCTACGGTGCTGCATTCATTCTGCAGGAGCTGCTGACGGCGAAGTCCGACGACGTGTACGGCCGCACCAAGATTTACGAGGCCATCGTCAAGGGCGAAGCTGCCATGGAGCCGGGCGTGCCCGAATCGTTCAACGTGCTGATCCGCGAATTGCAATCACTCTGCCTCGATGTAGAGCTGATCAAGACCGGGGAGAAAAAGCCCACGGCCAGCGCGGCAGCAGACTGAAAAGCTAGTTCCCGGTTCTCAGTTCTCAGTAAGAGCGAACTGAAGCCGGGAGCTGGGCAGTTTACAAAAGAGTTTTGAAATTGGCCACCGCGGCATTCGCTCTCGATGCCGCGTGAAAGGCAAAGTTCGAGCCCGGTTTTAACCGAGAACTGAGAACTGGCAACGAGGGCCGTCAGCGGACGCGTGAGAACCGCAGGAAGCGGAGGAACACCTTGTTTCGTTCAAGCCCATTCGAAATGCAAAATACGATCGCGGATTTCGACGCCATCCGCATCAGTCTGGCGTCTCCGGAGAAAATCCGGAGCTGGTCGCATGGCGAAGTTACCAAGCCTGAGACCATTAACTACCGCACCTTCAAGCCGGAGCGCGACGGCCTGTTCTGCGCCCGCATCTTCGGCCCCGTAACCGACTGGGAGTGCCTCTGCGGCAAGTACAAGCGCATGAAGCACCGCGGTGTGATCTGCGACAAGTGCGGCGTGGAAGTCACGCTGTCGAAAGTCCGCCGCGAACGCCTGGGCCACATCGAGCTGGCTTCGCCTTGCTCGCACGTGTGGTTCTTTAAAGGCCTGCCCAGCCGCATTGGCCACCTGCTCGACATCTCCCTCCGCGACCTCGAGTCCGTGCTTTATTTCGAGGCCTACGTCGTGGTCGAGCCCGGCGACGCCCCAGTGAAAGAGCGCGAAGTAATTAAAGACGAGGCCAAGTTCCGCGAACTCGATCAGCAGTACCGTCCGGCTGGATTCAAGGCCATGATGGGTGCCGAGGCAATCAAGGAACTTCTCAAGCGCATCGACACCGACGGTTTGTCCATCGAGCTCCGCGAGAAGATGAAGAACGAGAGCTCGCTACAGAAGCGGCTCAAGTATACGAAACGCCTCAAAGTAGTCGAGGCTTTCCGCCGTAGCGGCAACAAGCCCAGCTGGATGATCCTTGACGTGATCCCGGTCATTCCGCCCGAGCTGCGTCCGCTGGTTCCACTCGATGGGGGCCGCTTCGCGACCTCCGATTTGAACGATCTCTACCGCCGCGTCATCAACCGCAACAACCGGTTGAAGAAGCTGATGGACCTGCACGCGCCGGAAGTCATCGTGCGCAACGAAAAGCGCATGCTCCAGGAAGCCGTCGACGCGCTGTTCGATAACGGCCGCCGTGGCCGCATTCTGCGCGGCGCCAACAACCGTCCGCTCAAATCTCTTTCCGACACTCTCAAGGGCAAGCAGGGCCGCTTCCGCCAGAACCTTCTCGGCAAGCGCGTCGACTACTCTGGACGTTCCGTCATCGTGGTTGGCCCCGAACTCAAGCTGCACCAGTGCGGCCTGCCTAAAAAGATGGCGCTCGAACTGTTCAAGCCGTTCATCTATCACCGGCTCGAGCAGACGGGCAACGTTACCACCATCAAGCAAGCCAAAGAGATGGTGGAGCAGCAAGAACCCATCGTTTGGGACATCCTGGAAGAGGTCATCAAAGACCATCCCGTGCTGTTGAACCGCGCTCCTACACTCCATCGCCTCGGCATTCAGGCGTTTGAACCGGTGCTGGTCGAAGGCAAGGCCATCAAGATTCACCCGCTGGTTTGCACGGCGTTCAACGCCGATTTCGACGGCGATCAGATGGCCGTGCACATCCCGCTTTCACCGGAAGCGCAGGTCGAAGCCAGTGTGCTGATGCTGGCCTCGCATAACATTCTTTCACCCGCGTCAGGACAACCAATTACCGTCCCCACGCAGGACATGGTGCTTGGTCTGTATTACCTCACCAAAGCCAAGCCCGGTGCCAAGGGCGAAGGCCGAGTATTCGCCAACATTGAAGAAGTTCTGCTGGCGCTGGAAATGGGTGAAGTGGAAACGCTCACTCCCATCCGCCTGCGCTACAGTGGCGAACTCATTGACCTCACCACCGCCTACGACGATCAGGACATCATTCACACCGAACCGGTTCAGGTGGATCGCACCTTCGTCAACACCACGGTGGGCCGCGCCATTTTGAACGATCACCTTCCCGAGGGCATGCCTTATATCAATGGCTTGCTCAAGAAGAAAGGAATCGGCGCGCTGGTGAACTACGGCTACCTCCGCTTTGGGCTCGAGACTACGGTCAAGATGCTCGACGAAGTGAAGGAGTTCGGCTTCAAGTACGCGACCAAAGCCGGCCTTTCCATCGGCATCGATGACATGGTCATCCCGGACAGCAAGAAGACCCTGGTTAAGGACGCCGAAAAGCAGGTCGTCGCTGTGCAACAGCAATACCTGGACGGCGCCATCACCAACGGTGAACGCTACAACAAGGTCATCGAAATCTGGTCGGCTATCACCGAAAAAGTTGCCGACGAGATGTTCGGACAGATGCAGCGTCGCGATAAGGAAGGCTTCATCAATCCGATTTACGTCATGGCCGACTCCGGCGCTCGCGGATCGAAACAGCAGATCCGCCAGCTCTCCGGAATGCGTGGACTGATGGCCAAGCCTTCCGGCGAAATCATCGAGTCTCCCATCACGGCGAACTTCCGCGAGGGTTTGACGGTTCTCGAATACTTCGTATCAACCCACGGCGCCCGCAAGGGTCTTGCCGATACGGCGCTTAAGACGGCCGATTCCGGTTACCTGACTCGCCGCCTCGTCGATGTGGCGCAAGACGTCATCATCAGCGAGTACGATTGCGGCACCGTGGATGGCATCTACGTCCAGGGCATCGTCGAAGCCGGCGAAATTATCGAGCCGTTGCGCGACCGCATCGTGGGCCGCGTATCGCTCGAGAAGATCAAAGACTATGACGGCAACGTGATCGTCGACATCAACAACGAGATCACCGAAGAACTCGCCGGATCGATTCAGGCAGCCGGAATCGAGCGCGTGAAGATTCGTTCGGTGCTTACTTGCGAATCGAAGCGCGGTGTTTGCGTCATGTGCTACGGCCGCAACCTGGCTTCAGGACGTTTGGTCGAACTCGGAGAAGCCACCGGCGTTATCGCCGCTCAGTCAATCGGCGAGCCCGGAACGCAGCTCACCATGCGTACCTTCCACATCGGTGGTACGGCGTCGCGAGTCTCCGAGCAGTCGCGCCTCGATGCCAAGAACAACGGCACGGTGCGCTTCATCGGTCTGCAAACGGTGAAGTCGAAGTCCGGCGACTTGGTGGTGATGAACCGCCAGGGCTCGATCGCCGTGGTCGACGACAAAAACCGCGAGCGCGAGCGCTACTCCGTGATCTACGGCGCCAAACTCAAAGTCAATGACGGCGACCCAGTGCAGCAGGGCAAGGTCATGGTCGAGTGGGATCCTTACACTTTCGCCATCCTTACCGAAATCGGCGGCACCGCGCAGTTCAAAGACCTGCAAGAAGGAGTGACTCTTCACGAAGAAGTGGACGAGGTCACCGGCTTGTCGCGGCACGTGGTCGGCGATTCTCCCGATGAGAAGCGCCAGCCGGCGGTCGTGGTGAAGGGCAAGACCAGTAAACGTTACCTCATGCCTTCCCGCGCTCACCTCATGGTGCAGGACGGCGATACGGTTTTCCCGGGAGACGTGCTGGCCAAGATCCCGCGCGAAACCACGAAGACGAAAGACATCACTGGTGGTCTGCCGCGCGTGGTCGAGCTGTTCGAAGCGCGCAAGCCGCACGAAACCGCGGTCATCAGCGAAATCGATGGTACGGTCAAGTTCGGCGAAGTTTCGAAAGGCCAGCGCAAACTGTATGTGCAGGCCGATAACGGGACGGAAAAGGAATACTCTGTGCCGCGCGGCGTTCACATCAACGTGCAGGAAGGCGAGCGCGTAAAGGCGGGCGAACCGCTAATGGACGGCCCGCTCAACCCACACGACATTCTGGCCGTGCTTGGCGAAAAAGAGCTGCAGTCTTACCTGGTGAACGAAATCCAGGAAGTCTACCGGTTGCAGGGCGTCAACATCAGCGACAAGCACATTGAAGTGATTGTCCGCCAGATGATGCGCTGGGTAAAGGTCGAGGACGTGGGCGACACCACGTTCCTGCTGGAGCAGCAACTGGATAAGTTCCGCTTCCGCGAAGAGAACGAGCGCGTGATCAAGGAAGGCGGCAAGCCGGCTACCGGACGCCCGCTCCTCCTCGGCATCACGAAAGCTTCGCTTTCGACTGACTCGTTCATTTCGGCGGCGTCCTTCCAGGAGACCACGCGAGTGCTCACCGAAGCTTCCATCCAGGGAGCGGTCGATCACCTGCGCGGGCTCAAGGAGAACGTCATCGTCGGCCGCCTCATCCCTGCCGGAACCGGCATGGAGTACTACCGCAATGTTCGCCTCTCGCCAGAGATGGAAGAGGCGGCGGCCAAGGTACAGGCGGAAGTTTCGGCTGCGTACGAAGAAGCCGAGCGCGCTCTCGAAATGATGCGCCACGAGGGCGAAACCGAAGAATTGGCTGCGGAATAAGCCAAAATAAAGGTAATATCGGGGGCGAATCCAGTTCGCCCCCGAACCTTTTTGCTCAGCACAATTTTTGCTGTTATATGTTTTTATCTGTCATCCTGAGCGTAGCCGGGAAAGGCGTTCTCACAGAGCGGTTGACTGCAGTCCGAGAGGCCTGCGAGCAGGACCCCCCGTGAGGTTGCGTCAGGATTGGTAAAGCGGTTCGAATTATCACGCTTACTTCGCATCCTTTTTACGGGCCACGACTTACTAATTACAAATGCACGCAAACGCCAAGCGATTGCCGACCGAGGAACCTTCCCCTCTTCTGTCGTTGCAAGCCGCGCCTTGGCGCCATAAGCTAGGGCCAGCCATGCTCCGTTTTTTGCGTCTTCTGCGGCTGGCCTTCTGGCGTGCCTTCCAGCACGACGCCTTCTCTATCGCCAAAGCTTCCGCCTATTCTTCCATCCTGACGTTTTTCCCTGCCTTGCTGGTCGTCGGCTCTGTGTTGGCTACCTGGCGCAAGGGCGCGCCTTACATGCGGGAGATCACGTATGCGTTGTCCCGCATACTTCCAGCCGGAACCACCACGGCCATGAACTTTCTGCGGGGAGCGGCGCAACGCCCGGTGGGCCTGCTGATCACGGCTTCCTTGATAACGCTTTGGACTGCCTCCGGCGTAATGATTTCCTGGATGGAGGGCTTCCGCCGTTGTTACGAGCTTCCAAAAGTCTGGGGATTGGTGAAGGAGCGGCTGATCGCATTTCTGCTCGTCATCTTTGCCCTTCTTCCCATGACCTTTGCTACGTTGCTGGTGGCCTTCGGCAGCAAAATCGAAACCGATATCCTTTACTACACCGCTCGTGAATTCAGCCCCTACATCCTGCTGATGTGGGCGGTCATACGCTGGATCATTGCCACGCTCACCAGTATTGCCGTAATCGCGCTCATCTACCACAATGCGGTCCCGCGCACCCAGCCTTGGCACAGCGTAATCCCGGGCGCGACGCTGGCTACCGGCCTGTGGTTCTCGGCTACATTGCTGTTTGGCTTTTACCTCAAACACTATGCGGACTACAGCATTATTTACGGATCGCTCGGTGCGGCCATTGCCCTGTTGGTCTGGATGTACATGGTCTCTCTTGTCGTCCTGGTAGGCGCGGAATTCAACGCCATGCTGTTCCCGCGCGCCATGCTGGGAAAAGAACTCATCGCGATCAATCACGCTAAAGTGTAAAGATCCCAGAAAACAAAAAGGGCACTGCAGAAAATGCAGAATCTGCCGACCTTTTAGTTTTCGATAGACATTTCAATTGAATGCCATTGAATTGTTTGCTGTGATCTCACAAATTGAGAGACGGCGAACAATTAGAATAGTCTTTCTCGATAGAACTCCCTTGACTGGTCAATGAAACTACGCAAGCCGGAACGCGAAACCAAAAACTCTCGACCCTTTGAAGATTCCCCGTCGTCCACTGTGCCATCAGTTGGCACGAGCACAAAGTCCTCGGGCCGCCGCGCCAAGATCATCTGCACCATCGGCCCGGCCTGCCACTCCGAAGCCGCAATGCGCGATCTTCTTGGTCTGGGCATGGACGTGGCACGCCTGAACTTTTCCCACGGCACTCACGAGGATCACGCCCACAACATCGAACGCCTGCGCCGCGCTGCCGAAAAGGAAAATCGCACAGTTTGTATTCTGCAGGATCTGCAAGGCCCCAAGATCCGCACTGGACGCATGGTACGCCACGAACCCGTTCTGCTGAAAAGTGGCGCAACTGTTGTGATCACTCCGCGCAACATCGCCGGAACTGCCACCCGCATTCCCACCACGTTTCAGGATCTGGCCCGCGAAGTCAGCGTTGGCGCGCGTATCCTACTGCGCGACGGACTCATCGAATTGCGCGTGTGCACCATCCGCGGCAAAGATGTAGTCTGTGACGTTTTGAATGGCGGAACCCTGGGCGAGCATCAGGGCATCAACTTGCCCGGTACCGCTTTATCGATTCCCGCGCTGACCGAGAAAGATCGCAAAGACCTGGAGTTTGGCCTGAAGCAGGGTGTGGATGCGGTAGCCCTCTCTTTCGTGCGCACCGCGGCCGACGTGAATATGGTCCGGCAAATCGTAGGCGCCCTGGGCTGTGATACGCCTCTAATCTCCAAATTGGAGAAGCCACAAGCCATCGATAACATCGAAGAAATTCTGGAGGCCTCTGATGGCGTAATGGTCGCGCGCGGCGATCTCGGCGTCGAAATGGCTCCCGAAAAAGTCCCCGTCATTCAGAAGCATGTCATCCGCCGTGCCGCGCAATGGCGTAAGCCGGTGATCACGGCTACGCAAATGCTGGAGTCGATGATTGAAAACCCGCGTCCCACGCGCGCCGAGGCCAGCGATGTGGCCAACGCCATCTTCGACGGTACGGATGCGGTCATGCTTTCTGCGGAAACTGCCAGCGGCAGCTATCCCCGCGAAGCCGTAGCCATGATGTCGCGCATAGTACTCGAGGCCGAAAGCAACATGGAGGAACTAACTCCGCCGCGCCGTCGCCGCGACCGGGACGGCCTATCCGTCGCCGAAACCATTTGCGAATCGATTGCCCACGCGGCCGAAGATTTGCCCATGGGTGCAATCGCCGTTTTCACCGAGACCGGAAACACCGCCCGCATGATTTCTAAGTACCGTCCGCAAGCTGCCATCTTCGCTTTTACTCCAAGCTCCACCGTGGCTCAGCGTACCCACATGTATTGGGGCGTCCATCCCATGAAATGCTCGCAAGGACTTTCCACTGACAGCATGGTCGATGTGGCCGAACATGAATTGTTGACCCGCGGCCTGCTCAAGTCCGGCGAGGTGCTGGGAGTGGTCGCCGGCACTCGCCAGGCTTCCGGTTCTACCAACTTCATGCGTCTGCACACGGTCACCAGAGAAGAGGCTAGTGTCGTCCTCCCCACCACTCGCAAACGCAGCGCCGCACGTCAGAAGATATAATCGCGGAGTATGTCGCAGGAATATCTATCGGTAGCCATTTGGGAGCCTTTGCCCGGCCTGGAATCCGCTTCGCTGCTTACGATTCGTGAAATTACCGCGGTCATTTCAAAAAAGGGATATGGCCGGGATCTTCTTTACCACAGCGGCAAGTCTTACGTGCTGCTCCGTTACTGGAACTCCGAGCAGGCGCGCCGCACCGCCCATGAGGATCCAGAGTTGCTTCGTTGCTGGGCCCGTCTGGGAAACGAAATTCAAATCCTGAAAGTCTATGAGAAGCTCGAAGAGGTCGGCGTGTAGGATCGCCATCGTTATTCATGGCTGACAGAAAATAATGATTTTGGGTGGCGCAGCGCTTCCAGCGCTGCGATTGACAACTACCAGCGACCCGGGCTTCAGCCCCTGAGGTGCTGTGGCCGCGAAAAAGAACTGAAGAACTGAACAATTTCCCATTACGACACATCTATGTCCGCCGAATCCAGCCTGCAAGTTTTCACCGATGTCTCCTCCGACCCGTTCGTGCGCGGACTGCTGCACCGCCCCGCCAATCCTAACGGCAACGGCCTCGTCCTCAGTCACGGGGCCGGATCGAACTGTCAGGCTCCTCCGCTGATTGCTTTGGCGGAAACTTTTGCCAGCGCAGGCTATGGCGTGCTCCGCTGCGATCTTCCCTTCCGTCAGGATCGCCCCTATGGACCGCCCGGTCCAGGCGATGCCAAACGTGATCGAGCCGGGCTGAAGAATGCGCTTGCTGCACTCAAGCATCTCGCCAGTGGGCGCATGTTTCTCGGTGGACACTCCTACGGCGGACGTCAATCGAGTATGCTCTGTGCCGAACAACCGGAGACCGCACCTGAGTTGTCCGCGGGACTTCTCCTTCTTTCCTATCCGCTCCATCCTCCCCGCAAGCCTGACCAGCTCCGCACCCAGCATTTTTTCAATTTGCGCACTCCCGCCTTATTTGTTCAAGGCACGCGCGACCCCTTCGGCTCAATCGCGGAAATCGAGCATGCCTTAAAACTAATTCCCGCGAAGACGAAGCTTCTGCCCGTCGAAGGCGTGGGTCACGATCTTGGATTCAAAGGAAAAGCGAAGCGGAATGATTTATCGGCGGATGTCTTGAAGGAGTTTCAAGAGTTTTTCAGGATATAAGAATCCTAGGAAATCCGTGTAGATCCGTGGCAAGCTCTTTAATTCACCCACCCCGACTTCGACCCGCCGTTCCCCTTGCGCGGATCGTCATCTGGGGGGATGTAATTGCCGTGTTCGTCGAAATGGACGTCGCGGTCATGCTTCCGCATGTAGACTTCAAATTTTTTCGCCGCCTGCCGCCGCTTCCACCGATAATAGTTATTGCGGACGCTGAAGTACCGTTCCGTCGCGCCAAACATCAGTCCCCGGTTCGGAACGAACTTAATGTAGAGAAATCCGAAAAGCAGTCCGCCCAGGTGCGCGAAGTTCGCTACCCCGCCCTGCGAAGGCTGGAAAGTTGCGATCACTACCACGAAGATTATGATCCCCACCAGGTACTTCGCTTTAATGGAGAACGGGAACGGGAAGAGAAAAACTTCCCGGTCGCCATACAGCATTCCGAATGCGATCAGCAACCCGTAGATTCCGCCCGAAGCTCCGATGGTAGGAACGACCGGTGAGGCGCCCGGCAATCCTGTGTAAGAGACTCCCAGAGTCACCAGTGCCGCCCCGATGACGCAGAAGAAATAAAATTCCAGAAACTTGCGCGATCCCCAGTCCTGCTCCTCCTGCGAGCCAAACATCCACAGCGTCAGCATGTTCAACAGCAAATGGCCTACGCTGGCGTGCAGGAAGGAGTATGTGACGAGCTGCCACACAAATCCGTAATGCAGCACAAAGAACGGAACCAAGCCAAAATAGACCTCCACGTCCCGCGCTAGCTGATGCGCCACCGCACCCAATACCACCTGCAAGAAATAAACGGCCGCACAAATAATGATGAGCCGTTTCACCCACCGCGTGAACGGCGGAAAGCTCAACGTCATGGACCGTCCGCGAGGCATAGAAGTTAGTGAGTGGCTGGCGACGGAGAGAAACACAACTCCGGATGAGGCTGCATTCTTCCTGTCATCTTATCAGGTTACTTAGCTTCCTACCTTTCCGGTGTCGGCACGACTGCCAAACTCCTATGTCCCTGAGCATCGACAGCCCTCACTGCAAAGATGACATTATCCTTTGAGAGTTTCATCGTGGCACGAGTAACATTGCCAACCTTTTCCACGTGTTCCCATTCTGGGCTGGTGGTGGCGCGCCACAGCACCTCGTATTCTGCCGCTCGCCCGCCCGAGGACGCTTCCCAGGTAAGGGTCGAATCATTCTCCAGATCTTTCGTTAGCACGTGTACATTGGCCGGAGGCGCAGGCGCCGATGCCAGCGATGCCAGCGTCGCCGCATTCAACCTCGTCACGTGCGCCACGTAGTCGAAATCCACAAACTTTGGCAGGTCGCCGTATTCGATGCCGTTTTCCGTGCGCACATTCTGATGCTGGTGATGAAAATCCTCGTGAAATTCAGTGAAGCGCACAGCCGCGAATCCCTGCTGGTTGAAGGAATAGTGGTCGCCGCCTCGAAGATAGCGGTCCAGCCGGAACACCAACATCGGCTTCAGGCTCACATCATAGCTGTGTCCCACGTCGGCGACATAACGCGCCAGCTGCCGTGACACAGAGTCGTTCTCGCCGCCTAACCCGCGAATCCGCTTGATCTCCTGCTCTGTAGCCGCCGCCGGCAAGCCCTCGGAAAACACGCGCACCACAGAGTGATCCTGCTCCGTGCTCTTGTCGCCGCCCACGATGTCGTTGTTAAGCACCGCCTCCAAGTTCCAGCGTTCTTTAGCCATCTTTTCTTTGGCCATCTGGGCGAAGTGATGGCTGCCGTTCAGTCCCTGCTCCTCGCCCGCAACCGTCAGAAAAATAATCGTCGCCGGAAACTTCATCTTGCTCAAGACCCGCGCGCATTCCAGGCTCACGGCTGCTCCGCTCGCGTCGTCATTCGCCCCTGGAGCGTCTCTCTTCGTGTCGAGAATGTCGCTGTTGCGCGAATCGTAGTGCCCGGTCACCAGCACGATCCGCTTCGCGTTCTCCGCGTCGGCCCCTTTCAGAACCGCATAAACGTTGGTGATGACGGTGGGTTGGGGAATGCGCTCGCCGGCGGGCTCGGAGAAGCTGTCAACTTTCACCTCCAGGCAGCCGCCACAATCCTTTGAGTACCGCTCAAACTCTGACTTGATCCAGTCTCGCGCTGCGCCAATCCCGTGTCCAGCCTCGACTGCCGTCGGATCCTGCGCCGAGATCGTCGACCGCGTTCCGAAACTCACCAGCTTCTCAATATTTGTCCGAATGTACTCGACTGAAACCTGCTGCAGCGCAGCCGAAATGTGGCTATCAGCGGGCATCGGCTCCGATCTCGTGGGTTCTGGATTCTTTCCTGCTGCCGACCCTGGGCTGGTCGTCAGTACCAGCAACACCAGAAATAGCCCCCCTCGGTTCTGGAGAGAAGAAATCATGTAGGCTCCCGCGTGAGAATTGTCAAGGGCTACTGCCGTTACCGCCGATAAAAAATCTCGGCCTCTCCGGTGTCCGCCCCCTTGACCTCTGGCGGCGGAGAATCTAAATATTAGCAGTGGTATCTAACAATGGTGTTGAATGGAGTGGAAGAATCATGGTTCTTTGTCCCGAGTGCGAAACCGATCTGGATGTGGAGGAAGAAGAAGTCGATGAGGGCGAAATCGTCTCTTGTCCCGAGTGTGGCATGGACTTCGAGGTAGTCACCACCAGCCCGCTGGAGCTCAAGGCGGTCGAGGAAGGCTATGTGGAAGAGGAAGAGGAAGTGGAGACCGAAGACGGTGACGACGCCTAACGTCGGCCGCAATGGTTCGCCCGTATCTCGCTCCGCTTTCTTCCTGCTGGTTCTTTTTGTCTTCTCCTCGCCAGGCCCAAACTTGTTGCCGTTAGGCCTTGCCTCTCCCGCGACCAAGAAGCTGAAACCCACCGATCCCTATGCCCTCATCTTTGGCACGGTCTGGGGACCGGATGATCACCCCGTCTATGGAGTGAAGGTCAAGATCCGACGCGTGCCCGATAGAAAGCTACGCTGGGAAGTATATTCTGACCACGCTGGCGAATTCGCCCAGCGCGTTCCCGCCGGCGAAGGTGACTATGTGGTCGAAGCCGACCTCAAGGGGGTGAAAACTTCGGATGGACACGCCTGGCATCTAGCGCAACCCGTGTCTATACACGTAGAGTATGACGAGCGCGTGGATATTGGCTTGCATCTGACGCGCTAGAGGAATCCAATGAACCAACTGAAAACATAAGCGAACCGGGCTAACAAAAAAATACACGAGTAGGAATTAAGATTCGCATGACTCCTAGACGTGCCCTCAAGAATGCCTCTCTCGTTGCCGCCGCTTTGCTGCTCCTGATGTCCGTGGCTGCCCACGCGGCTCCCGACAAGAAGGACAAGCAGCAAGGTCGCCTCCTCTACGGCAAAGTGCTCGACCAGCAGGATAATCCTGTGGTCAATGCCATCGTTTATCTGACCAACACGCGTACCCACGCGGTCAAGACTTACATCGTCGGCCAGGATGGCACCTATCGTTTCCCCGGCCTTTCCACGATGGATTACGAAGTCTACGCTCAGTACAACGGACACAAGAGCGACTCCAAGTCCGTCAGCCAGTTCGACGATCGCTCGCAAGTCTACATCGACCTCAAGCTCAATACGCAATAAAGCGGCAAACGTAAAGAAATATCTGCCGTACAACTTTTTAGGATTCCCAGTGTTCAACTAGGTAAAGATGTTCTTTTGCGGGAGGAGACCTTGAAAGAAATGCGCGTGCTTCAGAATAAGGGTCGCGCCCTGGTTGCCGGGTTCGCGACCTTAGTCGTAATTGCTGCGGCGGTGGTGTCGGCCGGTGCCCAGCAGGGTGCCATGAGTCCTTATCAGGACGAACAAGATGGCGTCAGCGCCGGCGGCAAATGGATGGAGTTCCGCTCGGAGGATAAGATGACCGGCGCGAAGAAGGCCCGGTTTGAACTGATGTCGAACAATTATCTGCGGGAAGACCCCGACTCCAAACCGCGAATCGAAATAGTCTGCACCAATGGCAAGTTCGAGTACGCCGACTTCAATCCCGGCGCCAGGCTGGGGCGTCCGGATTATCCCGGCTTCTGGGGACAGCCAAAAATGGAGGTCATGGTGCGCATCGACGGAAGTCACGACCACAAAGGTTGGAACTGGGTCCGCGGACATTTTCTCGCCATGGACAAAGGCACGGTGCGCGGCTTGATCGGCGCGCAGATATTCAATCTGGAATTCAAAACGAGGACGGGTCCGCAGATTGCGGAATTCTCGCCCGGAGGCTTGAACCTGGACGAGGTGCGCCACGCATGCGATCTGACTCCCCACAAGCCCTAACCATGCTGCGAATCGATGCTTAATATTCTTCAGGGCTGAGCCTGCGGACTCAGCCTTTTTGCTTGTCACGGCTGACCTCCTGTCGCCCTTCAAACGCGTGACCTTGGGCGCTGCCCCGTCAGTTACTTGCGCGCCTGTCCCCTCTGCTGTTTCACTTGAATCATCCTGCAATCCAGCTCCAGGCAACGAGGTCAAGGTTAAGATGGGCGGAAGCGTGATTGAAGCGGCGGCGTTCTTCCTGTTCGTGGTCGGAGTGCTCGTCTATGTTGTCATCCTTTATAATGAGCTGATACGGCTGCGCAATGACAACGACCGCGCATGGGCCAACATCGACGTCCTGCTCAAACAGCGGCACGATGAAATCCCCAACCTCGTAGAGACCGTAAAGGGATACATGCAGCACGAGCAGCAGACGCTGCTGGCGGTGACCCGGGCGCGGGCTGCATCAATGAACGCCGCTAGCATCGGACAGAAAGCGCAGGCCGACTCAATGATGACGGGCGCGCTGCGCGGGCTGTTCGCGGTCGCGGAAAATTATCCGCAACTCAAAGCCAACGAAAACTTTCTCAAGCTGCAAACCCGCATCAGCGAACTGGAAGACCGCATCGCAGACCGCCGCGAGTTCTTCAACGATGACGTCAATACCTACAACACCCGAATTGGCCAGATCCCCGAAGTATTTGTGGCAAGTTTCATGAATCTAAAGCCACGATCCATGTTCAAGGTTTCTGATGAGGATCGCAAGTTGGTCGAAGTGAAGTTCCAAGGCCAGGGTGCGGGCGGGGCTTAGGCCGCTCTGCGCAAGACTTCAACACTTTGTCATGCTGAGCGGAGCAGTACTTTGCGAAACGAAGTGTTGCAGAGTCGAAGCATCCCTGCCAGAGAGCAAGGTCCCGGCGAGCTGCTTCGGATGCTCGACAAGGCGCGCCCATGGCCGTCCCCCGATACAGTCGATCCCTGAGCTATCCGTCACAAAATAAATACGCTTGCCTTTAAGCCATCCCTGCTGATTTCGGCAACTAATCCTCAGACGTTAATATTCATGATCATGAGAGGCGGATTCCGATGAATAAATTGTTGAAGTCAGTTCTTAAGACCGTTGTGTATCTGCTGGAACAGACGGAGAACGTCGCCGAAGATATGCGAGATCGCGTCGCCGAGGGCGTTGACCGCGCCGGCGATCGTGTCTCAGACCTCCGCGATCGAGCTCAGGATATCTATGCCGGCGAAGATCACACTCTGCGCAACGTTCTTACTTTTGCCGCAGGCGTGGGCGTAGGACTCGGGGTGGCAATGTTGTTTGCCCCTGCCAGCGGTGAGGAAATCCGTAGCCAAATTGGGGAAAAGGTTCAGGACATCGGCGAGCGGGTCCGGGATCGTTTCTCCTCCGAAACGCGGCGATCAGCTACCGGTACCGGGGGAGTCTAGCTTTCTCTCTAAGGTAGTTTTTCTAAGGACACTCAAGATCTGGCGATAGGCAGGTCGCTTTCGCCGGCGCCACTTGAATCTCGTCCGCAAGAGATACACCAACAAATGTGGTTTGCGGAATAACTGCGCAAAGAGGAATACCAATGAAACCTGTTTTGAAGATTTGTTATCGGACAGCACTTTTTGCAGCCCTGCTCAGCGGCTGGGCCCTGGCTGGCGCCCAAGACACACAGTCGAACGCGCCTCAACCCGACAACACCAAGATAAACCAGCGTGACCGAAACTCCAGTGAACCTACTGCCGACCAGCAGAAGATGAATACCTCGGATCGCGAGATCACCAAGCAGATTCGCCAGTCCATCGAAAAAGACAAGACAATTTCTACCTACGGCCACAATGTGAAGATCATCACTCAGAACGGAATGGTCACACTCAAGGGGCCGGTGCGTTCGGACGAAGAAAAGAAGGCGATCGAGGCGAAAGCGACCGAAGTGGCAGGTCCAGACAAGGTCACGAACGAAATGGACGTCAAGCCCAAGCAGTAGGAAGTGAAACTCAAAGCAACTAAAGACAGGACGTTATCTCAAGGAGGTTTTTACTATGGCGGGAAAAAATACAGCAGTGTTTGGAATTTATCCGAATTACGCAAGTGTAGAAAATGCCGTCGATGCTCTCAAGGCAGCCGGCTTTCGCAACACGGATATTTCCGTGCTGTTTCCTGAAAATGTGGGCACCAAAGACTTCGCTCACGAAAAAGGTACCAAGGCCCCCGAAGGCGCGGCTGCCGGCGCCGGTACTGGAGCAGTGATCGGCGGTGGTTTGGGCTGGCTGGCGGGAATCGGTGCGCTGGCGATCCCCGGACTCGGGCCGTTCATCGCGGCTGGTCCAATCGTAGCGGCCTTGGCTGGAGTCGGAGTAGGCGGCGCAGTAGGCGGCCTCACCGGAGCTCTGGTCGGCATGGGTATCCCGGAGTACGAAGCCAAGCGCTATGAAGGACGCGTGAAGAGCGGCGGCATCCTGCTTTCGGTGCACTCCGACAACTCAGAGTGGACGAAACGCGCGAAGGAAATTCTTGAGCGTACGGGCGCGCAAGATATCTCCTCCACCGGCGAGGCGCACGCAGACTTTTCCAAAACTGACAAGCCAATGCAGCGCGCAAGTTAATCACCTACCAAATAATACTGGGGAATCTTCGGTTGCATCTCCGAAGATTCCCCTTTGTTCTGCGTCTAGCGCAGCTGCTCAGGAGCTTTCCGCGAACGCTGCCCTCATCTCTTAAGGAAGCAACCCATAGATATCGAGCTCGCTGGCGGTAGGAACAAAAACTCTTCCCCCCGCGATGGTGGGCACGGTGAACTTCAAAGCCAGTCCTGCAGTATCGCGAGTGCCAGCCTGCGAGCTGTTGTAAAGTTCAGTTGCGACGTTAGTGGCATCGTAGGCGTGGAGTACCGACGTCCCGCTGGATGCGGGAGTGGTCCCGTTATACGCCGAGTTGTCGATGTCCCAGATGATGCCGCTGGCAGCGCCGTTGGATGATAGCGATGCGGTTGCGCCGTGCTTACCGTACGCCGTGGCGCCCACGGACGTGGGCGTAGTCGATAGCAACCCCGTATTGGCGTTCCAGCTGTAGGCCCGCAACATGTCGCCGTTGCAGTGGTAGTAGATGGTGCCGTTCCAATAAACCGGGGTCGAAAAAATGTTGTTGTCGGGATGCGCGCCGCTGCCGGTTTGCACGGTCTGGATCACATTGTTCGTTCCATCATTAAAACCGCCCATGCTATCGCGGTTAACAACGAAAATGTTGCCGTCCTTCCCACCCCCAATGGTTTCGTGAGGAGTGCTTGAGGCGTTGTCGGGCATCAGAACGTTTGACCCGCTGCCCAAATCGGCATCAGACACGGCGAGATTGTAGTTGTTATCCGGCGAAAAGTAATCGAGTACCGACAAATCGGTTGCGCTCAAACGCAGGAACGAATCGTTATAACCAACCTGGGTTGATCCCGTTATCCATTGCTGGTCCCCGGAATCGGTGCCACTCATCAAATACAGATCGCCGGTTGAGTCATCAATCGCCGGAGCGCCGCCGCTGGCCCACAATCCCCCGCCACCGCCGTCTGCCGTGTCATTGAAAATTGCCGTTTGCTTCAACGTTGTCTTGTCGTAAGCCAGCACCCAGCCGTGGTTACAACTTCCAAAGGCGATGTAGATTGCGTTGGTGACTGGATTAAGCGCCAGGCCCATACGTTGATAGCAGTCGGATTCGAGACTGATGTTTCCGCCGGAACTATCCAAACCGGTGCCGGGAACCGTGGCAGTGACCGCAACCGGGCCCCCGAATTTTTCGGCGCCGGTAGCGACATCCAGCGCATATAAATAAAATGGACCGCCCGAAATCTCGGCGAACACATATATCGTATTGGTGGTTGCATCAATCACTGGAGTCGCCAGGATGCCTACCACGGGATTGACGCCTGAGTAATCGTTCTTGGTCACGGAAGGCCCGAGGTTGCGCGTCCATAAGGTTTGCGAAACACTTGCGTCGAGGGCGTAGACAGTGTTGTTCTGTGTGGCTACAAAAACCACATCATGCACCACGCCTCCAATGCGGACCTGTGGAAGATACAACGGCTGACCGTAGATTTGACCATCCACCGGATAAGAAAACAGCTTGCCGAACTGCGTCTGATTGACGTTAGCAGGTGTCAGAGTGGTCTCTTGAGTGAACGCGCCGTCACGCGCATCGTCGTTGTGATAAGTGAGCACCGCTCCGGGGCTGTCATTGATAACCGTTAGTGTGGCATTAGCGCTGACTGAGGTAGAAACCGTGGTAGTTGCCGTTATCGTATGCGAACCCGCCGTCGCTGGAGCCGTATATAGCCCGCTTGAGCTGATGGTCCCGGCACCGGCGTTACCTCCGGCAACGCCATCCACAGACCACGCAACGGAGGAACTGGTTGATCCCTGAAGGGTCGCGGTGAATTGCTGCGAGGTTGATGGATCGACCGTGGTGGCCGTCGGTGAGACTGTAAAGCTAACCACGGTGACCGCCGCGTCAGCGCTGCCAGTAGCACCGGCGATGCCCGCTGTGATGGTATGGGATCCTGGCTGGAACGGTGCGGCGTACAGGCCGGCGGCACTGATTGTGCCAACCGTCGCGTTTCCGTCAGAAATTTGATCCACAGACCAAGTTAATACTGGACTCGTCACACCCTGAACCGTTGCGGTGAACTGCTCGGTGGCTGGGGATAAAGCAACCTCCGCCGCCGACGGGGAAATAGAAATAGTGAAAATTGCAATCGCGGCGCTGGCGCTGGTTGAAGGGCTGCTGGCGGTCGTTGCCGTGATGGTGTGATTTCCCACCGTTGAGGGCGCGGTGTAAAGTCCGGTGGTACTGATGGTGCCAACTGTAGAGTTACCGCCTGCGATCTGGTCCACCGACCAGTTCGCGGACGCGTTGGATGACCCCGGAACCGTTGCGCTGAATTGTTGCGTCAGGCCGGCACTGATGACGGCCGAACCTGGAGTGACAGACATAGGTCCCACGACCGTCACTGTGGCCTTGGCGCTCGCTGACGTGTTGGCTACGCTGGTTGCGGCAACAGTGTGCATTCCTGCCACGGATGGGGCGGTGTACAATCCCGCCGCGCTTACGGTTCCTGCGGTATCGTTTCCGCCACTGACGCTATCCACTGACCACGTGACGGCCGTATTGGTTGCGCCGGTAACGGTAGCGGTGAATTGTGTAGTCGTGCCGACATCTATATTCGCGGTGGTTTGATTCAGCGAGATGCCAACGGGAGTCGACGCGCGGGTACTTGGTGCCGAGTTAGAAGAATTCGAACCGCATCCGGCCAGAATTACGACTACTGAAAACACAAGACAGGGACCATAAACCTTAGACGTAGTGGATCTCATTGTGGCGAGGGCCCTCAGAGAACGAAACCTCAAATCAGCGAGAATTGGATGGCCGGCGCATCTTTACGAGTTGCCGCCTAGGGTTGAGGCAGTGCCGTACCTACAGCATTTACCTGAGAAGCAATCAGGATTCGTATCCTGTCCCGTGGAAGTCGCGGTGGAAGTCGCGCCAGTCGCCCTTTTTATGCCAGCAATCTTGCGGCGTCTTTAGCGTGGTAGGTGAGGATGATGCTGGCCCCAGCGCGCCGAATGCTTAACAAAGATTCCATCATTACGCGGTCGCGGTCGATCCAGCCGTTTCGGGCTGCGGCTTCGATCAGTGCATACTCCCCTGACACCTGGTAAGCGGCCAGTGGCAAGTCAAAGCGGTCACGGGCTGCCGCGATCACGTCGAGATATGGCATGGCGGGCTTCACCATGATCATGTCGGCGCCTTCTTCGACGTCGAGCTCAATTTCGCGCATGGCCTCCCGCAAATTGGCGCCATCCATCTGATAGGAGCGGCGGTCTCCGAACTGAGGCGCGGAGTCGGCCGCTTCCCGAAACGGCCCGTAGAACCCGGAGGCAAACTTGGCAGCATAAGAAAGAATGGGAGTGTTGATGAAGCTGGCTTCGTCGAGAGCGCCGCGAATGGCGGCAACGCGGCCATCCATCATGTCCGAAGGAGCGATGATGTCAATTCCCGCGCGGGTGAGCGAAACGGAAGTGCGTGCCAGCAGGTCCAGAGTGGCATCGTTGTCGATTTCGAATTTGGATTCAACCGCGCTGGCCACGATTGCTGCCAGCTCGTCGATGACCTTTAACTTTTCCTCCCGGTTCCTCGCCGCCTTCACTGCTACTCCGCGCTTCATACTGACAGCATCTCGGGCGGCCGCGCCCAGCGACTTCGGCCCGGACGTGCTTACGATCCCGCAATGCCCATGAGACATATATTCGCAGAGGCATACGTCGCCCATCAGAATCAGGTCGGGAACGTCCCGCTTCATGGCGCGCGCGGCCTGTTGCACAATTCCGTCATCCGCCCACGCCCCGGTCGCAACGTCATCTTTCTTTTCGGGAAGCCCGAATAGCATCACGGCGGGCACGCCGAGCGAATGAACCTCCTGCGCCTCTTTGACCGCCTCGTCCACGGACAAGTTGAATACGCCCGGCATGGAACGAACTTCCTTGCGCACACCTTCGCCAGGGCAGACAAACATGGGATAGACAAAGGCGTCGGGAGTGAGCCGCGTTTCGCGCACCATATTACGAAGCTGGTCAGTGCGGCGTAAACGGCGAAGTCGGGTAACTGGAAACGCCATGGAAATCACCTGGCGAGAATGAGCGCCTTTCAACCCTTTGATTTTAGCAGGACTTGCTCATGGCGAAGGCTCTTCGGCGTTTTAGCGAGCAAAAAATGGGGCGATGTGTGACCAAAGTAACGTTCTGTGCTCCGAAAGCAATCTGGGAATCCCTATTCATATCCATAAAATGGAAGCGGATGAGTCTGTTCCGACAACATCGCTGGTTTGCGCTTGCGGGCGTAGTTACGCTCGCATTCGCAGTGCCGTCCCTGACATTGCCACGCGGTCCGGTGCTGACGGCGATTTTTGATGTGGGATATTTTCTACTTATCCTGACGGTCGGCTTGGTCATGTTGGCAAACGCATGGTCGGAGCGAGGCTTCGACCAGCGCTTTTGGCTCTTGATGGGATCGGGGTGCATCCTCTGGTCTTGCAACCTCGCGGCATGGACCTACTACGAGGTTCTGCGTCAGGCCGAAGTGCCCAGTTTAGGGCTCATGGATGTAATTCTGTTTCTGCACTTGATTCCGATGATTGCGGCGGTTGGGTTGCGGCCGCATCGGGCCGAGGCAGAGCAGCGATTCCGCGGCGGTACGCTGGAGTTTCTCCTGCTGCTGGTTTGGTGGGTGTTTCTCTACGCGTTCGTCGTGTTCCCTTCGCAATATGTTTCCATGAACACCGCACTGTATCAGAAAAATTTCGCTTCACTCTATCTTCTTGAGACCGGTGTGTTCGTATTGGTACTGGGAATTACCGCGCGGGGCGCTACTGCCGGATGGAGGATGGTCTACCTGAATTTAATGGGGGCCAGTGCCTTGTACGCACTGGACTCGCAGGCGCTGAGTCTCGCGTTTCACAGCGGAAAGTATTACACCGGAAGTCTCTACGATGTTCCCCTGATCGGTACCGTGTGCTGGATGGCCGCGACCGCGCTAACCGCGCGCCGGTGGCAACTGGCAGCCGTTCCGCCCAAAGGAAATGATAAATGGGGTGCAGTGGCGCTGCGCTTGGCTACCTTGGCAGTTCTCTCGTTGCCGTTCCTGGGACTATGGGCCTTCGCTTGGGATAAATCTCCGGCGCAGATTCGAACGTTTCGCCTGTTCGCCGTATTGGCAGCAATGCTCGTTCTGGGAGCATTCTTATTTGTGCGTCAGTACCTTCAGGATCAAACCTTGATCCATTTACTCGCAGACTCTCGGCGTAGCTTCGAGAATGAGCAACGCTTGCAAACCCATTTAGTCCAAAGAGAAAAACTGGCTTCCTTGGGCCAGTTGATTGCCGGCGCGGCGCATGAGATCGATCATCCCCTTACGGAGATTATGGGATACTCCGAGAAACTGTGGTCCAATCAGCGGCTCACCAACGAGCAGGACGCCCTCGTACGCAAGATCGTGAACTATTCCCAGCGCACACGCGATTTGATTTCGAACCTTCTGAGCTTCGCGCAACAAAGTTCCGGAGAGAAGGCGCTGGTAGACTTGTCCATGCTCTTGCAGCGCAGCGTTCAAATGCGCGAGTTGCACCGGCACGATCAGAAAATTCGCATCGAAACTGCGATCGAACCGAATCTGCCGAAAGTTTGGGGCGACGGCCACCAGTTGTTTCAGGCCTTCGTTCAAATCGTCGAAAACGCCATCGATGCCCTCGAGGAAAGCGGCGGGGGCAGGCTCTGCGTCAGCGCCGAGCGTCAGGATGGCGAAGTGGTGGTGCAGTTTTCCGACAGCGGGCCAGGCATCAAAGAGCCGCACCGCGTGTTCGATCCCTTCTACACCACGAAGCCGATCGGCAAAGGCACAGGCCTAGGCCTCAGCGCCGTGTATGGCGTGGTGCAGGATCATCAAGGACAGATCAGCTGCCACAACAAACCTGAGGGCGGGGCCACATTTATATTGCGGCTGCCCATGGCTGGCCACAGTAGCATGCAAGCACTCGCTGCGGCCCGGTCTTAAAATTCCTTCCACACGAACGTTCGCTATAATTGCCACTCCCCCTTAGCGTCTTGCCATTCCTGTAACATTAATTTCGATGTCTCAACCGCTACTTCACAACTCCGCGCGCGTGCTGGAGTTCGACGCCCTGCGCGAACTGCTGCGCGCCTATGCGCCTTCGCCGTTGGGTCAGGCGAAGATCACAGTTCTTGCGCCTTCGACCGATTCTGCTTGGATTAGCCAGCAACAGGAATTAACCGAAGAAATAAGAGAGTTCCGCCGCGTCGGAGGCCGCTTCGAGTTTTCCGGATTGCTCGAGATCACAAAATTGGTCGCGCGAGCACGCATCGCCGGATCTGTCCTTGAAACCACGGAGATTCGGGACATTCTGCTCGTTGTGGATCGTGCCGCGGAGTGGCGCGAGATCGCGCTTCATCCTCCCGCCAATATGAAGACGGAATGGCCGTGCACGAAGGCGCTTTCGGAAAGCGTGCCTGACTTCAGCGAATTCCTCCGTTCTTTTCGCAACAAAATTCAGCCCGATGGAACACTGGAAGACCGCGCTTCACCAGAACTGTCCCGGATTCGCCGCGAGATTGAAAAGCAGAGGCGCGGAATTCAGGAATCGCTGCGCGGATATTTGCGCAAGCTGGCCGAGGGCGGCGCAGTGCAGGATGAATTGATAACAATCCGCGGCGAGCGCTTTGTTATCCCCGTGAAAATTGAACAGAAACGCCGGGTGCAAGGCGTTGTGCATGGCGCGAGTTCGAGTGGCCAGACTGTTTTCGTGGAGCCGCTGGAAACGATTGAGCAGAACAACGAACTGGTTCGTTTGTTCGACGAAGAGCAGGCGGAGATTCATCGCATCCTGCTGGAGATGACCCACCACATCGGCCAGCAGGCCGAGCCAATTCTGGCGTCCGCCGAAGTACTCGGCGAACTGGAACTGCAGTTGGCCAAAGCCCGTTTCGCCGACGATTACAACTGCGTTGCCGTGACGTTGAGCACGCCAGTAGCAAGCCAGCAAGAACCATGTGGGGACAGCCGCTCTCGGCTGTCCCCGAGCGCAGCTCGCCTGCTGCTGCACAACGCTCGCCACCCGCTGCTGGAACGGAATCTCAAGCACAAAGGTATGGCCGTGGTTCCCGTCAGTATCGAGCTAGAGAACGACTGCCGCCAGTTGGTCATCACCGGCCCTAACACCGGCGGGAAGACAATCACGCTCAAAACCATGGGTCTGCTGGCCTTGATGGCGCAGTCGGGAATTCCAGTTCCTGCCGATCGAGCCGAGATGCCTGTGTTCGATGCGGTGCTCGCCGATATCGGCGACTATCAATCAATCGAGCAGAATCTTTCCACCTTTTCCGCGCACGTCACCAACATTGATTTCATTTCGCGGACCGCCACCGCGAACTCACTCGTGCTGCTCGATGAACTGGGTTCGGCCACCGATCCCGAAGAGGGCGCGGCATTGGCCGTGGCCATTGCCGGATACTTTGGCCGCATCGGCTGCATGACTGTGATTTCCACCCACCACACCTCGTTGAAAGTTTATGGTGCAAACACTTCGGGAGTCATTAACGCGTCGGTGGGCTTCAACGAGAGCACTCTGCAGCCTACCTACGAATTGGAGATGGGAGTGCCGGGAGCGTCGGCAGGTATCAACATCGCGCAGCGCCTCGGGCTGAATTCGGCAATTATCGAGGCGGCCCGCGCGCGGCTTGGCACGCAGGCTCGCGACGTGGGAGAATTTCTCGACAAACTTCATGCCGGATTGCGCGAGGCTGAAGCCGAGCGGCTTCGACTGAGCACGCGTGAACAGGAATTGGAGCGCGACAAGGCGCATCTCGCTGCCGAGGGTAAAAAAGACCAACAGGCAAAGATCCGCGAAATGGAGAAGAAGCTGGAGAGCGTGCTGCGCGATTTCGAATATCACGCGCGCGAAGCGGTGAATGCCATCCAGGACAAGGCAGCCGCCCAGAAGCTTTCCAAAGACGCCGACAGGCGCGTCGCCAAGTTGCGCCGCGAATTTCGCGAGCAGTTCGATTCCACCGTGGTGGCGCATGCCAGCGGTGCCGATGAAGGCGATCCGCATGCGCAGCCGCAGGTGGTCAAGCTGGTTTCCGAAGGCGACAGCGTCAAGTTGAAGTCAACCGGGCGCGGGGCAACGGTCTTGCGCAAGTTGGATGATTCTCATTTCGAAGTAGCGATGGGCGCCATGAAGATGAAGATCGCACGCGACGATATCGCCGCCGTGATTTCCAGCGCGCGTCCGTCGGAGTCTCCAGTGAAGGCAGCGCGTGCGCGCGGAATCTCCGTGTCGCTGAATAACGAGAACGAAGGCCAGAACGCGGCTTCTGAAATCAACGTCATCGGCTATAACGTCGACGACGCGACGCGCGCCGTGGAAAAGTTCGTCGACCATGCATTCCTCGCCGGACTCCCGCGCGTGCGCGTGGTTCACGGCAGCGGCATGGGCATCCTGCGTAAAGCCCTGCGGCAGGCGTTGCAGCAGCATCCGCACGTCGAGTCAGTCGCCGAGCCCCCGCAGAACGAGGGCGGCGGCGGAGCCACGGTGGTGGAGTTGCGTGTGTGATTTTTCATGCTGAGCGCAGTCGAAGCATCCCTACACCCGTTCCCGCGCCTTCGCTCATCGTTACAGCCCGGAAAGGTTCGGCAATAAATCCGCCTTTTCCTACGCCGTCAACGGGATAGCTCCGTATTCCACAGCTTTTCCGCTGGCAAACGCGGCTGCTATATTCCCATCAGCGGCATCGTGCCTCACAATCCAAAGGGGAGAAATGTCGGGCCCGTCGAGGCCTATCAGTCGCCTATCCATGCCCACCACTGAAGACTTCAAAGAGACGGTAAAACAGCAAGCGGATATCGTCCGCATCATCGGCGACTACATCAAGCTCAAGAAGGCTGGGTCACAGAACTTTTCGGGGCTCTGTCCGTTTCATGGGGAAAAGACGCCGTCGTTTTCTGTACACGCCACGCGGCAGTTTTATCACTGCTTCGGCTGCGGCGTGTCGGGCGACGTGTTCAGCTTCGTGCAGAAAATCGAGAACATCACTTTTCCCGAAGCTGTCCGCCTGGTGGCGCAGAAGCTCGGCATTCCGCTACCCAAGACTACATATTCAAGTCCGGCAGAAGCGAAAGAAGCCAGGGTGCGCGCGCAGTTGTTCGACGTTCAAGAGAGCGCCGCCGCATTTTTTCAGGAATGTTTAAAGCGTCCCGAGGGCGCGCGCGCACGTGAGTATCTAACCGGACGCGGACTCGATGATGAAACCATCGCCCGCTTTCGCATCGGCTACGCTCCAGATTCCGGCTTCCTGCTGCGTGATCGCTTAACCGGCGAGTTCAGCGAAGAGGTCCTCCGCGAGAGCGGCCTGTTCTCCTGGAAGCAGGAAGAAAGCCGTCAGGCAACCCAAAGTTCTGCTCGCACTGGCAATCTCAACAATGGTGAGGGTGCCCCCTCCTTGTCCGTCCGCTCTTTGGACGGACCGGCCCGCCCTGAGCAAGGCCGAAGGGGAGGGGACTTTGACTCGACCTCGCCCCCGGAAGCCGGAAGCCGGAAGCCCGCCGCCGCAATGTACTCCAAATTCCGCAACCGAGTGATGTTCCCCATCGCCAACGACGCGGGCAGAATCATCGCCTTCACCGGACGAACGCTGGTCACCGACGAAAAAGCGGGTCCGAAGTATTTGAATTCTCCAGAGACTGCCATCTATTCCAAAGGCCGAGTCCTGTTCAACCTCGACCACGCGAAGGAGGCGATCCGCAAGCTCGATTACGCGATCCTCGTCGAAGGCCAAATGGATTGTATTTCCGTTTACGCTGCCGGGTTTCACAATGTGATCGCCAGCTCAGGCACCGCCTTCACAGAAATTCAAGCGAAGCTCTTAGGCCGATTCAGCAAAAATGCCGTCGTCAACTTCGATCCTGATACCGCGGGAGCCAAAGCCACAGAGCGCACGCTCGGCTTGCTGGTGAAAGAAGAATTTCAGATCAAAGTGCTCACACTGGAGCAAGGACTCGATCCCGATCTCTACATCCGGCGCAAAGGAAAAGAGGCCTACGGCGAAGCGCTCCGACAATCGCAGAAATACTTCGACTACCTGATCGACCGCGCGCGCAGTCATTTTCCGCGCAGCGCGGAGGGCAAACAGAAAGCCGTGAACTACCTGCTGCCGCACATCCAACGCGTCCCCAGCCGCATTGTGCGTGACGAATTAGGCCAGGAGATCGCGCAAAAACTGGGAATCGATTCGGCCGTCTTGCGGCAGGAGTTGCGGCACGTAGCCGCGGATCGCTCCGCCTCGACAGTCAAAGGTTCAGCGCAGCCACAACCTACCGATGCCGAGCGAATCCTCATCCGGGCCCTTGCTTCGGCCCGGCAGATGCAGCCCGGAGATGACCGTTTTTCCGCGCGCGACGGTGCAGAGGAGGAGTTCGATCCCGCACGACAAGCCCGCTACGCCTTCCAAAGTGAAGGCTTACATCGCGGCTTGGCTACAGAATCGCTGGTCGAGGCCCTGCTCAATGGCGCAGCCGATGTTGCCGATATAATGGAAGTACCCTGTTCCGAGAATGAGCGCCGCATGCTGGCTTCCATCCTGCTGAAAGAGGACGAAGAACTCAGCGCCGAGTGCCTGGAAGGAGCAGTTCGCGCTCTGCGCCGCATTCACCTGCGGCGCCGCCTTGAGCAAGCGCAGCGCGAACTGAAGCAGCCCAGCGTCAGCGACGATAGTGTACGAATGAAAGCGCTTCTGCTTGAGCTGGAACGCCTGAGCCGCGCCTTGCGCGATCCCAGTTTGGCGGAAGACGGGTTGAAAATAACCCTTGGAAATAAGAAAAGTGCATGAAACAAAAACGCGGTTAGAACCATCTAAGTATTTAGCGGAGTTAGAGATAGCGGCGGACGAGGGATCTTTTGCGGGGCAAGTAATAGACAGCGCAGCACTTATGTGCTAAACTCCATAAGTTTGTGCTAGGTGCACGACTCCGCGCCGCCCCAGATTCCCACCTTTTCAGAATGTACCACAACGCTCCGCGCGAGCGAAATGACGAATTTCGAGGAACACCTCATTGGCTCTTGAAGACAAGTACGACGACATAAAAAAGCTGGTCGATGCCGGTAAAGAGAAGGGCTACCTGACCTACGACCAGGTCAACAACTTGATCCCGCATGACGTGCATAGCCCCGAGGACTTGGACGACCTGCTGACTACGATTGGCACGCAAGGCATTGACGTGCTGGAAGGCCCAAAACTGCCTTCCGCCGCCCTCGACAAGAAATTCGAAGACATCGAAGAGGGAGAAGATGTCGAACTTGACCTCACTCCCGGCGCTCTCGAAAAAACCAACGATCCCGTCCGCATGTATTTGCGCGAGATGGGAACCGTGCCCCTGCTTACGCGCGAGGGCGAAGTGGAAATCGCCAAGCGCATCGAACGCGGCCAGTTGCGGGTGCTCAAGGCTCTGTCACGGTCTCCCATCGTGATTCACGACCTGCTGGCCATGGGCGAGGACCTGAAGAAGGGAGTGCGCTCGATCAAGGAAGTGGTCACCTTCGACGAGGAGGAAATCACCGACGAGATTCTGCAGAACCGGTTGAATGAGTTTACCGGCAAGATCGACGACATGGCCAAGCTCTACAAGAAGGTCGGCGTTCTGCAGGAGAAATACGTTACCGTCTCACAAAAGAAGCGTCCCAAGGATCATCGCCGCGCCCGCCGGAATCTGGCGCGCGCCATCGTGCGGGTTTCTCTCGCGGTGCGCAAGCTCGGCTTCACCAACGCTGAACGCAAGCGTCTGATCGACCGCGTCAACAAAACCGTCGACAGCATGCGATCCCTCGATCGCCAAGCTCAGAACCTGGAGCGCAAAGCCGATGCTACGCGCAGCGAAGATCAGAAAAAAGAATACCGCCGCCAGTCGCGCGCGGTAAGAAGCGAAATTGAAAAGCTCGAAGCCGAGGCCGGACTGTTGTTCCTGGAGATCAAGCGCACGCAGCGCGAAATCATCCAGGGCGACATGGATGCCGAGCAGGCCAAGCGCGAGCTGATCGAAGCCAACCTCCGTCTCGTGGTTTCGATCGCGAAAAAGTACACCAACCGCGGCCTGCAGTTTCTCGACCTGATTCAGGAAGGCAACATCGGCTTGATGAAAGCCGTGGACAAGTTCGAATACCGCCGCGGATATAAGTTTTCGACTTATGCCACGTGGTGGATTCGGCAGGCGATTACTCGTGCAATTGCTGATCAGGCGCGTACGATTCGCATCCCCGTGCACATGATCGAGACTATCAACAAGCTGATCCGCACTTCGCGGCAGCTGGTGCAGGAACTCGGACGCGAACCTACGTCGGAAGAAATCGCCAAGCGCATGGACATTCCCGTGGCGAAAGTGCGCAAGGTGCTGAAGATCGCGCAGGAGCCGATCTCTCTTGAAACTCCAATCGGCGAAGAAGAAGATTCGCATCTCGGCGACTTCATCGAAGACCGCGCCGTAGTCTCGCCGGCCGAAGCCGTGATCAACGTGAATCTCAAAGACCAGACTGGACAGGTTCTCCGCACGCTGACTCCGCGCGAAGAAAAAGTGATCAAGATGCGCTTCGGCCTCGAAGACGGCAGTGAGCACACTCTGGAAGAAGTCGGCCAGTCGTTCGCCGTAACCCGCGAACGCATCCGCCAGATCGAAGCCAAAGCCCTGCGGAAACTGCGTCATCCGTCGCGCTCGCGCAAGCTGCGAGCCTTCATGGATGGTGTCAGAGACTAACGAGCATTGACCAAGAGACACCGAGAAATCTTTTGTGGGGGCACGGCTTCGGCCGGTGCCTCTTTCTTCTAGGGCGAGCCATTATTCTCAAATCGGTATGCGATCCGCAAAAATGTTGGCCGTTTACTATTCTTGGCGAGCGCCCTGGCCCATATAATCGTCACGGGCAGTAGTGTTTAGGAGGGTATCGCCAGTGGATACTGGACGCTGTTCGCCAAACAGTCGAGTGCCTTTCAGCCACTAGGGTTCAACTCCCTTGCCCTCCTCGCGTCACTCGACTTTACGAAAGTTGCTTGACAAGGCGCGTGGCTGATCTATCATGAGTAGTGTTTGGCGGACAGCGTTAGGTACTTCAAAGCCCCGAGTGACTCTCGGGGCTTTTGCTTTCCGGCGTATCGTGGCATGGGAAACTCGGTCGTGGCGACGCAAAGATGGGCCAGCCCCCAAGTTGCGGGCGTTTATGGATGGAGTCAGAGACTAAGCGACTCGTGTGGGGCGGAGACTTACTTCGGCAGGCTCAGGACAGGCTCTGTCCGTCTTAGCCGCGAAGCGGCGCGAGAATGCAGCCCAGGGCGCAAGCCCTGGGTTTTCTTTTCGAAAGCGCGATTTTAGGCCCTGTAGGGGCGGAAGACGATTAATTCCAAATATAACGCTCGTCGTACGCGACCTTGTTTTTCTTCAGAAACACCACAAATTCCTCCTGAAATGATCGCTTCTGGTGGTGTTCGTTCTGCCTTGCGATGTACTTGATTCGCTCACGCTGAACGCGCCATATCCAGATTGCCAGCCGAATTCTTTGTAGCCTTTCTTTCGGATCCATCCTGAGGAATTTGTCTTGACGATGCGTGCCATCTCGGCAATGGAATGGGCGGGACGAATACGTATCGGCATATGCACGTAATCGCAGGTGCCGCTAATGATCAGCGCTGCTCCGCGTAGCTCCCAAACAGTGCCGCCCAGATACGCGAAAAGGTCGGAACGAAAGTCTCGCGCGATCAGAGGCTTACGTAGTTTGGTGCTGAAGATCAGGTGCACCACGACATTACCGCAGGTCTGCGCCACATTTCTTTCGCCCTTTCAGGGCTCGCTGCTGTCGTTATGCCGCTATCCACGCCGTCGCTTCGGTCGCGCCTATTTCTTTTCGTGCCTTTTCCTTCACAATGTCTAAGTTATTGAAAAACCGCGGCGCGGTTTTTGATGCTGCGATTTCCTCCGCATTTTCCTCAGCAATCCACAAGGAATTGTTATCGTCCACAGGTTCTGCACAAGCGCCGAAGGTTTTAAGGTTGCGGCTTGCGACCTACTGTTGCACAGTGTTTTCACCAAATACGTGAGAACTTTCCGGTTTGTCGAACGACGATTGCGGTGACGCTGGTGGCAGCTGGCAATTCTCGAGGGTGAATTGCCAGAGGAAATTCGGAAACGCGCGCGAGTGCGTGCCGGTTGCCTAGGCATTGCGGCCTCCTCTACTTCTCGCTTTTTGAGCGGGTTGGGCCGCTGGCCATCGCAGAGGTTGCGGAGAAGCGATTCCACGAATCGCCGGTCTGCAGCAGGACCAGTAAAAGTGGCACTCATTGCGAGCGCTGTCGGACTGGTGCCGTCGTCTCGCTGCTTCTGGCAACGGGAAGGCAAAAACGGGAGATCCACGAACGATGCGGCTTGGGTGGCTGGCCCGGGCCGCATTTGTTTTCCACTGTGCCCTTCCTCGCCCCCGATGACTAACATTTATAGCGTTACGCGGCTTGTGTGTTGGCTGCCACGGTCTCAGCTGCACTTCCTGCCAAATGGTCGGGGACGAGCGAGTTTTTTAGTCGCAAGAACCGTTCTTCGAAGAATCTCCGCGAAAGATAGGCAATTCCGATTGCCACACTGCCGCCTACCAGAAATCTGAAAAGCACGAGTTCGAAATGACCGTTCGAGGGCAGCAACCCCGGCCAGTAATGGCGAAAGATCCTGTCATACATGCGAAAGACCAGCAGATGATCAAGATAGAGGCCGTAACTTATGTAGCCAAGAAAGCGAAGCGGCGCGATATTGACAGCGCGCGCTCGCGTACCGCTTCCCGCAAGCAGGAACAGCAGCAGAACCCCCGCAAAGAAAATGTTGATAATCGTCAATTGCAAACTCGCTCCCAGCAGCCGATTGCGCGTATCCGCCCCGAACGACATACCCACAAACGCTACCAAAAGAGCTGAAGCCAATAGGGCCGCGCACGGCCGCTTTAACTGTCTTCTCCTGATCGGAGTGCGCAGACCGATTGCGAGCAACGCTCCCGTAGCCAAACCATCCGCAACCAACCACGTATACCAGTCCAATCCGTCCTTCCATCTAAGAGTGAACGAGATTGCCCGCAACGCGGGCACGAAGACGACTATCGCCGCCGACACCCAGACCAGCCGCTGCATCGTCAGCTTGCGGACCACCGCCGGCCACAAAATGTAAAAATGCTCCTCAACCGCCAAACCCCACAAAGGTCCGTAATCGCAGGTGACACCGAAGAAACTGGTCAGGTTCGCCAGATAGATGAAGCTCAGACCCGCGAACGCCACGGAGGAAGTTCGAAGCACTAGAAGCAGCGCCAGCAGCGTGTAATAAGCGGGGAGGATCCATAGAACGTGGCGCATATAGAAGCGCCGGTAGAAGTCGGCCTGTTTTTAGAATTGAGCAGAATTCCGGTAATCAGAAAACCAGAAAGTACGAAGAACAGGTTCACACCGATCCACCCCGGTCGCGTGACGAGTACAAGCGTCCTTGCCATTTTTCCCAATGATAAGCCGGAGTACGGCCAATAGAAGGCATGCAGAAGCAGCATCCTAAGCACCGCGATGCCTTGCAGCGTGTCCAGTTCCGGCATGAATGGCCGGATCACCGACCCAAGCTGCCCGCTTCCCGCTGTTTTTCCCGAAGGCGATATCATGAAGTGGCTCCCATTGAAAATCAAGGGAGTGCGAAGCGTCAAACGCGGAATTGGACTGCTGATTATGCCGCGCGAAAACAATCTTAGGGATTGGAAGGCTCAGGCGGTTGTACTAAATCCGGCACACCGGCAACCAGCGCTGGATCAGGCGGCTTCAAGTGCAACTGCTCGCATAAAAACGCAACGCGGTCGCGGCGCGCCTCGGCGTTCAAAGCATGCGGCGCGTTGTAAATCTTCAGTGTCTTCGGCTCACTGACCACTGCAGCGTATTCTTTTGCACGCTCGGGATTTAGAAATTTCTCCTGGCTGCCATACTGCAGAAATACCGTGGCCGGCGCGGCATGAGAAACGTATTTCCCGGTGTCGAGCCACGAATATTTGGCGGCATAGGCGTCGAACTTCTCTGGCCCGATCTTCTGCCGAAAATCCTGATACTCCTTGGATCGCATGTCCACAGCATCCGACATATCTCCCGCCATGAGAACGAGCGCTTTGAAGCGACAGTCGATTCCGCTGAGGATGCCGCCAACCTGTGCGTTATAGCTGTGGCCCACATAGGCAAGCCGTTTGACGTCGACATCATTGCGAGCCAGCAATAGATCGGCGCCGCGTCGCATGTCCACAATCGCTTGAACCAACTCGGCGGGGTCTTGGTCGTTCCGCGGAGTGTTGTTTTCAACGCGCCCCGGCCGTGCTATGGGACCATCAGGCAATAAAGAAATCACTCCGGCATGAGCCAGGATGACGGCTTCGTCCAGAAATTCTTTGCGATTGCGGAAGGCCGAGCCCTCCATATACCAATGTCCCCATATCACGGCCGCGAACCGGCCTTTGCCTTTCGGGACGACAAGATAGGCGGGCACGCGGCCGCCTTTGGGGCTGGCGTAGGAGAGGTCGTGGATTGCAACGTCGCCGCGATTCTCCACACTGGATTCCTTAGTATCGAGCGGAGTCTTTTGATCGTAATCGAAGTGGCGCAAGAGGTCGGAGCTCTGCGCCTCGCTAGTGGCGGTAGTTATCAGCGCCATTGTTGCAAAGGATGCCAGCAGAACAGCCAGGAGAATTCGCATCGGCATTTTTACCGGCAAGCAGGGTTGGGCCAATCGCGGCAATCTCGGAAAGTAACAGTCGCGTTTTCGCGGGGTTTCCACAGTATATCGCCGGGCTGCACAGTTTGTTCACAATTCATTTGGCTCTTCGCTTTATCTTCGCTTATCCTAGCAAGGAGATTCCGCCAAAGTGTTTTCTCCGAACTATGGCCACCAGCGATTACAGCATAAGCACTCTTCCCGCGAACGTAGAAGCTGAGCGCTCGATCCTGGGCGCGATTCTGCTCGACAACTTTGCCTATAACCAGGCTGCCGAGCATTTGCGTATCGAAGATTTTTCGCTCGATTCGCACCGTCGAATTTACAGCCGCATGGTCGATCTGGCGGAGTCCTCGCGGCCAATCGACATGATCACGCTGATCGAGGAGCTCGATCGCCACAAAGATTTGCAGCCGATCGGCGACGTAGGTTATGTGTCGAGCCTGCTGCACGGTGTTCCCGACCGGCCCAGCATTGAGCACTACGTCAAGATCGTTCGCGATAAGGCGCTGCTGCGTGGACTGATTCACGCCGCCAATACTGCGATTGCGCGAGCGGCCGATCAATCCGATGCCGCTGAGGAGGTCCTCAACGACGCCGAGGCCGCAATCTTCCAGCTCTCCGAGAAGCGCATTGGGCGCGGGTTCCTGGGGGTACAGGAAATCGTCCGCGAATCGTTCGGCTCCGTCGATGCGCTGCTGCAACGCGGCCAGCGTATTACCGGACTCGCTACGCACTACACCGATCTTGACGAAATGACGAGCGGGCTCCAGCGATCTGATCTGGTCATCATCGCGGCGCGGCCATCGATGGGTAAGACGGCATTCGCCATGAACATCGCTGAGAACGCCGCGGTCGAAGATCAGCAAGTGGTGGGAGTGTTTTCTCTGGAAATGTCCCGCGAAGCCTTGTTGATGCGCTTGCTCTGCTCGCAAGCTAAAGTGGACGCGCACAAGATGCGCACCGGTTCGCTCTGGCAGGACGACACGCGCAAAGTGGTGCGCGCCATGGAACAGTTGGCCCATGCGCCCATTTTCATCGATGACACTCCCGGCATTTCGCTGAGTGAGATGCGCGCAAAGGCGCGGCGCCTGAAGCAGTCACAGGGCAAACTCGACCTGCTCATCGTGGACTACCTGCAGCTCATGTCAGGCGGCAGTAAGCGCTACGAAAACCGGACGCAGGAAGTCTCAGCAATTTCGCGCGGCTTAAAAGCACTCGCGAAAGAACTCAGCGTGCCGGTGATTGCGCTTTCGCAGTTGAGCCGTGCGCCGGAGAGCCGCGGCGGCGACCATCGTCCGCAACTTGCTGATCTGCGCGAGTCTGGGTCGATCGAGCAGGATGCCGATCTGGTGATGTTCATCTTCCGCGAGGAAGTCTATAAGCAGGACGATCCCGATCTGCAAGGCAAAGCTGAGATCATTATCGGCAAACAGCGCAACGGACCCATCGGGCGGATCAATTTGGCCTTCCTGAAAAACTGCACCAGATTCGAGACAATGGTGGAAGGTGGTTTGGCTCCGGAAGAGTAAAAATAACGCTACAGGAATTACTGTAGTTGTCGCGGGTAACTACCTTAGCTAGTTTGACTTAACACGACGGGCGACCCTGTGGAAAAGCTTGTGGAATTGATGACGCCGAGAAAAATTCCTATCAGCAAATTCCCGCGATCAGAATCAGGTTTCGCGTTTTCCCCGCTGTAAGGCTCTGAATAGTAACCAGTTAGGCAATTCACTCAGCATTAACACACGAAACTTTACACGACTGTCGATCGAATCCCGATTTGAAGATTTGCACATTTTGAGGGTCCTGACCTTTCGCTTTTGTGCTTTTAAATGACCGCAAAAACAGTGGTCCAATTTCCGAACGCCATCCTACAAAAACGCTCCCAGCGTAACAACGATCTCAAGTCAAAACGACTTCAATTGCTGTCTTCGCCGACCTTCAAAACAGCCAGAAAAGCTTCCTGCGGGATATCGACGCGACCGATCCGTTTCATTCGTTTTTTGCCTTCCTTTTGCTTTTCCAGCAGCTTGCGTTTGCGCGAAATATCGCCGCCGTAGCACTTGGCAATCACGTTCTTCCGGATGGCGGAAACGGTCTCGCGGGCGATGATTTTCGCTCCGATGGAGGCCTGTATCGCCACCTCAAACATTTGCCGGGGAATAAGCTGCCTCATTTTAGAGACCAGAGCCTTGCCACGCTCGTAAGCAAAATCGCGATGCACAATAATGGAAAGCGCATCCACCGGCTCGCCCGCCACCAGGATGTCGAGTTTCACCATTGGCGACTCCCAATAATCCGCCAAGTGATAGTCGAGCGAAGCGTAGCCGCGCGAGACCGACTTCAAGCGATCGTAAAAGTCGAGAACGATTTCATTCAGCGGTAACTCATAATGCAACATCACGCGAGACGAGCTTACATACTCGAAGGTCTTCTGCTTGCCGCGCTTGTCTTCGACCAGTTTCAGAATGCCGCCGACGTATTCTTCATTGCTGAGAATCGTAGCCAGAATCACCGGCTCTTCCACCTTGGCGATCTCGCTCGGATCGGGCCAGCGGGACGGATTGTCCACCTCAATCAACTGCCCATCGGTCTTGGTGATCTTGTAGCGCACGCCGGGCGCGGTGGTGATGAGTTCGAGCGCAAACTCGCGTTCCAGGCGCTCCTGAATGATCTCCATGTGCAGCAGACCGAGGAAGCCGCAGCGAAATCCGAAACCCAGGGCCACCGAGCTTTCTGGTTCGAAGAAGAACGACGAATCGTTCAGACGTAATTTTTCCAGCGCCTCCCGCAGTCGCGTGTGCTCGTGCGCATCCACGGTGTAAAGACCGGCGAACACCATGGGCTTGATCTCTTCAAAGCCGGGCAGCGCCTCGAACGCAGGGTTGGCGTCATCGGTAATGGTGTCGCCGATTTTCGTGTCGGCAACATTCTTGATGTTTGCAATCAGGAATCCGACTTCGCCCGCTTTCAGCTCTTCAACTTCCACCGGCTTCGGGGTCAGCACGCCGAGAGTTTCAGCATCGAAAGTTGTCCCATTCGACCACAGGCGAATTCTCTGGCCCTTGCGCAGCGTACCGTGGAAGACGCGCGTGAGTATCACCACACCGCGGTAAGCGTCGAACCACGAGTCGAAAACCAGCGCCTGGAGGCGGCTGTCCGGATTGCCTTTCGGCGGAGGTACGCGCTTCACAATCGCCTCCAGCACGTCGGGCACGCCCTGGCCGGTTTTTGCGCTGATCAGCACGGCATCGGAAGCGTCGAGCCCGACAGCGCCTTCGATCATTTCCTTCGTTCGCGGAATATCGGCGCTCTGCAGATCGATCTTGTTGATGACAGGAATAATTTCGAGCCCATGATTAATCGCGAGATAGGCATTAGCGAGAGTTTGCGCTTCTACTCCTTGCGACGCGTCCACCACGAGCAGCGCCCCTTCGCACGAAGCCAGCGAACGCGAGACTTCATAGGAAAAGTCCACGTGGCCTGGAGTATCAATTAGATTGAGCTGGTAGGTCCGGCCGTCCTGCGCGGCATACGTCATCCGAACGGCGTGCGCCTTGATGGTGATGCCGCGCTCGCGTTCCAGGTCCATGGAGTCGAGCACCTGCGCTTGCATTTCGCGCGCCGTGAGCGACCCCGTCAATTCCAGCAGGCGATCCGCCAACGTGGATTTACCATGGTCGATATGCGCGATGATCGCAAAGTTGCGGATGAATGCTGCGTCCATAGGAGGAAGGTTAATCTTTGATTTTAGCAGGGGAACAGTTCTGCGCTCCGCTGCTTCTCAGCTAGGATGTCAGCATGACCGAAGGGTCGTTCATCACCATCGATAACGTTCAACTTGCTATGCCGCGCAGCGGGCAGCAAGAAGCTCGCTCCCTCTATGCAGGGCTGCTGGGAATGACGGAACCGGCCCAACCTCCGGAATTCGCCAAGCGGTGGATGCTGGTTTCAGAATGGAGGCGTACAACTCCATCTTGGGGTTGAAAATGATTTCCGGCCTGCGAAGAAGGCTCACCCAGCCCTGCGCTGTCGCAGTTATTCGGCCCTCCTGCAACGATTGCGCGACGCGGGAATTGAAGTGAACGAAGTGGACGATATTCCAGGGGTCAGCCGCTGTCATGTTCACGATCCATTTGGAAATCGCATTGAGCTGATTAGCAACGAGGACTCGACGGTCACGACTCGCTGATAGACTCTCGATCCGTTACAATCTTCCGGCCAGATTCCTTTCAGCGAGGGTGCCGCCTATGCGGAAGCCTGCTTTCGTGTTTGTCTGCTGTCTGTTCACGGCGTGCGTTGCCGCTAGCCAAACGCTGTCGCCTCAGGTGCGTGGGTTTGTGAAAGTGGACGCGCCCGTTATTGCGCTCACTCATGTGCGTGTGATCGATGGCACCGGTGCGGCGGCGCGCGAAGATCAGACGATCGTAATCACCAACGGAAAGATCGAATCCGTTTCGGATGCCGCGTCGGCGAACGTCCCAAAAGATGCTCAGGTGAACGATCTGCACGGCTATAGCGTCATCCCCGGCCTTGTGGGCATGCACGACCACATGTTTTATCCCATAGGCAACGGCATTTTCGGCGAGATGGCGTTCAGCTTTCCGCGCCTGTATCTTGCAGGGGGCGTTACAACCATTCGCACCACGGGCGCGCTCGAACCCTACACGGATCTCGAACTCAAGAAGCTGATTGATAAGGGCGAAACGCCCGGGCCGAAGATGCATGTTACCGGGCCTTATCTCGAGGGCGCGGGGTCGTGGGCTTTGCAGATGCACCAACTCACCGGGCCTGACGACGCAACCAAGACAGTTAACTTTTGGTTAGACCAGGGCGTCGACAATTTCAAGGCCTACATGTTTATTACTCCAGCGGAGCTGTCAGCCGCGGTTGCCGCCGCGCATAAAAGGGGCGCAAAAGTTACCGGACATCTCTGTTCCATCGGCTTTCGGGAAGCCGCCGCGATTGGCATCGACGATCTTGAGCACGGTCTGCTGGTCGATACGGAATTCCTTCCCGAGAAAAAGCCGGGAGAATGTCCCGCGTCGCCTGAGAATCCCGAGCTTATCTCCAGTCTCGACGTGAAAACGGGCCCGTTGCACGACATGATCCTAGACTTGGTACAGCATCACGTTGCCGTCACCTCGACGCTTCCCGTGTTTGAGATGGGGAGTTTCACCGGACGGCCGACGTTGCAGAAGAGCGTGCTCGATGCGCTTTCTCCCGATGCCCGCAGTGCGCTGCTCTGGAACCGAGTTCGTTCCAGCGACTCCAGCCGGTTGCAGCAGCAATACCACAGCGACGTTTCCCCGTGGCCGGCGGCATTCAAAAAGGAAATGGAATTCGAGCACGCTTTCGCACAAGCTGGAGGTGTGCTGCTGGCCGGTCTCGATCCCACCGGCATGGGCGGCGTGATCGCCGGATTCGGAGATCAGCGCGAGGTGGAGTTGCTGGTTGAAGCGGGATTCACACCGCTGGAAGCAATCCACATCGCGACTGCAAACGGCGCGCAGTTTCTCGGCGAACTCAACCGCATCGGCACCATCGCCCCCGGCAAGCAGGCCGATCTAGTCGTGATCAAAGGCGATCCGTCGAAGAAGATCGAGGACATCGAGAACGTTGACACCGTGTTCAAAGAGGGCGTCGGTTACGATTCGGCAAAGCTGATCGAATCGGTGCGCGGTGTGGTTGGAAGCCGGTAGGCTTCCGCTAGAATCAGATCGATGCTCGTTCTCGCCTCCGCCTCACCGCGCCGCCAGGAGTTATTGGGCAACGCTGGCATTCAGTTCCGCGTGCAGCCCGCCGACATCAACGAAACACTCCGCGCCGGCGAATCACCTCAAGTTTGTGCGGAGCGGCTGGCGCAGGAAAAAGCGATGGCTGTTTTTCACAGTCAACCACAGAATTATGTCCTCGGCGCGGACACAATTGTCGTAATCGACGACGTGATTCTCGGAAAGCCTCGCGATGCAAACGATGCTGCCCGCATGTTGCGGTTGTTGTCAGGGCGCGCTCATGCAGTCATCACTGGAGTCTGCCTGGTAAGTCCGGTTGCCAGCGAATCCAACTCAATTCCCAAATCTCAGAAGCCGATATTGACAACTGCTTCGGAGACAACGCGGGTGACCGTGTGTGACATTTCCGACGACGAAATCCGCGATTACATTGCCACCGGCGAGCCGATGGATAAAGCGGGAGGGTACGCAATCCAGGGCATGGCCTCGCGTTGGATCCCGCGCATCGAAGGCGACTACACCAATGTCGTAGGACTTCCCGTGGCACTGGTGTATGCGATGCTGCGTGAACAGGGAGCGATATGAAATGCGAACGCGAACCTTTCGGTTAGGTCGATGGATCAAGTCGATGTGGATTAAAAGACCTAAGAGACTGAAAGGCAACGGTCGTGACTTCAAGACACTACAAATCTTTACCCAATTCCCCGGCACCGGACCCATTTCCACGAATCTAACCCTTTAGCAGCGATCTAGAATCACGTCTTTCCCTTCTTGGAGGAGCGCCATGACTTTGGAGTATCATAAGAGGGTGCAGCGCTCGATTTCAGCTTCGCCGGCGCTTCTCGGGATGCTCCTGCTCCCGCTTCTTCTTGTCTCCAGCAGCAGCGCCGCCCAACTCAGCAGCTCGACCTCTTCCGCCTCAGCTCACGCTGGCGGGGCAGCGCCTCCGAGCGCATCGTCATTCGCTCATAATGGCTATGTACCCTCAACCCCAGGCGTCACCCATGTTGGCGGCGGTCAGCACATCACCAGTGGTCCGCATAACACCGCCGAACACCACCGCCAGCCTTCCCGCTCCGCAGACGGCATTCCTTACTACCCATATCTCTATGCCGTCCCCGTACCCTACGCTGCTGAGGACAACGACGCCGACACTTCCGAGGAAGATGATGCCGAATACCAAGGTGGTCCCACTGTCTTCGACCGCCGTGGATCAGGCGCCACCTCCTACGTGCCCCCGGACTACGAGGGCCCAGCCCACGCGGGCCCAGCCTACACGAGCCAAGACCAGCAGTCTGCGGTCCTGCCAACGGCAGGCGCGTCCGAATCCGCTACCGATCCGCCGCAACGCCCGACTACCTTAGTTTTCAAAGATGGTCATCAACTTACAGTGGAGAACTACGCGATCGTTGGTCAGACTCTCTATGATCTGACGGCCGGCCACCCCCGCAAGATCGCTCTCTCGGATCTTGATCTCCCCGCCACCGCAAAGCAAAACGACAACCACGGCATCGACTTCCAGTTGCCGACGCCCGGCCAGGGAAACTAACTATGCGCACTCTCTGCCCCAGACCCGCTATGTCTCTTTTGGTGGTATTCCTGACTCTCGCGCCCTGGGCCGCGGCCCAGAGAGCCGCGTCCGCCTCATTCGCGCATGCCGTCGCTCCGGCCAGGCCTGCCGCCTCGCACGTTGCCTCTTCAGGCTCTTTTGGTTTCGGACGCGGTGCGCGCTTCTCTTCCAGATTCCGCCGGTCTTCTCCGTACACGTACGCTTCTTTGCCTTTCCCGTTCTTCGGCAATTTCTTCGATGCCGATGACATCTACTCAACCGGCTATCCGGTCGCCTCTGACCCGCCCCCATTCTTGCTGCAATCCGCGCGCTCCCTGGCCAGTTCCTCCGCCGATTCGGGACCTGACCTGATTTCTCGCAGGACCCATAACTCTGAGTCATCCCAACCGCTGATGATCGAACTCCAAGGCGGCCGCTACGTTCGCGTCACCAATGCCGCGATCGATGGCGAAGCCCTGCCTCTGGACTTAGGTTCCCAGCCCGCTAAAACAACCGGCAACCGTTCCCCCGCTGCTCCCGTGACCGCTGCCCCTCCACCTCAAGACTTGCCGCCCGCCGTTCTCGTCTTCCGTGACGGACACAGCGAAGAAGTCCGCGACTACACCATCGCCGACGGCATTCTCTACGCCCGCGGCGATTTCTACACCGACGGATACTGGAACAAGAAAATCGATCTCGCGACCCTCAACATTCCTGAAACACTGCAAACCAACTCCACCCGCAACGTAAAGTTCGTTCTGCCCAACTCCCCCAATGAAGTAATCACCCGCCCGTAAAGTCCCCCGCTCTTTATGCGGCTTGAGCATAAGCCTTCTTCTCCTCCGCTCTCTTCTGCCGCAGCCGCAGCACAGGCTGCTCCACAAGATCCACAAGATAGTAAAGGCTGGCCACCCCCACGGCGACCAATAGCCACCACCACTTCTTATGCTGCGGCCCATAAGCGAAAAACGGCTGCGACAGATAAAGGCTGTAACTGATCTTTCCCAGCCACGCGACCGGCCTAACGTTCAATATCCAGTAAGGACTCTGCACCGCATGCAACAGCAGCAAAGAAATGGAAACGTGCAGCACCGGCCAAAACACCAGCAGAAGTAACGCCGTCGTGCGAAAGTGTACCTCGGCCACGTACACCGGAACCAGAGCCACTGGCACCATCATCCCCGCCGCCCAGAGCGTCTTGATCCGAGGCAGCCGCCCCGCAAAAATCGCCAGCAAACACCCCATCGCCAGCACGTCCGCCACCGCCGGAAACGTCTCGTCCGCTCGCCCATGCAATTTCAGCAAGTGGCACGCAACCCGATAAATCGGAGCAAACACGATCACCCCTGCCAGGATCGCAGTCCGATGCCGATGCCACTTCTTCAGCACTCCCGGCCACAAAAAATAGAATTGCTCCTCGACACTCAGCGACCACAAGTGCCCCAAAAACCACGGATGCCAACGGGTCGAAGTTGGTCACATACAGCGCCGCCGCCATGTGATACCAACGCAACTGCCCCCAATAAATCACAAACACCGGCGCCATGAACGCGATCGCCGCCGGCAGGATTCGGTACGCCCTACGTATATAAAACTCGCGCAGCCCAATCGTCGAGCTCCGCTCCCACTCCTTCAACAGCAGCGTCGTGATCAAGTATCCGGAGATGATAAAAAAATCCTCACCCCCAGATTCGCAAACGCCCCTCCTACTTCCCACTGGTAGTGCAGCTCCGTCCAATGCCCAACCACCACCATCGCAATCGAGACAACCCTTAGTCCGTCGAGCGATGCGCCTCACCCCCGCAGCATAAATCTCACCGCCATCAACCCGTTGTGATGCCCGACCCCTCCGCAAACTATTTCGCCCCGTCGTCCCAACTCGGAACCAACTAACTCAAGCCCTGCCCCGATCGCGATGAAAAGACGGCCGGGTGCCCCATGTCTCGCATCCTTTACGAGACATGGGATTCCGAAACGATTCATTCTTTTCAGAGAAAACCACCACGACATCGCGCGCCACGCTTTTGTCGTTCGAAAGGAATTGTCATTCCGAGCAACGCGAGGAATCCTGGTCTGCCGTCCCCAGCTCCGCCCACTCCTCGTCGCAGCAAGCCTGAATCGTCAACCCCGTCTCTTTCAGCAAATCCCAAGCCTCGCGATACTCTCCATACTTCTGCCGTTTACTGTTCGGCGTAAAGTGCAGCGAGCAATTCGTCATCCCCATCACTTCAAATGGGATGATGTACCAGTCATCAATCGGGATCAGCAAAATCGCAAAATAATCCACCGTCCCCGGCACATACTTCGTTCGCTGCGGTCCCATCACATTCAAGCTGTACCCCTCCCCACGCCGCTTAAAAATCGTGGACTTCACCTGCACCCGCTATACCCGCGCCTGGTTTCCCACTCGCGGATTCTCCACGCCCACGTCATATCTCCCCCCTGCCCAAACGGCCTCGACACTTCATCCCTAGCCCCACCGCCATCATCAGGAAATAAGTTCCGCCCACTCTCCCCGCTCCTTGCATCCCTTCAGCTTTCCCCCGCCTCTCCATCTCTGGACAAAAAAATACGGCGCGCGCGGGTGCCCCATGTCTCGCATCTTTGCGAGACATGGGATTCCGAGTCGATTCATTCTTTTCTGGGCAGTAACCATCAGCACGACATCGGGCGCCATGCTTTTCACTCGAAAAAGAAATTGTCATTCCGAGTCGTCAAGCCCGTCTCTTGCAGCAAATGCCACGCCTCGTGGTACGGAGCATATTTCTGGTGCTTGTTCTCCGGAGTGAAGCTCAGGGAGCAATTCATCCCGCCGATCACATCGAACGGAATGATGTACTAATCGTCAATCGGTATCAGCAGGATCGCAAAGAAGTCCACCGTGCCAGATTGATACTTCTCCCTGTGCGCCCCGATCACGTTCACGCTGTAAGAATTTTGGTCCGGGCGTTTGTAGATCGTAGACTTCACCTGCACTCGCAGAATGCCAGTCGCGCGCTCCACGCCCACGTCATATTGTGAGGACAGGCCGAATGGCCGCGATACTTTCATAGCCAACCCCGCGGCCAACATCATGAAGTAAAGCTCAGCCCATACATAAAACAGAAGGGCGTGTCAATCAAAATGTCATTGAGTCATTTTTATTGACAGCCTAAAAAGGATCGCGATGGGGCATACTTACGAGCACCCGCTCGTGCTCCCACAACTCCCGCACCGATAGCACGAACCATTCCGCGTCATGATGCTGCCGCAAAAGCTGCAAGTGGGAGCGTCGCCCAGGTCGATGATGCCGGCCAGCGCATCGGCAGGGTGGACGGAACCGCTTCCCGGCTCCCGGCTCCCGCTTTCTGGACGCCGGATGCCGGACGCCGCATCTTCGGACGACTGAGAACCGAGACCTGACAGCTTCGGCCGGAGATTCTCGAAGAGAAATTGCTGCTGGCCGGTGAGAAAGCGCAACTGGAGCCAGCGGAAGATGTAGTCCATGATCGACTTGGCATAACCGATATCGGGATTGCCGCTCCAGCCGCTGGGCTCAAAGCGCGTGTGCGCGAACTTTTCGCAGAACAGTTTCAGCGGCACGCCGTGTTGCAGCGCGATGGAGACCGCCAGCGCAAAGCTGTCCATCAACCCGCTGACCGTCGATCCTTCTTTGGCCATGGTGATGAACAGTTCGCCGGGATCTCCGTTGGGATAAAGCCCGACCGTGATGTAACCCTCGTGGCCTCCGATGTTGAACTTGTGCGTAATCGAGGCGCGCTCTTCCTGCAGCTTGTGCCGCACTGCCCGCGGAGGCGCATTGAGATTTTCTTCTTCGCGTGGCGCGGCCGCCCCCGGCCGCGGGTCATCTTTACCGGAGTTCGCAGTTTTGGTCCCCGCCGCCGACAGCGGCTGCGACTTCTTGCAGCCGTCGCGATAAACGGCGACGGCCTTAAGCCCAAGCTTCCAAGCCTGCAGGTAAGCCTCCATGATGTCTTCGACCGATGCATTCTCGGGAAGATTGACCGTCTTCGATATAGCTCCGGAGATAAACGGCTGCGCCGCCGCCATCATCCGCAGATGCCCCATGTAAGCAATCGACCGCGTCCCCTTAGCCGGCTTGAACGAACAATCAAACACCGCCAGATGCTCATCCTTCACATGCGGCGCCCCTTCGATTGTTCCGGTCGCATCAATGTAACTAACAATCGCATTCGCCTCGTCGTGGTCATACCCCAGCTTGAACAACGCCGTGGGCACCGTCTGATTGACGATCTTAATCATCCCCCCACCAACCAGCTTCTTGTACTTCACCAACGCCAAATCCGGCTCCACCCCAGTTGTGTCGCAGTCCATCATGAAGCCTATGGTTCCCGTCGGGGCCAGGACTGTTACTTGGGAATTTCTGTAGCCGTGTTTTTCGCCGTGAGCCAGGGCTTCGTCCCAGCATTGCTTGCTGGATTCGTAGAGGGGGGCGGGGACGTTTGTTTTATTTATGTTGTTAACGCTCGCGCGGTGCATGCGGATTACGTCCAGGAACGGTTCGCGGTTGATGTACCAGCCGGGGCAGGCTCCGCCGGGCATGTGCTCCGGAGCAGCCGGGCTTCGCCCAGGCTGGACAGCCGAGGTGGCTGTCGCCACATGAGTTATGCCTGCGCCTAGATTTGTTTCGGCTAGGTTCTTTTTTGTTGGTTCGGTTGCGGGCGACAGCGGGGCGCATTGTTCGGCGATGCGCGAGGATTGGAGATAGGCTTCGCCACACATGATGGCGGTGACGCAGGCGGCATAGTCGCGGCCGGCGTCGGAGTCGTAGGGCAGGCCGGCGGCCATTAATAGTGCGCCGAGATTTGCGTAGCCTAATCCCAGCGGACGATAGTCATGCGAGTTGCGCATGATCATTTCAGTCGGATATCCGGCGTTGTCGACAAGAATTTCCTGGGCGGTGATGAGGACATCGACGGCGTGGCGGTAAGCTTCGACGTCGAAAGTTCCGTTGGGCGCGAACTTCAAAAGATTCAGGCTGGCGAGATTGCAGGCGGAATCGTCGAGGAACATGTATTCGCTGCAAGGATTGCTGGCATTGATCCGCGCCGTGTTCTTTGACGTGTGCCAGCGGTTCACCGTTGTGTCGTACTGCATGCCGGGATCGCCGCAGTGCCAGGTGGCTTCGGAAATTTTCCGCATCAATTCTTTGGCTTTGTAGGTTTTTACGACTGCGCCGTCCCGTATGGACTTGGTGGAGAAATCAGTGTCGCGGATTACGGCGTACATGAAGTCGTCGGTAACGCGGACGGAGTTGTTGGCGTTCTGGAAAAAGATGGACGAGTAGGCATCGGAATCGGGATGCGATCCGTCGTATCCCATGGCGACCAGAGCGTGGGCTTTGGCTTCTTCTTTTTGCTTGCACTCGATGAACTCGACGATATCGGGATGGTCGACGTTGAGGATGACCATCTTGGCAGCGCGGCGAGTTTTGCCACCGGACTTGATGACGCCGGCGAAGGCGTCAAAGCCTTTCATGAAGCTGAGTGGGCCGCTGGCTGTGCCTCCACCACTAAGACCTTCGGTCTGGGAACGCAGTGGAGAGAGATTGGTGCCGGTGCCGCTGCCCCACTTGAAGAGCATGCCTTCGGTTTTCGCCAGGGTGAGGATGGAGTCGAGCGAATCCTTCACCGAGTTGATGAAGCAGGCAGAGCACTGGGGAGTGCTGTAGCCGGTGATGCCGAATTCGACTTGCTGAGTTTGCGGATTCCAGTGCCAGTTTCGGGCGTCGGAGTTGGGCTCAATGCGGTCGCAGCCGACGTTGAACCAAACCGGCGAGTTGAAGGCGGCGTACTGGCGGACGAGGATATGCACGAGCTCGTCGTGGAAGGTGGCACCGTCCTCGGGTGTCTTGAAGTAGCCTTGGGCCAGTCCCCAGTTGCGGATGGTTTCGGCGACGCGGGTCACGAGTTGGCGGACTCCGGTTTCGCGGTCGGGAGTTCCGACCTTGCCGTGCAGATATTTGCTCGCCACGATGTTGGTCGCGGTCATGGACCAGTCTTTGGGGACCTCGACGTCTTTTTGCTCGAAGATCACATTGCCTTGGGCGTCAGTGATCTGAGCGAGGCGGAGATCCCATTCGAGCTCGTCGTAGGGGGAGACGCCGGGCTTGGTGAAGAAGCGGCGGAAGGACAGGCCGGAGGCGGTCTTCTTCGCGGGGGTGGTTGCGGGGCTGGCCGCGGTAGCGTTAACAGTTGTTTTCAGCTCGGACATTCGTCTCTCCATTGATTATTAGATTCTAATCAACATAGCCCGATTCGGCGCCCCCGGAGCGGCGGGAACGGGAATTGAGGTTCCCGAATCAGCGTTTGTTCGGGGGTCTAGCGGGTTGTAAAGAGCGCTATCGCGGCCCGTTCGGGCTGGGGCTAAAGCCCCGGGATAATTGTTACGTCTAACGCGGCGCTGAAGCGCCGCTCTTCCACGTTGCTACTCGCTTCAGTGGCGTAGCTTTCAAACGGCGCTTCATGGGCCGAACCTCCAGGGGCTAAAGCCCAAATCCGCAGCGACTTTAAACGGCACAGCTGAAGCCGTGCCCTTCCCATTCCTTCCATTCCCCTCGGTTAGAAGCCGGAGGGGAATGGGTTCGGACAGTGGAGGTTCTTGTTGGCACCGGAATCGAGAGGCGGAGCCGGGTAGATCGAATTCATCCTCGGGATCGGCTGCGGAATCTGAGCCGGAATTGGGATGCTGTCGGCAGTGGCGGACAGGAGTGTCCGCCCCACACGGTCCGGGACGATGTCGGCAGCCTTCGACTGTATCTCAGGGCCGGTCCGTCCTACACTCGCTAGTTCGAGCGAGGAGGAAAAGTCGGCGTCGATGCCGGTGGCCTTTTCCGCGGAGGTCAGAAGCCACTGATTTAGGGCGGTGCAGATGCTGCGGCGCTGGTCCTCGTCTGTAATGACGACGAAGCGAAGGAAGCAGCGTCCGGAGGCGAGACGGGCGCGCATGGGATTGATGCGGGTGAACATGCGGTCGAGGACGAAGGCCATGTCATCGTCTTCGGAGAACTGCAGGACGGCGAGCATGCGTTTCGCGGGCGTCGCCTCAGCGGCTAAAGAGGTATCCACCTGGGGCTGTGAATCGCAGCGCTGAAGCGCTGCGCCACCCAAAACCTCCTCGGCCAGAGCGAAAATGCCGGGCTTGCTGGGGACGATGAGGAGACTGTGGATTGAATCGCAACGGAACCAGCGCGACCACTGCAGGCGGCGAGGATCGACTGGACGATCAAGTCCTTGCCGGGCCAGGGAATCGGTGACGAGACGGGTTAAAGCTTCCATCGTGGGCTCCTTCACTTCTGTACGGCGAGGGCTAAAGCCCTGAGTGCTCGAACGGCATGGCTGAAGCCATGTCCTGATACGAAACTGAGCCGATTACTTCAGTCATTCACCCGGGGGAGGATCAGGAGAATGGCCAACCGCATTTTTGGAAATCGGCTTCCGGTTTCCGGACTTTTAAGATCGGGCGACCGGAAGCCTTGGTTAGTGTTTTCTTGCGTTTACGGGAGTGGCGTCCGGTCACCTCTGGCCTGACGCCGTCCCGCCGGATTTTACTTCTACTCTCTTCTCTCTTGCCCGAGACCATCCGTTCCCGCGGGTGGTGATAAAGGGCTATGGGATTGCAAAGTTACTCCTGCTTATTGTGCCTGTCAAGAGGGAAACACCACAGGTTGTATCCTCAACAATGACGGGCTTGATGCGGGGAGTGCGGATTTGTTTTCCACAATTGGCATTCATGGTGTGTTCACAAAAGTGGCGGAGTGCGATTTCGGGTTTGGCGGTCCGATTTGTAGGGTGGCGGAGGTGGTCGCAGCGCCTGAAGGCGCAGTTGATTTGGCAGGGTTTGTGGCGTTGATGAAGCGATGGCTTGATACGAACCTTATGGCTGCTGGGGCTAAAGCCCGCAGCGCTATGGGCGCTAATACCGCAACGCTGAAAGCGCTGCGCCACCTAAAGGCACACTCTTTCCACCGAAACGCAGTTATAGAGAGCGAAAGCCGGGGCTGGAGTTGCGGCTGTCGCTGCAGGGCTGAGGAGCTTTGCGGGAGAGTGAAGGCGTAAGCGGAAAAGAGGCGGAAAGTCCTCTCCGCTGGCGCTTCGTAAGTTGCATTGGGGATGAATCGAGTTGAAAGTTGCGGCTTTGTTGCAGGGATTCCCGTTGGCGCGGAGTTCCGATCTGTTCCTGGGTCTGGGCATAGTCCGGAGTTTCGTCGGGCAGCAAAGGTACGTAGACATCCTCGAAGATTCGGCGGGAGGCGATGCTGAGAACTCCGTCGGAGGATTCGACGAGGTAGTCGCCTTTGCGGCCGGAGTGCTGACGTCCGAGAACATCTGTGAAGGTCAGGCTGGTGGTGAGTTGTTTGGCAGTGACCAGAAAGCGGGTGCGATAGGTGATCCATGGATTTGCTGCTTTCATAAGTGCTGGTCGCTTTGGTTTTGTAGATGGTGATAGTACGGAAGCGAGCCAAACTGGCGATTGTTGGCTGCGCAAAAAACGCCCGGTCGCGCTGACAACCAAGACGCCAATTCCGTCGAACATTGTGATTCAGGTTGCATCTCGGCCGCTTGCCGTCATCGGCCGAGTTCAAGTTAAAGTTTTGTAAAGAGCGAAACCGAATGTACGAGCGAAAGGGCGCGAGGTCAATTCAGTATTTTTGGTGCAATTGAGGAAAATGTCAGTCACGGATTTCGCGGATCGACACGGACCAAAAACATGGTTGAAGATTCGCCGTTCAGTCAGTGGTAGCGCGGGATTCGGGTTCTTGAGTGGACATCAGAGAAAGAATCCGCCCGAGAAGCTGAGTGGCTTGTGCACAGAGCTTGCACAGGAAATGCAGAAAGGGGCAGGCGTCGGCATCGGCAAAATAGCGGAAGAGTACGGCTGCGTCTACCGGGGCCGCTCGCTTCGCTTCGCGGGACAGTCGAGGCGGCTGTCGCCACATGGTTTTGCGGCGGGTGCGTATAACGTGCCTGGGAGTAGAAAGAATTTTCCTAGGGCGTTTTCTGGAGGGCGTGAAAGGCGCAGCGGGTCAATCATTTGGAGGGGTGGGGAATGGTAGGGTCATTGCAGTCATAGGGAAAGGCAGCTGGGACGTAAATTCTATTACGGGAGGAATCATGACCACTGATCCGGTTTGTGGAATGAAAATCGACGAGAAGAATTCTGAATTCAATACACAATTTGCGGGCAAGAAGTATTCTTTCTGCTCGGAAAATTGCAAGAAGGAGTTCGAAGCTGATCCGGATGAGTTCGTGGAGACTGCGGCGGCGTAGTGCTGCGGTTGATTAACGAGAAAGAACGCGGCCCTGCTCTGATTGCGCAGGGCCGTTTGTTGTGTGTGCCAAGCATGTTCAACAGCTAGGAGGTGAGAGCCCTCTACCCAGTCTGATGGAGACGAAGGGTTAGTGAAGCGCAAGGGTGAAATAACACCCGCCGCGAGGCGGGGCCTGAAAGAAGCGTGGAGCAAAGACGCGAGCCGATGAACCAGAACCGGATACGAGGCCTAGGGGGGCGGGCGAGCGGGCACATGACTGCAAAGCCCATTATCCATCAAGCTCACTGGTGGTAAATCCGGCGGTTGTGCGTCGAAAGCGGTTGAACTTACCTTGGGAGATCTGCGGCATGTCACGGAATCGTGACGGAGGGTGAAGCGATTCACCCGGACCGTGGCGCAGAAGTCAGCAGAGGGCAAAGTAGGTCATGCAGTCGGTGAAGCTATGGAGGCACTCCCATGCCGAAAGGCGGAGCCAACAAGATAGGCCGAGCCGGGAACGATGATCCGAAGGCCCGAACGGTACCCCGCAAGGGGAATAAAGGAAAGGGCAAGTAAGCGGCGCGACTCATGAGCGGACGGCGGCAGAAAAACCGGCCCGAACAAGAGGTGCTGGCCTTTGCGGCGGAAAGTAGGAGTGATGCTCCGAGGGCCGCCGAGCAAGGGACCGAAACGCTGATGGCGAAGCGCAAGTCGGAAAGCCTGGCCGGAACCGAACGACTGATGGAAGAAGTCTGCGAGCGGGAAAACTGCAAGCAGGCATTACAACGAGTCAAGGCGAATAAAGGGAGTCCGGGAGTAGAGGGGAGGACCGTCGACGAGCTCTCGGAGTACCTGAAGCAACACGGGTTGAAGATCGGGGAACAGCTACGAAGCGGAACTTATCAACCGCAGCCGGTAAGACGGGTGGAAATCCCGAAGCCGGAGGGCAGTGGAATGCGCAAGCTAGGCATTCCTTGCGTGCTGGATCGTTTTGTTCAGCAGGTGGTGCTGCAGGTTCTGCAGAAGCGCTGGGACCCGACGTTCTCCGAACATAGCCACGGTTTCCGACCGGGGCGCAGTGCGAAGCAGGCGGTGCACAAGGCGCAGCAGTATATCGCCGAAGGATACCGCTGGGTGGTGGACCTCGACTTGGAAAAATTTTTCGATCGAGTAAACCACGACCGTCTGTTCGCGGCGGTGGCCGAGCGCGTGGCCGACAAGCGAATGCTCAAGTTGATGCGAGGGTTTCTGAAGGCCGGAGTGATGGAGGACGGGTTGGTCAGTGCGGTGGATGAGGGAACGCCTCAAGGCGGTCCGCTTTCACCACTACTATCCAACTTGGTGCTGGACGAACTGGACCGGGAGTTAGAGCGGCGCGGTCACTGCTTCGTCCGCTATGCCGACGACTGTAACATCTACGTCAGCAGCGAACGAGCAGGACAGCGAGTGATGGAGAGCGTTACGCGCTTTATGTGCGCCGGGATAAACCGGCATGAAGCAGAGGATGAAAGAGCCTTACGAGTAAAGACTAGCGATCTGCTCGGCCCCGAGTCTTGCGCTGATACCGCGAGGGACCCAGTGAGGCGTAGACAGGGGCTAGGCGAGGTGGGTATCCAGCTCCGAAAAGTTACAATCCGGACGCCGCCGTCTTATAAAGGCGCGGTAGGCAACATGAGCAGGAGCGCTAGCGCGAGCACCTGTTCGGTCCGGCGTAGTCGAAGACCCCAGACACGCCTAGAAGCTTCATGCACGAGAACCGGGAGACCTCGGAGACACCTGCGGCCAAACCAGGCAGCAGGGCGGCGGGCGAAGGCTATAGCCGCACGGCCCGCATGTACGTCCCCGAGGAGTCACACGACGGTATAGTACCGATGAATCATTCGAACAAAGACAGAAGACCGTTGGCGGAGAGTGAGGAGGGAAGCCCGTCGATCAAGGAGAACGCAGGTCAACCTCACACGTACCCGACTCAGAGCGGGAAGGGCGTGTCCCAGGGATTGGCAGGCGTGCGGAAAGCAGCACGGGAAAATAAGGAGATGAAGTTCACCGCTCTGCTCCACCATCTGACCGTCGATCTGCTGCGGGAAAGCTTTTACTCACTAAAGAGGAAAGCCGCGCCCGGAGTGGACGGGGTCACCTGGCCGGAGTATGAGACCGGACTTGAAGATCGGTTGACTGATCTCCATGGCCGGGTTCATCGCGGAGCATATCGAGCGTTGCCATCGCGAAGAGTGTACATAGAGAAAGAAGACGGACGAAAACGTCCGCTAGGAGTTGCGGCCCTGGAAGACAAGCTCGTCCAGTACGCCGTGGCCACCATCCTCAATCAGATCTATGAAGAGGACTTTCTCGGCTTCTCGTATGGTTTTCGCCCGGGGCGCGGCCAGCATGACGCGCTGGATGCGCTGTCGTACGCGCTCCTGAAGAAGAAGGTGAACTACATTTTGGACGCTGATGTCCGAAGCTTTTTCGACAATCTCGACAAAGGCTGGATGATCAGGTTCATAGAGCATCGCGTCGCCGATCCCCGCATACTGCGGTTGATCCAGAAATGGCTGAAGGCCGGGGTAATGGAGGAAGGCAAATGGTCGGAACCGAAGACAGGTAGTCCGCAGGGGTCGGTGATTTCACCACTCCTCGCAAACATCTACCTGCACTACGTTTTCGATCTCTGGGTGAACGTCTGGCGCAAGAAGTGGGCGCAAGGCGAAGTGGTGGTCATCAGATACGCGGATGACACCATTGTGGGATTCCAGTACCAGGCGGATGCAGATCGTTTTCTGGAGAACTTACGGGAGCGATTGGCTATGTTCGGACTGGAGCTACACCCGGATAAGACGCGCCGGATCGAATTCGGGCGGTATGCCGAAGAGAACCGGAAACGAAGAGGAGAAGGGAAACCCGAGACGTTCGACTTTCTAGGATTCACGCACATTAGCGGGAAGAATAGTTTGGGGCGATTCATGGTACGGCGCACGACGATTCGCAAACGCATGCGGGCCAAGCTACGGCAAATAAAACCGGAGCTCCGCAAGCGCATGCACGATCCCGTGCCCCAAACCGGCCAATGGCTCCGGTCGGTCGTGCAGGGGTACTTCAACTACTACGCGGTACCGGGAAACAACGCTAGCCTATCCCTGTTCCGGCATCGGGTGCTGGTCTGCTGGTGGCATAGTATTCGCCGCCGGACCCAGAAACACCGAATCAACTGGACGCGGATGCTCACCCTGGCGAAGCGCTGGCTTCCCCAACCGGCTGTGCTCCATCCCTTCCCCGATGCTCGCTTTGCCGCCACTCATCCGAGATAAGAACCGGATGCGCTAACGAGCGCCCGTCCGGATCTGTGCGGGGGGTACCAGGCCACTGGTATCCCTACCGCGATCACGCACCAACTCAAACTGAAGGTAAATCAGACGAAGAGCGCCGTGGCCCGACCTGGGCAAAGGAAGTTTCTCGGATTCAGCTTCACCGGTGAACGAGAACCGCGGCGGCGCATTGCCCCCAAGGCGATCGCTCGCTTGAAGGAGAGGATTCGGGAACAGACAGGTCGAACCCGTGGCATCAGTCTGACGCAGATGGTCACCCAGATCGCGACCTACCTGCGGGGATGGCTCGGATACTTCGACGATTGTCAAACGCCCTCGGGGTTGCACACCCTTGAATCGTGGCTACGCCGTCGACTTCGGTCGGTGGTGTGGAAGCCATGGAAACGGGGACGAACGCGATTTCGCGAACTTCGCAAACGGGGTGTGGGCAAAGACCTGGCGGCGCAAACCGCCGGGAGTCCCCACGGCCCGTGGCGCATCGCCAACTCGCCCGCCCTGGCCATCGCTTTGCCGAATGCTTACTTTGCCCAGTTCGGACTCCCGCCTATGGTCGTGCGCTCGGCTTAATCCGCCGAACCGCCGGATGCGGACCCGCATGTCCGGTGGTGTGGCAGGGGAGGCGGGGCGACCCGTCCCCCTATGCCGATTTCTGTTGCGGGCGCAGCGGTGATCGTAATAATGAGGAGGTTCTCGATGGACATCGACTTCGACAAAATGCAAGGCCTGGCGCCTGCGGTGATTCAGGATGCGGCCTCCGGCCAGCTGCTAATGGTGGGTTTCATGAGCCGCCAGGCGCTGGCGACGACTTTGCAAACGCGCTTCGTGTGCGCCGGGATAAACCGGCATGAAGCAGAGGATGAAAGAGCCTTACGAGTAAAGACTAGCGATCTGCTCGGCCCCGAGTCTTGCGCTGATACCGCGAGGGACCCAGTGAGGCGTAGACAGGGGCTAGGCGAGGTGGGTATCCAGCTCCGAAAAGTTACAATCCGGACGCCGCCGTCTTATAAAGGCGCGGTAGGCAACATGAGCAGGAGCGCTAGCGCGAGCACCTGTTCGGTCCGGCGTAGTCGAAGACCCCAGACACGCCTAGAAGCTTCATGCACGAGAACCGGGAGACCTCGGAGACACCTGCGGCCAAACCAGGCAGCAGGGCGGCGGGCGAAGGCTATAGCCGCACGGCCCGCATGTACGTCCCCGAGGAGTCACACGACGGTATAGTACCGATGAATCATTCGAACAAAGACAGAAGACCGTTGGCGGAGAGTGAGGAGGGAAGCCCGTCGATCAAGGAGAACGCAGGTCAACCTCACACGTACCCGACTCAGAGCGGGAAGGGCGTGTCCCAGGGATTGGCAGGCGTGCGGAAAGCAGCACGGGAAAATAAGGAGATGAAGTTCACCGCTCTGCTCCACCATCTGACCGTCGATCTGCTGCGGGAAAGCTTTTACTCACTAAAGAGGAAAGCCGCGCCCGGAGTGGACGGGGTCACCTGGCCGGAGTATGAGACCGGACTTGAAGATCGGTTGACTGATCTCCATGGCCGGGTTCATCGCGGAGCATATCGAGCGTTGCCATCGCGAAGAGTGTACATAGAGAAAGAAGACGGACGAAAACGTCCGCTAGGAGTTGCGGCCCTGGAAGACAAGCTCGTCCAGTACGCCGTGGCCACCATCCTCAATCAGATCTATGAAGAGGACTTTCTCGGCTTCTCGTATGGTTTTCGCCCGGGGCGCGGCCAGCATGACGCGCTGGATGCGCTGTCGTACGCGCTCCTGAAGAAGAAGGTGAACTACATTTTGGACGCTGATGTCCGAAGCTTTTTCGACAATCTCGACAAAGGCTGGATGATCAGGTTCATAGAGCATCGCGTCGCCGATCCCCGCATACTGCGGTTGATCCAGAAATGGCTGAAGGCCGGGGTAATGGAGGAAGGCAAATGGTCGGAACCGAAGACAGGTAGTCCGCAGGGGTCGGTGATTTCACCACTCCTCGCAAACATCTACCTGCACTACGTTTTCGATCTCTGGGTGAACGTCTGGCGCAAGAAGTGGGCGCAAGGCGAAGTGGTGGTCATCAGATACGCGGATGACACCATTGTGGGATTCCAGTACCAGGCGGATGCAGATCGTTTTCTGGAGAACTTACGGGAGCGATTGGCTATGTTCGGACTGGAGCTACACCCGGATAAGACGCGCCGGATCGAATTCGGGCGGTATGCCGAAGAGAACCGGAAACGAAGAGGAGAAGGGAAACCCGAGACGTTCGACTTTCTAGGATTCACGCACATTAGCGGGAAGAATAGTTTGGGGCGATTCATGGTACGGCGCACGACGATTCGCAAACGCATGCGGGCCAAGCTACGGCAAATAAAACCGGAGCTCCGCAAGCGCATGCACGATCCCGTGCCCCAAACCGGCCAATGGCTCCGGTCGGTCGTGCAGGGGTACTTCAACTACTACGCGGTACCGGGAAACAACGCTAGCCTATCCCTGTTCCGGCATCGGGTGCTGGTCTGCTGGTGGCATAGTATTCGCCGCCGGACCCAGAAACACCGAATCAACTGGACGCGGATGCTCACCCTGGCGAAGCGCTGGCTTCCCCAACCGGCTGTGCTCCATCCCTTCCCCGATGCTCGCTTTGCCGCCACTCATCCGAGATAAGAACCGGATGCGCTAACGAGCGCCCGTCCGGATCTGTGCGGGGGGTACCAGGCCACTGGTATCCCTACCGCGATCACATTCTTCAGCCGTACCCGCCAGACGCTTTGGACCAAGGGCGAAACTTCCGGCAATCGTCTGGAAGTGGTGGCGGCGTGGACGGACTGCGACCGCGACACGTTATTGTTACGCGTCCGTGTTTTGGGCGCAGGCAAGGTCTGCCATACGGGATCAAGATCGTGCTTCACCCAGGAATTACCTCTAGGCAACGCCTCAGCTGAGGAAGAGCCACGGCCATGAGACTTCGATTAGGCATTCCCAAGGGAAGTTTGCAGGAAGCGACCCTTAGCTTGTTCACCCGCGCCGGACTGCGCGTCTACACCAACCCGCGCTCCTACTTTGCAGCGACCGATGATCCTGAGATCGAATGCCTGCTCATTCGCGCGCAGGAAATGGCACGCTACGTCGAACATGGTGCGCTGGACGCGGGTCTGACCGGTCTCGACTGGGTGCTGGAAAGCGGGCTCGAGGTGGTCAGCGTCACCGATCTGATCTATGCGAAACAGAGCATGGGCAAAGTGAAGTGGGTGCTGGCCGTTCCGGAGGATTCGAAATTCCAGAAACCCGAAGATCTGGAAGGCCGCATCGTTGCAACCGAATTGGTGAATTTCACGCGCAACTACTTCGCCCCCCGAAACGTTGCGGTGAAAGTTGAGTTCTCGTGGGGAGCGACGGAGGTGAAGCCACCTCTGCTGGCCGATGCCATCGTCGAAGTCACTGAGACCGGGAGTTCGCTGCGAGCCAATCATTTGAGAATTATCGAAACCGTGCTCGAGTCCAACCCACAACTGATAGCGAATCAGGTGGCTTGGTCAGATTCCGAGCGGCGGCGGAAGATCGAAAATCTGGCGGTAATGCTCTGCGGGGCCATGGCCGCGCATGGCCGGGTCGGGTTAATGCTGAATGTGCGCAAACCAGATCTGGCCTCTGTTCTAGGCCTGCTGCCCGCGTTGAAAAATCCCACGGTCGCACCCCTGGCCGATGGAGAGTGGGTCGCGGTCAATACCATCATCGAAGAGCAGGCTGCATGGACGCTGATTCCGAAGCTCAAGCACGCCAATGCCCAAGGCATCGTCGAGTATCCGCTGAACAAGGTGGTGATGTGATGCGCATTCGGATTCTGGATGGGCTTAAGAAGGACCGATTCGTGCGCGCGCTGGAGCAGCGCGGCGCGAGCGACCTGGCCGAGGTCGAACCAGCAGCGCGACGCATCGTGAACAATGTCCGGCGCAATGGCGATCGAGCTTTGCGCCGTTACGCAACGCGGTGGGACGGATTGAGCAAGAGCGAATCTTTGCGCGTGCCTGAGGCGGAGTTGAATCAGTCTTGGCAGAACATTCCTCCGGAATTGCGGGATGCCATCTCGCAGGCCGCGAGCAACATCCGCCGCTACTGCGAGTGGCAGAAGCCGAGGGAATGGCGCCGCGACATTCAGCCCGGAGTTTGCGTGGGGCAATTGGTGCGCCCTCTGGAATCGGTAGGCTGTTATGTGCCCGGTGGGCGCTATCCTTTGCCTTCGACTTTGCTGATGACGGTGATCCCGGCGCAGGTGGCGGGCGTCCCTCAGATTCGCGTGGTGTCGCCGCATCCGGCGCAGGCGACTTTGGCTGCCGCAGCGTTTCTGGGCGTGGGCGAATTTTACCGCGTAGGCGGAGCACAGGCAGTCGCTGGGCTCGCCTACGGAACCGAGAGCATCCCGCGCGTGAACAAAATAGTCGGTCCCGGCAACCGCTTTGTGACCGCAGCTAAGAGATTGGTTGCGTTCGATTGCGCCGTTGAATTCCTCGCTGGTCCTACTGAAGCTGTGTTCATCAGCGAGGAGGGTGATCCAGTTTTCATCACGAGTGATCTGGTGGCGCAGGCGGAGCACGATCCCGATGCACTGTGCATCCTGATTACGAGTTCGCGTCAATTAGCGAGTTCGGTGCAGAAAGAAGTGCAGCGACGCATGCGTACAAATCCAATTGCCGCTGAATCACTGACTCGTCGCGGTGCCATCCTCTTGGTTGCCTCTCTCGATGAAGCGGTCGAAACCGCGAACCGCATCGCGCCCGAGCATCTCACGTTGCCGGCAGCTCTGGCACCCGCAGTGCAAAATGCCGGCTCGATTTTTCTGAACGAGTTCACGCCCCAGTCCGCTGGGGATTACATTTCGGGGCCGAATCACGTTTTGCCGACCGGAACGATGGCGCGCGTCCGCGGCGGATTGAGCGTGCTGGATTTCGTCCGCGTCATTTCATGTCAGGGAGTTTCCCGCGAGGGAATTCGGCGAATCGCAGCACCCGCCATTACTCTCGCCGAAGCCGAGGGTCTGCGTGGACACGCGGAATCGCTACGGGTGAGGTGCTCCCATGCTTGAGGCGCGAGCCGTAGTGAAGAGTTTGCATGCTTATCGGCCGCCGCTGGCTGGGCGTCAAGGACTGCGTCTCGATTTCAACGAAAGCACTCTTGGTTGTTCGCCGCGTGTATTGGCGCGGCTGCGCTCACTGGACGCGGAAACGTTGGCGCGCTATCCCGAGCGTGAACCAGTGGAAGGCGAGGTGGCTGATTTTCTTGGACTCGGGGCAGCTCAAGTTCTGTTAACGAACGGGGTGGATGAAGCCATTCATCTGCTTTGCTCAACCTACCTTGAGCCCGGAGACGAAGCAATCATCGTGGTGCCCACGTTTGCGATGTATGCCATCTTCGCTCGGGCTGAAGGGGCTCGCCTGGTTCAAGTTCTCTCACCTGAAAATTTCGCCTTTCCCTTAGAGGATCTGCTGTCGCGGATCAGCCAACGTACGCGGCTCATCGCGGTGGCGAATCCGAACAATCCAACCGGAGCGGCAGTTGGATCCGAAATCTTGCTTCAGCTCGCTCAGGCCGCACCCCGCGCGGCGCTTCTGGTGGACGAAGCGTATTTCGAGTTTCACGGCGAGACCATCCTCATCTCTGCGAGGCGGCCAGCGAATCTTTTCGTGGCGCGAACATTCTCAAAGGCCTATGGACTGGCTGGTCTTCGCATCGGCATTCTCGCTGGGGATACGGGACAGATGGCGATGGTGCGCCGCGTCGCTTCGCCCTACAACGTGAACGCGGTTGCATTGGCGGTGTTACCCGAGGCGCTGCGAGATGAGGAGTACGTCAAGAACTATGTCACTGAGGTGCAGCACGGCCGCGGAGTCTTAGAGCAGGAACTTAGAACTCTTGGCCTGCATTATTGGCCGAGCCGCGCCAACTTCGTGCTGGTGCGTATCGGTCCCACTCATTCGGAATTCATTCAAGCTTTGCGTGACCGGGGAATCCTGGTTCGCGACCGGCACACCGATCCAGGATGTGAAGGCTGCATGCGCTTGACTGTCGGATCTCTCGAGCATACGCGGACCCTGATTGAAGCGCTGCGCGATGTGGTCGAGAAACTTAGCGACTGCCGGGAGGTGAGGGCATGAGGAGGGCTAAGTTGCATCGCAAAACCGCCGAAACCGAGATTCGGATTGCGCTCACCATTGAAGGTCGCGGGAAGTACGACGTCTCAACTGGAATCCGCTTTCTTGACCACATGCTGGAACTTTTTGCGCGGCACGGCGGATTCGACCTGAAGCTCGCGGCAGTAGGCGATCTGGACGTGGATCAGCACCACACCGTGGAGGATGTTGGGATTGCTCTGGGCGAGGTCTTCAACCGCGCGCTGGGAGATCGCCGCGGGATTCTGCGTGCCGGCTACTTTGTCATGCCCATGGATGAAACTCTCGGTCTCGCCGCGGTCGATTTCGGAGGACGCGCGGCGGCGGTCGTCGATACCAAGGTCGGTGCGGCGCGAGTGGGAGATCTGCAGGTGGAACTGGTGGACGACTTCTTCGAAGGCTTTGCGCGTGGTGCGCGCGCCAATGTTCATGCCCGCGTGCTTTACGGACGGTCCAGCCACCACAAGATCGAAGCTCTGTTCAAAGCTTTCGCACGCGCCCTGCGCGTGGCCTGCTCTCGCGACCGGCGCCTGGGACGAATGCTCCCAAGTACCAAGGGATTTCTATGATCGCTATTGTGGATTACGGTGCGGGCAATCTGAATTCGGTGAAGAAGGCGTTCGTCCATCTCGGCGCTGAAGTCGTGGTGACGAACCAGCCTGAAACCGTGGCAGTGGCGAGCAAGATCGTATTGCCCGGTGTAGGGCACTTTTCTTCCCTGCAAGCGCTGAACCGCACGGGCTTGCGGGAAGTGTTGCTGCAAAGCGCTTGCTCTGGCCAGCTCTTATTGGGGATCTGCCTGGGAATGCAGTGGCTTTTCGAAGGAAGTGAAGAATGCGCTGAGGTCACAGGCGCGGGGATCTTTCCCGGCAAATGCCGGCAGTTTCCTTCCGCGATAAAGTCGCCGCATGTCGGCTGGAATTCGCTCCTGGTTCAGGAAGGATCGCGATTGTTGCACGGCATCGCGCAGAATTCGTTTGTCTATTACACGCATTCTTTTCATGCGCCCGTGGTGACCGAGACTACGGCCGCCAGCGAATACGGACGGCTGTTCGCCGGCGCTGTCGAACGCGGCAATATTTTCGGAGTGCAGTTTCATCCCGAAAAATCAGGAGACGCGGGACTCTCGATCCTGAAGAATTTCTGTGAGGTCTGAGGTGCTGACCAAGCGCATCATTGCCTGCCTGGACATGGATGGCGGCCGCGTCGTGAAGGGCGTGAGATTTAAGAACTTGCGCGACGCCGGCGATCCGGCAGAATGTGCCACTGCCCACGCTCGCAACGGGGCGGATGAAATCGTGCTGCTGGATATCACCGCGACCAGCGGAAACCGGAGCACGCTGCTGCACGCGGTCCGCAGCACGGCGCGCTTGCTGTTCGTTCCGTTTACCGTGGGCGGAGGAATTCGCCAGCTCGAGGACGCGGCGGCGGTCTTCGACGCGGGCGCTGACAAGATCGCGATCAACTCGGCCGCCGTGCGTGAACCTGAGCTCATTGCAAAGATCGCTGGACGCTTTGGTTCCCAGGCAGTTGTGGTGGCGATCGATGCCAGAAAGAGCGACGGACTTTTCGAGGTGTTCGTCGCCGGAGGACGCGAAGCCACGGGTCGGGACGCGATTCAATGGGCGCGGGAAGCGGCTGCCTGTGGAGCGGGTGAAATCCTGCTGACCTCAATGGACCAGGACGGAACTCAATCCGGCTTCGACTGCGGGCTGGTTCGGGCCGTGGCGGAAGCAGCTTCGATTCCTGTGATTGCTTCAGGGGGAGCAGGATCGGCGCGGGATTTTATCGAAGTGTTTCGTGACGGCTGCGCCGACGCTGCTCTGGCTGCGTCCATTTTTCACTTCGGCATTGAGAATATCGCAGAACTGAAACACGAACTGCATGATGCCAACATACCCGTGAGGTGGCCATGCTGATTCCGTCGATTGACCTGATGGGGGGCAAGATAGTCAAGTTGGTGCAGGGAGAAAAAAAAGCGCTGGAGTTTGACGACTTCGATTATTGGATTGAGCGATTCTCCCAGTATCCGCTGGTGCAGGTGATCGACCTGGACGCAGCTCGCGGCACCGGAAATAACCGGGCGATTGTGGCTCAGATTGTGCAGCGGCTCAAATGCCAGGTTGGTGGAGGAATTCGCAACGTCGAAACTGCACGAGAGCTTTTGGAGGCTGGCGCGCGCAGAGTCATTTTTGGTTCTGTATTGTTGAAGGACGGCAAGATCAACAACGAGTACGCTGCCACGCTGGCAACTTCACTCGGCAGCGCAGCCCTGGTATTTGCCATTGATTCGCGAGGCGGCAAGGTTGCGATTGACGGCTGGCGCAAAGAGACTGCGGTAACCGCGTTCGAAATGATTCGAGAACTCGAACCATTTTGCGAAACTTTCCTCTATACGCACATCGACACTGAAGGGTTGATGACGGGAATCCCTGTGGATGCTGTCAGTGCAATCAGGCAAGCGACTTCGCGGCGGCTGGTGGTGGCCGGCGGCATTAAGACGCAGCAAGAGATCGACAGCCTCGATGCGTTGGGGATGGATGCCGTTGTCGGGATGGCCTTGTATTCGGGCGGGATCTTGACTTGCATGCTGGCGGACGGCCTGAGCAATCCAAAAGCTACATGATCTCTCTGCTCTGCACGGTGCACGCGTACATCTTCTGCCGCCGCCGAAATCGACCCTCGGCCTCCTAATCGGGAGTAAAGCCCAAGAAGTCTTCGTGGCCCTTGAACACGGAAGCCAATTGTGTCAGACGAAACAACTCCTGCAGGCGTTTGTTCAGATTGATGAGTTTCAGCAGTCGACCCTGCCTCTTCGCCGACAAGTACAGACCGACGATCGCACCAAGACCAGAACTGTCCATGTAGCTCACATCGGTCAGGTCCAGCACGACACATTTGGTCTCTGGGATGAGCGCGCGTACGGTCGTTTGCAGCTCAGCAGTGGTGGACGACGTGATTTTTCCGGTACAGTGGACGATCGTTTCGTCGGGAGTTTTAACCGTTTCCAGATTTAGTTCTGAGATTGGGACAGGGTTCGCGGCCATAACAGAGCCTCCTTAATCGAATTGGAATTGGCCGGTACGGCTTGCCGCTCCGGAATCGAAACGCTGCCATTCAGCCGATCGGCAACTTACACCGGCCCCTCGCTTCAAATATCGGGTTCAGGCTACAGCCTGCGAAATAGCGTCGCTTCTCAAAGACTCGATCGCGCTGGCCTCGTCCTTCTCAATATCAAACACAGCGGACAACCTGGTCATCTGGAGCAGGTCGTTTACTCGCTTGTTCAGGTTTACGAGCCTGAGCTGCCCACCCTGATTCCGAATGGTGGTGTGAGTCTTAACCAGCTCGCCTACTCCGGAGCTGTCTATATACTGAACTTCAGCCAGGTTTAAAACGACCTTCTTGCTCCCTTTGTCTGCCAGTTCGCGAACAATCTCGCGTAGCATAACATTGCCCTCGCCCAGCGTGATCCTTCCACTGATATCCAGAATCGCGATATCGCCAACGTGGCGGGTCGTCGTTTGCATCTTGACGGGCGTGCGGTTTTGCATGCCGAGCCCCAGCCGGTCGAGTACATCACACGCGGACGTCGCGAGCTCCTTTGATTCGGTGCGAACTACGATCAGCGAGCGCCCTTCTTTCAGAACCTCCCGGAAAAAGGCAGCATCTTCGGAACACTTCTCATCGGCGGTTGGCTGAGGAGTTTTCGCGTCATGTACAGCGCTTTTGCCCACTGCGGCCCCGGTGCCGGCGCCAGCGAGGCCAAGCAGTGCGGCCGCTCCGAAGCCCAAGGCAAATACCGGTCCAAGGCCGGGGATGAGCAGGGTTGCGGCCGCAACTCCCGCCGACATACCAACGGCTCCCCCCACAAAGCCTCCGACGGAAGCACCCAATTCTTTCGCAATGGTCTTGGCCTCGCTTTCGGAACGAGTCAGGAAAACCATGGACTCTTCCGGTATACCCCGCTCGCGCAACTCTTTCGCGGCCTCTCCAGCGTTATCCCGCGACGCAAATACTCCGATCGCAGTTTCCATGTGACCTCCTCCGTTTTAGACAACCCATTCATGGGTCAAAGCTAGCCTCCCCCGCTCAATCACGGGGGGCTCGCGGCTTTTGTGCCAAGAACTCTGCTCTTCAAATCGACCGCTGTCAAGAGTTTTCGTTTCTTTTCCTCGATAGTCTCCCGAAGAGTGAACCGGCCCGAAAGCCTCGCCCGAGGCGGTTTTTCCTTGACACGGGGGCGGCCAAGGCTCACAATTGCCGACGATTTACCGGCTACCCCCAACCTGGCCGGTGTCGTTTCCCAGGGCATCCCCTTTTGTTGTGCTTGACACTAGGTTTTTACAAAGAGATACGGTCTAACGGTCCTTGTTCGAGTTCAGGAATAAACAAGAGACGTTCCCTATAGCGCGAAGTGCTGCGTTGCTCGATGCTATAGGCAACCAGAATGAACTGAAATCGCTGAGTCGTGTTTTGGAGCCATCCGGAATACGCTCTTATGGAGGACACTATGAAGATCTGCAGATCAGTAGTAGGTCGTGCCGCTCAACTCGCTTTGTTACTCGTTCTCGCAGGGATGGGATCCGCCACCAATTTGTGGGCGCAGACGATTTCAGATCAAGGTATATGCAATGGAGCCCTTATTAGCGGGATTCTTGGGTCTGCGACCGGTTGTGGCGCAGTGATCACCGTAACCGCCGTTAATGGGGCCGGGCAAGCGACTGCCTTCACCGTGACAATCCCGAACAACACCGGCGCGCCCGGTAACGCCGGTAACGGGAACCCCTATGATGGCGACGACGACATCTTGGTTGGAATCGTAAACAATTCCAGTGGGAACTTGAGTTCCATCACTCTCAACTCGACCGACACCACGTTCGGAGGGATCTTCGGTTTCGACGGGGACGGCCCCTGCGACTACGCTTATGAAATTTACGGGTCTTACGCCGATTGCTACAACGCCGGTGTACCAGTTTCCTCTACTGAGGCTGACCCCTTGGATTATGAAGGTCCGGACAACACATTTACCATTGGCGCGGAAACTCCTTGCACGACTTTTGGAACGTGCTTCACCAGCGGAACCGTCAATTTCATCACCCCAATTCCGCGTGCGAGTTCGTGCGACCAACCCTGTAACAGCACCTGGTTCGCGCTGGAAGGTACTCCAAACTCGCTCACATTGACGTCGGAGTCCGCGATGTTGGCTTACTCACCGAGCACGACCCCTGAAACTCAGACTGCCTCATTTGGGAGTGGAAACTTTGCGCACACGGCCGCATATACCCTCCAGAGCGTGATCAACACAATGAACGTGAATGTAACGGCCAATTATGAGGCTACTGAGTTTTCCAATGGGGGAATAACAGGTCCGGGCATAGTCGACGGAATATGCGAATTCGGCAGCCCGACGCTGCCGGGTGGAGGTTACCCGGATGATGATATCGATTGCCGCCTCGCGGCGGGCGGATGGGTTTTCGATACGTTGCCTAACGGCGATCAGGTGGTTCTTCATGCCTTTCCTTATCATATGGGGCAGGCGGTATGGTACCGAGCCAGTACCACTGCAGTAGCTGTTTCCCAAGGGGGTCACGACTACACCGGTCCGGTTTACGATGCCTGGACGTTCGCGGTGAATCCAAGTTTGGCAAGTCCGTCACCAAACCTCGAGTACCTACCGGGCTGGAACAACCTTATCGGCCGTGTTCTGGATCGGCCCGGAACCCTCCCAAACTCAACCACCCCAAACCCCAACAATGCCTTCGTGGCAGACATAACCGACTCTTTCAGCGGTGAGCCCGCGGGAGGTGGGCATCAGGCCACTCTCAACGATTGGGTGCTGGCGGCTGTTCCTAACGGATTTGGGGACACGGAGATAACCCTGGTGCCAATCCCGGCGATTTCTCCAGCCACCTACATAAAAGGGCTTCCGATGCTGGTTGCGCTCGATCTGGAGAAGTTGGGCACGAAGATTCCTGATCCGACCGCTCTGGTGAAGCCGAATGCGCTGACCATTTCAACGTCCACCCGCGGATCGACACCAGTATCGATACCAGTGCAGTTCCCCCAGGGCTTTCCGACGACATTCAGCAATGTGTGTACGAAACAGTACTGCCCACTCAAGGGGGTTTACTACATTTTCCTGTCCTCGACGCCGTATTCGAAGGGGGTGGTATACAACATGTATATTAGCTCCGATCTGTTCCCGCAGGTGACGCTGCCATTTGTGGTGAAATAGGCCCGAGGAAGTTGGGCTATTGACAACACCGAGCCGGATCCGAAGTGGGATCCGGCTTTTTTATCTCTGTTTTTTCATCGGACCGAGAGACCAGTTCTCAATCGGAGGTTACGAACAGGGGAGCATGCAGGTCACCGACTCGCGCAAGCCGATTTGCCAGCAAAACTTTGACCTATGGGTGCTCGCGCACCCAGCGCTCTGACTCAGAGTAGATGGCTTTAAGGTCGGCGCGATCCATGATCTTTTCCGCGCCAGGATCCTTGCGGAGGTCGGCTAACAAACCCAGGGCCTGCTGGTAGTGGCGGCTAGCTTCCGCTGCAGTTCCCTGGACGGCGAGCATTTTTGCCAGGGAAAAGTGGGCCTGGATGAGCAGCGGTCGAAGCCCCAGCTTTTCACTTTGCAGAATAGCGCGGTCGAGTAACTGCCGGGCATGCGCATAATCCTTCAATTGCATTCTGGCCTGGGCTTCGTACATCGTGTACTCAATTGCCAGGTACAATCCGAGGGCATCGGTCTCATCGGCCACGCTCTTAAGCATTTTCACTGCATTTTGGGGTTCTCCCCTCGCAGTCTCTGCCTTCGACAAGTTCAGCTTTGATAGCTGCAAAAGATTTCGATCAGTGCTCTTGGATGCGGTCCGCAGAGCTTGTTCATACAAAGCCTGCGCTGATCGGGCATCGCCGCGGTAAGAGAGATTGTCACCTTGCCGATTCAGTGTCTCGGCTACCAGATCATCGTTCTTGAGTTCACGGGCTAATTTGAGAGCTTCGTCTAAGGTCTTCGTTGCCTGGTCGAGCTGCCCTGCCTCCGAAAGGGCATTCCCGTAACCGATAAGAGCCTCTCCCATCCAATAGGTTTGCTCGTGAACCGCGCGGAAATCGTCAACGGCTTGTTTCTTTGAGCTCACCGCACTGCCGTAGCGGCCTTGATACCCGAATATGGTACCTACGCTAAAGCCCTCCATTGCGGCCCCATGCTTGTCTCCCGCGTCCCGGTAGAGCTGCAAAGCGCGCATATAGCGGGCCAACGCCTGATCATACTGGCCGGTTCTCGTGGACACTTCACCAAGGTTGTGAAGCGTGGTGGCAATATCGCTAGGAACGTTGATCTTTTCCCGCAATTGCAAAGCCTGTTCGAGGTAAACGCCAGCGTTGTCGAAGTCACCCTTCGAAAGATATGTACCGCCGATGTTGTTCAGACACAAAGCCTGGCCGTTCTGGTTTTGCACATCGTATTGAATTTGGAGCGACTCCTTGAGAAGTTTAAGAGCCTCATCGTACTTTCCACGATCATCGTAAAACTGGCCGAGATTCAGCAGGACCGCCCCCGTATCCTGCTTGTCGCCAATCTCCCGGTAGATCTGCAAGGCGTCGTTGTAGTTCTTCAAGGCGAGATCGGATTTCGCCAGTCCGTCATAAGTTATGGCGATCATGTTCAAACTGTCGGCAATGCCTTTTTTCTCTCCCAACTTCCGCCTTATTTCTAACGCCTGTTGGTAGTTTTGCAGGGCGTCGTCCGGTTTATTTAGATTGGAGTAGGCAGCGCCCAAAACGTGAAGAATTGTTCCTTTCTGCTCCTGGTTATCAGCCGCGACGGCAAGACTGTAGGCATGATTCAACGGTTCGATGCTGGCTTGGGGATTGCCGCTCAGAATTTCGACCCGGCCCATGGCCAACAGTGTGGCGATGTCCTTTGGATTAGACGCCAGGACCTTCTCATAGAACTCCCGAGCTGCGGTGAAATCCCCGGAGTTTTCGTAGATGTTTCCTAAAGCAGACTCTAGGTCAGGGTTGTCGGGAGATGCCTTAGCCAAGTTCTGATAGGCCTCGATCGCTTTGGGATAGTCTTTGGCTATGCGGAAATGATTGGCGGCAATCAGGTACTTCTCGGTTCCAGGCAGACTCTCGCTCTTGTCGACAGCCTGGTGGGAAGCGTCTTCGGCTTCATTATCGTAGCCCAGGTGCGAGTAGGCTTCCGCCGTCTTGGAAAAAGCCAGAGCAAACTCCGGATCATCCTTAGTGGCGGCCTGGAACAATTTCAAAGCTGCTGTATTCTTGCCGTCGCGCATCAACTGGACGCCCTGGTTGTATTCACGAAGAGCACGAATCGACGTCGAGGAAGGCTGGAAGGAACTGGCCTGCAACTCCTTGACTACGTCGGAGGAAAGCGCCAGGTTTTGGCGAATGGCGGAAGCTAACTGATCCACCGCGCCGGGAATTTCTTTCTCGCTCGCCGCCGTGCCTTTGAGAGAAATGCGACGGTTATGCTTCAAATCCTGAAGCGTAGCATCGATGCGAATCTGTTCTCCAAACCTGGCGTATTGTCCCCACACCAGAGTATCGGCGGTGCTGAATTCGGCTACCTGCTTCAGCCTCTGGGGGTCGAGGGAAGTCTCGGAAGATATCTTCAAGTCGGAGAGCACCTGATGCAGCCTGTCAGGGGACACAGTGCGCAGCTGCGCGGACTGGCCCACATCGGTGCTCAACATATCGGCAAGACTCGGTCCCAACCAGTCCCAGGACTCATCGCCCGACTTGTTTTGAAACGGAATCACAGCCATGGAGATAACCGGACCCGCAGCGGTTTTCTTTGCCGACGGCGAGAGGAGCGGGCCGCGCAGCAGGTAGCCGGCGATGGCCAAGACCAGAACGCTGGCGATGCCGGTCAGCAGCGGCCAGTGAATGGTACGTGCCCAAGGCTCGACGGCCGGTTGAAAACCCAAGGTTGCAGCCGCACCATTGTCTTGCCAGGCGTCGAGATCCCGCAGCAACTCGGTGGCAGTCTGGTAGCGCAAGTTGGGGTCGCGCTCCAGGCTCTTACTCACGATATTGCTGAGCGAGCGTGGAATCTTGCCGTCATGATCAGAGACCGGGATGGCGCGTTCGGAGTTGCGCTTGATTAAGCTGGCCACAGCGCTCTCTGCTCTAAACGGCGTTACGCCGGTCAGCAGTTCGTAGAGAATTAAACCCACAGTGAAAAGGTCGGAGCGCTGGTCCAGGTCTTTGGCGAGCGCTTGCTCCGGCGACATGTATTCCATGGTCCCGACCAGAGCTCCGGTCTGGGTCATGCCGTCGCCCTCCATCGTGCGTGCAAGACCGAAGTCCATGACCAGGATCCGTCCCGATTTGTCGCGCATGATGTTTTGCGGCTTCAAATCCCGGTGGATCACGCCTACGTTGTGAGCAGCTTCGAGAGCACGGCAGACCTGCTGAATGATCTCCATTGCCTCTTCCGGAGAAAATTTCTTCCTTTCATGGATGAGCGCACGCAGATCCTGGCCTTCGACGAACTCCATGGTGATGAACTTCACACCATCGGCATCGCCTAGATCGTAGATACGGATGACATTCTTGTGGGTGACCTGGTGGGCGAGGAGGAGTTCTTGCTTGAATCGAGCCAGGATCGAGGGATTGGCAGCTAATTCCGGCCGGATGAGTTTCAAGGCGACAGGACGATCCAGCTCCCGGTCCATTGCCTTATACACCGCACCCATCCCGCCTTCACCCAGCATTTGCAAGATCTCATAACGTCCGCCCAGCACCATCCCAACTCGCAGGCGAGAGACCGTCACTAAGGCCACGCCTTCTGCAATCGTAGCCGCATTCGAACTGGAGAAATGAGAATCGATTAGAGTGGGGGATTCCGAAGCGTCAGGTCGAGCCGATGAAGGAATGCGCGGGTCAGATCCATCCCCTGCGGGTGGAGGAAGATCGTCTTCTGTGGGGAGTTTTGTATGCTCTGCCATGACCTTGGCCCGTAGCGGGCTAAAAAGGCGACCGGTTCGGGAGAAGTCGACTCAAAGGCCCTGACAGAAAACTAATCGGGATCATCCCGGGAGCTCTGTGTGGCCCTGGAAAGCCAACCCAGCGAAGCAGATGTAGCTGATGTTAAACCTAACCGCCCCAGTAGCCAGACGCTTCTGAGTATTCTTCTCCGTTTCGACCTTACATTAGGAGCGCCAATAACCGGATTGGCAGTAATGGCAGACTGCGCTCGTTGTCAAATTTCCAACTAACCCCGCACCATTGAAGTAGGCGGGCTTGGACCGCCAACCTCGGTTAGACTCCCCCAGTGAAATCGAACGCGAGTACCCAATCTCCCAAAGATATACCAAACCATAGCAAAGTCAAGCCGAAGTCACACGCAAAGCCAAGGTCCCCGCAAAGTATTTACTCCAGTCTGGCGCAGCACGGCAGAAGCGAATCCTACCTGTAATTGTGCTCACGTGCACTCGGAGGCATGAACCGGACTACGGTCCATATTGCAGTGGGGAGGGTGCGAGGGCCGATCAAACCGCGTCCACGGAGATGGGGCTCGATAGCCATGATCAAGTGTTCGAAGGAAATGTCGGATCTCCAGGATGGCTCACCACAGTGACGGAGCATCTGGGTTGGCGATGGTCGAATGGTCGACGACCCGCCTGTGCTGAAAAAAAATCTAAAATAAAGCTTGCAAAGTTAACTAGTGTTATAGTTAACTATAACACAGTACCTCGTATTTGAGTATGCGAGGAGGCCCTGACCCGAAAGCAAAGCAGCTTAAGGAGGATGAAACATGAAATCCCATCGTTTTATGCTGTCTGCTGTTCTGATGTCGCTTTCCACCGTGGCTTTTGCCCAGTCCGACGCGCAAAAGTCTTTCGACAAACTGAAAACTTTGGCAGGCACCTGGGAAGGCCAGGTGACAACCCTCCCGCAGGCACCTGAGATGGAAGGCAAGCACATGCACGTTTCGTTTCGCACGACTTCCATGGGTAACGCCCTCATGCATGAGATGACCGGAGAGGGAAGACCTGACGATCCGATCACCATGCTTTATCTGGACGGGGACCGCGTGCTCCTGACTCACTATTGTGATGCCGGGAATCGGCCCCGCATGGCGGGCAAGATGTCGCCGGACGGAAAAACCGTGGAATTCGATTTTCTCGACGTCGCCGGGAGCACGCAGTACGGACACATGCAGCGTGCAGTCTTTACTGTGACCGACGCGAACCATCACACCGAAGACTGGACTTACATGATGCCTGGGGACAAGCCGATGCACGCGCACATGGAGCTGCAGCGGACCAAGTAACAGGAGAGTATTTTTCGTAAGCTCGACCTGGAGCCCATGATGGATCGTGAGTGGAACGACAGTCAGCCGATTTACCGCCAGCTTCGCGATCGCGTCGTCGCCATGATACTCGACGGCGTGCTCAAGGAAGGCGATCCGCTGCCCTCCGTGCGCAATGTCGCGGCCGAATATCGGCTCAATCCGCTCACGGTCTTGAAGGGGTACCAGCAACTCGTGGACGAGGGGTTAGTCGAGACCAAACGAGGCCGCGGCATGTTCATCAATGCCGGCGCGCGCAGTCTGCTGCTGCAGGGCGAACGTCAAAAGTTTCTGACGGAAGAATGGCCCAGGGTCTACGAAACCATTCAGCGGCTTGGCCTGAAAGCAGAAGAACTGCTGGACGGCACAACCCACCGCTCGTCTGCGGACGCCGCGCAGTCGAAAACCGCCGAGTCTAATCCCCCTGAGGAGGAGCGCTGAAGCCATGGCATGCATAGAAGCACGCGGTCTCCATAAGGCATTCGGACCAACGATCGCTCTTGACGGCGTCAATTTGCGCGTGGAAGAGGGGCGCATCCTCGGACTCATCGGTCCCAATGGCGCGGGCAAGACGACTGCGCTCAACGCAATTCTCGGCCTCACCCCATATCAAGGAGAACTGAGGGTGCTCGGACGCGACCCCTGGACCGAGCGCGACCGGCTCATGCGCGATGTCTGCTTCATTGCCGATGTCGCCGTGCTGCCGCGGTGGATCACGGTGTCGCAGGCGCTCGACTACGTCGCCGGCGTACATCCGCGATTCGATCGCGCAAAGGCGGAAGGTTTTCTGGCCAAGACCGACATCCGCCGCGCCAGCAAGGTCAGGGAATTATCGAAGGGCATGGTGACCCAGCTGCACCTCGCTCTCGTCATGGCTATTGACGCGAGATTACTGATACTGGACGAGCCGACGCTGGGCCTCGACATCCTCTATCGCAAACAGTTCTACGATTCGCTGCTGAACGATTACTTCGATCGCAGCCGCACTATCGTCGTGACCACCCATCAGGTGGAAGACGTCCAGCACGTTCTCACCGATCTCATGTTCATCAACCGGGGCCGGATCGTGCTCGATTGCAGCATGGAAGAGTTCGAGTCGCGCTATGTGGAAGTGACGGTGCATCCCGAGCGTGTGGCCGCAGCGCGGGCCCTCAAACCAATTCACGAGCACCAGGTGCTTGGCCGCAGCATCCTGTTGTTCGATCTGCAGTCCGAACTAAAGTCCGATCGTGTCGATCGTCAGCAACTCGCAGCACTGGGCGACGTGCGCACGCCCAGCATTGCCGACTTGTTCGTTGCCATGTTGGGCAACAAGCCGGGAGATCAGTCAAGCAATCAGGCCGGCCAAGCACAAGAAGGAAGAGTGGCTAAATGAATACTCAATCTAATGCTGTCCCCGAGGCTCCTCTAGCCGCGCAGGGAATCGCGCCCGCAGCCCTATCGCAGGCCCAGCCCATGTACTGGTCGTTGCGACGCGAACTATGGGAAAACCGCTCCACCTATATTGCGCCGCTGGCCGCCGCCGCAGTCTACCTGATCGGCTTCTTGATCAGCCTGTTTTGGGTGCCGAGCAGCATGCGCGGAATGGCGGCGCACGGGCCGATGCCTCCTGTCGTCGTGCTTGCTATGCCCTACAGTCACGCGGCGATGCTGCTCGCCCTGACCGCGTTCCTTGTCGGGATCTTCTATTCTCTCGACGCGCTGCACGGCGAACGCCGCGATCGCAGCATCCTGTTCTGGAAGTCGCTGCCGGTTTCCGACCTTACGACCGTGCTCTCGAAGGCAAGCGTCCCGCTCGTGGTTCTGCCGCTGCTCGTCGTTGCGATCACCGTTACCCTGCAACTCGTCATGCGGCTGGTGAGCCTTGCAGTTCTGGCAGTGAGCGGTGCCGGTGCCGCGACGCTATGGACCCGCTTGCCGTTGTTCCAGATGGAATTGGTGTTGCTCTACGGTACGACCGTGCTTGCGCTCTGGCATGCGCCCATCTATTGCTGGTTTCTCTTGGTCTCAGCCTGGGCGCGGCGCGCCACATTTCTATGGGCCGTGTTGCCGCTACTAGCGATTAGCGCCGTCGAGTACATTGCGTTCCACACTTCGCATTTGGGCTTCCTGCTGCACGACCGCTTGTTCGGATTCGCTGCGGCTGCATTCGACCTCAAGGACAAGAATGGCGTCCCGATCGATGCGCATTTTATTCCGCTCACACAACTCGTTCCGGGGAGGTTCCTGAGCAGCCCCAGTCTGTGGGTCGGGCTGATAGTCGCCGCGATATTCCTCGCAGCAGCAGTGCGGCTGCGCCGGTATCAGGGACCCATTTGATTCGCATGAGCATTAGATTCTTTCGCGCGCATTAGGAGGAAAGATTATGAGCACCGCTGAATTGAAGGAGAGGATTGCAGAATCGTCACCGCGTTTCAAGTCCAGAATTACGGGTGTCTTTTATTTGGTCACCATACTGACGGGAGGAGTCGTCCTCTTCGTTCAGGGCAGGTTGGGTTTGGTGTTCGATCTCGTTGTGGCCGCTTGCTATATCGCTGTGACGGCCCTCTTTTATGAGTTAAGCCGGTGAGCAAGAGTTGGTGTTTGCTCGTGGCATCCTGGTCCGCGGCGTGAACTTTCAACGCCAGAAGAAACAGGACAGCGCAGCGGGGAAGCTGGGATCGCAGGATGCAGCGGACACTTGATTCAATGACTCGCCATTCGATTCTTCAGGAGGACGCATGGAATCCCTTATTAGTCTTAACTGCTCAACCATTGAATGTACTTCTCTCTCACCCAATGCTCCGATTTGGCAGGACATGCTGGCACAGGCGATTACCGGCGAACTACTCGCCGCGATGAACTACACCTCCTTGTCGGAGATATGTGATGATCCCGAAGAAGTAGCCGATGCGTTGGAGCATGCCCAGATTGAACGGGGGCATGCTGCTCGGTTCGCTGCCGAGGGCCGCAAGATTGGGGTGGACGTCGCCAATAACGTCGATGCTAAGCATTGGAAGCGGCTCCGCGACGCATTCCTGCACTGCATTAGCGGGCGTGACTTGATTGGCTGCCTGATCGTCCAGGAAATCATGCTGGAATCGTTCGCCGTCGCAAGCTATGCACGCGTAGGGAAGGTTGCGCCGGGGAGTCTTGGCGAGACCTTTGCCCGCATTGCAGCAGAAGAAGAGGAGCACGTCGATCACGCCATGGCGATTCTCAGAGCGGAGCGAGCCTTGGACGCGCAGCGCTTCGACGACAAAGTGTACCGGTTGCATCTTGAAGTAATGACCACCCTCGCCAAGATGCTGGCGAAAGAATGCAAGGATGGGCATTGCGAAGTGTGCCACGCGAGCTGTGTGAAGCCATTGCTGTTCGATATCAGCTTGAGTGCAGCCGAGCTTCGCGGAGCATCGCTGCAACAGTATCTTAAGACGCTAGACATGCTCGGACTGCCCGGGGAGGTAACACTTGCATGGGTAACTCAGTTGCCAGTATAGCTGAGCAAGATCGCACCATCGGGGTCACTACCGAGGTGGATTTCGCTCTGATCGGGCATCAGGAGAGTTGGAGAGCGGCTGCGGACATGCTCTCTGCCCTGCGCGGCCCCCAACGCACACCTCTGCCCGACGATGAGATCAAGGACATCCTACCGTGGATTCCGCCCAGGCCCGTCTGCCATGTTGAGGTCGGTTCGAGCATGGATGCAAAAGCCCGCGGCCTCTACATCGACTCCTTCATTCCCCCCGACCGTCTGGAAGCCGCCTACGTGCTCGAAAACATCGCCCGCGTTCGAGCGGCGGCGGCCTGCGCGATTAAGGCAGGCGCGAAGATTGTGAGTCTCGGCGGATTCAGCTCCATTCTGATCGAAGGCAACTTCGATCAACTTCCGGAAAGACACGACACGGTCTTCACCACCGGCAATACGTTGACGGTCGCTTTCATCGTTCAGGGCATCAAGAAGATGTGCGCGCTGGAGGGTCGCGACATTCGCAAATCAACCCTTCTCATCGTCGGGGCAACAGGAGATGTGGGCTCCGGCTCTGCCCGTTGCTTGGCGCCTCTGGTGAGGCGTGTGCTGCTCAGCGCACGCAACGTGGAGCGATTACGCAAGCTCGCGGCGGAGTTGCAAGCCGACGGCGCTCAGGTCGAGATCGCGACCGATCTCCTCGCAACCGATCTTCTGAAGAACGATCTTCCGAAGAACGATTTCCCGACGAACCACCTTCCAACGAACCAGCTCCAGCAATTCTCCACCGAGGCCGACCTCGTGATCTGCGCGGCGAGTCTGGCGTCCCCTTCGCTTCTGTTGGGCCGCATCGCGCCCCATGCGATCATCTGCGATGCGGGCTACCCGAAGAACTTGTCCCCCAGCGCGGAGATGCCCGGCGCCAAAATCTTCTTCGGAGGTTTGGGACAGGTCGCTGGCGGATTGAGCTTCGCGCCGGATTTTCATGGAACTCTGAATCGGCATCCATTCCCCGATGTGGTCCACGGATGTCTACTCGAAGGCATGGCCCTCGCTTTGGAAGGCCGCTTTGAACCCTTCTCTCAGGGACGAGGGTTCATCACTCCGGAGCGGGTTGAGGAGATTGAGACAATTGCCGAACGGCATGGAATCTATCTCGCACCGCTTTACAACGCCAGGGGACCAGTGGAAGCCGGATTTATGCTTAGCGTCCAGGTGGAGGCCTAGCCAGATCGTTCGTTGCGAATTCGATACAGAAGGTACCCCACGACGGCAATATTAATAATGAGCAGCAAGACTTTGATCGGAGTTGGATCGCGGGATATCGCATAAACCTCGATTGGGATGAGCGAACCGGTAATGATTACGGTGAACCACTCAGCCCAGCGTTTCATCATCCAGAGACCGATTCCTTCCGTCAGGAATAGTCCTGCATAGATGAAGCTGCCAACAGCGAGGTTTCTTATCTTTGCCGGACTAAGGTTGCTCGCCTTCCGAAGTGCGCGATCGACGTACTGGTTGCCTGGATCTATCCCAAGCGTCGCGACCCAATGATTCAGCATGTTTGCGATGTCTTTGTGCAGCAGCTTGCGAGCGCCCATGCCGGCGGCGATGAGAAGAGCGGCTTTTACCAGCTTGAACAACGCGATCAGCCGGATCAGTCTGCTAGAGGAAGACTTCACGTAGCGTCATGGTACTCAACTCTGGGGATGTTTGTCAGGTCGTGGCCAAACCGAAAAAGTTGTACTCCGCAAACTGCCAATGACTGATTTGCCAAAAGAGATAGAGTACGCCGCGAAGGCGAAAACCTTGACGTGCGTCGTCGTCATCGCTAAGAACCGTAGCTAAGGAAACCGCTTACGGCGCTGAACTCCACCGGTTTGGGTCGAATCTCTTGGATCAGCTAGAATTCACCTTCGAAACGACTGACACCAAATGAGCTTTGAACCGATCGAGAATTACGGGGTAGTTGGCAATATGCGCTCGATTGCCCTCGTGGGGATAAACGGTTCCATCGACTTTCTCTGCTATCCAAATTTTGATTCGCCCACCGTGTTTGCAGCATTGCTCGATGATGAGAAGGGCGGTTGTTTTCAGATTCAGCCGCAACTCAAAGAAAAGCGGGTACGGCAGCTTTATTTGCCTGACACGAACATTCTGCTCACGCGAGTTCTTGCGGAAGAGGGCGTGGCCGAGCTGACTGACTACATGCCGATTGGGACAGACGGGGACCAACCAAATGAGATTATCCGAACCGTAGCGGTCATCAGGGGCGAGGTCGATTTCAAGATGCTGTGCCGGCCGCGGTTTAACTACGCGATGTCGGGCCACACTGTGAAAATCGAAGACCGGTCCGCGATTTTTTCTCCGGCGAGCGATGCCTGTCCGCCGATGGCACTGTACTCTACCATTCCTCTACAACAACAATCCCAGGATGCAATCTCCAATTTCAGCCTTCGAGCCGGCGAAAAGGTCACGTTTGTCTTTGGCGGAGTTCGCCCCCAAGGACAGCAACCCGAGATGGAGTTTGTAGAGCAGCGCTTCCACGAGACGGCAAGTTTCTGGAAGGGATGGATCGCGAAGTCAAAGTACAAGGGCCGATGGCGTGAGATGGTCAACCGCTCGGCTCTGATGTTGAAGCTGCTGATCAGCCGGGAGCATGGATCCCTGATTGCCGCGCCGACATTTTCCCTGCCAGAACAAATTGGCGGACCGCGCAATTGGGATTATCGCTTCACATGGTTGCGAGATGCGGCATTCACGCTCTATGCACTGATCCGACTCGGCTTTGTCGAAGAAGCTGAGGCGTTCATCGACTGGCTGAAGGGGCGGCTCGGTGATGATGCGGAACGGGGACCGTTACAGGTGATGTATGGGATTGACGGCAGGCGGAAGCTCGATGAGGTGACGCTGGATCACCTGAAGGGTTACCAGCATTCGCGGCCTGTGCGTATCGGAAATGCAGCCTATCAGCAGCTGCAGTTGGATATTTATGGCGAAATGATGGATTCCACCTATCTCGCAAACAAGTACGGTGACTCAATTTCCTATGCCGGATGGCAGGAAGTTCAGCGGATATTGGAATGGCTGGGAAAGAACTGGCAACGGCCCGATGAAGGCATTTGGGAGGTGCGTGGCGGTGCGCGGGAATTTTTGCACTCGCGTTTGATGTGCTGGGTGGCTTTCGATCGAGCAGTGCGGTTGGCCCAGAAACGCTCCCTTTCGGCGCCATTTGGCACGTGGCTGCGAACCCGCGACGCGATTCGAGAGGATATCTTTACGAACTTTTGGGATAACGAACTGCAGTCGTTTGTGCAGTCGAAGGGGACGAAGAACTTGGATGGGTCGGTGCTGCTAATGCCACTCATGCGGTTCATCAGTCCGGTCGATCCGATGTGGCTCTCGACAAGGAAAGCGATTGAAGCACGGTTGGTCGAGGATGTCCTAGTCCGTCGCTACGAGGTGGAACGCACGCACGTGGACGGGATCCCGGGCGGAGAGGGCAGCTTCACGGCATGCTCGTTTTGGTACATCGAATGCCTGGCGCGCGCTGGGGAATTGGAAAAGGCTCAATTGTTGTTTGAGAAACTCCTGGGATACGCTAACCATCTCGGGCTCTACTCGGAGGAAATTGGTCCAAGCGGGCAACATCTCGGCAACTTCCCACAGGCATTCACCCATCTGGCGCTGATCAGCACCGCAACGTATCTCGATCGAGTCCTTTCCGGCAAGGACGACTCGGTGTGGCGCTAGGATTTTAGAGAACCATGCGAATCGTTCACTACTATCCTTCATGAGGCAAGCGCTCTGGGTTCGGCGCGACCTGACAGAGCAGCCATTCGTTGACTAGCCTGTGCCGCGTCCGTAATATGAAGCGACCCGAAAACTATTCATCTCCCGAATGATCGGCCAGACCATCTCGCACTACCGCATTGTTGAGAAGTTGGGGGGCGGTGGCATGGGCGTGGTTTACAAAGCGGAAGACCTAAGTCTCCACCGGTTTGTCGCGCTGAAGTTTCTCCCTGATGAGGTAGCCAGAGACTCCCAGGCATTGATCCGTTTTCAGCGAGAGGCCCAGGCATCCTCTGCGTTGAACCATCCCAACATCTGCACCATCTACGAAATCGGCCAGCACGAAACCCAGTCCTTCATTGCCATGGAGTTTCTGGACGGGAGCACGCTGAAGCACCTTATTACCCATCGTCCACTCGAGGTAAGCCCACTCCTGACGCTGGCTATCGAGATTGCCGACGCTCTCGAAGCGGCTCATGCACGGGGGATCATTCACCGCGACATTAAGCCGGCAAACATATTCGTGACCGAGCGCAATCATGCGAAGATTCTCGATTTTGGATTAGCAAAAGTCATAGCGGAACGCGGCAAGGTCATGGCAGCGGCAGAACCCACTGCCGGACCCACGCTAGGAGTCACCCCCGAGCAACTGACCTCACCAGGCTCTGCGCTCGGAACGGTAGCGTATATGAGCCCCGAACAATCGCTCGGCGACGAGGTCGATGCGCGCACGGATGTGTTCTCGTTTGGCGTGGTTCTATATGAAATGAGCACGGGCCAGCTGCCGTTTGAAGGAAGTACATCAGCAGCAATTTTTAATGCAATTCTTAACCAAGCGCCAACCGCGCCACTCCTCTTAAACCCGAGGATTCCGCCGGAACTGGAGCGCATCGTCAACAAGGCCTTGGAAAAGGATCGCGACTTGCGTTATCAGAGCGCGGCCGAAGTGCGATCTGATCTCAAGCGATTGCAGCGCGATTGGCACCCATCCTCACGGCAGATGGCCGCAGCTACGGACTCCAGCGCATCCGCGACAATGGCGAAGCCGTCGGAGAGCACCCCGGTGATTTCACCCCCTGCCGCGAAGCGTGCGAATTTACCCTTGCTGGCCGGCGCAGCCTTAGTGCTGCTGGTCGCTGTTGCAATCGCCAGTTTCCTGGTGGGTCAGCGAAGCTCTGCATCACCAGTGCCGACATTTCGCGAACTGAGCTTCCGTCGCGGGTCTCTGCTTGCAGCCAGATTTGCACCAGACCCGCGATCGGCGGTTTACAGTGCAAGTTGGGAGGGCAATCCCCAATCTGTCTTTATCAGTTCGGCTAATTCGACCGAATCTCGCGATCTCGGTTTACCAGAGACAGAAGTATTAGCAGTGTCGCCGACGGGACAGATGGCAGTGTTACGTCACTTTAGTGTCAGTCCCACTCATTTCACGCATCGCGGCACGCTCGCTCAGGTTTCCATCGGCGCCGATGCACCACGCGACTTGCTGGATAATGTTGAAGGTGCGGATTGGGCTCCCGGGGGAGAAGCGTTAGCCGCAATTCACGTCGTGAATGGCCAAAGCCGAGTCGAGTATCCGATTGGCAAAGTATTGTATGAAACCGCCGGCTGGATCAGCCACTTGCACTTTTCCCCCAAGGGAGATCGCCTCGCATTTATTGACCATAATCTGCTGGGCGACGACGGGGGTACGATCAGCGTTGTGGACCTGAAAGGCAAGAAGTCCGACTTGACCGAACGTTGGGCGAGCGCCTTTGGAGCCGCCTGGTCACCTTCTGGGGACGAGATCTGGTTCACTGCCACCGCCACTGGCTTCAGCCGATCCTTGCGCGGCGTCACGTTGTCGGGCAAGGGTCGGGAACTGCTCAGCGCTCCCGGGACGCTCACTCTGCATGACGTCGGCCCTGGAGGTCGGGCTTTGATTTCGCGTGACGCCATGCGCGCCGGCGCAATCGGGCTGGCGCCAGGGGACAACAAGGAACGTGATCTAAGCTGGCAGGACTGGACTGTCCCCATAGACATCTCCGAAGACGGGAAGCGCATGCTGTTCATTGAGGCAGGTGAGGCGGGCGGTGGCGAATACGCAGTATTTAGCCGCGATACCAATGGTACGTCCGCAGTTCGTCTGGGCCAGGGCTCTGGGGAAGCGTTAACACCCGATGGTAAGTGGGCTCTCGTCTTGCGGCAGAATATGTCCCCGCCCGATTTCCTGCTGCTTCCAACTGGAGTGGGACAGCAGCAAGCGATTTCGACCGGCAACGTAGTTCCCTCTGGAGGGCAGTTCTTTGCCGATTCCAACCGACTGCTGTTTGGCGGTCACGAACCGGGACATGCCATGCGAGTGTACATCGGCAGCCTAGGAGGTGGTACGCCCCGTGCCATCACTCCCGAAGGATATAGCTTGGGGACACACGCCCACGCGGTTTCACCGGATGGCAAACAAGTGGCCACGCTCACCACCAATGGAATTGCTCTGGTTCCGGTGGATGGCGGCAACCCGCGATTTGTCGCTGGTTCAGTAGCCAACGACACACCTCTGCGTTGGGAAAAAAGTGGGAACGCGTTGTTTGTCGGACAGCGCGGCGAAACATCTTGTCCCGTCTCGCGCCTGGATCTCCAGACGGGCACGAAAACTCCATGGAAAACGGTCCGCCCGGCTGACTTAGCGGGAGTGGTTGGCGTCGCGTGTCCTCGAATCGCGGCAGACGAAGAGCATTACGTTTTTGGATATGTGCGCAACCTCTCTGATTTATTTCTTGTGGAGCACCTGAAGTAGACGAAGTGCTGAGGGCGATTCCGAGTACTCCTTCGGTAAACGCGCCTTCTCCAAGACCCTCGGATTGGTTGCCTGTGTTCGATTCCGTCTGGTGAAGTACAAGCGGGCGATTTGCCCGCTTCCACACGACCATCTCGTGTTTCGCTGCCGCATCATCTACTAGGTTAGGGCGATTGCCAATCTACGGAGTAGACGTCCTGGGAGCCGGTGTCACGGAGGAGCAATGGTGAGTCGTCAGGGGCGAGAGCCAGGGAGCCACCGTAGCGGCCGGCGCTTACGAAGTTGGTCAGATCGGCGACTTGTTCTGCTTTGTGATCGGCGACTCGGATGCGGACAACAGCGCTCTTATTTTTGAAATCCATCACGTAAACGTACTCCCCACCGTGCGACCAGTTCAGCCAGCCGAGGGACCCTTCGGCGAGCTCGGTCCATATCTGAGTCTGGAAATCAAAGAGCAGGAGCTGGCGGGAGTCCGCGGAGAAGGCGGAAATATACCGACCGTCGGGCGACCACCGAGGAGAATACAGTCCTTGCGAAGCGGGCATTTCGGAGACTCTGTGGCTGGCGAGGTCGAAGATGCGGATGGCGGATGTGGGGTCGTTGGATTCGCCGGCAAAGACGATCTTGCTGCCGTCTGGCGACCAGTTTGGATCGAGTTGCTGATGTTGGTCGCCGGGTATAAGTTCGCGAGGGCTTCCGCCGTCGGGTGAAATTTCGTAGATACGTGCCGGCTTGTCCGAAGCCACGGCGAATTCGAAGAAGACGATTTGCTTGCCATCGGGAGACCAGCGAGGCAACACGGCATACATGGGCGGGTAGGTTAGTTGCAGGCGCTCGGAGCCATCAACTTTGCTGCGCCACAAAGCGCCGTCGCGATAGGAAACGTAGGCGACCCATTGGCTGTCTTTGGAGAAGGCCAGGTACTCCGCGGAAATGCCCCCGAGAAATGGCGAGAACTGACGCGATTTCGGGTCGAACCGCTCCAGTTCGCCGCGATAGCTTTGACCGATGACAAACAGCTTCCTGCCGTCTTTGCTGGGAAGCGGCGAGGACAGAGACAGCGGACTGAAAGTGAGTTGAATGGGCTTGGACTGGGAGTGAAAGATTCCGGTTTTTTGGGGAAGAGCCCAGATCTGGCGATTTGATTGGAAGAGGAAATATTTTCCGTCAGCGCTCCACTTACCGCAACACTCGTCAGGCGGATTGTGCCAGCCAGCAAGCAGACGATGCAGGCCGGAGCCGTCCGTTGCCACTTCCCAGGCGAGCTGCTGGCCCAGAGTTCCCGCGGTTTCGGTGCTATCGAATTGCAGGTGGGTGGCGTCGGGGGACCACGTGATGTTCTTAATATCGCCTCGAGTGGTAAGCAACTTGCGAGATTCCGTACCGTCTGACTTAGCCAGAAACAAGTCCCCGAGATTGCTGTAGGCGATCATGCCGCCGTCGGGAGACCAGGCTGCGGTTTCGGCTGTCATATCCCCCAGCCTGCGCTGCGAACCTCCCAGAATGCTGAAGCTCCACAGCGGTCCTTGGGGAGGCGCGCCCTGGCCATCGATAACAAGAAGCTGGGAGCCGTCGGGCGAGAGATCAATCGGAACCATATCAGGAGACGTCATTACAGAGAGCTTTCGGAGTTCGCCGCCGGAGGTAGACATTTCGGCGATGCCATGAGAGATGAAGCTGCCGGAGCTTCCAACGCCCAACCCAAGATAGAGGCGGGCACCTTCGGTTCCAATCAGCGACTTCGGCTGGCCATCATGGGTAAGCTGAAAGTAATTTGCGGCTGTGGGAACGGACGGAGACTGCAGGCGCAGATAAAGATAAGCAGCGATCACGATTGCAGCCACCAGCGCCGCCGCAATGAGTATGCGGGGTCGAGCAGGTGATTCTTTCTTGATTTCGTGGGCCGCGCCGGGAGGCGAAGTTCGATCTGATAAGGACTCGAGGGCGAAGGCCAGATCGGAGGCAGAACGAAATCGCTGTTCCGGGTTCTTTTCGAGACAGCGGCGGATGACTCTTTCGAATGCGACGGGCGTGTCTGGCGCGAGTTCGGAACTCGGCGGCGGCTCTTCGTTCAGGATGGCGCTCATGGTATCTGCCGATGTAGGCCGCTCAAAGGTGCGTTTGCCCGTCACCATCTCACAGAGGATTGCGCCGAAAGCAAAAATATCGGAGCGCTGGTCGATTGTGAGTCCGCGGACCTGCTCGGGAGACATGTAGCCCACGGTTCCCATGGCGACCCCGGGCACAGTCACGGTTGGCGCGACGGCGGTGAGCAATTCATTCGGTTGAATCAACTTTGCCAAACCGAAGTCGAGAATCTTGACGCGTCCTTCTTTGGTGATGAAAACATTGTCCGGTTTCAGATCGCGATGGATGATGCCTTTTTCGTGCGCGGCCGCCAGCCCGTGAGCGATCTGCACCCCGTAATCGATGGCCTTGGACAGCGGCAGTGGGCCGCGACGAACTGCCTCCGTGAGCGTTTTGCCTTCCAGCAGTTCTGTGACGAGATACGGAGCGCCGTGATGCGTTCCCATTTGATAGACGGCGAGAATGTTGGGATGATTCAAAGCGGCCGCGGCTTTGGCTTCCTGCTCGAAGCGGGACAACCGGCCGGGATCGGCAGTGAGGGATGTGGGCAGGACCTTAATAGCGACGTCGCGGTTGAGGCGGGAGTCGCGTGCGCGATAGACCTCGCCCATGCTGCCGGCTCCAAGGGGCGAGAGAATCTCATACTGACCGAGTTTCGTGCCAGAGGCCAGTGCCATCGGTGGGCAATTATAGCCCAGTGGCGAGTGGCCAACGTCTTTGCTAGATCCTTCGAAGAAGTGAGCGACTTTCTTGCCGGAGCTGCTTTTGTCTGTTCGACAGCCGCATTTCAGGCCGAGGAGCGCCCCGAGTACAATTACTCCCATCCTTCCGCGACCTTGCTCGCGTACCGTTACCGGTGTTCACTACCAAGCGTGCAAAAGGACAACCCAAGAATGAACAAACGTGACCGCGACCGCCACCGAAGGGCCATTCCAGAGTCCGATTCATGTGCCTAAGATCGCGTTATGCTTGTTCAGAACATCCGGAACGGCCTTCTCGTCGCACTCGTTCTCCGATATGAACAGGATCGCAGTCAGTTTGTGACCTTGTCCAAGCAAACTGTTGATTCTTCTTACGCCCGTTTGGCAATTGCGCAATTGAGGAATGAAGGACTCGTGGAAGAACAAGTTCGAGGCGTGATTCGACTGACCGCACTAGGGTACAAAAAGTACCATAACGCGTCCCTTGCATATGCTTATGCGGGCTGAACCGTTGTAGGATCAGCGGGCGCAAAACGGGCGGTCCCTTTCCGTGCTCGGGTTGTACACGTTCCTTGGTAATCTCGCCTGACCCATCACTTCAGTAGCATATTGCCCTGTATGGTGACCTTCCCCCTGTCGCCCCCCATGCGGCGTCCCGTCCGGGTACGCCTTCCCGGCATGCCTTCGGCAACCATCCGACTCGGAGACGGACAATACTCATCCGCCAGACTTCAGACGATTTCTGTTACAGGCGGGCTGCTTCGCGTGCTCAAACCGCTCAGTCCAGGAGCAATCGTGGAACTGATGTTTCCGACACACATTGGGCCCGTGCTCGCCATGGCCGAACTGCTCAGCCCCTGCTCAGCCGCTCGGATCGGTTTGCAGCCGTTTCGTTTCACCGCAATCGACAGTGCCGAGTTGCAAAAGCTACGCGCTGCAATTGCATCTTTCTAGAAGACGGAAGAAGAAAACCCATCTGCATCACCTTGGCACGACAGTCGAGGACAAGCTACGGCTGCAATCCTTGTGCTCCGCAAGACAGGAACCTTCGAATGGCGGCTTCGGTTGGGAGGACACATGGTTGGAGGACGTAAGGTTCCGGCAGAATCGTTTTTGTCCTTGGTGCAATAGTATTTGGCGGCCTGTTCTCAGGAGCGGGACAGGAAGGTTCGTGCACAATAAAGGCTGAGTACCGAGAATAAGGCCGAGAACTGTCTTATTTGCTGCGATACCTGATAACCCACTTGCGCTCCAGGCAGCGACCTGAAGGTCGACGGTTCCGTTCAGTAGGAATTGAACTCCGATTTTACCGTTGAACTGGCAGAGAGGGAGGGATTCCATTACCGCCGTTTCTAGCAAGTGCCGATGAATCCTACACTTCCGCGATAATACCCCTGTGTTTGAGCATATTACAAGCGACTCTGTTCTTTGGGTACAGTTTCTACAGTTCCCCTTATTCGCTAGATTTCCGCGTAAAATGGTGAAAGGTTTTCTCATTGAAAGCCTCTACTCATTCGTCAAAGCAACTAAAGGATCGACCAGGGAAGCCCGTCGCGCGGGCAAGTAGCCCACAATAGCCGAAACCGTCAGCATCAAGACCGTTGCGCTCATAAGCACGACCGGGGGGTGGGTGGACTTGAGTCCGAACAGCATGCTGGAAACTAGCCGATCACCGGCCGACACGACGGGTAGGCCAACATTGATGCCAGCAGGCCGAAAAAAGTGGAGAGCTGCGCCACCAGCTTCTGATTCGCAATTGCTCGTCCCACCTGCTTATCCAGGGTCGTTACATTGGAGTTTGGCAGGTTGTTGATCCACCTCATGAATCGTTCGGAGAACGGCAGATGCTATGGAGTTTTTGCGTGTACGAAAGATAATCTAGCAGCTGCGGTCTTCCTGCAGGCTCTCTAACTTCACATCCTTTATGACGCCCGTCACTTCAATATCGCCGGTGTGCTCCGGGCCGCCCCTGCCAAATCGATACCCAAGGGCGTTTATCGGGGCCAATTTGGAAGCATCGGGTGGTAAGCACCTTGTTCGGCCTCAGATCAGTATCCTGTGTGCTGCTGATCCTACAAACTCCACTCCTTCTGACTCTCATTGGTAGACCAACCTGCTAAAAGTCTTCCATCAGCCAAACATTGTTGTTCCGAGCTGTGGCTACAATCGCAAGGTGACGGCCGTCGGGAGATGGCAGACCATACGCAATTGTGTCCCCTTTCAACTCCCACAGAGGCTGCGCCTCGCCTTGTAAATCTACGTGCAGCAGGACTACGCCAGCCTGGTTCCTGCTTTGCGTAAACCAGCCCTTGCCATCCGCCGCCCAATAGACGCCTGCCAAACGAGTCCAACGCTTGACGGTAACCTGTTGCGGCGCTCGGCCGTTCAACGAAATGATATGGATGTGGGAATCCCAACTCCTGAGGATTGCGATGCGAGTGCCATCGGGAGAAAGGGACCAACTGTATTGCGCCGCCGGCTCGGTTTCGAACCTGGTGAGTTCGGCGTCGCGCCCCTTCAGGGCGTCAAAGGCCGTGAAGATGAGTGGTTTGCCATCCTCGCTCTGCTCAGCAATGGCACACAGCGTCGCCGGAGCAACGGCGCAGCGCGGCCGCCCATAGGTATCTGATCTCAGCACCAGTTGAGGCGTCCCTCCCCGGATCGGAACCCGCATTAGTGGGGTCGTCGTCAGGTCACAATCCCCCTCCTTCCCACAATCCAAGTAGAAAAGCCATGAGCCGTCAGGACTTATGCTGGAGCCCGCTACATTCAATGCCCCCATCACAAGCGGTTCCTCTGTGTCTGAGTCGAGAGCCTGCCGGAAGAGCCTCAAGTGACCGTTGCGCGAAGAGCGAAAGATAAGGGCGTTGCTGTCGGGTGTCCAAGTTTCAGCGGCATTGACATAATCGTTGAGTGTAAGGCGCCTGGCAGAAGTAATATGGGCTCCGTTCGCCTCGACGTCAGCAACATTCACGGTTGTCTGCGGAGCCAATCGTTGGAACACGAGGCGCCTCCCGTCAGACGTAACGCTCGTTTCACCGACCCAAAATCCGGACCAGTTTGTGAGCTGCCGTGGCTTATCAATGGGCTTGCCGCTACGAGCGTCGATTCGCAACCCCCATAAGTTACCGTTGCGGGCATAAATCAATCGCCCATCAGGCAACGAAACAAAATCAGTCAAGCTCCGCCAATCTGAATATCGGACGAGCGGGATAGCAGGTCCACCTCGGAGGTCGCGGCTCACAAGTTCTCCATTGGAAGGGCCAACCTTGAAATAGATTGCTCGCTGCCCGTCCCGCGACCAGTTGAGGCCTCCAATCGCCGTATTCTCTGGAGCGTCGTAGAGTTCTCGCGCCTGCTGTCCGCTAGTGTCCATTAACCAGATCTCACGATCACCGATTTGGCCCACATTTGTCCCGAAGGCGATCCATGAGCCGTCAGGGGAAACTGAGAACGCGTCAGCATCGTCACGAAGCTTTTGAGCGGTTGTTCCCAATATGGAGACGACCCAGATGCTCACCGCATTGCCAGCCGGAGACTCGGTTGAACCGGTCGAACTGGAGTTGGCCAAAAACCGAAAACGACTCGGGAACCAGGAAATACTGCCGCGCGAACGCGCATTGGCAATAAATCTCGTGCTGTCCGGGAACCACGCGGCGATGGACCAATTTACCGGATTGCCCTTGAGCGATTTCGGTTCGGAAATGGTTTGAGTCTCCCCAGTTTCCAGGAGCCTGATATGCATGGTCATCGCATTGTCGGTGAATGCGAGGTACTTTCCATCGGGGGAGATAGCACTGGTGGTCACAGGGTTCTCGATGGAGTTCGCAGTGAGTTGGCGGATATTCGGTTCGCCAGGGGTCGGCGGCACGTGGCGGGACACTAGGCTGTGCCAAAACAAGATGCCAGCCGCGCAAATCACGATGGCAGAGACCCAGAACGCGATGGAACGCGACAACGGGAAGCGTCTCGAACCAGCGGGCATTCGGTCAGCGGTGACTAGATGTAGAGCGAGGACAGCCGGTTCTGCACTTCGACTCCGATCAGGCGCGTCAAATTCCAAATTCGCGATGAATCGATATCCCTGCCGGGGGAGGGTCTCGATGAAGCGCGGCTGCTCGGCGGAATCATTCAGGGCTTCCCGCAACCGGTTCACTGCCTTTTTCAGTCCCTGCTCGTAATCGACAAACGTATGAGGCGGCCAGAGATGCCTGACGAGGGCGTCGCGGGTCACGAGCCGGCCTCGGTTCTCTATCAGGAGTTGGAGCACCTGGAAGGGCTGCGGGGCGAGCGTCTGTTTTGTGTCGTTCGTCCACAGTTCACGGGTGAACAAGTCTAGTTCGAAGTCGCCGAATCGCACTCGTCGAGAGAATTGCGAGGGAGTTGCCATACAACCGCCCCAAGAGTTGCAGGAATTTTAGCACCTCCAGAGGACAGCGTCCGTGGCAGAATCGCAGGTTGCCATCCCACTTAAAACAAACGTTTTGCTCCTAGTCACCCAACGGTCACCGAGATTTCCCCTGCCGGCCATTGCATGAAGTGAAACTGTTGCCGCACAGTACGACGCATACGGCGCCAGATCACGAGCCGGCAAGATTCCAACCATACAGTGTCGGAATTTCTTCAGTACCACCGCTCTTGATGTGACGTCAGAATTGCAACCGGTTACAACGTTATCGAAATTCCTGCGAACGATCATCGCCGCGCAATTAGAGCAGTTTCACAGCAGCTATATGAGGAGAGAGCTATGAATTTGCGCCCATGGATGTGCCGTATCCCCAAAGGTTTTGCAGTGCTCGCGACAGGCACCCTGTTTCTGGCCATGATGGGTTCGACTGCGAACGCGCAGCAGAGCGCGAATCACCGTGGCAAGTCGCTCTTATGGGCTGATAACGGCCCGCGAACACGCGCGACTTCAAATGCGAGGCCGATGCAGCGTTCCGCAGGCAGCATCTCCGCCAATGACAGCAACGTGAAGTACAAAGCAGTGCCGATCGGAGTGTTGCCCGGTAAAACCAACTCAGTCATAGCGGAAGAGGTGAACGTTATCAACGACCTCGGGCATGTCGTTGGTTTCTCCTTTGTCGACACCGGCGACGTACACGACTATTATTTGACAGCCCAGGCGTTTCTATGGAAAAACGGCAAACTGAAGGCGCTGCCTTTGTTGAAGGGGTGGCCGGGGGCATTCGCGACTGGAATCAACGACCGCGACCAGGTCATAGGAGAAGCCAATAACTTCGATAGCAACGGAAATCGCACGCGTACCGCGATCTTGTGGGACGAGGGCGGGGTGATTGACCTTGGGACCCTCGATTCCAACTCGAATTCGGCGGCTTTCGGCATCAGCAATTGGGGCATTGCCGTGGGCTTTAACCAAAGTCGAAGCGATGGCCACAACACACCAGTGGTGTGGTACGGCGGGAAGATCCATGCGCTTCCATTGCTACCGGGGGACAGCGATGGCTTTGCGTTTGGGATTAACGACTTCGGAGTGATTTCCGGGTACCAACAACAGCCAGGTGACATAAGCGAAACAGCGTGTTTGTGGTACTGGAACGGCAGTGGCTACACAGCTGTCGCCTTGGGAAACCTGGGCGGAGATTACAGTGAGGCTTTTGGTGTCAACATCTGGGGACAAGCGGTGGGCTTTTCTCTTTATGCCGGCGACCTCCACGGCCCAGCTGTGTTGTGGGACTGGCGGGGCCCGCACGCCTTACCGATGCTGCCCGGCGATACCGATGGTGAAGCGACCGCGATTAATGATCTTGAACAGATCGTCGGTTTCAGTCAGTTATTCGATGACTACGGAGACTTGTTATCAGAACGAGTGGTGCTTTGGCAGAACGGCAAAGTGACAGACCTGCAGACCGTGGTTCCTGCTGATACAGCGGATCTGACTGATGTGGGCAACGTAAACCTCTCGGGGGAGATTGCGATTCAAGCCGGGTACTTTGACGACGGTACTCTGGGCGCCTACGTGCTGATACCGAAAGACCACTGAGGTACATCCGGTTTCCCAGGTGCACGGAGGCTCAGGGCTTTGCACACCGGCGACGCCGCCCTTGGCAAGTGGTTGTTCGCCACTTGCACAAAAAATAGAGGAGCACGACATCAAGACCCAGATATTGATCCCGGCGACTGTCATCGCGGTATTGACAGCCCTGGCGGGTCAGACGAACGCGTCGTCCAACTCTATTCGCCTGCGAGTTCTTCTCGTTCCATCTGGCCAGTCGACTTCCACTTCCAGCTGCCGGGTGGGGGAGACGATTCTGGCCGATTCGACGGCAACTCGGAAACTCATTAACCGTGAACGTCTTTGTTCGAATGGCCAACAAAACCTTCCTGTTGCGGAGACTCGGTGTGACTTGTTTATGCCCAGGCATGACAACCCGGCCACAGCGTGCCGTTGCTTGATACAATCCCTCGCGAGGGGGAACTCAATGGATAACTTAGCGGGAGTCGTCCAGTTGTTAAAGAAGGAACAAGATCGCCTAACCAGGGAGATCCGAGGAATCGGCGCTGCACTCGCAGCTTTCGGTAACGCATATGGAAAGCGAACAGGAACTCGAAAACTATCCGCATCGGCTCGGGCGCGGATCGCGGCTGCTCAAAGAGCGCGTTGGGCAAAAGTGCGGGACACGGTGAAGGTTATTCCTATACGTGGAAAACGGACTCTCTCGGCAGCCGCACGAAGGAAGATCGCTGCTGCACAAAGGGCGAGATGGGCGAAGGTAAAGGCAGCGAAGAAAACGGCCTAACAGCCCGGGGTGCTAGATCTCGCTCATCCCCGACGATGCGGAAGATCTCAAGTGCGATGATCGGAAGACTTTGGCATTCGGCGTAAGTTCGTAACGTGAGACACATCGTGAAGCTTTCGCAATTGGGTGCAGACACAAAGTCATCGGGTCGCTTCCAGCGGTATCACGGAGTCGTTGAGAACTACATTCGCAGTTCAGGGCTGGCCTCACATTACTCCGTCCCAATCTTTTCATGCAGGGCCTGCTCAATTTTCGCTTGACCATTTCAACGCGGGGTGCCTTCTACTTGGCTGCGGGAGACGCGAGGTCAGTATTGTGGATGTCCGCGATATTCTCGTCATCGCGGTCCTGGCTTTGACAGAACCGGGCCACGAGGTCAAGACCTACGAAATTACCGGACCTGAATTGCTCACTCATACTACAAGGTCTATCAACGCGGAGAAGTGACTGGCCGGCCAGTTGAAAGTCACAGTCCTAACGACAGCATCAGCTGTTGAGGCGCTAGCGCTCTCAACATTTGGATCGTCTTCTAAAAGGCGAAATTCCGATTGCGTTTATTCTCACGGATTTTGAGTCTCATAACTTCCAAATGTGGATCACGAATTCTTCAGCGGCTGCTTTGTCTTCGGACAGCGATCAGCGACACTTGCTCCAACCCCGGAAAGTGATCTTCTTCGTCTTCCGCTTTACGTTCCGTCGGCGAAATTTGCTGGATTGTGGTTCGCGCCGGCCTCACGGGGCCGAAATATTCGCCATACACCTGGTCGGAAGCTTTCATGTCAGATAAATCGTCCAGGTAGACATTGGTGGCCACAACCTCGTCGAAATTCATGCCAGCTTCTTCAAGGTTGTCGAGAAGATTGCGCATGCTCGGCCGAAGCTGATGTTGTGTGGTCGTCGCATAAATACCGCCGTGCGGACCGGGAATAAAGCCGTCTTTCGCGGAGCAATACAAAGTATCTCCAGCAAAAACGCAGGGGTTGGCGGTTGGGCTGGGCGGCATGTTTTTGGGACGCACGGCTCTGCGCTGTTGGAGATCGCGCACGGCCACGCCGGTGTATTCGATGTGGGCGCCGCCGGGCAAGCTCGTGACATCAATCGTGGCTCGTGCCGGAGTGTTGCCGAACTCAAAGCGCCGTGCGTAACGCTGGTTCATGACATGCATCGGGATTGCCGCAGTCAGGTATGGATTGACGAAGACTGAGAGAACAGATTGCAGGTGAGCAAAGCCAATAGGAGCAGGAGCTCAACTTTATTCCCAGGGTGTGATGTGGTAAACACCGCGTTACCCTGCCAGTATATCACAGAATGTACTTGACGCAAATCAAAATCTTTCGTTTTATTGGATTTCATTTCATTTTGCCGTTCGAGGGACCGGCGAGCGAACGCGGACATATTGAAACAGGGGTGCATGCTACCTTCAACTCCGGCGATTTCCAGAAAGGATTTATGAAACTGCATTTTTCCGTTGCGAGTCGGATCGGATACATCATTCTCGGCATTCCTCTTGTCTTCCTTGGGCAAGGGCTGGCTTCTTCTCAATCGTCTTCTCAAGAGAATCGGCCGGCTGCGGCAGAGTGCCGCGTCGAGGCCATGGATTATAAGGGCTGGCACGCGGAGCAACTCTCGAACAGGTGGGTGCAGTTGATCGTGGTACCGCAGAACGGCGGCCGATTAATGCAGGTAACGTTCGCGGGGCATCCATATTTGTTTGTCAATCCCGAGCTGGCCGGCAAGTACACGCCGCCCACGGCGGGCCAATGGTTCAATTATGGCGGCGACAAGCTGTGGCCGTTGCCCGAAGGAAACGACGACGAGCAACATTGGGTCGGCGACTCCGATCTGCTGGATGATGGTCCGTTTTCCTTTCGAAAGCTTTCGGAAGGAAAACAGTGCGAAATCGAACTAACCGGTCCGCCCGATCCTCAGACCGGAATCCAATATCAGCGCACGATCGGCATAAATGCCGATTCTCCGCACATCCGCTTTCACGCTTCCATGAAAAACGTGACGGGGCATACCATTGAATGGTCCATGCAGTCGGTCTCGCAATACAACACTTCCGATCCATCGTCGCCTGGCGGCTTCAACCATAATTTCTGGACATTCACGCCCGCGAACCCAGCCAGCAGTTATCTCAACCGCTATCACGTCCGCTTCGGTCCGGCGCAGAATTCTTCCGTATCGGTGAGGGACGAGGGCTTGTTTACCGTGCACTATGTGCACATGGCTGCCGAGTTGTGGCTGGACTCAACTGATGGCTGGCTGGCGGTGGTCGACGGCAGCAGCAGGTACGCGATGGTGGAACGCTTCCAGTACGACGAAAGCAAGCCTTATCCGGGCAAAGCTTCAGTTATTTTTTGGACGAATGGCCCCGAAATGAGGTTGAGCAGCGACGGAATACCTTCGCTGAGCACCGGCGGGGACGCAAGCCCTACCTACCTTGAAGCTGAGATCAACAGCCCGATGTGCCGGTTGCGTCCCGGCGAAAGTTGCGATCTCGAGACGGAATGGTTTCCCACGCGAGCGGGAGGCGAATTCCACGGCGTGAAAGATGCCGGGATCGTGATACGGCCGCTGCAAAGCACTCTTATGGAGAATGGGAAGATCAGGCTTTCGGGATCGTTTGGGGTGTTTTCCTCTGGCCATCTGGTTGCGCACTTTTACAATGAACACGGTGCGAGGCTCGGCAGCATGCCGTTAGCGAACGTCGATCCTACCGAGGCGGTGCTGCTGGAAACCGAAGTTATCCCTCCCGGGAAACCTGCGCGAGTCTCACTTCACGTTGAAGATGATCATGGCGTCGACTGCGGTTCTCTTCAGGAGATGCAGGTGGCCATCGGAGAGAATCGCTGACATGGGCTTGCCTGGTAAAGCATTTATCCTGCTGGTAGCGGTCGCCTGGGTTGGTGCCCATGAAAGGACAGAGCAAAGCTCCCGTCACTGCCGCTACCGATGTAAGCGACAAAGACTTGCTCATGCAGCCAACCAGTGCGAACTGGACCTCCTATAACGGCGACTACACTGGCCGCCGCTACAGCAGTCTGCACGAAATCAATGTCGCAAATATCGCGAAACTTCGTGCGGCGTGGGTGTTCCATCCCGGTAACTCCAAGAACCTCGAAGCCACGCCTGTCGTCATCAACGGCGTGATGTACGTGACTTCGGCCAACGATGTATTCGCTCTCGACGCGCGAACGGGACGGATCGTATGGCGTTACCAACGGCTGGTGAGCTCAGGGCTGCTCGACGATTTTTGTATTCCTCGGATAAGATTTAGCTCTTCCACGCCGTCGAAAACGGTGTTAGAGTCCGCGCACATATATACATCCCGGAGGAGAAATGAACAAGTTTCATGGCTTCTTGAAATCCCGCACAACGGCTGCATCGCTAGCGTTTATCGGAGTTTTGGCGATTAGCCTGTGTGGCACCAGATTCTTGCCCGCTGTCTCGGCGCAGGCAGGCAATGCCTCCCCATCCGAAAGCCATTTAATTTCCGAGTTCCGGCGCGTGGAAGTTGCTTCCGTCTCCGACGCGCTCGAGCAGTTGACCGGCAAACGCATGTACATGAGCCATCGCATGCATCCCATCCTTACGACAAGATTTGCGGGTTTCGCGCGAACGGTTCTGCTTAAAAAAGACGAAGGCAATCACGACCCGGCCGCTCTGAATGGAATGCTTAAAGCCATTGACGACGGTTCGACGGATTCCGTCTACGTAATGGTGGTCGAAGATGGCGACGACATCGCGGGAATGGGAGGACTGATGGGCACGGCGATGGCCGCGCGCGGGTATGCCGGGGCTGTGATCGATGGAGGTGTCCGGGACGTGGCCTATTTGCGTAAGATTGGATTCCCCGTATACGCCACGGGCATTGTTCCGTCGACTTCGGTACACCATTACCGGTTCGGAGGCTCTCAAATCGCGGTGACCTGCGATGGCGTGATGGTCAACGCCAGCGATATTGTCGCGGCCGATAGTGATGGAGTTGTAGTTGTCCCTCGGGCGCAAGCGGAAAAAGTGCTGGCCCTTGCGCAACAGATGGATTTCAAAGAGCACTCGATGTACGCCGTGATCGAACAAATGAAGTCGATTGTGGAGGCGGTTAAGAAATTCGGCAGGATCTAGACGAAAGCTATTGCACAAAAGCCATTTTCATCAAATAATTCGCGTTTTCATTTTCTTGAGCGTTGAATTGCGTTAGTGTTCATGGCAGATACCTCCAAACGAACCTACAACATCACGGCGCGCTACAGCGTGGATTGCGCCTTCTTGTTCAGCGAGTCCTCTCAGGGGCTCACGGCGAAGCAGGTTGCCAACTACTCCCATCTGCCAGCAAACCTGGAAGCTGCCGGCTTTTTGAACTGCAGCGGCAATGTGTACCATCTGGGAATCGCGTGTTTCGCGGTCGGACAGGCGGCCCTGTCTCAATTGGATATTCGCCGGGTGAGCCTGCGATACTTGCAGGAATTGAACCGGCAGACGCGCGAGACGGTTCATCTTACCGTGCGGCCTGGTGCCTCCGCCGTTTACGTTGAGAAGCTCGACTCAACCGAACAACTACGCATTTACTCTCGCATCGGAGCTGTTGTCACGCTTTACTGCACCGCGGTAGGCAAAGTCATGTTGGCATACATGTCCGATGAAGCGCAAAAGCGGCTGCTGAGCCAGCTCCCGCTGAAGCGTTACACGCCCAACACAGTCGGAAACCTGCAGCAGTTGGAGGCCGAACTCCACCGCATCCGGAAGAACGGCTATGCCGGTGACCTGGAAGAGCACGAACTCCACATTCGATGTGTGGCGACACGCCTCCGGTCTCGCACATCTCTGGGACTATGACCTTGTGACTTTCAGCGGCGGCAAAGCTATTCGCGGACCGCAATGCGCCGGCCTGTTGATCGGGCGCAAAGAGATGGTCGCCAACGCGCTGCTCAATAACAGCCCGCACGAGGATACGTTGGGCCGGAGCCAGAAAGTGGGCAAGGAAGAAATTGTGGGCATGGTAAAGGCCCTCGAACTTTTTCGTCGCCGAAGACCATGATGCTCTCGCAAAAGAATGGCAGGCTAGGCTGGAATCGACCTCCGGCGAAATCACAAAAGTCTCCGGCGTAAGAACATCGTTCTTTGTGCCGGATATTGCCAATCACGTGCCGCATATGCGAATCACCTGGGACGAGGCTCGAATTTCATTGACACCCGAGCAGGCGGCCAAGCTGCTGCGCAGTTCGAAGCCTTCGATTGCGATCAGTAGCGGCGAAGGTCAACTGGGACTCTCCATGAACTCGTTCATGCTGCAACCGAGCGAAGAAAAAATCGTTGCCGCGCAGCTTTCGCAACTGATGCGTGAACACGCGTCGTAGGCGAGACGGTCCGCGTCGCAGGAGGAACTAAGGAGCATATTGACGATTTCGAAATGCAGTGCCTACACAGTCGAATCGAGTCGCTCACTGTTCCGGCATGCGGAGCTTCGATCCTTTTTTCACGAGCCAGGCATTGAACTGCTCGATCATTTCGGACGTCCATTTGGCGTCGATTTGCCCGGGCGTGTACTTGCCCTCGCGCAGCATCATGTGGCCCCAGTCATCGACCAGGTGGTCCATTTCCGTATCGTCGGCAACTTTCGCCGCCAGTTGCGGAGGCACAAAAGTCACTCCTTCAGGATCGCCGACGGCGATGTCGCCCGGCATCACGGTTACATCTCCGATTCGAATGGGGACATTGATTCCCGTCAGCATCACGTTCTCCAGCGCGGAGGGATCAACGCCGCGCGTGTACACCTGGAATCCGGGAATCTCCTGAATGCCGGTAACATCACGCACCGCTCCGTTGACGATCATACCGTTGTGGCTCTTGGCGTAGATCGCAGTCGAGAGATTGTCTCCAACGATCGTGCCGTAGCGGATCTTTCCGAACAGATCGACAACCAGGACGTCGCCCGGTTTCAAGATGTCGATGATCCAGGAGTTCTCGTCTCCGATGCGATTTTCTTTTTTGCCGTTGGCTCGAATCACCGAATCCACATCGGGACGGTTCGGCATGAAAACCGCCGTAACAACGCGGCCCACGAGGCGCTGTCCAGGGTTGATGACCTTCCAGCCGCCCTCAAACTGGTTTTTATATCCGGCATCCTGCAGAACATCCCATGCCTCGTCGGCGGTCACGTCTTTCAGTCGCGCCAGCACCGAATCCGGGACATTGGGGCGGCCATCAGGGAAGCGATCGCCGTGCCACTCAGGAGTGAATTCGATGCGCTGCTCTTTCGAAAAAAGGTCGAGTTGCGCATGGGCCGGCGCCGCCCACGCCACGGCGAAACAACTTATCAATGCGCCAAGGGACGTGACTCTTTTCATAAGGCTCCGAGAAGAATCCCGGCATTGAAAAGCAGCTTCATTGCGACCGCCAAAATATCACATGGCTATCGACTCAGCAATCACTTGTCTACCATCGAACAGGCGCCGCGGGCAAAATGCGCACTGAAAAGGTGCGTTTGCGGCAACGCGCCAGGGAGTCAGTGGTGACAGGCGGCAGATCGAGTCATATACGACAATTTTTGGTGTTCTGGCTGTTCATTCTCAGCGCTGTCTCTTATCTGGATCGCGTAAACATTTCGATTGCGGGAGGCACGATTGCCGACGCCTACCATCTTAGCGATGTGCAACTGGGAAAAGTTTTCAGCTCAATGCTGGTGGGTTACGCGATCTTTCAGACTGTCGCAGGAAGGCTTGCTGACCGCTACGGGGCGCTGCGTGTGCTGACTGCTGGTGTGATCTAGTGGGGAGTGTTCACGGCATTAACTGCGCTCGTTCCCGCAGATGTTGCGGGAGCACTTTTGATCTTTGTGATCGTTCGCTTTTTATTGGGTGCAGGCGAGGCCGTCATTTATCCCTCCGCGAATCAATTCATCGCCCGCTGGATTCCGGTGCGTGAACGCGGTATTGCCAACGGATGGATTTTCGCTGGAGTTGGAGCGGGCGCGGGCCTTACGCCGCCTCTTATTATCTACATCATGATCCATTACGGCTAGCGTTCGTCGTTCCTGGTCTGCTCAATCATCGGATTTGTTGTGGGAGCGATCTGGTTTGTGGCTGCTCGCGACACGCCTGGACAGCACCCACGGGTCTCTGCTGCGGCGGCATCGCCGACGCGGTCCGGATCCTCATCTGCGGAGATATCCCTCGCGTTCTGGTGCCCTGGAAACGAGTCCTGCAGCAAGGAAATCTGTGCGGTTACCGTCAGCTCTTTCTGCTATGGCTAGGTGGCGTGGATTTTCTTCAGTCTGGTTCTATCGTTACCTGGCGAAAGTGCGGGGACTCGATCTGAAAACAAGCGCCTTTTATTCGATGCTGCCATTCCTGGCGATGCTTGTGGCATGCCTGTTGCCTTCTTGCAACATTTGCCATCGCGCTGGTCGGCGTGTTCATCGGGCTTGGATCGCGGGTTAAAAGCCCAAGGCTGGCCAGCATTGTGCTTGCAGGTGGGGCGGGCGCCTTATATCTCTCGCAGAGTTCCTTCTGGTCTCTTACCGCCGACGTGGCCCGGCCTTCGTCCGGTTCTGTCTCAGGTTTCATGAATACCGGGAATCAGATTGGCGCGGCGATTACTGCATCTCTCACACCGTGGATCGCGGCGCGCTACGGCTGGACCGCCTCATTCCTGGTTGCGGCAGCGCTTTGCTTTGTCGGCGCGGCATGCTGGCTGGTGGTAGATCCGGCGAGATCTCTTGTGTCCGCGAGCGCATCTGCCGAGAGCTCTGGTCCGGCCGCGGTCTGCGAGCCGGTCAGTGATTGAGGAAATTTCTTTCGTGAGTTCTGAACCATGACGAAGTTGAACGTGAAACCGAAACAAGCTTGCGCCTGGGACTTAGTCAGCCTCGGGGAAGTCATGTTGCGCCTCGATCCTGGCGACGAGCGCATTGCAACCACCCGCCACTTTCGCGCATGGGAAGGCGGCGGAGAATACAACGTTGCCCGCGGGCTGAGGCGCTGCTTCGGGTTGGATACGGCCGTGGTTACGGCTCTCGCGGATAATCCGATCGGGCGTCTCGTCGAAGACCTGATGTTTCAAGGCGGCGTCAGCCAGAAGTATGTGCGCTGGGTTCCGTTTGACGGAGTGGGCCGAACCGTGCGTAAGGGCATCAACTTTACCGAGCGAGGGTTCGGCATCCGCGCGGCGCTCGGTTGTTCGGATCGTGGCCATACCGCCGTTTCGCAAATGAAGACGGGCGAGATCGACTGGGGCCAAATCTTTTCGCGTGATGGCGCTCAGTGGTTCCACACGGGCGGAATTTTCTGCGCACTTTCGGAGTCAACACCGCTTGGGGCACTGGAGGCCATAACGGCTGCCAAGAATGCGGGCGCTGTTGTTTCTTACGATTTGAACTATCGGCCGTCATTAGGGAAGTCGGTCGGTGGAAAGTCGCGGGCGCAGGAAGTCAATCGGCGTATCGCTCCGCACGTCGACATGATCTGGGGAAACGAAGAAGACTTCTCGGCCGCTCTCGGCTTCGAAGTCAAGGGACTCGATGAGCACCACTTGAGACTCGATCACACGAGCTTTCGGGAAATGATCACGAAAGTGGTCGAAGCGTTCCCCAACATCAAGGTGATTGCGACAACTTTGCGCCACGCGAAAACGGCAACGCTGAACGATTGGGGCGCGATCTGTTATTGCGACGGCAGTTTCTACGAAGCTCCCTTCCGCGAGAATCTGGAAATCTATGATCGGGTGGGCGGCGGCGATTCCTTCGCCTCGGGACTTATCTACGGGTTTCTTTCGGGGAAGGACCCTCAATGGTCGGTCGAATGCGGCGCTGCGCATGGCGCGTTGGCCATGACCACCCCGGGAGATACCACGATGGCAAGCTTGGGCGAGGTTCTTCAGGTCATGAAAGCACAGACGGCACGCATTGAACGCTAGGAAGCTGCGCTCTGCGGAACTCCGGATTATGGTGGATTGTGCCGCTGCAGAGTTTGAAAGGACAGATCATCATTGAAAATTGTCCGGCTCAAAACCGCCGTGGTCGAGGGCAATTTCGACTGGACCTTCGTTCGCATCGAGACCGATAAAGGGATTTACGGTCTCGGCGAATGCTTTTTCGCCCCTGGTCTCACTGCGATCTTGCGTTCCCTTGAACCGCTCGTTCTCGACGAAGATCCGCGGGATATTAATCGCCTTTTTCGCAAGCTCCAGTTAGCTACCTCGGGAGCGGGTTCGGTTGCGGGAATTGTCCATAACGCGATCAGTGGAATCGAAGCCGCTCTTTGGGATGTCTTGGGACAATGGCTCGATGTGCCCATTTACCGCCTGCTCGGAGGCAAGTTCCGCGACCGGATTCGAATCTACGCGGACTGCCACGGCGGTGAAGCGCTAGAGAGCCTGGACGAGGTTCTTCGTTCGCGCCAGCCATCGTGGGTGAAGCCGGATCGGAAGGTCCAGACGAAAGACTATTACGGCGAGGGGGAAGGCGAGCCGGTATCTTCTCCGGACGATTATCGCAAGCGAGCCCTCGCCATGAAGTCGCAGGGCTACACGGTGTTGAAATTCGATTTGGATGTTCCGGGCACGGAGGGTTTCGATCCGCACAATCGATGTCTGACGAATCGTTCCATCGATCACATGGTGAGTCTAATCGGAGCGGTCCGCGACGCGGTCGGCTACGACGTCGACCTGGCTGTAGATTGCCACTGGCGCTACAGCGTCAGCGATGTGATCAAAGTTGCACTAGCACTGGAGCCGTTCCGGCACCTTTGGCTCGAAGATCCCGTTCCCCCGGAAAGTGTGGAAGCACTGCGAGCGGTAACTTCGCGAGTGAGAGTTCCGATCGCGACGGGCGAGAATTTGTATCTCTTCGAGGGCTTCAGGGAAATATTGCAGACGCATGTCGTGGGAATCGCGACTCCGGATTTGCAGAAGATGGGAGGGCTTGCAGTCGCTTGCCAGATCGCGCAGTTTGCCGATTCGCAGACCATCCCGATCGCTCCCCATAACATCAGCAGCCCGGTGGGAACTTTGGCGTCCGCACATTTTTGCGCGGCAATTCCAAATTTTCTGGTGCTCGAATTTCATGCATCCGATGTGCCTTTCTGGAACGACTTAGTGGATGGTATTTCGAGGCCGATTATTCAGAACGGGATGATTCAATTGCCCGACAAACCTGGCCTCGGAGTAATACTCAACGAGGAAGTCGCCCGCAAGAGCGAACCGTTTTTTTTGAATGAAATAACTTTGGCATCTTGTAAGATCGCAGGCAGCGCGATGCCGGCAGATTCTGACTGACCGACCTCATATATGAACTTGCTACCGAAGCAAAAAATTCTGGGAAAGATTGTGGATTCCGGCCTGGTTGCTGTGGTGCGCGCCGAAAGTTCCGAACAGGCTTCTTGCGTCGCCGATGCCTGCGCTCAGGGCGGTGTGCGAGCGATCGAAATTACGTTCACGGTGCCGGGAGCTCTCGACGTTATCGCGGCCCTTGCCCGACCCGACTCTGGTGCCGACATTATCATCGGTGCGGGCACCGTGCTTGATCCTGAGACGGCGCGCGCAGCGATTCTCGCCGGGGCCCAGTTTATTGTCGGCCCGTCCGTAAGCCCGGATACGGCGCGCTTGTGCAATCGTTATCAGGTTCCTTATATGCCGGGCGCTGGCACCATCACGGAGATCGTCGCGGCGATGGAATGTGGCGCCGAGATCATCAAAGTTTTTTCGGGAGAGATTTTAGGCCCGGCTTTTGTCAAAGGCGTCATGGGGCCGCTGCCGCAGGCTCGCCTGATGCCGACCGGGGGAGTGAGCGTCGATAACGTTGCGGAATGGATTCGAGCCGGCTGCGTTGCCGTGGGCGCGGGCGGAAGTCTGACGGCCGGAGCGAAGCGCGGCGATTATCAATCGATCACTAGCCTCGCTAGGCAGTTCATCGCCAAAATTCAAGAGGCGCGCGATTCTGCAAATTGAGGATCGAGGCCAACTGACTCTCATTGCCTGTAGATAATGCGTCCAACGAAGATTATGAAACTCTGGCACAACGATGAAGAATTGTTTTCAATCATCCGCAGCGAATTGTTTACCAGCGTGGTGGGCGATGTCATGGACAAGATGGGCCTGCAGCACCAATTTCTGCCTCCGCAGATTCGCGCCCTGCGGCCGGATATGGTCCTAACCGGCCGCGCAATGCCAGTGCTCGCCGTTGACGTTTTTGAAGAGAAAGTCGCAGGCACCAACAATAAATTGATGGAGGAGCCGTTCGGTTTGATGTTGGAAGCTCTCAATGATCTGAAAACCAACGAAGTCTATGTGAATACCGGATCCTCTCCGCGGTCGCGCGACTTCAGCGTTGGTCGAATAGCGCTAGAGCACGCGCTTCTTCCCGCTTACCTGGGCCCCGCGCTTGCCTGGAATTGATTTTCCGGCTGACCCGCGACATCCGTTTCTATGGCATACAAGCTTCCAGCCAGACGATCTCCTACCGCGGCCTCAGCTCGCGCGGTCGTGACGTAAAGGGTTTTCAAATCCGCTCCGCCAAACGTACAGGTTGTAATGTTTCTCACTGGCATTTCGATCACGCGATCAATTACGCCCTCAGGTGCAACTCGCACAATGCACCCACCGAAAAACCGGCAATTCCAAAGATAGCCTTCGGAATCGACCGTCGAGCCATCTGGCACACCTCGCTCAAAGCTTTGCAAAAAAGGCCGTTCATTTGCGATCGTGCCCGTAGCTACCTCGTAGTCGTAACTCCAGATTGTGTTGGCCAGCGTGTCCCCAAAATAAAATCGCCGACGATCCGGGCTCCAGGCAAGAGTATTTGCGATCCCGACGTTCTCGCGCCATACCGTTGCCTTGCCGTCCGGATCAAGACGGAGTAATTTGCCATCATTTCCACCTACCGAACCGCACGATCCATCGGAGTTTACGTTGTTGTGCATCGAACCGATCCAAAGCGCCCCACACGGATCCGCCCTCGCATCATTCAATCTGACCTCGGGCCATTCGTGGAGACGAAAGATAAAATCGTGCCGTGCGTCGGTTTCCGGCTCCCACAAGATCACGCCTGAACCCAAAACGACAGCGAGCGTTTCCGGACGCTCGGTCAGAGTAAGCGCCGTCACCGGTTCGTCGAAGAACCATGTGCGCACCGACCGCTCCGCGAGCGTAAACCGATGGATAAGGAACCGGTTAATATCATTCCAATAGATAGCCTGATGCGCCGCATGCCAGACGGCGCCTTCACCGCACGTGTCACCGGTTGGTGCAACGCAAACGGGAGCGGCGATATTTATATTGTTCGCGATCGTTCCGCTACGTGTTCTCGTGCCGACGCTCTCTCCGCTCATTGGACGCCAATCCCGGCCAACAGCCCGCCGTCGACGAGATAATCGCCACCGGTACAGAAACCCGATTTCTCCGATAGAAGGAACGCTGCTAACTCCGCCACTTCCTCCGGAGTACCGATTCGTCCCAGCGGGTGAGCTGCACCGAAACGCTCGAACGCCGTTTCAGCGGGCAGGTCGGACGCGAAGTGCGCAGCGGAGCGTTCGAGCATCGGAGTGCGAATAGATCCGGGGCTGATAGAATTTACCCGAATGTGATCGGCCGCGTGGTCGAGCGCAAGCGCTCGCGTCAGACTATGCACCGCTCCTTTCGATGCCGCATATGCCGCAACTCCTTTCTGGCAGGCAGAGCCCTGCACAGACGAAAGATTCACGAGCGCTCCGCCGCCCCGTTTCTTCATTTCCGGAATGCCGAAGTGCGCCAGCAGAAAAATGCTCCCGACGTTCACCATCATGCAACGATTCCAGGTATCAGGATCCGTTTCGACGGCCGTGCCAAAGGGATGAATCGCCGCAGCATTCACAATGATGTCAAGCCCGCCATGTGCCTCGACGGTGTTTCGCACGACCGACCGGACCTGGTCCGGTTCGCTGACATCGCAATGTTTGACTGAGATCGGAAGTGCATTAGCCTCCGCCTCTTGCTGTAGCTCGCGGTTGGCCGATGAATCAATGCCGCAAGCAACTACGGGGCAGCCTCCCGACGCGAGACGTTTCGCGATCGCTTTACCGATGCCCGTGGTGCTAGTCACAATCGCGACTTTGTTCTCGAAATCTTTCATCCGCTAATACCTGCGAGTCAGTCGGCCAATTCAGAATTTGCGTACTTCAGGCCTTGAATCACTCCACGCATTCGGCCAAACCTTTCAACCGGCCTATCAAAGAGTACCCGGGGTTCACCGTGCGCGAAATATCATCCCCCAGCAACTGTCCGTGGTCGGGACGCATGGGGATCTCGGAATCTTCACGATTCTCGCGTCTTCGCCGGGCCTCTTCCAGCAGCAGTGCAGATATGATTCCTACCCTATTCGAGCTGCCTCGCAGGTGTTCGGCTTCGTAAAAAGATCCGTCCGGTTCGCGCATGACCTGGCGAAGATGGACAAAGTGAATACGCGGCGCGAATTCGTTAATCATGTCGAGCAAATCGTTATCGACCCTGGTGCCAAACGAACCGACGCAAAACGTCAACCCGTTCGCCGTCAGATCAACGGCTTTGAGAATCGCTCGCACGTCCGCAGCGGTTGAAACCACTCGCGGCAACCCGAAGAGCGGCCATGGCGGATCATCCGGATGAATGGCAAGACGGATACCAAGCTCCTCCGCAATCGGCCCTACTTCACGTAGAAATGCAATAAGGTGAGCGCGTAGATCGCTGGAAGTGACTTCCTTGTACTCAGCCAACAAATTGGTCAGATCAGTGCGGCTGTATGATGCTTCTGCGCCCGGCAGTCCAGCAATAATGGTTCGCTCTAACGCATCTCGCTGACTTTCCGGCATCGCGTCGTAGCGTACTCTCGCGGCTGCAATCCGGTCCGTCGAGTAATCCTGTTCGGCATCTTGCCGCTGCAGAATAAATAAGTCGTAGGTTGCGAAATCGTTGACATCGAAGCGCAGCGCATATCCCGTGCTGGGCAGCCGCCAGCGCAAGTCAGTGCGGGTCCAATCCACCACTGGCATAAAGTTGTAGCACACGATGCGCACTCCTGCCCGCGCCACCGCCGCCAATGAGTCCTTCCACGCGCTTGTAAACCGTCGAAAAGGTCTGATTTGCAGTTTGATTGAGTTAAGCACCGGGATGCTTTCGACGACCGACCAGACTAGCCGCGCTGCCTCAATCTGCGCCTTGCGCTTAAGCACCTCTTGCAACGGCCATGCCTCACCGCGGTAGAGATGATGCAGCCCCGAAACAATTCCCGTTGCTCCTGCCTGCATCACATGGTCGAGTGAAATGGGGTCCTGCTGCCCAAACCAACGCCAGGTTTGCTTCACGTCGTTATGTCACCCTCTTCAAAATCGAACCCACGCAGTCTACATCAATTTCAATTACGGAAATTGCCCACGGAAATTGCTGGCGGATACGAAAGAGAACCTGCCCCTCGGAAGCCACTCAGAGCAAAGCGCGGGACGTTCTCCCGCGCTCGGTGGACTATTTTGCTTGAATGGTTTGAAGGAATCAACGAAGACATTCGCGTGTGGCCGGACGACAAAAAAGACCAAACTTTTTCATTGGCAACCGTCTACGTAATCGTTTTAATAGAGCGGAGGCAACGCCGTGGATCCTCTCAGATCAAGTCAGATGATTTTCAAGCAGTGAAAATATGAGGAGCAAAAAACCAATGGTGCTGAAAGTATTCGATAACAAGATTTCTCTAGGTAATGCGGCAGCAGAGCGAGCTTCAACCGCCATTTGCCGGACTATACGAGATCATAGTCGGGCGCGAGTGATTGCCGCCACAGCAGCTTCCCAGCTTGAGTTCCTCAATGCTCTGACGAAAGCACCGGACATCGACTGGCAGCGGGTGGAACTTTTTCATCTCGACGAATACATTGGTCTGCCCATCACTCATCCGGGAAGCTTTCGCAAGATGCTGCTCGAACAGCTGATTCAAAAAACTGGAATCACGAAGTATCACCTGCTCGATGGCGATGCCGATCCAGAAAAGGTCGTTCGCCGGGTCGGCGCCGCTCTGGCATCCGCTCCTGTCGATATTGCTTTCGTGGGGATCGGGGAGAACGGTCATCTTGCCTTCAACGATCCTCCCGCAGATTTCGAAACCGAAGAACCCTATCTCGTCGTAAATCTAGATGAAGCTTGCCGGCATCAGCAGGTGGGAGAGGCCTGGTTCGCAAATATCTCGCAAGTACCCACCCAAGCAATCTCGATGTCGGTGCAGCAGATTCTGAAAGCCAAGGAGATTCTCGCCGTTGTGCCCGACAGCCGCAAGGCACAGGCGGTGAAAGCCTGTTTTGAGGGAGAGATCGGTCCGATGGCGCCGGCCTCGATTCTGCGTACCCACGCGAACGCCACGATTTATCTCGACAAGAATTCGGCCGCACTGCTAACCACGGCATTGCAGACAACTGCTTGAGAAAATCACATTCACAATCTGGAAAAATCACGACAGTCGGCGCTCGCGAACGCTTCGGGCCTGGCTATATCGCGGCCTTACGATGGTGGATCGGCGCCCTTCTCTTCGCTTCCACGCTCATCAACTACATCGACCGTCAAACCCTGTCTCTTCTAGCTCCCTACTTGAAACTGGAATATCACTGGACAAATTCAGACTATGCGAATATCGCGATTGCATTCCGCGTCGCTTATTCCATCGGGCAAACGGCTTTCGGCAAATTCATCGACCGCGTTGGCACTCGCCGCGGACTCACCCTTACCGTGTGCTGGTATTCGGTCGTTTCGATGCTGACATCGCTCGCGAGCGGCTTCTACAGTTTTGCGACCTTTCGCTTTCTGCTGGGGGCTGGCGAGTCGGCCAACTGGCCGGCCGCCATCAAGGCGGTCTCAGAATGGTTTCCGAAACGCGAGCGAGCTCTGGCGACAGCATTTTTCGATAGCGGATCGTCCATAGGCGGCGCAGTTGCCCCGTTCATCGTTTTGTGGATTTACTTCCGCTGGGGATGGCGTCCGGCGTTCATGGTTCCGGGCACCCTTGGTTTCCTGTGGTTGATCGCCTGGCGGTGGCTCTACTTCCCGCCGGAGGAACATAGCCGGATTACACCAGCTGAACTCAAAATGATTCTGACAGACAAGCAAGAATCGAAAACGTCCCAAGACCGTGGGCTACGTCCCCGCTGGCGGGATCTCCTGAAGTTGCCGCAGACCTGGGGCACGATTATCGCTAAGGCGTCTACCGACCCAGTCTTTTTCTTTATTACGGAATGGTTCCCAATTTATCTGGTGGCGAAAGGGATGGAACTCAAGAGTGGTCTGATCGCGCTGTGGATTCCGTTCATCGCTGCGGATGCGGGAAGCTTCTTCGCGGGTGCCGTCTCCGGCTATCTGGTTCGGCGGGGATGGTCGCTGGGCGCGGCGCGCAAAGCGCCGATCATTTGTGGTGGAATCGGCATGACCTTGTTGATACCAACCATCTTCACGACCAACTTGTATGCAATTGCCTTCCTCTTTGCGATCGTGACTTTCACCTACGCTGGTTTCACGACCATGTCCAACGTGTTGCCCGCGGATCTATTCGGCAGCGATTCGGTCGCTTCGGTCAGCGGATTGAGTGGGACAGGCGCGGGAATCGGCACAATCATCGCCTTTAAGCTCATTGGACATGTCACCGATATGCGACGGGCAACCGGCACGCATGCCTTCGATCCAATTGTGATTCTTGCCGGGCTGGTTCCCTTTGTTGGCATGATCCTGGTATTGCTGCTTGTACGCAACAGCAAGGCAACAATTCAAGGATTGGTACGCCGAATCTGACTCGCTATCGGTGAAAGAAATTCACTTTTGAATTGGGCGCTATCCGATAGGTCGCAGCCGCACATAGCGAGGAATAAATGGGACACAATCGATTCGAACTGAACGGCAGAGTTGCAGTTGTGGTTGGTGGGACTTCCGGAATCGGCCGTACTCTGGCGCTCGGCAATCAGTGCTACAGGATGTTTGGTGCAATTTGGATTAGAAACTACACATTCCTAACGCTGGGATGCACGCTGCAAAGAACCAATGTTCATGCAGATACGAAGGAGTAGCTTTTGAAGGGGTTTTCTAACATACCGAAAAATGCGGTTCTAACCAACGCTGACGGCGACCTCCGGCCAAAATCCTGGAACGGCGCAAGAGGACCTTTAAGATGCAGCGGGCGGCTTGTCGGATATTGTCGAGTACCGAGAGCAATTGTGTTACTTGGGTCGAGTCGAACACCCCCTCCAGCTATGGGAAAAAGGGACCAAGAGGTAAGCAGGTGCGCGGGCTGATCGGCGTTAAGGTGCGCCCAACATCGTGAATATGACTTGGTAGCCACGTAGCCACTGTCTACGGTATTGTTTAGGTTTTAGTGGAATAAGATTAGTAGAATCAATACGATGTGACGCAAACAATGAAAAACGGTGTCCGTAGCCACTGCCACGGTGCCACGCGAGCAAAGGAAGGGTAGGGGTGCAAATCTTGGGGACTGTTCCCTCATAGGCCGCCGCATCCCAAAACTCTATAGGATGAAAATTAATCTCAAACTGAGACGGAAAAGCAGCGTCCTTATTATGGGCGCTAATTCAGACTGATAGGACTTCGCACTGCGGCTTCGACAGCTGGTCTTTCGGGCAACAGCTTGAATATCTGGTGAGGATGAGAACCGATCCAGGCGACGTTATTTGCGACCAAAGAGTGATGGACAATCCAGAGGTGTAGAGAGCATTGGGGAGAGAAATGAGCAACCGTTGTGAAGCGTCAATTCGAAAACAAATCAGGGCAGTCGCCGATGGTCAAACCTACCCGTCGACGGCGTGTTCCTCAACCGTCGCGGCTTTCGCAACCGCGAGCATTACTGGGTGAAAACGAGTTCTGCGGTACACAAACTCTGGCCGATCACATCGCGAGCTTCAAAGGCGCGCTGACGGCTCAACAGCTGTCCGAGCTTCTGTCAATTTCGGCGGTCACGGTATTTAAAATCGCCAAGCGTGGTCCGCTGCCGTCTTTTCGAGTCGGCAGTTGCGTGCGATTTTGCCCGCGCACGGTCGCTGATTGGTTGCGGACGCGTGGCGGCTCGGGTCATGGCCGGCTTGCTCATTCTGCAGTTCACCTAGGCGATTCGATCCGCGAAAAACTCTCAGGCGCGACCTCCCTTGCTGATTGCCTGCAACGAGCGGCCCGAGTGCTTTCCTCAGTTCGAGGTCAGTCGCGCATTAACTGGACACGCGTCTACCTTTCCGGGTTCAGGGACACGCTTTCGCGCTTTGAGTCCCAGTCGCCCGCTTTGAGACAGGTAAAGCTAAGCCATTTTCGATCCAGTCTGCGTTCTCGGCGAGCAAAGGAATCACCAAATGGAGTGCCGCGATCTGTCTCTGAACGAGGTCAAGCTCCATCTCCTTCTGCATCAGAACCTGGTACGGGTCCTTCATGGTTGATAGACCTAGACCAGCACCTTGCCATGCTGTTGACTGGGAATCTCCTGTTCTGGTCCAAAAACGGCACTGATCAAACACTCCGTCGAAAATCCTCAAATCTGTGTCTACCAAACACTGTGAACCAAAAGTGGTGGGCGAGTTTGCGGTGGAAGAGGCTTAGACTGTAAGCCTGCCGAGGTTCGATTGCCTCCACTGCAACAAGTCCGTCGGTTCTTGAACGGGGTCAAAGTATGGGCGGCCGATGAGGGGGACATCCGGGCTCTGGCGTTGGGTGGTTCGTATGCACGAAATGAGGCCACCGCGACTTCTGATGTTGACTTGATCATTATCGCGAGAGAAACCACAGAGCTATCTCCAACAGACCAGGTGGGCGCGACGCTTCGGAGCCATTGACCGCGAGCAGTTGGAGCCCTATGGCCGGGTCACTTCCTTGCGTGTTTGGTATTCGCGCGGTTATGAGGTGGAGTACGGGCTTACCGACGAATCGTGGGTAGCATTCCCCCTCGATGAAGGCACGAAGCGGGTCATCTCTGACGGCATACGAATTCTTTTCGAACGCGGATCGCTGTTGAGCCAGTTGAACGGACCAAAGCGCAGCACTGAAGATTCAGAGTAGCCCAACTACTGTAGGTCACGACTTATTGAACTCGGGTCAGAACGGGCTTACAATTCGGCCCACGGTTCATTTCCAAGGAGGCGAACATGGCCGAAACACGCAAAATGATTGATTGTCGCCGTTTCCCTGCAGAGAAGCCCTGCTCTATTGCCATTTCTGGCACAGCAGACGAAGTAGTGGAACTCGGAGTGCTGCACGCCACGACCGTCCACGGGCACCAGGACACGCCCGAACTGCGTGAGCAACTTCGATCCATGCTTCAAGATGAGAACACCGCCGCAGCCGAAGCGGCATGACCCAAAACGAAGGCGCGCCACCCGCGCGCCTCGCCTTCTCTTCTTACACAAATTTGACTCCTTAGCGCGACCTCCGTTGCTGAATTGCCTGTGCCTGCCGACCGAGTGCTTTACTCAGTTCACGGTCAGTCGGAGCGTAGTGATGATAGCCAGACTCCGCCGAAATCAACCTTCATCACTTCGTTGCCCAAGGCGGCACGACCCCAGTCATGCGTGAATAGGCAATGAGCTGCCCCATATGTTCGTTAGCATGAACGATGATGCGGAGATACATGCCATCAACTGTCGCATCTCGATCCGCAATTCGTACCTTACGTTCAAGGTCTTTCGGGTTCTCGGCTAAATGAGCTTCTTTGACGGCGTCTAACGAGCGTTTCAGCCAATTGATCACGTCTGCCTTGGACGTAACCGTTTTTTCCCATGTCCTCTTTGAGGTCTGCAGGCATCTTGGGTCCTGTAACACTCAGCCGATAGAAGTTCGCCATAGCAATACTTGTTGCTTTGCAGCTGGCGATGGATGGCGGCGAAGTCGACGGGCCCCCGGACCGATGGACGGCCACTCGACGGTGCAGCGGGAAAAAGCAATTCATTCAGCCGGCGATCGTCCCAATCCTCGGGGAGAGGCCAACTCAGACCCGCCGCCGAAGCCCGTTCTATTTAACGATGAACGCTGGCTTGGCCGATGGAACAACTACGGGCGATCTCGTTCTGCAGCAGGCCAAGATCGTACCGCAAACGCAACACTTCTTTGATTTTTCGCATGGACAGAGCCTTCTGGGACATTCGGTTTCTCCTCTAGCCAGAGGAGAAATCCCCATTGCTTGTCCAGCACCGCTTTTCGCTCCAACTCAGAAAGCTTGATCCAGAAACGTCAATATCAACCCCGGTTCCAACCCGCCTCTTTCATCGCGGTTCGGATTATTCACATCCCCGGAATCTCTATTCACATGCCCGGAATCCGTATTCACATCCTCCCGGAATCTCTATTCACATCGCCCCGGAATCAGTATTCACATGCCCCGGAATACACAGCAGGCGGAGCTGGACAAGGCCGTGGCCGAAATCGGCGGCAATGTGACAGGCGTTCAGGGGGACGTCTCCAATCTCGACGACCTGGACCGGCTGTACACGGAAGTAGCTACAAAGAAAGGCAAGCTCGATGTGCTGTTTGCGAATGCAGGCTTCGTAGAGCCGAAACCAACACCGGCCGTCACCCCGGAGCACTACGACAAGACGTTCGACATCAACGCTCGCGGGGTGTTCTTCGCGGTGCAGAAGGCCTTGCCCCTGATGAAAGACGGCGGATCGATCATCCTGACCGGCTCTGGGGTCTGGCAGAGAGGTATTCCGATCTATGCAACCTACGGAGCTACGAAGGCGGCTCTGCGCTCGTTCGTGCGCACGTGGACGGCAGAGTTCGCCGGCAAAGGAATCCGCGCGAACATAATCAGTCCGGGCCCCACGGAGAGGCCGATCCTTGAAGGTCAATTTGGCGAGAACACGGATGCGATGAAGGATCGGTTCAAGACGATGATTCCTGTGGGGCGCATGGGGAAGCCTGAAGAGATTGCTTCGGCAGCGGTGTTCCTGGCCTCCGATGAGAGCAGTTACATCACAGGAATCGATTTGCCGGTCGATGGCGGCCTTGTGGCCGTATAAGCAATTCTTCTACCACTGAACCGCAACACGACTTCCGCGCGACGCTATTGCGCCGCACGAGTCGGGTTGCCGAATGACCGGCACCAAGCAACCAAGGAGTTCATTAAAAAGGTGATTTTATGAATGGGTCGAACACAACTTCAAAGATCGGTGCAGTTTTCTACGCTATCTGGGCCTGCTTGCATCTTATGGCCGCGTATTCGGTATACGTGCTGGGTCGGTCATTGGATTCGTCAATCGTACAAGGACGGCTATTCCAAGATGCATGGAACCTCCTGTTCTTTTCCATCATTGCCATTTCCGTGGCTGCGACGTTGAACTGGAGGAACAGCGTCTGGGGTTATTGGATCAACTTCGCTACTTTCGCCATCGCAGATACCGGCTTTATCTTCTTCGTCCTTGTCCCCGGTTATACGCCGTCTGGCCTAGCATTCTGGGCCCGGTATTTTGGGGGCTAGCGACGATTTTATCGACAATCGCTCTACTGGCGCGAACCAAAGGCGCGACACGGAGCTTTACTGGCGACAATGCCGAACTTAAGCACCCGCAATAGTTGCGGCCGTTAACCTCTCGGCACGACCGCCGCGCCAGGCTGCTGCTGTTCGCATGTTTCTGCGCTTCTTCGGATTTAGCGGGCAAGAGTCACTATCATTGCCAGTGAACTGAGGGAAGTTGCACGCTCACTGTTTCAGCGGCGCTAGATGAGAAGTGATCGGCTTACCGACGGCGCCGCAGGCGTCGCCAGCCACCGGCCCGGTTGTTAGAGATTACAGCCTTGAAAAGGTTAAGGAGAGCACGCTTATTAATCCGTTCGCCCTCGTACACCTGGATTGCTCGAGCAGTGGAGTTGCCCTGACCCTGGTTGATAATCCCTTCGGGGTCGGTAGCGATAGGGTCGTAGATGAGGATGTTGAGATGGTCTTTGGCTCCCAAGAGCGCGCAAATGTTACCGTCCAGGGTGAAATACGGTAGTTTGGTACGCTTGATGGTCTCGCTTACATCCTTGTCAGCGGCGTGAACTAGATCTCGCACTTGCCAACACACCTCCTGCTGCCAACTGGGTAGAGACTTGATATAGTCGTCAACCCGACGATCAGCGCGGTACTTGGCTCCTCTCATGAAACCGTCCTTTTCGAACTCTCCAGAATAACGCGATCGTTCAACCCTGATGAAACCTTAATCGGCCCCGTTGCCATGCCTTCTCGAGCGGAGTTGGCTATGGGATGCACACGAGCAACGTGTCCACACAACACGATCATCGACTGTTTCTAGCCAAAATCAGATTAGATTTAGGGAGCATGGGCGGCAATGGCGGCTATGTCTGCAATGTTGTCGCCTTTTTTGAGGGATGGGACCGCGTTGATGTGCAAGATGACACCGGAGACGGGAGCGCGGGCTTCGAGTATGAGTTTGCCGAAATAGTCGGTGACAAAGCCGATTTTCATTCCCTCTTGAACATAGGTACCACGCTTCACAAGCGGGTACCAAATGCCAGGGCCGTCGGACAAGACATCCACGACTCTGTCGAGCCAGACGGGATTCTCGATGGGCCGAGGGTCTCCTGAAAGCATTTTGAGAGCGCGCATGGTGCTGAATGTCCCGTCGACGAGGAGGGCGACATCATCCGCTTCGACGATGCCGGCATAGCCAGCTTCGACGACGATGGAAGGTTTGCCGCGAGCAGTAGAGGTGTTGTCGAGATAACGAGTGGCGCCTAGGTCGGCGGGACGGTCGCGCCATATAATGATGTGGTCGAGTCCAAAGGCGAGGACCATCGCTTTGGATATACGGTCCTGGCTCTCCTTGCCAGTAGGTGCCCAGTACGCGTAAGGGCGGAGGCTCTCGTCGAGATCACCGCCGTGGTAGTCGATAAGATAATCACATCGATCGACGACTTGTTTGGTGATAAGAAAGGACGCACGTTCAGTTTGCGTCCCATCGGCTTTCCCAGGGTAGAAGCGGTTCATGCTCTTGTTATCGATGGGGTTAACGTGGGGGACCTTTTGTTCGAAGGATTGGATATTGACGAGGGGGACAAGGATAACGGTGCCGGCGATTTGAGAGGGATCAAGTAGGTTGATGAGTTTTTCAAGCGCGATGATCGAGGTGTATTCAGTACCGTGGGCGCCAGACACAAGAGCTAGGACAGGACCACGCTTTTCGCCGTTGATGACGATGACGGGAATATTGGTAGCGGCGTCGACACCAGCGGGGACTTCCAAATAGCCCGTTGATTTTTGGCCCGGAACGGCAGTGGCAGTGCCGACAGAAAAAGACAAAGCCTGTGCCTGGACGAACAGTGGGAATAACAGCAAGATCCCGGACGAAGCAAAGGTGCGAGCAAAAGACCTAAGCATAGGTCCTCCATGGGGTGGATGAGGATACCGCGAGGGGAATGATTTGAGCAATGCACAGAGACTGACAGCGACTCGCTGGACTCGC
>CAVREP010000008.1:0-30261 GCA_963720155.1 uncultured Acidobacteriota bacterium
CGGCTACAACGGTTACTGCTCAAGTCAAACCAACGGGTTCCCCGTGAATTATTTTCCGGACGGGGTGAACCAAGCCAACAACTGGCGTAACCCAATTCTGGGGATAGATACCCGGGATGGCGGCGCTGGAATTCTGGGCGGCCTGGCGTATTGGAATATGGACTTCAGCATCAAGAAGAGCATCCGGGTGGCGGAGAGCGTCAGCTTGGAATTCCAGGGCGTCTTCGCTAACGTTTTGAATCACAATCAGTGGACCGATAACTACCTTGGTCTATACAACGACGGCGGATTTGGTGCTCTCGGATTCAATACAGGATACAATGGCGAGGCAGAGCCGCGAAACATCGAACTCGGTCTTCGCCTTCGCTTCTAACACAATCGATCTACTGCCTCGGTTCTGGGCCGCAGCCACCGGTTGCGGCCCTTTTACTTTTCCAAGAGATTTCACTTTCCGATACAGAAAGTGCTGAAAATAAGGTTGAGGATGTCGTCGGTGGTGGTGGCGCCGGTAACGGCGTCGAGCGGCCGGAGGGCGTTATACAGATCGAGCAGTAGCATTTCGTGCGGCACTTTGGCGTCGATGGCTCCTGTCGCGGCGTCAAGGGCAGCGAGTGAATCCTGCACCAAGCCCTGATGTCGGACATTGGTAAGAAATCCGGCTTCGACTTGCGCACCGTTTTCGCCGCCGACGTGGCGCAGAATTTCGGCCCGCAGTTCGGCCATGCCCTCACCGGTCAGAGCAGAGGCGCGCACCATCGAGGACTGGCCACTGTGCGCTGACCATTGGTCGCTGGAAACCAAGTCGCACTTGTTTCCGACAACAATAGTTGGGCGGCTTTCCACCAGCCGCAGCAGCTCGTTGTTTTCCACAGCGACCGGCTGCGACGCATCCAGCACAACCAGCACCAGATCGGCGTCCGCCAGCGCTTCCATGGATTTACGGATGCCGATGGATTCCGCCTCATCAAAAGCTTGCCGGATCCCGGCAGTGTCGACGAGCTGGATCGGTATACCGCCGATTGCTACCGTTTCACTGACTAAGTCTCGAGTGGTACCTGGAGTCGCCGTAACGATGGCCCGCTCGCGCTCTACTAAACGGTTGAACAAACTAGATTTGCCAACGTTTGGCCGACCAACGATGGCGAGAGTCAGTCCCTCATGCACGATCTTGCCGTAGGCGAAGGTGGCGGCTAGCTGTTCGAGCGGCTGGCGCACGGCAGCGATGCGTTCAAGGATAATGGGATTAGGCAGGACGGAGACGTCGTCTTCGGCGAAGTCGATGCCCGCCTCGAGAACAGCGATCAGCTCGACCAGCTTTCGTTTGATGGGCTGCAAACGTTTCGACAGCGCGCCTTCGAGTTGCTGGGCGGCAATTTTCGCCTGATAGAGCGTCTGCGAATCGATGAGGTCGCGGACCGCTTCCGCCTGCGTCAGATCGATGCGGCCGTTGAGGAAGGCACGCATCGTGAACTCCCCCGGCTCTGCGAGACGCGCTCTGGCAGCGATGCAGAGTTCGACGATGTGCCGCAGAACGACTGGAGAACCGTGGGCGGAGATTTCGATGATGTCATCAGTAGTGTAAGAGTTTGGCTTCGCGAAGTATGTGACGACGACTTCGTCGATGCGCTGGGGAAGCGGCGAAGAGCCTTGAGTGTCCGCACCACACGGTTCGATGAGCTCTTCAAGAACGGCATGACCCGGCTCCAGCGCGTGCTTGAGCCGAAGCATCGGCTCGGCAATCTCGACCGCTCGCGGCCCCGCAATGCGGACAACGCCGATGCCGCCGCGTCCGGGCGGAGTCGCTATGGCGACGATCGTATCGTCGAGGTTCACTCGGCAATTGTAGCGGGTTACCGCGACACCACTTTTTCAATCTCCGCCTTCAGTTGGTCGTACGGCAGAGCTCCGGGATGATACATCGCAATTTTTCCCGCGCGATTGAGCAGTACAAGCGTCGGAGTAGTCGAAGCGCCGTAAACATCGAAGTTGTATTTGCTGATGGGCACCGGCATGTCGAGCAGACCGCCGTAAAAGCGGTGGCGCACCGCGTCGATGTAGGCAAGTTCATTGCTGGGCGCGGCGTTCTCGACCTGCGCGGTGTAACCGTAAAGCCTGGTGGGACCGAGGACGGTCAATCCCTTGGGCGCAAACTCGGTGCGAAGCTGCGTGATGATAGGTGCCTCAGCTTTGCAGTCCGCACACCAGTGTGCCCAGAAAAAAAGCAGCACGGGCGAACCCTTGAGCTGGGAAAGCACGGGTGGTTTCGATCCCAGAAATTGTTCCGCTCGCAACTGCGGCGCTGAATGACCTTCCAACGAGAGCAGGTTCAGGTTCTTCTGCAAGCGGGCGCGGATCGAAGTGTTGCCATACGTGCGCAATGCAGCCTGCAAAACCGCGATTGCCTGCGTGCGCTGGCCCCGAGCAGCCAGCGTTTGTGACTCGACCTCGATGGCGGCGCCCAGAGCGATGGGCAGGTGCGGCTCGGCATCGAATGGGTGAAGCTTGAGTTGCGCGACAGCCAGAATTTCAGTCTGGTTGGCATACGCCGCGGCCTGGTCGTACTGGCGAGCTTCGAGTGCAGCCCGAGCCATCCAGGAGTAGGCCTCGAGGTATTCGCCGGACACGCCATTGGTTGCCCGGTAAGACCGAAGTTCCGCCTCGGCTGCGGAGAAGCTATTTTGCGCCAGGGCCATGCGGACGTCTTCCACGATTCCCGCCCAAGCCGGTGTGATCAGCGTAATTAGAATTAAAACCTTCCAGACTCGCATGTCTTCAACCATCATGTATCTTTTGTCATTGTGCTGGCAAATCGCCAGCACTGCGCCTGAACTCGGTATCCTCTGGAAGCGGCTGATAAATAAGTACTTGCTCGTGAGATCAGCAAATATTTGTAGCTTTTTTAGGGCACTTCACTTACAATTTCGATGCGTTTGACTTTAGAGTTCTTTCGCAGTACCCAGTTTCTCCGCCAACCAGCGCGTGACCTGCCTGCAGAAGAAACCTTCCAAAGTTTCAGCGCTACATCAACAAAAAGGAACAATGCAACACCATGGAAACAGGAACAGTGAAGTGGTTTAACGACGCTAAGGGCTATGGGTTCATCAGCCGCCAGAACGGCGAGGATGTATTCGTGCATTTCTCGGCCATTCAGGCGAGCGGCTTCCGCAGCCTCCAGGAAGGTCAGCAAGTACAATTTGACGTGGTCAAAGGCCCTAAGGGCTGGCAGGCCGAGAACGTGAAGGGTGCATAAACCACTTCGCAGCTAACAATTCGCAAGAAGCCAGAAAGGGCGGCCTGAAATGGCCGCCCTTTTGCATTCTTAGAATCAGAGGAAAACTGCAACGCATCGTCCAAAGCGCTCATGGCCGGCGTCGCTGATTAATTAAGACAACGTCCGCATCCGTGTGCCCGCGTACCAGGGCCAACTGGTTCCCATCAAACGACCAGTGGAAGTCGTAGATGCGTTCGGAAGTGAAATCGGTAATCCGCCTGCCCTTGGAACCATCCAGAGGTTGCAGCCAGAGATTGTCCACGCCATTTTCTCGAGTGGAATAGACCACGCCCTTTCCGTCGCGCGCGAACCCCAACAGACCGAAGTGCGGACGCTCGAAGTTCGTCACCTTCGCAGCCTTGCCGCTGCCGGTATCCATGAGTGCCAGCATCTCCCTGTGCTCACCGGAATGTTCTAGTGTTACAAACGCGGCCAGTTTGCCGTCAGGTGAAAGATCGACGGCGCCGTATGGAATCGGCAGATCGGATAAGATTTGCGGCGCTCCGCCATCCATCGAGACTCGAGCCAGCTTGCCCTCATCCCGCTCCTCGATGTAATACACCCAGCGGCTATCGGGTGAGCACATGGCATGATGGTCGTGCTTGCCACTGGTCAGCTGCTTCAGATTGCCGCCCGACGAATCAATGCGCCAGATATTATCGTCGCCGGTGCTGCCAAGATGCAGAAGTTCAAACACGATGAAGCGGCCGTAGGCGCAAGCCGACGGATTGCCGCTCGGTTTCCCTTCTTCGGTGACGATCGTGGCCTTACTGCCGGTAGCTGGATCAATTCGATTGAGGACGGCTCCCTGGTCGCCGATCAACTGCCCGTCGGGCGTCCAGGTGAAATTGGTGTCCGACACAGTCGAAATAAGAGGCCGAGCTTGGCTGCTGGGAGTGGATGCAGGCATCAGGTACAGGCTCCAGCGAGCCTCGCTCAGGATCGTCGACAGCACATGCCCGTTTGCCGCTACGCTGAGATCGGAGTAGTCGTTGGTGTCGTGAGTGATGGGAGAAAGTTTGCCCTCTGGATATGAGACGAACGCGATCTGGGATCGATTGAGATCGGTATTCTGTCCATGCATCAAACCCAGCAACCCACTGCCGTCCGGCAACCACGTTGGTAATTCAACGAGCCGTTCGTTGCCGCCAAAGAACAGGTGCTGCCGTCCGCCGTCGACGTCCACAGCCACCAGACTCCCCAAAGCATTTCCGACGTTCACCTCGACGCACACAATCGTTTTTCCATCCGGAGACCGCGCCGGAGAAAAAAGAGCCTGGCCCTTCGGTCCGCTCGTCAGCACGCTTTCTCCCCCTTCGGCATTTTCAGCTGCGCGAATAAGGAGCTGATATTTTCCCGGTTCGGGGTTGTCGTAGCGCATGAAGGCAAATCTCTTTCCGTCGGGAGAAAAAGTAATGTTCGAATCCTAATCGGCTACGAGTTTTTGTGGCATTCCCCCGAGCAGCGGAGCCCGATACAAAAACTTCAACTCCGTATTCCCCGGATCGCTACGCACAAAATAAAAGTAGTTCCCATCCGGAGAGAAACGCAGCCCGTTGTAATACACGTCGGCCGGAGGCTGCACCTGTGTGTTGCTGTTGGTGGGCACATTTCTCAGCCACAAGCTCGCCAGCCCGTTCTTCCGTGTCAGATTCAGGATGTACTTTCCGTCCGGCGAGATGGCAGCGGAGACCGCGTCGCCGGTGTCTGTAACCTTGGTGACAGAAATATTCTGGAACGGGGCAGGCCGGCTGCGCGTGATAAATGCATAAATTCCATAAGCAGCTGCTGCCACCAGCACGACCACGATTCCCGCCACCAACCCGGTGCTGAGTGTGTTTTGGCGCGCAGCGGAGATCACAGCGGCGCTTCCAGACTGCCGCTGAGCAGAGGAGGATTCGGCAGCTAGACCCGCAGAAGGTGCAGCACTCTGAATTGCCGGAGCGCTGCCCGCGGCTGCCTGTGCGGGCTTCCTTCCGGATTCAGTATCGCGCTTCAGCCGCCTGAGGTCACCGCGCAGATCGGCGGAGGATTGATAGCGCAGGTCGCGGTCCTTTTACAAAGCTTTCCCAATAATCTCGTCGAGCTTGGGCGGCAGGACGGGATTCAACTGTTGCGCCGGAACCGGTTCGAGTTCAAGAATGGCGTGAAAGACCACCGCAGACGTAGCTCCAGAAAATGGCAAACGTCCAGTAGTCATTGGGTAGATAACAACGCCGAGAGAAAACAAATCCGTACGTGCATCCAGTTGTTCGCCGCGTGCCTGCTCTGGCGACATGTAAGCGATGGTGCCGACGGTCGCTCCCGGGCTGGTCAAGTGCATCGATTCCGGCGAATCTCGCGTGGCTCCGATGGTTTCCATCGCCATCTCAGGACGCGCCAGCTTGGCCAGCCCGAAATCAAGCACCTTTACTTGCCCTCGTGGACTGATAAAAATATTCGTCGGCTTGATATCGCGATGAATGATTCCCTTGGTGTGTGCCGCGTCGAGCGCATCCGCCAGCTGAATGCCCCAGTCGAGAAGGCGATCCAGCGCCACTCCGCCGGCGCCCAGACGACGGTCCAAGGTGTCGCCTTCGAGCAGTTCCATGGCGATGAAGGACTGTTCTTGCTCGTTCTCTGTTTGAACTTTTCCCACCGCGTAAATCGTGCAAATGTTGGGATGGTTCAACGCCGAAGCAGTGCGCGCCTCAAGCAGAAAGCGATCCAGCGCATTTTGATCGCGCGAAAGCTGCGGCGGCAGGAACTTCAGCGCAACCTTGCGCCCCAGATCGAGGTCTTGCGCCTCGTAAACAATTCCCATGCCGCCACTGCCGAGTTGGCCGGTAATGCGGTAATGCGAAATCGTCTGACCGATCATGGAAGGTTGGAAACTCATCTTAGGGGTGATAAGAAATGCAGTCAAACCCCGAATTCAGGATTGGTTTAGGCTGACTAATGAATGCAACCTCTAGATGGCGGCGGCCTGTTCGCGGCGTCTGGCCTGGATCTCAATATAGACGTTGACCAGCGACACTGCCGCCGGTGTCACTCCCGGGATGCACGAAGCCTGCGCCAGCGTGCGCGGCTGCACATGGGCGAGCTTCTCCTGCATCTCGCGCGAGAGCCCGCTCACCGTTCGATACTCGAACCACTCTGGAATGGCGCGTTGCTCCGACTTTTTCATTCGCTCGATAGCGCGCTGCTGTTGCAGCAGGTAGCCCTCGTACTTAATTTCAGTTTCCACCGACTTGAGTTCATTGCGAATTTCTGAAGAAAGGTCGGCCACGAATTCACACCGATTCACACGGATTTCTTCTCTTGAAAAAAAAGCAGGATCCAGCTGACGTAGAATCGGCGCTAGTTGTTCGATGGTGATTTCTGGGCGCTTGAGGAGTTGTGCGCAAGTCTGACCGATGGCCGAGCTCCAGTCCTGGCCCGTTGCGTTGGCAGCCACAGCAGGTTCTTCCTCGCTTCGCGCCTCGGAATGACAGAAGCTAAAGTTTTCCAGCATTGCTGCTGTCAATCGGGTGCGCTCCAGCGATCCCTTCAACTTCTCGAGCCGCTGCTGTTTGGATTGAAAGTCTTCCCAGGCTTTGTCGGAGATCAATCCTACTCGCCGGCCATGGGGAGTGAGCCGGCGATCGGCATTATCGATGCGCAGGTGCAAGCGGAACTCTGCTCGCGATGTAAACATTCTGTAGGGCTCGTTCGTGCCTTTGGAGATGAGGTCATCGATTAGAATCGCCGTGTAAGCCTCGGTGCGATCGAGGATCAGCGGCGCCTGAGCCTTCACTTGCAATGCCGCGTTGATGCCCGCCATCAGGCCCTGGCAAGCGGCTTCTTCATAGCCGGAAGTCCCATTGATCTGGCCGCCCAGAAATAACCCAGCGATCTTCTTCGTTTCCAAAGTGCGCTGCAGCTCGGTCGGATCAATTGAGTCGTACTCGATGGCGTAGCCGGGACGAAGCATCTCAGCACCTTCAAGGCCCGGAATCGATTTCAGGATCGCAAGCTGCACTTCCACGGGCAAGGACGTGCTCATGCCGTTGACGTAAATTTCGTGCGTGTTCAGCCCTTCGGGCTCAAGGTAGAGCTGGTGCACTTCCTTGTCGGGAAATTTGACGATCTTGTCCTCGATCGACGGGCAATAGCGCGGCCCGATCGACTGAATCTGACCGCTGTACATCGGGGAACGGTGAACGTTCTCGCGGATGATGCGCTGCGTCTCCGGCGTAGTCCAGGCGATATAGCAAGGTACTTGTGAATCGTGGTGAGCCACTCGCTTGGTGCGAAAGCTGAAGGGGGTTGGGTCGGCGTCGCCAGGCTGCTCGGCAAAACGGGACCAGTCGATCGTGCGTCCGTCCAGACGCGGCGGTGTTCCGGTCTTGAGCCGGCAGCCCCGCAGCCCGAGTTTCTTTAAGGCTTCTCCGAGCAGAACTGCGTTCGCTTCGCCGGAACGTCCCGCGGGATATTGCTGCTCGCCGCAATGAATCAGTCCGTTGAGGAAGGTTCCGGTGGTAATGATCACCGCTTGCGCGCCCACAGTGCGGCCGTCGCGGAGCTTAACCCCGAGAACCCGGCTTCCGGCTTCCGGCGCTAGGCTTCCGTTCCCAGCCGTATTGCCGGATTCCGAAAGCCGAGAATCAGACGCCTGCTCCATGATCAGTTCCGCCACTTCCGCCTGCTTGATCTTCAGATTCGGCTGCGACTCCAACACCTCGCGCATCTTGAGCCTGTAGGCTTGTTTGTCGCACTGTGCGCGCGGCGACCACACCGCGGGTCCGCGCGACGTGTTCAGCAGGCGAAACTGAATGCCGACCGCGTCCGTGATTTCGCCCATGATGCCGCCAAGTGCGTCCACTTCGCGAACCAGGTGTCCCTTGGCAATGCCGCCGATCGCCGGGTTGCACGACATCTGCGCAATCAAGTCGACGTTGAGTGTATACAGCGCGGTCTTCAGACCCATGCGGGCCGCGGCCATCGCGGCCTCGCATCCGGCATGACCGGCGCCGACCACGACTATCTCGAATTGTTCAGTGAACGCCATGTCGAATCGCTGAGAAGAGAAACCGTTGGAAGCCAATCCGCTACGTTTCGCTATAATCTCCGAGCGAGAACCAGAGAGTAACGGCCTTCAGCTTTCATTCTAACAAGTTGCCAAGCAAACGAGATCCCGATCACTACCCGGCTCCGTGCCTAGAAGGATAGTGATTGGTCATACCCGGACCTCTACACTCGAATGTCTGGGGCAAGCAGCAGGAGAAGCAACTGGCGGCGAATCCGGAAACGGCGAAAACCGCGCTGGCTGCAGCCGAGAACATGGCCAAGATTCTGTGGCAGGCTTTGGACGGAAGCGGCGCCAACCTTTGGAGTTTGATCGGACTGCCGCCTGGGAGATGGGAATCAAGCAAAAGGGAAAACAGGAATGGCAAAGGAAATCCTCATCGGCATGCGCGGTGAGGCGCAAGAAACGGTCGAGTTCAAACACACGCTGACGACACACCATCCGGAACTGCCTCCGGTATACTCAACGCCGGACATGATCCGCTTGATGGAGACGGCGGCTTTTCACGCCCTTCAGCCCTACTGCGAGGGCGACCAGATTACGGTCGGAACTGCGATTAACATCGAGCACCGTGCAGCCAGCGGGATTGGCGCGCATATCAGAGCCGAGGCCGCACTCGAATCTTTCGACGGGCGTTTCTATGTGCTGCGCGTGACGGCACGCGACGGCTTACAGGAAATCGGCCGCGGCACGGTTAGCCGCGCCATCGTGAGCATGGGCAAATTTGTTCAAAAGATGAAGGGAAATGGCGGAGGCAGAAGTCAGAATTTGGGACTCTAAGCTGAGGACAACGTTTGCCTTAGGAACAGTCGGCGGCACGGTTGCGAACTTGACCTCGCGATGAGAATATATCGATTCCAATCCGAAAGCCGGAGTTCACGCTTAATCAACGGTGCGCATGTCGTTATTCGCACCAAGGATTCGGAAGCCGACCGGGCTTTCTTTCGCGATGTACTTAGATTTCCTTCAGTAGATGCCGGCTACGGCTGGTTGATTTTCGCCATGCCGCCACTGGAAGCTGCGTTCCACCCTTCCGAAAGCAATGACCACCACGAGCTCTACCTTATGTGCGATGACATCGCGGCGACCCTGAATGATCTAAAATCGAAAAGCGTGAAGGTCTCGGATGTAACCGAACGGGGATGGGGAAAACTCGCCAATTTCATGCTTCCTGGCGGTGGCAAAATCGGCGTATACGAACCAAAACATCCTAGTCCATTGAGGGATAAGAGTCGGGCTAAAACCTAAAAAACTGAGGCCTTCCATCCTGATTGGCGTCATCTCCGACACGCACGGTCTGCTGCGGTCTCAGGCGGTCGAAGCTCTGCGAGGATCGGAACACATTATCCATGCCGGAGATGTCGGCTCACCTGAGATTCTCAAACAACTCTCCGCGATTGCGCCTCTGACCGCGATACGCGGCAACGTCGATAAAGGTGCGTGGGCCCGCAAGCTGCCAGAGACCCAAGTGCTTGAACTGGACGGCGTTGCCATCTATGTTCTGCACGACCTCACAAAGCTGGACCTTAAACCAAAGGCGGCGGGATTCGCGGTCGTGGTCAGTGGCCACAGCCACGTCCCCAGGAAAGAGACGCGCGACGGAGTGCTCTACTTCAATCCCGGCAGTGCGGGGCCGCGACGATTCAAGCTGCCCATCAGTCTGGGTAAGTTAATTGTGAAAGATAGCGGCGTTCGGGGTGAACTTCTGCAATTGCCAATAACGGAATCCTGACCGCTGATCCATCGCGTTGCTACAATCGCAAGGCGAAGACCAAGAAAAATGTCCATTGAGTTCCATGTTGAGGCCCGAGCAGGAACTGCTCGCGCCGGTCGCCTGGTCACGCCGCATGGCGAGATCGAAACCCCGGTCTTCATGCCGGTCGGCACAGGGGGCACGGTGAAAGCAATTTCGCAGGACATTCTCGAAGAGCTCGGAGTCCAGATTCTTCTGGGCAACACCTATCACCTTTACTTGCGTCCCGGAGTCGAAACCGTCCGCCAGTTGGGCGGGCTGCATGGTTTCATGGCTTGGCGCCGGGCGATCTTAACCGATTCCGGCGGCTTCCAGATTTTCAGTCTGAACGAGCTGTGCAAAGTTAGGGAAGAGGGCGTAACTTTCCGCTCGCATCTCGATGGTTCGTCACATTTCTTCACCCCGGAGAGCGCGATACAGGCGCAGATTGGCCTCGGCGCCGATATCGTGATGGCGTTCGATGAATGCACGGAGTATCCCGCGGATTGCGCCCGCGCCAAGGCTTCCATGGAATTGACGTTGCGTTGGGCCGAGCGCAGCAAGAAGTATTTTGAGGAACACAAACATGAGGTGCCGTGGTTCAGCAGGGACCATGTGGGGACAGCCGCCCTCGGCTGTCCGGGCGAGCGCAGCTCGCCCGGGTTTGATGGCGGCGCTCCCCTAGCAGGAAAAGAATCAGGCCTTCGGCCTGACGGACAGCCGATGGCGGCTGTCCCCACATATCCTCTCCCTACAGGTCCCGAGAAGACTCAGTCTCTGTTCGGCATCGTCCAAGGGGGCATGGATCTGGATCTGCGAAAGGAATCTGCAGAGCGAACGATCGAGATTGGTTTTCCTGGTTACGCCATCGGAGGACTAAGCGTTGGCGAGCCTCGAGAGCGCACGCGAGAGGTCGTCGAAGCCACGCTCGAGAACCTTCCTCCCGATAAACCCCGCTATCTGATGGGGGTGGGCACTCCTGAAGAGATCGTCGAGTACGCAGGCCTGGGCATCGACATGATGGATTGCGTTTTGCCCACACGTGCGGCGCGCCACGGCTTGCTGTTTACTTCAGAGGGCAAGATTTCAATCAAGCAGGCGCGGTATACCAGGGATGAAAGCCCGCTCGATCCCAATTGCGGCTGCCGGGTGTGCCAGCGATATTCGCGCGCCTACCTGCGACATCTTTATGCTTCGAATGAGGTGTTGGCTCAGGGGTTAAATACCCTGCATAACCTGAGTTTCTATCTTGACACTATGCGGCGGGTGCGTCATTCTATTCGACTTGGGGAAAAGTCCCATTTTCTTTCTAGCGTCTGGTCTCGACCGAAGCCGTGACTTGGCCTGCGACGACTCTTCCCGGATTCAAGCCTGAGTGGTAGTTGATCCGGCCGGAACCGATTACTCCCGTCGTGAAATGACAGGCCCGCGGCGCTTGCAGGCGCGGGCGGTTCTTCGCGGATTGAACCGGCTGCACATCACTCTGCTGAGTGTAAGTTGATGACTATGCAATTCTGGTTAGCGTTCCAAACCGGTGGTGGTGGGATGGGATGGCTAAGTGTCGCGCCGCTCATCTTCATCTTTGCCATCTTTTACTTTTTGCTGATCCTTCCCCAGCAGCGCCGCCAGAAAAAATGGACGGCCATGCTGGACTCGCTGAAGACTGGCGACAAAGTTGTCACCAGCGGAGGCTTGCGGGGAACGATCGTGGCTTTAAGAGATGACTCCGTGCACCTGCGGGTGCCTCCAGACAATTTGCGGGTTGAAGTGACCAAAGCATCCGTGACGCAGGTCACAACCGCCGAAGAAGAAGCCAAGAGCAAGTAATCGCGTTTATTTTTAATATTTGGGCCTTGTTTCATCATGAATAAGAATCTTCTCTGGAAATTGATAATTATCGTCGGAATTCTGGTCGTTTTCCTGTTCGGGATCTTCGGCATCCCGCAGAGTTTTTCGGGACAGGGCCTGCTCACGGCCATGACCAATCGCATCCACCTCGGCTTGGATTTGCGGGGTGGAACTCACCTGATCCTACAGGTGCAGGTCAATGATGCGGTCAACATTGATTCCGACAATGCCGTTGAAATCCTCAAAGAGCAGCTCAATAAGCGCAAGATTGCCTTCGCCGATATCTCGAAGCCCGATCCGCAGAATAGTCCCGACAAAATCGTGCTCAAGGGCGTCTCGCCGGATGGACGTAAAGACCTGCTGGATATCGTTTCCGAGCGCCTTCCCGAGTACAACCTGAGTTCAGGAGCAGAAAATACCTGGACCCTGACGATGAAGCCGCAAATGCTCGCCGACCTGAAGAACAAGGCCGTTGCCCAGGCAATCGAGACCATTCGCAATCGCATTGACGCCCTGGGCGTAAGCGAGCCGACCATCCAGGAACACGGCCTCGGGCAATACCAGATCCTGGTGCAGTTGCCCGGCGTTGACGATCCGGGGCGCGTGAAAGATATTATGCAATCCACCGCCATGCTTGAGATCAAGCAAGTCATGGGCGGCCCTTATCCGAGCGAACAAGCCGCCTTACAGGACAAAGGAGGAGTTTTACCGGCGGATGCGATTCTGCTGCCCGGGCACGCGGCTCCGGGCGCGGCTGCGGGCGAACAGGCCTGGTATCTGGTCTCCCGCGTTTCTGCCGTAAGAGGTAAGGACTTGCGGGACGCACAGCCCAGCACAGACCAGAATGGCCAGCCCAACGTGCGCTTCCAGTTGACCGGTGAGGGTGGGCAACGCTTCTACAACTTCACTTCTAACCATGTGGGAGAAAGTCTCGGCGTGGTGCTTGACAACAAAGTGCAGGAAGTCGCAAATATTAAAGAAGCCATCCGCGATACCGGCGAAATCAGCGGTGGCAGTATGAATCAGCAGCAGGCCAAGGATTTGTCCATGATTCTGCGCTCGGGCGCGCTGCCTGCCGGCATCAAGTATCTCGAAGAGCGTACCGTCGGGCCGTCGCTGGGCACCGATTCGATCCGAACTGGTGTTCGTGCGGCCATTGTTGGCATGCTGGCTGTGCTGATTTTCATGCTCATCTATTACCGCGCGGCTGGCATCAATGCCGACATTGCGCTGCTTCTCAATCTCATCATCCTGCTCGGATTCATGGGCTACTTCGAAGCGGTGCTGACTTTGCCCGGAATCGCAGGTGTGATTTTGACGGTTGGTATGGGCGTAGACTCTAATGTGCTGATCTTCGAGCGCATCCGCGAAGAGTTGCGCAATGGCAAGACGCCGCCATCCGCGGTGGATCAGGGTTTCAGTCATGCCTGGATAACGATCGTCGATACACACGTCACAACCATTGTCTCTGCTGCAATCTTATTCATCTTCGGCACCGGTCCAGTCAAGGGATTTGCGGTCACGCTCACTTTCGGTTTGCTGGCCAATCTGTTCACAGCTGTATTCGTTTCGCGAGTGATTTTCGACTGGATCTTGAGCCGTAAACAACGTGGCGAAGCGCTGAGCATTTAAGCAATTGATAATTTGGTCATTTTGTTCATACAGATAAGGGGCTAGACAACAGGTGGAGTTCTTTCGTAATACCAACATCGATTTTCTAGGCAAGAAGTGGTATTTTCTCGCCTTCTCACTGGTTTTCAGTGTGGCGGGATTATTTTCCATGCTGTTCTGGCACGGAATTCCGTACGGCGTGGATTTCCGGGGCGGAACTCTGGTCTACGTAAAGTTCTCGCACCCGCCCAATGATAATGCGATTCGCGCGGCAATGGACCGCGCGGGGCTGCATAACTTCAAGCTCCAGCGCTATGATGTTCCTTCCAATAACGAGGAACTGATCGATCTCGACGTACAGGAAACCAGCGAGCAGGCTCTCGACCAGGGCAAAACCCGGATCATCAACGCGCTCGAGACCAACGCTCCTCCGGGCAAACAGGATCTGAACAACTCCAGTTCTCTCGCCATCAAGAATTATCTGATGGACAAAGACCCGCTCCACTTGGGCTCGGATGCTGACGAGAAGTATTCTCAGCAGGCCCAGGCAATTGTCGATACGCGGGACAAAGTGCTAGGCGGCGTGTTGAGTTCATTTGATCAACTGAAGGGCAGGGTGGATCCTGCCGTCATCGCGTCCCTGGCGGACGGTTTTTTCCTGTCGGATTTCGGAATCCGCAATGTGGAGATCGTCGGTCCGCAGGTGGGTGCGCAACTGCGCAAGCAGGCGCTGTTGGCGACGGCGTACTCGCTGGCGGGAATGTTGATTTACCTCGGCTTCCGCTTTGAATGGATTTACGGTGTCGCGGCTGTGGTCACGGTCTTCCACGACACGCTCATCACGGTGGGCGCATTCTCGCTACTTAACAAAGATATTTCCCTCACCGTGATTGCCGCCATCCTCACGCTGATTGGTTACTCCAATAACGACACAATCGTGGTATTTGACCGCATACGGGAGAACATTAAGCTGATGCGGCGCGAGAAGTTGTCTGAAATCGTCAATCGCAGCATCAACCAGACTTTAAGTCGAACCATCTTGACAGCCGGGCTAACCTTCCTTACCGTACTTGCACTCTATTTGTTCGGCGGCGAGGTGCTTCGAGGTTTCAGCCTTGCCCTCGTAATTGGCATCTTAATTGGGACGTATTCGTCGATCGCGATCGCGGCACCAATTCTGGTCGCCTACCAAGACTGGCGTATCAACAAGAGCAAGCCGGGCGGACGCACCGCTCGTCCAGGGCAGGTAATGGCCCGATAGCGATCTAGGCGATTTTGTGATAAGCCTTTGTCCCGAGGAAGTTGGAACGCTTTTGAGGACTTTGGCTAGTTTCTGTGGCGCAGTCGGATCCGGGCGGTTGAATTTGGGAGCAAAGGGGACGAGGTCGGTGTCTAAGTTTACGTAAGCTCTGAAGTAGGAGAACTCTCATGTTTGAAGATAGCCTTCTGGAGTCCGGCGGCAGGCTGAAGACCAAGCGGGGACGAACCACGACCTTCGCTATTATTCTTGAGATAGCCTTGATCGGCGTGATGGTCCTGATGCCCCTGATCTTCACCGAAGCCCTGCCTAAGCAACAACTTATGACGTTCCTGGTGGCCCCGCCTCCACCGCCGCCACCACCCCCCCCGGCCGCCGCTCCGGTGAAAATCGTCAAGCAGATTCAGACAGATATCGTAAATGGGGCCCTGCGCACCCCGACCAAGATTCCCCAAAAAATTCAGATGATTAAGGAAGACGAAGCTCCTCCAGCGATGGCATCTGCTGGGGTGGTTGGTGGCGTTCCGGGAGGTATTCCGGGTGGCCAGATGGGCGGCGTGATCGGTGGAATTATCAGTTCAACGCCCGTAGCCATGCCCAAGGTCGCTACACCGCAACGCGTACGCGTGTCTCAAGGCGTTTCCGCCGGGCTTCTCGTTCGTAGGGTTAATCCCACCTACCCACCGTTGGCGCGGCAGGCCCGCATTCAGGGTCAGGTCGTGTTGCATGCGGTGATCAGCAAAGATGGTTCCATCGAAAACCTAACCCTGGTGAGCGGGCATCCAATGCTGGCCCCGGCGGCCATCGATGCTGTGAAGCAGTGGAAGTACAAGCCGTATTTGCTGAATGGCGAACCGGTCGAGGTGGACACGGAAGTACAGGTCAACTTCACCCTGTCTGGAGGCTAATCTCCGGCAGGTTGTGCAGCAGCGTAGAGAGGCTGTTGGCAGAATGGTCTTCCCTTTTTTCCACCAGGAGCCGGTGGCCGGGAGAGCCCTTGTTGGGGGCGGGGCGTCGTACCTTTATTCCAGGTACGCGAAGTTACTGAACTCGCACGCAACTTTACTGCCGTCAATCTTTTTGCAGAGCGTTCAGATCTCGCATCAAAGTCTAAGAGTTTCGAGGAGGGAAGCAACTCATGTTCGCAGCTAATTTCGCAGGAGCAATTCTCAGTCATGTTCCTAGGGTAGCCGCCTGGATTGTGCAGGAAGGTGGCGCAGTGGGGTGGGATCCGATTTCGCTATGGAAGCAGATGGGTATCATCGCGAAGATCGTCGTCGTCATCCTGTTCATTATGTCGGGCTGGTCGATTGGTGTCATGATCGATCGCGCTATGGCATACAACGCGGCTCGCAAGCAGTCTCGTGCTTTCGCCCCAGCAGTAGCTGGAGCCCTGCGCGATGGCCGCATTGACGAGGCGATCAAGGTCGCGGAGCGCAACAAGAAGAGCCACCTGGCCAAGGTTGTCACCGCAGGCCTGATGGAATTCAAGGCTCACCAGGATAGCCCCGGCGCCATCCCCGGCGAGACCATTGAAGCTTCCAAGCGCGCTCTGGAGCGGACGGAAGCCATTGTCCACGCCGAACTGAAGCGCGGCTTAGGCGGTCTTGCTACCATCGGTTCAACCGCCCCGTTCGTCGGCCTGTTCGGCACGGTGATGGGCATTCTGAACGCCTTCAAGGGTATTTCCGAGCAGAAGGCAACCGGTCTGGGCGCGGTCGCAGGCGGCATTTCTGAGGCTCTGGTGACCACGGCTTTCGGGCTGCTGGTGGCCATCCCTGCCGTCATGATGTTCAATTACCTCACCGGCCGCGTAGAAGCGTTCGATGTGGAGATGGACAACTCTTCGAGCGAACTGATCGACTACTTCCTGAAGCGGCGGGATGTTCGCCGGTCCTAGAAGCTAGAAGGCTGGACCCGAGGTCCGCCATGAGTTGCTGTCCGGCGCCGGGACGGTTCCCGGCGCCGGGCTTCCCGACTTACGCGGAATGACCGGGCTCCGACCTGGGTGGTAATGGAAATGGAAGTACTGGAGAACAAGCCATGGCATTAGCGAGTCGAAACGAAGGGGCGAAGGTCAACTCTGACATCAACGTTACGCCCATGGTGGACGTGATGCTGGTGCTGCTGATCATCTTCATGGTGATCACGCCCATGTTGCAGAAGGGCATCAGCGTCGACATGGCAAAGGTAAACAATCCCACGCCGATGCAAGACGCGGACAAAGAAGACGCACTGCTGGTTTCCGTGATGCGCGATGGAACCGTCTACTTCGGTGCAGATAAGATTTTACCCGATGCCCTGACGGGCAAGGTGAAAGACCGCCTGGTCAATCGCACGAATAAGGAAGTCTACGTCAAGGCGGATGCTCGCTCGCACTACGGCAATGTGGTCCAAGTCGTGGACGCAGTGCGTGCCGCGGGTGTTGACGATCTGGGCTTGCTCACTGAACAGAGGAAAAGCACTCCAAACGCTCCGCCTCCCGCTCCTCCAGCGGGCGGGCAATAGAGGAGATCGACCATGAGTATGGCAGTTGGCCCAAGCGGAGGCCAAAACGCAAACATTAACGTCACTCCGCTCATTGACGTGCTGCTGGTGCTGCTCATCATCTTTATGGTGATCACGCCTCTAACTCCAAAAGGTTTGGACGCGCTGGTTCCACAGCCGCCTCCGCCTAACGCACCCAAGAACAACACGCCCGACCGCACCATCGTCGTGCAGTTAATTGATCGCGGCGCGGGTCAGGACCCCGGCCTCAAGATCAATCAGGAAGATGCTACCTGGGACAACCTGCAGGGCCGTCTGGCCGATATTTATAAAACCCGCGCTGAGAAAGTAATGTTTGTGAAGGGCGACGACGCTATCCCCTTTGCCGATGTGGCCAATGTGATTGACATCGCGCATGCTGCGGGAGTAGATAAGGTCGGTCTGATCACCGCGAAGATCGAGGCGGGCGGCTAAAGAACGCCAAAGACCCAGAGTTGAGAGTGCGCCCGGAAGTGGCGCATCCGCATCCAGTTCGGCACGGGAGCTACGGTTCCCGTGCCGCCTCTGCGAAGGAATGTTTCACTGGCGCTTGTCAATTTGCTGTCTCTGGGCCTAGGATGCTGTGGCAAGGGAGACTTATACCGCAATGAATAAATACTTTCGTCTGCTCACAGTGGCGACAGCTGCGCTGGCGCTCTTATCTTCGGTGGGCTGCAGCAAGCTGCGGGCCCGCGACCAACTCAACAAGGGCGTCACCGCCTACAAGAATGCCAAGTATGAAGAGGCTATCGACCATTTCCAGCAGGCCGTTGCCCTGGATCCATCTTTAATTAACGCCAAAATGTATCTGGCCACCGCCTTCGCTCAGCAATACATTCCGGGCGCCGACACACCGGATAACAACAAAATGGCGGAACAGGCCATCGAGCAATATCAACACGTCCTCGAAATGAACCCCGCGCGGGACCAGAAGGTAAACGCCGCCAAGGGAATCGCGTACCTGTATTTGAATATGAAGAAGTTCGACGACGCCAAGAAGTATTACCGCATGGCCGCCGACATCGATCCTAACGATCCCGAACCCTACTACTCGGTAGGAGTCATCGACTGGACGGCCGCCTATCAGCCCCGCATGGAAGAGCGGGCCAAGCTGGGTATGAAACCGGATGAGAACCTGAATCCCAAGAACAAAGATCAGAAAAAGGTGTGCGCGGAATTGAAGGCAAAGAACGAGCCATTGATCCAGGAAGGCATTGACAGCCTCAACAAGGCGATCCAACTCCGCCCCGACTATGACGATGCAATGGCCTATTTGAACCTGATGTACCGGGAGAAGGCAGACGTAGAATGTGATGATCTCGCTGCCCGCCAGGAAGACCTGAAAACAGCCGATCACTGGGTTGACCAGACTCTGCTCACCAAGAAGGCCAAGGCTGAGAAGCAACCCGGCCAGCAAGGTATCACTATGGATCAGCCGAAGTAGCGGTTTTTGAAAGGGCGCGACTCCCAGTCGCGCCGTGAAACCTCCATAAATGTTAACAGCGGCTTTCATTCGCCGCTGCTCAAGCAGCACATCTCATGGCTTGCTGTACAGCCGGACTTCCACCTGCGGAAATTGCACTCGCTCTTCCCGCGAGAAGGATTCCGCGAGAGTCTGGCTCAGAATCACCGTGCTGGTATCAGGGTTGCCGGGAGTTCCATTGCTCATCAGCACCACCCAAACCCGAGCGTATTTGGGTGCTATGGAGCGCAAGAATTCGCTCGTCGGATTGCCCGTTACATCGCGGTAGTCGAGGCGATCGCCGTGGCGAGGAAAGATAATTTCCGGCCTCGTCCCAGACATGCTTCCGGATTTCTCTTCCCGAAGCGACACAAAAAACTCGTACGGAATCCGCGCTTCCGCAATGTGAAACAGGATCGCATCACCGGGTTGCGCATGATCGTAAATGTAATTCGCGGCCACTTCCGAGCCATCGCGCTCGAGATCGAAGTCGTGATCATAGTAAGAAAGCGTTCCTTGCAGGGAAAGCAAAAGTATGACCGCCAGGCAAATCGCCATCATCCACGTCTTCCGCAGACTCGCCAGTCCGGCGGCAGCCAGAATGGTCAGGGCAGCCAGGCAGAAGATGAAGTAGCGTCCGAGAAATAGCGGGCGCACAAGTGAAATGACTTGGGTCAGAGCCACGGGAAACAATAGCCAGATCAACAGGAACTGACGTGTCCAGCACTCCCAGCCGGCCCCCAGCCTGAATAGCCGTTTCCGCAGCGGCAGAATCGCAGCCAGGCATGCCGCTGCGTAAAGCAGGAGCAGTGGCCACCCAGCATTGCCCGCAAGGTGCTGCCAGAAGTCCCGCAGATTGCGAAAGGCGGGCCGCGGGATCCAGCGAATTGGTCCCGCCCCGGTCTTACCCACAAATGCCAGCAAAGGGAGCGCTCCGAGAGCAATCAGAATCCACGCCTTGCGCACGCCGGAAGAGACCATTACGCGCGGCGCGGATTCTCGCTCTTCCTCCAGTTCTGCTACGGGCAACCCCAGCACAGACAACCACTGTGCCACCATCAACAACAAGGCGTAGAGGTGAGCATAGACCGCAAGAACGCTCGCCAGAATGTAAGCCCGTCGATTTCGCAGCGACGGCTCCCTTAAATACGCGACGAAGAAACCGCTCGACAGCGTGGCCAATAATACAAACAGCGAATAGGTGCGCGCCTCCTGCGCGTAACGAATGGAGTACGCATTGCAGCTTATCAATGCGACCGCGATCAGGCCCACGCGCCGGTCAAACAGTGTACTTGCGAGCCAGAATATTGCAGGCAACGTGGCCAGCGAAAACAGCACCGAGAAGCTGCGGATGAAGAATGGACTGAAACCCGGATTGACGTACCAGTGCAGCCATCCACGTAGCAGCAGGTAATACAGCGACATATTAGCTTCCCGCCACCACAAAAGGTGTGCAAAGTCGTGCCAGCTCATCCGCGCAACTTCGACACTGAAGCACTCATCAAACCAGAAGGGTTTTCGTGCGAGAAACAGAAAGCGTAACGCCGTGGCGCCTGCCGCCAGCATACCCAGAGTACATATTGAAGCGAGGTTCCAGGCCTGACGAAGTGAAAAGGTTTGCCTCGTCTCGCCCGCGTCAGGGTTTACCGTTGTTGAAGGAACCATGTTGGATATGGAAGTTAACCGGCGGATTCAAGATGATACTATGCTAAAAAGGCAAGAAAAAAAGATAGCCCAGCTCGCGACCAGGCGGGCTTCCGCATGACAATGGGTGTGGCTTGGAAGGCATCGCCGCGGGTGAGCGCCGCCGCCGAAAGTGAGCGGTGGGCGGGATGTGTGTCGGTGATTGTGCCCGTCTATAACGAGGCTCCGCACGTGGAGGAGCTTTTGCAGGCCATCCATGCCTCGCCAGTCAAAAAAGAAATCATCATTGTCGACGATGGTTCCACCGATGGCACCCGCGAAAAACTCCGGGCTATGCCGCTTCCGAACGACGTCACCGTGGTCTTCCACGAAAAAAATTGCGGCAAGGGCGCGGCCATTCGCACCGCGCTGGAGTACGCTCGCGGCGAATATGTCTTGATCCAGGATTCAGATCTCGAATACGACCCGCAGGATTATCCCGCCTTGCTGCGGCCTCTCCAGCAACGCCATGCGAATGTGGTCTACGGGGTGCGGCCGGATCGTCCTGAGCGCGGCCTCCGCTTTTTCCTTGGTGCAAAACTCCTGACGCATCTGGCGAATCTGCTCTACGGCGCGCGCATCCACGACGAAGCCACTTGTTATAAAGTCTTCCGGCGCACGCTGATAGCGCAAGTTAATCTCGAATGCCGCCGCTTCGAGTTCTGCCCTGAAGTGACCGCAAAGTTCTGCCGCATGGGTGAGAAGATCGCGGAAGTGCCCATCTCTTATTCGCCACGCACGGCCGGAGAAGGTAAGAAAATCCGTCACGCCGATGGCTGGCTAGCCATCTGGAGCCTTGATTCGCTACCGCTTCAGCCGCCGTGCACGGTGGGCGAGACCAGACTGCGATGCTATTACGCCGTTTGCAGTGAGTTTTTCTCGCGTCCCGCCGGCCTAAGAAATTAGCAAAAACGGCGCATTCATGAGAATCGCGGAGCGCCGGTTACAAGCACTCGTCGCCCCGTACGCACAAGCATGTTCAAGAAAATTCTCATAGCCAACCGCGGCGAGATCGCGGTCCGCGTTCTCCGCGCGTGCCACGAAATGGGAATCGCCGCGGTGGTCGTCTACTCCGATGTAGACCGCGCCGCGCTGCATGTGCGCAAAGCGGATGAGGCCTATCCTATCGGCGCAGCGGCGGCCAGCGAGTCTTATCTCAACATCCCTAAGATTCTCGACGTCGCCGCGCGATCCGGCGCCGACGCCATCCACCCCGGCTACGGCTTTCTTTCCGAGAACGCGAAGTTCGCCCAAGCCTGCGCCAACGCGGGAGTGAAGTTCATCGGCCCGACAGCTGCCGCCATGGAGGCCATGGGATCGAAGACCCGGGCGCGGCAGGCCATGGAGAAAGCGGGCGTTCCTTTCGTGCCGGGCACGTCGCGCGGAGTGGAATCATTCGAGGAGGCGGGGCAAGTAGCTGCAAGAATCGGTTATCCGGTGATGTTGAAAGCCGCTGCCGGAGGCGGTGGCAAAGGCATGCGGCTCGTCCCTTCCCCTGAGCAACTAAAGTCCTCTCTGGAAGCCGCGCGCAGCGAGGCGGAACGCTCGTTTGGCGACAGCGAAGTTTACATCGAGAAGGCGATTGTGAATCCTCGGCACATTGAGATGCAGGTTTTGGCCGACGAGCACGGCAACACCGTCTACCTCGGCGAGCGCGAATGCTCATTGCAGCGCCGCCATCAGAAAGTATTGGAAGAAGCGCCTTCACCCATCGTCGATCCTGATATGCGGCACCGAATGGGCGAAGTTGCGGTCCGGGTCGCCAGGGCCGCAGCCTACACCAACGCTGGGACGGTCGAGTTCCTCGTCGACCAGCGGAAGAATTTTTATTTCCTGGAGATGAATACGCGGTTGCAGGTGGAGCATCCGGTGACGGAACTGATCACCGGGGTCGACCTGGTCCATCTGCAGATTCGCATTGCAGCGGGCGAGAAGCTGCCCTTCAAACAAGACGACGTCCGTATCCGCGGTCACGCCATCGAATGTCGCATTTACGCGGAAGATCCTGACAACAATTATTTCCCCAGCCCGGGAAAGATTACGTTGCTGTTGACGCCTTCGGGTCCCGGCATTCGGCGCGACAGCGGCATGTATGAGGGCTGGACCGTACCCATTGACTACGATCCGCTGCTGGGAAAGTTGATCGGCTACGGCACGGACCGCGATCAAGTTATCGCGCGGCTAACGCGAGCCCTCGGCGAATACTTTGTCGGCGGGATCAAAACAAATATTTCGTTGTTTCGCCGCATCTTGCGCGATCCCGATTTTCGTGCCGCCAAACTCGACACCGGATTCCTCGACCGCATGTTGAAGCGGCCAGACGATAAACCGGTTGACTCAAGAGCGGCAGAAGTGGCGGCGGTTGCAGCGGGCATACTCGCCGCACTCGGTTCGACTTCGGCTGCCGCAGGAGAGCTAACGAATAACAGCGGTTCGCGAGCAACGGACAACGCGGAGTCTAACTGGAAAAGTGCCGGTCGTCGCGAGGCTCTGCGTTGAAAGTGTGATGGGTGATCGAATAACTGGCCGCGGATCACTGGCAACTGGCCACCGCTTTTTATGCTCTACGAAATAACTATCGATGGCAAGAACTACCGCCTTGAGCTCGATCGCGCCGACGGACGCTGGTCCTGTCGCCTCGATGGACGCGACTTGCAGGTTGACGCCGTTCTAGTGCGCCACAATGTGCTTTCGCTTCGCATCGGGAACCTGGCCTACGAGATCAAGTCGGAGCGGGTCGGGAACGATTTGCATTTGTGGGTTGGCAGCACGCGTTTCGCCGCGGAAGTCCGCGATCCCCGCTCTCTGCGCGGCCGTAGCCGCGCCGGGGACGATCACGGCCCTCGGAAAATTATCGCCTCGATGCCCGGTAAGGTGGTGCGATTGTTAGTGCATCAAGGAGACGAAGTGGAACCGGGCGCCGGTATTGCCGTAGTCGAGGCGATGAAGATGCAAAACGAGATTAAATCGCCAAAGAAGGGAACCGTCCAGAAAGTTCTAGTCGGTGAAGGCGCCGCCGTAAACGCGGGCGACGTCCTGGCCATCGTGGAGTGATCCAGTCCTAGAGGGATCCAGCCTTACTTCGTCAGCCCGTTACTATCCAGCACTTTCTTGGCGTAGTAGTTCTCCACCTTGGCGGAGTCGCGCAATACTTCATAGTAAGCGGCCTTGAGCAATTGCTCGCGGCGGTCATGAAGTTGCGATCGGATCGCCTGCTGCACCCGAGGGTCGGACAAATCGCGCTGGCCCGCAGGCTCCTTCGCCACCAGCTTCACAATGCGAAAGCCAACGGCCTGTTTGGTTGCGGGATTTAACACGGTGATGATCGGACTATATTGTCCCGGTTTCAGTTTGAGCACCAAATCCCGTGTGCCCGAGTCGGTGTTCCGCAGCGAAGACTCGGGAACCGTTCCTAAGTCTCCTCCATTGCCGGAAGTCTCAGGGTCCTCGGAATAATTCATCGCCAGCGTTGCGAAGTCGTCGCCGCTGTCCAGTCGATTCGAAATCATCTGGATTTTCTTGCGGGCGTCGCCTTCGTTCTGCGCCTTGTTGTTCTGGTTGTGCACTTGTGGATTCGGAGCAGGTGTCACGAAAATCTGCGCCAAGTGGTATTGCGGCTCGATGAGATTGAATTCAGATTTGTGTGCGGCGAAATAGTCCGTGATGTCCTGGTCGGTGACGTTGATCTTTGAGGACACTTCCTTGTTCATCACCTTGTCCACCGTAATGGAGCGCCGAATGTCGCGCTTGAAGTCGTCGAGCGTGATCTTTTTTTCTTTCAACCGCTGATCGAATTCCTCCTGCGTGTAGGGAGACTTGATCTCGTTGAGCTTCCGGTCGACTTCCTCTTCGGTGGCCAACAGGCCTAGCTTTTCCGCGCGGCGCATTACCATTTCGTCGTCAATCATTTGCCGCAGAATATTTAGGCGGAGAATCGTAGCTTGTTCCCCGACGGGCGCTTGCTGAGCGCTGGCAACCTGATTTTCATAGTATTTATCGACGTCGGAACGGAAAATCTTGCGACCGTCTACGCTTGCCATCACGTCGCCACTTACTTGTGACTTACAGCCCAGCAGCACCGCCAACAGGGCGGCAGCAGCCAGTAGGACTGCAAGCCGGCCTAAGTCCGCATTTCTTTTCAATGAGTTTTCCCCCACCCTGACTATCACTGCGCGCTCAGAATGTGCACACCCCTCATCAACATGTCACCCAAAATCATTTCGAGGCCGGTGCCGCAGCAGCAGTCGCGTGTTCAGGCACCGGCAAATTGGCATCCTTCAAGGCGCGGTCTAGCGCGGCACGTAACTCGCCGATCGGCACGGCGCCGTCGATCTTTTGTCCGTCGATAAACAACGTCGGCGTAGCCTCTACCCCGACTCGTTCGGCCTCTTTCATCGACGCTTTCACCGCGCTGTCATCTTGCAGCTTGATGCACGACTGCAACTTCACGGTATCAAGATTGTGTTTCTGGCCCTGGAGCATCGTAAGCCGATCCAGAGCTTCCAGTCGAGCCGCCGGCGTTTTTTCGTTGCTCACGTCGTGCTGGTTGGCGTGAATGTAATCCGCGAAATCCCAATAAGCATCGCTGTTTTGCACAGCCAGGCAATTGGCGTCCACCGCGGCGTGCGTGGCCCAGGGATGAATTTCCACCAGCGGGTAATCCTTGTAGATGAAAGTGACCCGGTCGCCGTATTCCTTAAGAATCTCTGGAAACAGTGTCTGGTGCATGCGCGCGCAGAATGGGCACTCCAGATCATCGTAATTCACGACTACAACCTTGGATGCCTTCGCCCCGCGTGTCGGGCGCCCGCGGACATCGATCTTGCTCATCGTCTCTGCGAACGGATCCTTGTTGAGGTCAAACTTGGTCACGCGCATCATCGACGAACGATCTTTGGAGACCAGAAACGTGAGATCCTGCTTCTTTCCCTCGTTTTGAATGGTCACCACGACAGAGTCGTAGTTGGGAATCTCGGCGCTCGCAGACGGCGTACCCACCGTCACGTGCACCTCAGGAGGGATGTTATAGAACGAGCGCACCTGGCGCTCGATCTTCTTACTCAAATCAGGGGATCCAGTTTGGGCCACGCAGCCCAGGCAGATTATCAGAAGAAGGAGAAAAGAGCGTCGAATTAGAGTCACCAAAAACCGCCTAAGCATTACGAGGTGAAGGTTGATTATCTCATAGCAACGGGCGGCTGGTAGAAGGGGATCGTGTGAAACTGCGTCAGAAACGAGTTCAGCGAGCGCGCGCCTTTTTCAGCCGGTCCGCCGGAATAATTGCTCCGTAGGCAGCAAAGCGTTCATGGACCCGGAGCGGAAACCTTCCAAATCGAGCGTCACAAACTTGAAGCCCAGCGCCTTGAATATCCTGGTGAACTCCGCAGTCATGGCAACATCCAGTGCCCGTTCCATTTCCTCTTGCGCAATTTCAATACGAACAATTTCACCGTGGTGACGCACGCGAAACTGGCGGAATCCCAACCCCCGCAGCGCGTCTTCGCCTCTTTCCACGACCTGGAGCGCCTCTCGCGTAACCGGACGGCCATATTCGATTCGCGACGATAAGCAGGCCGATGCCGGCTTGTCCCACACTCGCAAGCCAGCACCCCGCGCCAATGTACGAATTTCCTCTTTGGTCAGCCCGGCATTGAGCAAAGGAGCAATGATATGGTGCGCGCTGGCTGCCCGTTGTCCGGGACGCCAGTCGCCCTGGTCGTCGAGATTGACTCCATACGCGATGGCATTGAAGCCTCGTGTCTGCCGCAGTTCTTCCATCAGAGTGAACAGTTCATCCTTGCAGAAGAAGCAGCGCTGCGCATCGTTGCGCACATATTCTGGACGATCGAGTTCCGAAGTAGCGATCGCTTCCAGAGGGATCGCTTGCTCTTCGGCAAATGCAACTGCGTCGGCCAGTTGGGTTCGCGCCAGGCTGGGGGAATCGGCAATGATGGCCAGCATATTCTTCCCCAACACCTGATGTGCAGCCCATCCGAGGTAGGCGGAATCCACACCGCCGGAATAGGCGACCAGGACGCGGCCCAGTTTTCGCAGTTGAGACTGCAGCGACGATGCTTTGGCTTCAAGGTCCATTCTTAGAGCCGTCACTACTATGTTAGCAGGCCAGACCGTCTGTGCGACCCAATCGCGATTTACGCAGCTTTCAATAGAGCCGCTGCTGCTGCCGCAGGCTACCGAAGCTGCCAATGTTTGCCAGAGTGAAGGCGAAGCCGAACCAGTTTTCGTTACGCACATTGGCGACAGTATAGCTTCGATATTCCAGTGTCACGCCGCAGCAATCCCAGTTGTAAGTGGTTTGCGCGCTGACGAACTGCAATTGCTTGGTCTCCGCGTCAAAACCAAAACTGCTGGCGCCACTGAAGCCGCGCTTGTTAGGCCGGCCATATCCCAGGGCCACGCGAAATTGGTTGAAGGTCTCGGGCTGGGCTGATGCTGATGACGCCGATCCCGACGACGAAGTCGTGGTCTGAACGGGTATTTGCAAAAACGCGTCGCCGCCGCCAATCGTCACCTGGCCGATGTGATAGTTGGCCAGCAAGGTACTGGCGTTCGTGGTATTGCTTTGAAAATCGTAGTCCAGGTCCCACTCCGCGTCGGTGCGCGAGCTGGTTTCCACGCGCAATCGCGAGATCAGAGGAGAAAGATGCCGCGGCTCTGTGACAAACGCAATTCCAGTGAGGTCAACAGTGGTTGTCAATACATTGCGTTGGCCAGGAATTAGCGCACCGCCAAAAGTCGGATCGAGAAAATATTTTTGCGCCAGTTCCCAGGTAACGATTTCGTGCGCCGACGGTCCTGGCTCACACGGCGCATTTGCCAGGGGATTGACATGCTGCCAGGGGATGGTTGATTCCGGTACTGCGCCACCTACCGTCAGAGCCTTCATGATTGTGTCGCAATCCTCCATTTTGGCAGAAGTGCGCTTGGCATACAGGCGCGTCACGAACCCGTACTCCACTTCATTCGTATCGGTAAGAATGTCCCGCTCGTCAAACTTCAGAATATTTTGAAAATTGTTCACGCCCGTCACATAGCGGTAGGTTACTCGCGGCTCAATGACATGCTTCCATTTTCTCCCCATGAATTCTTTGTCAAAGACGCGCTCCAGTACGGGCGGCCTCAGCTCGACAGCCGTTTCCAGCGCCTGGCGATTCACGGGATCGCTTACCGCCGACCCGGGATTTTCTCCGCTTTCTCCAATCAGCCTTTGTGTGTAATAGGTTTCATGCAAGGTCAACTCCGGGCGCAAAGACCATCCTCTGAACAATTGCGGCAAAGAAATCTGCGGGTTCAGATCGAATCGCCCGAGCAGGTTCGCAGTGCGGAAAGGCAGTGTGCAAGACTGAACCTCGCCCACAGTTGAACACTGCTGAGGCTCACTGCGGGAAAGGCCCGCTGCAGAGGCGTCGAACGACCAGTAAAACGGCGTGTGCCACAGTAAGCGGTCCACGCTAGAGGAATCGAGGCTCGGGGTATGCAGAATAGTGATCACCTGTCCCGGTGTTGTACTCAGGAAATTCTGATAGCGCTCAACCAAGCCATTGAGGGTGAAGCCGTCTTCGGACTTCGAAACAAACCCCTGCGACTTAACTTCCGAATAAACCGCCTGACTGAAAACTTCGTTGAAGGCTAGACGAAACAGAAACGAGCTCAAGTAGTCGATGTTGATAACCGCGCGAAACCCGGCGATGTTCCCGGCTGAGTTCAGCCGCACATTCTCCCCGCCCTCTTTAACAGGAGGCGAGCCGATGCCGCGGTCAATCACTCCAAAATAGTTCAGGTCAAGGTAGGAAGATTCACCGGGACGGATTCGGAACTCGCCGCGCTGAGACCAACCGCGCAGGGAAAGATACTCGGCACCTACGGTAGCGTCCATCATCCGGTTGATGGCCCAGTAGTAGGCGTCGCCCACCGTGTAGCCGTAGGTGGAGGAGTGCCCGAACGACGGCATCAGAAATCCCGACTGGCGGGACTCCTTCTCCACCGGATGCGTAGCAAACGGAACGTAGAGGATGGGGAGTCCGTGCAGTTCGAATGTGCTGCGGTAAATTTTGGCGTTACCGCCCACGTCCACCATCACCTTGCGCGCATCGAATTGCCATTTGGGATGGGGCAACTCGCAGGTAGTAATGGTGCCGTCGTAGACCAGGTAGTGATCCGGACTCGTTTTCTCTACGCGTTTTCCGGTAAAAGCGAAAGGGGCGGTCGAGGTGAGAATCATGCGGTTGGCGCGATAGCGCAAGCCGGTCGTCCCCATCACATCATAAAAACGCCCTGTTTCGAGTTCCAGATTGTAGGTGCCATGCGTGGCGCGAATGTGGTCGTCATTGGGACCACCGTCGAGCGCGAAATGTCCCTGCGCCGTCGCTTCTTTCGTGTCAGCGTTGTAAGTTGCTTCGTCGGCTCGCAACACATAGCTTCCATAGTAGATTTCGACCGCACCGTGCAACTTGTAGATCGAGCCTTGCTCTTCCTGCTGAATGGCGCAGATGGTTTCCACGTCTCCTTTTTCTTTCTGGGCCGCGGCCGCCCGGGCGCAAGCTGTTTGCACTGCTGGCTTTTCCGCCGGCGCTTCGCTTCCTCCGGTTTTAACGGCAGTGTTTGCGGGCGGCAACTGGCTGGTAACTAATGGAGGCACGAGAAGCAGGTGACAAAGCACGGCCGCCGTGATAAGGAATCTGTTGCGAAGAGTCATCGGAACAAGATCACCAGAGCCAGATCGTCGGAATCAGATCGTCCGGGACGCATGAGAGAAGCGACTCGGAGTTGCTTCTACGGCAGCAGTCGTCGTGAACTTAGCACGCTTGCGCCTCAAGAGGCAAAGCCCTCTACACGGACTTGGATTCCGGCGGCGTCTTTCTGGTTATCCGGTATGGTGATCCGTCTGGCTCCAAGGTTTTAGCATTCTGATTAGCACCGTGATTCATGCCCTGTTCGCTTTGTGGTGACATCTGCCGATGCTCTTCTGATGCGCATTCGAGCGAGGCGCAATCAGTTTCTTCGCCGCGTTGGCGGCCTGACGCCCCACCCGCGGCCGCTCTGACACCGGTTCTAGGAACGGACGCGCCCAGTGCGGAATCCCCGGAGCTGTATTCATCGGAGCCACCTGGAACTAACGAGACCCAGGAGTCTGCTGCCGAGACATCAACCGCCTGGCGGGAGGAGGTCGCGGCCCGCCTCAACCGTTATCACTCTCGTCGCAAACCGCGACCACCGCGGTATCCCTCGCTGCGTCTGCGGTTCGAGGAGGTCCCTGCTCGCCCCGAGACTGGCATCTCTGCAGATTCCCCGGCCTTCCCGCAGACTTTGCATCACGCTCTAGCCCTTGATGAATTCGTCGACAACCCAGACTACGCTCGCAATGTTCGAGCGGCCGGACAGCAACTGGCCCCGGAGCCACGCTCTCCGCACGAGGCCACCGGATTCCAACAAACCGCCGAGGTGCCTCATCCAGCAGCTTTTACCCCAACTGCCCCAACAGCAAAGATCATCGAGTTCCCGCGTTCCTGGACTCCTCCTCCGCCTCCACTGGACGAATTGGCAGAGCCGGTCATGGGCCGTCCTCGCATACTGGAAGCTCCGGAAGTGGTTCCACCCCCTCCGGCACTGGGCGGAATCACGATTGAACCTGCGGAACAATCCGAGACAGAGAAGCGTCCCGGCATCGACATCCCGCTGCAAAGTGCGCCCCTTTGGCGGCGCATACTCTCCGCAGCCATCGACGACATAATCATTGCATCGGCCTGCCTACTCTTCGCTTCTATTTTCTGGAAAATGACTGCGCTCCTCCCATCCCAATTTC
>CAVREP010000009.1:0-347881 GCA_963720155.1 uncultured Acidobacteriota bacterium
ATGCCCCGTCAGTGCTAGAGCTAGCGCTACCCACATCACTTAGCTTGAACCTGGTTCGTCCGAAGGCAGATTCAGAGGATTCAATCATTCTGCCGATACAGTCGAGAGGTTGGCTCGGCTTGGGAGTCAACAACTCTGTCCACCGACGCATGCCAGTGCCTAAGCAACTCCGCTTAGATTCGCTTCAGAACCTCCTTTGTACGTTCCTGATCTGAAGTCACGCCCCAAACTCAAGACTGAATAACTCACCGCGCCTGCCGAACGAGAGTCGTTAACCATCGTGCGCTTGGCCGTCAGGTTAGCGGACGCCAGATTCCCGCACCCGTCAAGCAGTGTTGTGCGCGATTTCCTGTCAGCTGACGTCACCCGATGCTGTGGGGAACCGCAGAGAGAATCGAGTTTGTTTGGCACGTGGTCGACCTAACAAATTCAATCACCGAATCGGAGGAGAGTTCCATGAAAAGCAACGTCGTTTCCCTTCTTGTTCTGTGGGTACTGTCACTGTGCCCGAGCGTCGGCTACGCGCAGACTTCACACCACTCTGTTGACACTCCAGATCCGGTGCGGGAGTGGATCGGTGTGATGAACACCACGGTCCTGACAGCGGGCACTGCTCCAAACGTCACCGGTCGCGTGGTCGCGTTGGTATCCGCATCAGTGTTCGATGCCGTCAACGGTATCGCGCCACGCTTCCGTCCACTGCATGTGAGGCCGGACGCACCTCGGAATGCGTCGCAACGCGCAGCGGCGATTCAGGCGGCGTATGCAATTCTAATGAACCTCTATGGAGCGCAGCAGGGCGAGATCCTCACCGGTCAACATGATGCATCGCTCGCGGCGCTCGCCTCAACTGAAAAACCCGAATCCATTGCCGCAGGAGTCGCGTGGGGACAAAGCGTGGCGGACGCCATCTGGGTCTGGAGGCTAACTGACGGGTTTGCGCCCACTCCGCCGCCATTCTTTGGAGTGCAGAGCATAGCCGGCACACCGAATTCCCTAGGTTTTTGGCGACCTACGCCACCGGCGAACGCTTCAGGCGCAACACCGCAACTTGCCACAATAACGCCTTGGGTACTGACGCGACCCTCGCAGTTCCGCTTGCCGCCGCCACTGGCCCTCAACAGCCCAGAGTACGCGGCTGATCTCAACGAAGTGAGAGAGATGGGTAGCCTCTCCAGCACAAGCCGCTCAAGTGAACAGACGGAAGTCGCATTGTTTTGGGCGCTGAACACTCCACTAGCGTGGAACCGTGTTGCAGCGCAGCTTTCGGCGGCGCGCGGGCTCAGTCTGACCGAGAATGCACGTCTATTTGCGGTGCTCAATCTAACTCTCGCCGACGCGATAACGGCGTGCTGGGATAGCAAGTACCGCTATATTTTCTGGCGGCCAGTCACCGCGATCCGAGCGGGGGCCGCGCCGGGAGACCCTGACGCCGATTGGAGGCCATTGCTGGACTCTCTGACCGGAACTCCTCCGCATCCGGAGTATCCGTCTGCGCATTCCACCTACAGTGGCGCCGCCGCATTCATCTTGGCTGCCGCCTTTGGAGAGAACACCGCCTTCAGCGTCACGTCCGAGATACGTCCAGGCACTCGTTCCTATGCGAGTTTTTCCGAGGCGATCGCCGAAATCGCAGATGCGCGCGTCTTTGGGGGCATTCACCTCCGAAGCAGTTGCGCCCGCGGAAATTCGCTGGGTCGAGCTGTTGCTCATTACGTGTCAAGGCACGTGATGCGGGCGCGAGGCGACGATCAAGACGAATGAGAAAAGTAAACGCAAAGGGCTCGGTTACTAGATGAGGGTGTCGGGCCATAGCTAAGGCGCGGGGAGGAGATGAATTGGATTATCAAAAGACTACTCTTGTCATAACAATGTTTGTTTCCTGCCCTCGCATGCTGACGCCCTCATTTCGTCAATGAACATCCGGAGTGACTCGTATTTGCTCCGGCGACATGTAGGCAATGGTTCCCACCGCCGCCCCGGCACTGGTCAGGCGCTCTTCGATGCTCAAAGTTGACTGTGCGTTCACTTTCGCCTGTCCCACGTTGCTAAGGACCGGTGTTACTTTTGCCAGCCCAAAGTCCAGAATTTTGGCGTGCCCGCGCTTTGTGACGAAGATGTTCGGGGGCTTAATGTCTCGATGGATGATGCCAGCGTCGAGCGCATCCGCAATCTCGATGGCCAGCGATAAAATCAGTTCTGTTTCCAGCGGACGCCCGGCGATTCGGTGCTTCAGCGTCAGCCCGTCCAGAAACTCCATTGCGATGAACGCCTGCCGGGCCTGCTCGCCGATGTCGTAGATCGTGCAGATATTGGGATGGTTCAGTGCCGACGCAGCTTGAGCTTCGCGCTGAAAGCGGGCGAGTGCCTGCGGGTCACGGCCAACATCTTCCGGCAAGAACTTGAGGGCGACAAAGCGATGCAGTCGAGTGTCCTCAGCTTTATAGACCACACCCATACCGCCGCCACCGAGTTTTTTGATGATGCGGTAGTGCGAGATGATCTGGCCGATCATGGGGAGCGCAGAAACTCAGCGTGCAATGTTAGGTCTGACGGTGAGGGAGATCAATCGCGACCGCTGCTGATCACACTTCTTCCTGATTGCTGATTGCAGGCTAGGCGGGGTCGGCAAATGTGCCTTGCGGATCAAGTCTTGGAAGCGTGCGTCAGAGTGAAGCTTCAGCAGAAAAGGTTCAGAACTGAAGAGGGCAACGCTCATCGAGTGTTCCCGATAGGTGCTCTCCAACCACTCGATAGCTGTATCATTCTCCTCCAGACCTACATACACCATCGCAATCTCATAGGGATCCAACATATCGCTCCTTTGGCAGTTTCTTGAGCCGAGTAAGGATCGTCTGCGCCTCGTCCCGGTTGCCCGAAACAGCAAAAGCATAGGCTGCAATGGCCGAAACTAACGGATCTTTGCCCGACCGGGCAACGTCGCGGAGATTGGCGCATTCTGCAAGCACCTGTTCGGACTGGCCACTCAGCGCATAATTCGCCGCCAGCACGGCTCGCGGAAAAGGGTAATCGGGAGCAAGGTCAATCGCCTTCTTGAGCCATGTGGCAGAGTCGTCGTACCGTCGAGCGGCAAAGTAGAAGTATCCCAACCCAGTGTTATCGCTCGCGGAGGCGGGATTCAGTTCTACAGCGCGTTTCCCTTCCGCGATGCTCTCGTCGAATCGCAACATGCTCATCAGGAAGAATGCATGATCAGTCTGGGCAGCGAAACTCGTAGGATTAAGTTCGGCAGCCTTCTGGAATTCTGCTTCTGCTTTCGCCCAATCCCATTCATAAGCCCATGCGACTACTCCCAAGGAGTTGTGCGGCTCCGCCAGACTCGGGTCAATCTGGAGAGCCTGCAAGGCTGCGGCCTTAGCCTTTGGTAAACCTTCCGTACCTGCGACGTAGGATTGGATTACCAAGGCGTTGTACGCATCAGCGATCCCCACGTAAGCCAGAGCAAAGCCGGGGTCGCGATCTATGGACCGCCGGTAATACTCAATGCTCTTTCGCATCGGTTCCTCAGTGCCCCTGTCCCATAGATAACGACCCTGCATGTAAAGCTGGTAGGCCTCGGCGTTCTGCGTGAAATGATGGGTCAGTCCTTTCTTGTCCGAGTCAGTTAGCTGCGATCTCAGCCGCTCAGCCACTCCCACGGAGATTGCATCTTCGATCTGGAAAATGTTCGTGAAGTCCTCGTCCAGTGTGTCTGCCCAGAGGGTACTGCCATCTCGCATGCCGACAAGCTGGACGGTCACTCGCATGCGCGAGCCGGATCGTTGGATTTGTCCATCGAGGACGGAATCAACCGATAGCTCCCGGCCCGCTGACATGGGGTTTGCGTTCGCATAGTGGAGGACTGTGCTGCTCGGTCGAACCTTCAGTTGTGACACACCGCTCAGCTTGGTCGTGAGGGCGTCCGCAATGCCAGCCCCGATGTACTGCTCATCGTCGGCAGCCCCGATGGACTTAAACGGCAACACGGCCATCGACCGTATGGAGCGAATGGACTGCGCTTCCTTTCCTCTGTTCCTCAGAACGAAGTAGGAAGCCACTGCCACTACGGCCACGACAGCCATAAGAATGACCACTTGCTTCGTGCGCTGGGCGGTGGTGGAAGCAACCACCGCTGACAAAGTAGCCTGAAACGATTGATCCGCAGGAGCTTCTGCCAGCGCCACCGTGCCCGAGCTTGCCGCAGAACTGCGCCCGCTCTCAGAGTCCCGCTTCAGTCATTGCAAGTCCGTTCGCATGTCGGCTGCGTGCTGGTAACGCAGATTGCGGTCTTTGTCTAGAGCTTTGTTGATGATGTCTTCCAGCTTGGGCGGCAGGTCTGGATTCAGCCGTAAAGGAGAAACAGGTGGGCGTTCCAGAATCGCGTTGAAAATGATTCCCGCGCTCTCGCCCCGGAATGGCAACGCCCCGGTTGCCATCTCGTAGAGCACTACTCCGAAAGAAAACAGGTCGGTTCGGGCGTCCAGTTCCTTAGCTCGGACTTGTTCCGGCGACATGTAAGCAACCGTGCCCACCGCAGTGCCGGGGCTGGTCAGATGTTCTTCCAGCGTCACAGTCGATTGCTCTGCCGCTCCAGCCACTCCGCCGCCGCTCAGGACGGCTGTGACCTTAGCCAAACCAAAATCGAGAATCTTGGCGTGACCTCGCCTAGTGACGAAGATATTCGCAGGCTTGATGTCCCGATGAATGATCCCTTCGGCGTGTGCGGCATCGAGGGCATCTGCAATTTCGATCGCAAGAGACATAGTTAACTCGGTGTCCATCGGACGGCCACCGATCCGGTGTTTCAACGTCATGCCATCCAGAAACTCCATGGCAATGAACGAATGACCATCGTGCTTGCCAATTTCGTAGATCGTACAGATGTTCGGATGGTTCAAAGCAGATGCCGCACGTGCTTCCCGTCGAAACCGTTCCAAGGCACGAAAGTCTGTTGATGCGAAGCACTTTCGATTGTTGGCTGAACGTGATCCGAGATTTAAAGAGACGCACAGGGACCCAATCCACTTGTCGTTCCACACATTTGTAATGCGTGGAATCGAGAAAACTGAGGTCATAAACTAGCATTCGCCGATTGGCGTCGTCGTAGATGATGACCCCGAATTTTCGATGAAGTGTTATGAGCAGCTAAACGGGCTGAAGAAGACCTTTCCGAAAGTTAGGGAACGAGTTCACGCGATTTCATTTGTGAACGACGAATCTTATCCGGGAATCCAACTAGCGAACATGATCTCCTATGAGTCGCGGCGTTTGATGGTGGAGAGAATCTCAAAACCTGATACCGAGCCATCGAAACTGTATGAAGACCTTACTCTCTTCGGAACTCATCACCCTCATTTCTACACGCCTGCCGTTCTAGACGAATTGAAGGTAGCTCTATCGAATCCCTCGGACGACACCCCTTGAAAAGACCTTATCGGGAACGCAGCTTCATCATCCGATTCAAGTCGGTCGCCGATCCGTCCGCAAAGTTGGGTTCATCCGTTGCTCGGTCCATCAGCTGCTGCGTCACTACTAACCGCTGGAGAAACGGATACTCCAGACTCGGGCTAACGCCTTAGCCCAGCCGTGTTGCTGTTCTCCACCAGCGTGCCATTTACCAGCGTGAAAGGAGAAGTTACGGTGTACTAGAACAGACTTTCGGGGAAGGCTGTTCGACGAGACGCCTCATGACTCGATGAGTTGGGGCGTTTCGTTTTTTAATTTGTCCACCTGTCGGTGGAACGCATCTGATCCCGTCTGCATTTGGGTCATCCGACGCTTGATCGTGGGAACAGTCGCCGTGAACGCAGCCCGAACATTGCGGAGATCACACTGCGATCTGCGATCCGTAGCGCGATCCGTTTGTTGGTTTAATACTGCTTTACATGGCCTTAGGTGCCATCCGTGGCCTTGTATGTTATTGAATTTACGTTCTATCGCGGATTCGATTCCTTCCGCGCTCACCATCCACCATACAGTTGACAAATTTTCACGCCGCTTCTCCTGTTTTGGGTTCAGTTGGGTTCAACTGGATCGCTAACGACGCCATCGGCGCTCGCAGCTCTTCCGTGTCTACGTGGTCGTACACGTCTAGAGCTAGCTGCACCTTGCTGTGGCCGAGCACTCCCGAGATCAGCTTCGGGTGTACTCCTTCACGGCGCAGCGTGGTCGAGAGCGTGTGGCGGAAGTCGTGCCAACCCGACAGCCGAATCCCCAGCTTCCTCGCCGCAGGATGGATCTCGCGCCGCAACACGTTTCCGGGTTCAGCGGCGATCCGTTCCGTGCTTGGAAGATGAAGCCGTCGGCGCTCGCCTGCCGCAGCGCCTGGAGGCTGGAGACCAGCTCAGGCGTTACGGCAGCTTTCGGTTAGAGCCTCGCGTCTTCGTCTCGTCCACCACGCCTGCGTACACTTGCCGCCTGATGTGCAGCGTGTTCGCGGTCAGGTCCGACCAACGAAAGGCAGCAGCCTCGCTGATGCGCAGCCTGGTGGCGTACAGGAACACGCACTGAGCAGATCGCCGAGGTAGTGTATGAAGCTGCCACGGACAGAAAAGATCAACTCCGCTATATTGCTGGCGCAGATGCGAAAGCGACCTAGGCAATGCGCTGGCAGCTCGGGGAAGAAGCATTCCGCAAGGCGATGGCTCAGCAGTTTTTTGGCGATGCAAAAAGAGCGGATTAGTTCTCGCACTCACGAAGGTGCCCGCGACTGATGATGGGAGCGATCCTGCGTGATTCAAACTAGGTCATGATAAGTGGGCATGAATCCCGTCGCGGACAACACTGTTGTGGATCGCGAGCTGGAGGAAGAGAAAAGGCACGATCCATCCAGTCCCCGCATCCGTTGCCCTTTGTGCGGCTGGTCGCTCCGCAAGGATGATCGGTGGTCTTGTGATTGTGTGCACTTGTGGAACACCTTCGAGACTGGAAGAGTTTGTCCAGCATGCCTTCATCAATGGACTTCGACGCAGTGCCTCTCGTGCGCCCGCTGGTCGCCGCATTCGGAGTGGTATGTGCGGTAACGCACTCACGAGCGGCAGCATGCAGCAAACCCCGTACTGCTGCCAAAGGCGAAACCACGGGCTATGCGCGAGCATTTCGTCGTGTCTTCGATTCGCAGCCACGAGGTCGTTCGTGCTCAGCGGTTCTTGTCCGGCCATCCACCGATCGCTCTCTTGCTGTGAAGTCCTCCTAGCTTCGCATATTCTTTCAATTCTCGCGTTCTATTTGCTGGGGACTGGTGGTCGGAATCGACAGTACGAGCGAGGAAGACCACCAGAGCCAAGAGCACCGCTCCAGTGATCCCGCCTGCCAAGAATGCGCCAGGAAAGAAAGAACCGCGCAACGCCTTCCGAGGTGGGAAGCTAGCTTCCAAACCACGAAACCGAGCGTAGTGGTCCCGGTTGCTCACACCATGGCATCCCATGAGCTACCGAGAACCGGTTCCCCTTATTTGACATTCAAGGGGAGCTTTGGACTAAAATTACTAGAGCGGGTTTGCCGTGAATCGCTGGCTCAAACTCGTCGGAGTGCTACTGATTGCGGCGATAGCTGTTGCCGTCGTCTCGCCTGATTTTGACCTGCAGCCCGCACTAGCACGCGTCTCTCGAGCTACGCAAAGACCTCATGTAGTTGCGTTCGCTGCCATCACCGCGACAAACAAACTTTGGGTGCAGCACTCTACACCTTCGCCGCTTGTGGTTTTGCTCCGCGGCTCCGGCAATCATCCCACCGACCTCATCACCCTCAATTGCACCCGCCTCTGTTAGACCAGCCCAGTTTCAGTCCCTAGTCATTGCCAAACTCAGGCTGTTGACGAACCGGGAGTTGTCCGCCCAGTTCGCCACCACTTTCTGCCGTCTGGAATACCAGTGGCATTTTTATGGAGGGTAAGATGAAACGCTTCTGCACAATATCAGCGTTTGCGGTCGTCGTACTGTCGATTTCAGCCTATGCTCAACGATTGGATGGGTCATTAAGTGGCACCGTAGAGGATCCCTCGGGCGCCGTGGTAATTGAAGCGACGGTCACAGCCACAAACCAGTTAACCGGCGTGAAGCAATCGGCGTCGACAACCAGCGCCGGAAACTATGCATTTCCTAATTTGCTCATCGGGATGTACACAGTGGAGGTGGAAGCACCTGGTTTTTTGAAGTACACCCGCAAAGATGTTGACGTATTACCTAACCAAGCGATCACGGCTAATGCCAGGTTAAGGGTGGCAGCTCCGGGAACGATTGTTGACGTGGTCAGCGGTTCTGAAGTTGTCCAGACCAGTACATCACAGCTCTCACATGACTTCGGCGCGCGGGCAGTCACAGATCTGCCCAGCCCAGGCCTCGGTGGCGGACCTCTAAACCTCGCTTTGCTGGCACCAAACACGACAACCCAAGGCGCGGGCGTACAGGGGGAAGGCGGCTCAATTGGTGGAGCGCGTCCTCGCCTAAACAGCTTCAACATTGATGGCGTGGACGATAACCGTGTCGATGTCACCGGCCATACCTCGGAGGTCATCCCCGAAGCAGTTGCGGACTTCAATCTTGTCACGAATATGTTCAGCGCGGAATTGGGTCACTCTGCGGGCGGCCAGTTCAATATTGTCACTAAGTCCGGCACAAACAATTGGCATGGTTCCCTGTGGGAGTTCAACAACAACCGCAACTTCAACGCTATGGATAATCTGGAGCAGGCCTCAGGTTTGACCTCTCCGCGCCGGGTTGACCGGAATCGAACGGGATTGGACATTGGCGGCCCGCTCATCAAGGACCGACTGTTCATTTATGGCGCTTACCAGTTCTCGAATGTCGGTCTGGCGGCAGCGGCAGTGCAGCAGCTTGCTCCGACAGCCGCAGGTCTGGCGCAGTTGAACAGCATGGCAGCCAACGACAGTGTACGGAGTATCCTGAGTCAGTTCCCAACGGCGCCCGTAGCTGATGCTACTCCGGAGACCGTCAACGGGGTGTCAATTCCGATTGGCACCTTTCAGCCCACCGCGCCCAGCTACCTTAACCAGCACGACTTCAACATCAATAGCGATCTGAACGTGGGGCGTCATCAGCTCCGCGGTCGCTTCCTGTATGACCGCCAGCGCAGTCCAAACGTCAACCTGGAAACCCCACAGTCGCAGTTTACAGGGACTCTCGGCGCGGACAGCCGCAAGATCATCATCACCGATGCCTGGACGGCCAGCGACCATGTGGTCAACGATTTCCGCGTCTCGTACTCGAGGTTCGTGCAGGCGTTCGAGGTGCCGACGGAATTTGCCAACTTTCCAAACGCTAAAATCGATGGGCTGGGTCTGAACATCGGCCCTGAGGGTAACTCGCCCCAGAGTTACGCCCAGAACAATTATCAGATCCTGAACAACATCAGCATTGTGAAGGGCGCGCACACAATCAAGTTCGGCCCTGAATACCGCCGCTGGATCGCTCCCACCAACTTCCTGCCCCGGGAGCGAGGCGAATGGGACTATCCCGACCTTCAGAGGCTAATTAATGATCAGGTTCCCGACGGGTTTAACGGGGCCCTTCGCGGAGTGGGTACCGGATTCTTCAACGGCAACCAGCACGCGATATACGGCTTCGTTCAGGATGACTGGAAAGTCGCGCCCCGTCTGACTCTTAACCTGGGTCTGCGCTACGAATGGACAAGCAACCCGGCTGATGTGAGGAAGCAGACTTTGAATGCGATCTCTACTCTGCCCGGGGTGTACGAATTCCGGAAACCAAAAACGGATACGAACAATCTGATGCCGCGAGTTGGTTTTGCCTGGGACCCCACGGGCGAGGGCAGGTGGGCAGTCCGGGGTGGGTTTGGCGTCTCATTCGACGTAACGCCACAGAACTTCCCGGTATTGCAACTGCCTCCGCAACTGCAAATCGAGCAAAACCCAGACATCACCTGCGGCCTGCCTAATCCGCCCGCCTGGTGTGCTTCCGGCGTGGGCTTCCTTGCAGGAGGAGGTTTGGTGAACGCGACTCCCGCCACTCAGGCAGAGGCCCGGCTACTAAGCCAGGGCATCATTCTTGATCAGGTCCAGCCAAAAGTCCTGACTTGGACGCTGGGCGTGCAGCAGGAAATCATGAAAGATACCAGCCTCGAACTGCGGTATCTGGGCACACGCGCAACCCAATTGCTGGTCCAGGCGCGCACTAACACAATCAGTGCGTTCGCGGCGGGGCTGCAGCCTTTGCCAACGTTCTTCGATCCGAGCCAAGTCCCGGCAACGATCGTAGGCGGACCGCGTCTCACCGATTTCGAGAATTTCGATCCGTTCATACATCCCGAGTTCAGTTTGATGACGGCGTTTCCACCCATCGGCTCCAGTTCCTATCACGCGGGCTCGGTGGACTTGAACCGTCGCTTCGCACGCGGCCTCATGCTGCGTGCCAACTACACTTGGGCGCACACAATTGATGACGCCACCAACGAGTTATTCACCAGCGCCGTGAATCCACGTCGCCCCTTCGACTGGATGAACTTGGCGCTCGATCGGGCCAACTCCGCGTTGGACGTCCGCCACAAGTTCGCGCTGTCGTGGATTTATGAATTCCCGAACATGGCCACCGACAGTGGCTTCCTCAAGACCCTGATCCACGGATGGCAATGGAATGGAACCTATATCGCACAGAGCGGGCAGCCGGTTTCCCTGCTCGCCAACGCCGACTCGAACGCCAATGCCGATGCCGCAGCCGACCGCGCCATTCTCAACCCAGGCGGAACCGCCAACCTGGGGACGGCCGTGAACTACGTTTGTGCCGGGCCGGGCGGTGCCACCAGCGTCGCCTCGTTTGACGCGGGGTGCGTCGGGGGGAGTGGCAACGTCGCGGGTTACGTGGCGAAAAATCCCAATGCGCGTTACGTGCAAGCCGAACTGGGGGCTAACCCCACTTTGGGGCGTAATAGCTTTGTAAGTTCGGGCGTCAACATATGGAACATGGGGATGTTCAAGAACACCAAGCTGACCGAACGAGTGACCCTCCAGTTCCGGGCGGATGCCTTCAACGTCTTCAACCATTACAACTTTTCGCTCGCTCAGCCCACCGTCTTTCAGACCGGTGTGCTCATTGGTACGGTAAATAATGCCCTGAGCACTACTTACTCGAACGTCACGTCTGACCTGTTCCTGAATCCGAAGCAGTTCACGGGAGGCAAGCGCGAGATGCAACTAGGCGTGAAACTGATCTGGTAGCGCCGGCAAACTTCCCCGGGGGCTCGCGAGGGCCCCCGCCGTATGCCCATCATGTCTGATCGACACCGCACTGGACTAGCGCTTGCGTTTTCCATTGCCCCAGGGATCTTTGTCGTCCTATCAAGTGCGCCACGGTCTGCTGTTGATTTACGTCAGCGCTCTATTTGCAGTGGTCATCGGGCCGGTGATGCGCCCAAGTCGCGGATTCGCCCTTTTCATTATCATGGCGCTCGCCTTTGCTGCGACGACCCTTGTTCTTGTCTTCCTGGTGCCGCCAATTATTCATGATGTGGAAGGGCTCGCCGCTGACTGGCCTCGTCGTGCTGTTTACCTTTTCAAACACCTGTCCATAGCTGGCAAGCTAAATCCTGCCTGGCTCGAGCAGCGGTTCTCGGGAATCGCTGGAGGCGTCTTCTCATTATTATTATTGAAGGGCGTCGCGGGCGGCCTTTTCGGATCGGCCTTATGCCTGACCCATGCATTATCATCGGTCATCGCAAGGCTGTCGGTGTTGTTTGAAGCCGCTCGAGATTGACTAGAGACCTGCGAATGCTTCACTTCGCCCTGAGAAGGAGGACGGGCACGCTGATACTATGCTGGACTCGACTGGCTGTGGCGCCGAGAACTAGGTCGGCTATCAAGCGGTGACCGTGTGTGCTCATGGCCACTAGGTCACAGCCCTTCTGCTGAACCCAGTTGACGATTTCCGTGACCGGTTCGCCGTAAGCCAGTTCGGCCTGCGTGGAGATGCCCATTGATTGAAACTCTACACGAACTTTTTCCAAATACGCGGTGTCTTCGGCGATTTCCGGACTGACCGCGTCCGGACCATAGGTTCTAGCGGCCCATCCATCGGCCACATGGAGCAACACCAAATGGCTCCGCGCGAGTTTCGCGAGATGTTTGACGTGTTCGATAATCGCCCTGTCGGTCGGCGTGCCGTCCAACGTCACGAGGATGGTGTCGTACATTTTGTTCCGTTTCTCTCGTCCGACGTCATCCGCCGACGATGACCTGCCACGCAGCTTTGAGGGAATCCGGCAGGCCGAAAATATCCATCATGGTAATCAGAATAGCGCTGGCCCAACCGGCAACTAATAGAAACCAACCGTTCTTCCAAGTCCCCATTCGCTTGCGAGAACTGGTGAAGTGCAGGAGCGGGAACATGGCGAACGGAAGCTGCAGCGCTAGCACCACTTGACTGAGGGTCAGCAGATCGGTAACGTTGCTGTCGCCTCGCAGGCCGATAATGAAGACGGCTGGCAAGATGGCTAGCGTGCGGGTGATGAGCCGCCGCACCCACGGTTTGATTCGCCAGTGCATGAAGCCTTCCATCACGACTTGCCCGGCGAGCGTGCCGGTGATGGTGCTGCTCTGGCCGCTCGCAAGGAGCGCGACCGCAAACAGCGAACTTGCAGCAGCTGTCCCCAACAACGGTGCCAGTGTCAAATAAGCGACCCGAATCCAATCACTGGCGCCGCTGAACTTGACCACCTGACCTCCCGATAGGGTCACGCTTTCCTTCCCAAAGAACACCATCGCCGCGAGCACCAGAATGGCCGCGTTGACGAAGAAGGCGATGGTGAGGGCCGCGATTGAGTCGATGGTGTTGAAGCGGACCGCCCGCCGCATGGACGGTTCGTCCTTCTGCAGCTTGCGGCTCTGTACCAGGGCTGAGTGGAGGTACAGGTTGTGGGGCATCACGGTCGCGCCGATGATACCGATGGCAACGTACAACATCCCCGATTGACGAAAGTGCGGCACAACCAGCGCCCGTCCATTTCCAGAAAGCTGGGTTGAGTCTGCGGAAGGACGAAAATCTCGATGAAGTAGCACACGCCGATTGTTGCTATCAGCAACAGGACTACGGCCTCGATGGTGCGCATTCCAAACCGTTGCAAAGCCAAGAGTAGTAGTACGTCCAAGCCCGTGATGATGACCGCCCATAGCAGAGGGATATGGAACATCAAGTTAAGGGCTACGGCACTCCCGAGCACTTCCGCCAAGTCACAGGCACCAATTGCCACTTCGCTCATTAGCCAGTTGGGCCAACGGCTCCACTTGGGGTACCAGTCGCGGCAGCATTGGGCGAGATCCTTGCCGGTCACCACGCCCAGGCGGGCGGAAATTACCTGCATGAAGATGGCCATCAGGCTGGCTACGCCAACCACCCACAAGAGCCCGTACTTATACTGAGCGCCAGCTTGCAGATCTGTCCCCCAGTTGCCGGGGTCCATGTAGCCGACGCTGACGAGAACTGCCGGTCCGACGAAAGCCCGCCACTGCTCCCAGAAGCCAGCCTGAGGGTGCGGCACCTCGACTGAACTGTGCACACCCTCTAACGACAGGTGGCTGGGGTGGGCCGCGACCGCGCTTCCAGCGGGTGGTATGCGACCATGCTTCGCCGCCTCTTTTTGATCTAGTGCTGAGTCATCCATTCGAATTCCGACATCTATCCAAGCCGTTTATCGGCGGACAACCAACCGGCGCAGTAAGCTGGATCCAGTTCTGCTTCGCTCAACAGACCTACACTATCCTACAATGAAGCTCCATTATTGAAGCCATCCACACCGGCAAAGTAGAGGGACGAAAGCTCGACCAGGTGATGCGATCACGCTATCGCGGCCCCTGCGCATAAGACAATTACATTCTGGAAGACTATGGCCACGGCGACACATGATGTTTCATTCATCGAACTGGGACTGGTCGTCGTCGGTCTTGCGGTTCTGGCACGGCTGGCCAACCGATGGGGCTTTTCGGCGATTCCTCTCTATCTCGTGGCCGGTCTCGCTTTCGGCAACGGCGGGCTAGCGCCTCTCAAGCTTAGTGAAAGCTTTATCGGCACCGGTGCAGAGATTGGCGTGCTTTTACTCCTGTTTATGTTGGGGCTGGAGTACAGTGGTAATGAGTTGAAGGAGAGCCTTCGGTTCGGGTTTCCGGCGGGTATCGCGGACCTTCTGTTGAACTTCACACCGGGCCTCATCGCTGGACTTCTCTTCCGGTGGGAACCACTGGCTGCCGTCTTGCTGGGTGGCGTTACTTATATCTCGTCCTCGGGATTAATTGCCAAGGTGCTGACTGAACTCCGGCGAATGGAGAATCCGGAGACGCCATTAGTCCTCTCCGTGCTGGTGCAGGAAGACTTGGCAATGGCTGTCTACCTACCTCTTGTCGGTGTGCTGCTTCGTGGTGGGGGGACAGCAACGATTGCTCTGTCGGTCGCGGTTGCGATTGCCGTGGTCTCTGTTGTTCTCTTTGCGGCGGTGCGGTATGGGCATCAGCTAAGCCAATTTGTCGCTCACGAATCCGACGAAATCATTTTGCTGACGATCTTCGGGACTGTGCTGCTGGTGGCTGGTGTTGCACAGCGATTTCAAGTGTCGGCAGCAATCGGAGCATTTCTAGTCGGCATTGCGCTGTCTGGTTCCGTTGCCGAGCAATCGCATCGTCTCCTCAGTCCGCTACGAGACCTGTTTGCCGCAATATTCTTTTTCTTTTTTGGGCTGGAGATTGACCCCGCAAGCCTCGTCCCGGCGCTGCCATTCGCTGTGGGACTAGGAGTAGTTACGACCTTTACGAAGGTGCTGAGTGGGTACTGGGCTGCTCGTCGCGCAGGGATAGACCATCGAGGACGCTTGCGGGCGGGCATGGAACTCGTGGCACGCGGGGAGTTCTCAATTGTCATTGCGGGTCTGGGTGTCTCGATAGAGCCGCGTCTCGGGCCGCTCTCAGGCGCCTATGTGCTGCTGATGGCTATGCTGGGGCCATTTCTAGCGCGGCTCGCCAAATGAGCACCCAGCGAACCAAAACGGTTGCCAAGGGATACGAGCGTACCATTGGACATGAGCAGAATACATCCAGAATGCCCCAACTCAGACCCCTCTGATAGGTCGGTGGCTGCCGATATCCTCCTTCGAGAAGAGCCGGACGAAGAAGAAGACGAAGAGGACGAACAGGACGAGGACAACGAGGAAGACGATGACGAGGGCTACTCGGAGTGAACCCGCCGCCCCTCCTCGGCGGGGCTTGGGTAGAAGCCTGTGCTTGGGATGATTTCTAGCTCGGGAAGCCTATCATTGGCAGCATTGATTGCTAACGACGAGCGCTCTTCGGTACGGGGCTTCGGCGAGATTGCATTTCGCGTTAACAATCTGGAGCCACGCAGAAGTTCTACGAGGAAGTCATCGGCTTGCCGCTAATGACCCGCGTTCCAAACTGCGCGTTCTTCAAGATTGCGGATGGCCACAGCGGTCACACCCAAGTGCTCGCCTTATTCGACCGCTCACAGAGCCCCGGCTATCGCGGGACGGACGCAGCAACTTCCACCATCGACCACATCGCCTTCGAGATCCCTCTCGCTGATTTCGCAGACGAACGGAAGAGACTTGAGTCGTTGGGGGCTTCAAGTCGAAATCTCAGAACACGCGTGGGTGCATTGGCGGTCCCTTTATGTGACTGATCCCGAGGGCAATCTGGTGGAGTTAGTCTGCTACGATGCCGGAGTGTAAATAGGGACTGCGGCGGATGGCGACGATTGCGCTTTCTAAGCTTGTCGATAAACTTCAGCAACACTATGGTGCTCCTGCGCCGCCGCCCTCGACTGACCCACTGGAGCTAATCATTTGGGAGAACATCGCGTATCTGGCGAGTGACAAGCGCCGTGCCGAAGCGTTCGCCACCCTAAAACAAACGATTGGAACACACCCCGAACAGATTCTTGCAGCTCAGCACTCCGCTTTGGCAGCTATCGGCAAGGCTGGTATACTCCCGGATGTAAGCGCGGAAAAGCTTCTCACCATTGCTCAGATCGCCTATGAGGAGTTCGACAGCGACTTGCGTTTGGCTCTCAAGAAACCGCTCCTGCAAGCGAAAAAAGCTCTGAGAAGATTCCCCAGCATCGGTGATCCGGGCGCGGAGAAAATACTCCTGTTCACTCGCTCTTACCCGGTGATGGCGCTCGACTCGAATGGCTTGCGCGTGCTGTGCCGCGTGGGGTTTGCCGAAGAGCAGAAGAATTATTCAGCGACGTACCGCTTGGTTCAGAATGCGATATGTGAGCAACTGCCCCGAGATTACGACTCTCTGATTCGAGCACACCAGTTGCTACGGCAACACGGTCAAGGACTGTGCAAGCGGTCGAAACCGCGCTGCGCCGACTGTCCCCTCAGCGAGAGCTGCAACTACAATCGGAACGGTTAGATTTTTCCAGTCGTTCCCGCTCGAACCCCTTGCAGAGCGAATCACCCAGCTATGCCGCCTTCGGTGCTTTGGCATTCCGGGAAGCCGCCGCGCACGATGGCTGTTTCGAGTCCGGTTTGCGGCAATGCCGCTGGAATCCCGGCAAAGGAAAGCGTTTCAAGTTCCACGATGTCGGCCCTGCCTGCCAGCGATTCGGAAACGTTCTTCATCAAGGTGAACTTCTGCGAGCGAGTAAGCAGGAATTGTCCTTTGCGTGTACGGTGGGCATCCTCGGCCACCTTGAGGTGCCGGAACAAGCCGGGCGCATATTGGACCTCATCAATGAGAACGGGCGGCGGATGACGCTCGAGAAAAGTGTCCGGTTCCTTTTCAGCCTGCTCAGCCTCGGCGGGGAGGTCGAGGGATACAAACGCATGTATCGGGAACAAGCGCAGAAAAGTCGAGGTTTTGCCGGTCTGTCTGGCTCCGGTCAGCACGACCACGGGCCGCGTCTTCGCGGAGCGTTGCAGGCGGCGTTCAACAGCACGCGGAATCCACCTATGCAAAATATACAATGGAATCGCATATTTTGCATAACCGTTCGGCTATCGCCAGAGCACAATCTCAGCCGTGCCGTGTAAACCGAGTTTTTGCATGATGTGGGTTCTGGATGGAATCGAGTTCCAGCAGGGGGAAGCGGCTGCTCGATCTACGCTTTTCGCTGAACCTGAGCCCTTATACGGCCGAGACGTTTCCTTATTCGATTTCCCTGCCTCGGCTCCATTCGCCCAAAAAGACGATCCGAGCAAGCGATTATGAATGCGAGTGTGCATTCCTGACCGTTGGCATTGATCACCGCTCCACTTTTCGATCGGGTCCTCTTTCCCTCGTTGTTCATACCGCCGACACCCGTCGCAGAGCCTGCCATTACAACTATCGCGTGGACCTCTAAGAGGTCGCGTCATCTTCGGGACTGTGCCGCGGTGCGGAGGCAATTAGGAATGACGCGCCGTTGTTGGCTTGAGCTACTGACTTTTTGGAGAACAAACTAGTCCCTCGGTTGTATTCCCACAATGAGAGCCAGTCCGTACGCTGTGTTGCAGATTGACGTTGCCGACCACACACAAGCGATGAGTGAAACAAAGGAAAACGCGAATCAGAAGTACACACGCAGGGGCGAGTATGCGTTACTCGCGCCCGGCATGGCGCTTCTGACTTTCTGGGGGGCCGCACGAGTGGAAAGCATCATTAATTCGCGCGCCGCGCTTGGGAAGTTCGACGCCTTCGAGTCGCGCGCGTCTGTCTCGGCTGATTCGACACACGAGCAGGGAGATGCTAGCCGTGCACTCGAAACCATATTGAGTCCTTGGGACGGGAAGAAGGTTCAAGCGCAACCTGAAAGCTCCACTGAGCAGAGCGATGTACCGCTGGCGGTGCTTCGGATTCCGAAGATCCGTCTTGAAGTGCCGGTTCTTGAAGGCGCCGACAGTCTCACCCTGAATCATGCCGTGGGCCGGATAGCTGGCACTGCGCAGTTGGGAGAACCTGGAAATATTGGGATAGCCGGACACCGGGACGGATTCTTCCGTGGGCTCAAGGATGTGACGGTGGGCGACACGGTTGAACTAAGGAGCCCGACTGAAACCGTCGCGTATAAAGTCGACCAAGTCAGCGTCGTCGCTCCACAGGATGTCTCGGTGTTGAATCCTACGCTCGGTCCGTCTCTGACACTGGTAACTTGCTACCCCTTTCACTTCGTCGGTAATGCACCGCGGCGCTACATCGTCTCAGCTTCTCCGGCGCAAGTACCCGAACAGGGTGTGCGGTCGGCTTCCATCAGATTTGGTCAATTCACTAGCTTAGCTAGGAGGAACGTAAAAGGATGATTCAGGTATTGGGCGTTGCCTGTGCGGCGGCAGTGCTCGGCGTGTCGGGATGGGTCGCTTTTCGCACATGGCCACGGCCAATGCATTTCGTTACCGAGCCCTTTCCTCCTGTTCGGTTCGAGCGCGGCACAATGATTGTCCCTCTCCTCACAAAGGTACTACTTGCGGAGGTGGGCAAATTTAACGATGAACTCTCCGCCTATCTGTGGTTCGACTACCTGCGGGGCCGTCCAGGCGTTGAAAGGTCACAAGTCTTGCTCACGGTGACGGAGAGAGAGCGAGTACCGGTCTATCGGATTGAGGTCGTGTTGCCGAATGACGCCCTCACCGCCATTCCGTTTCTCGCCGATCTTGAAGCGAAGGGTTTCATAGAAGCTTTTGGTCTCGTGTTCACAACGCCAGCGCAAGTAGAACACCGGCGGGATCAGACAAGCGTATTTATTGCGGCATACAGAAAACCGGTTGACAAGAGGCTAGAGACTCTGCCACGCAAGCACATCCTGTCCTCGACTGCACGTTTCCTCACGTTCAAGTCTCGGACTGACCCGCGCGTGCGCGGGGCAGCCGAATCGCGACCCAGCAGCCTGAGCCACGAGCAGGCCACGGAATTGGCGACTGACATAGTTGCTGTGGCAGACTTCTACGATTTGCCCCTGGACGTGTTTCTTGGCATTGGCGCCATGGAAAACAACTATCTGAGCATTCGTGGTGACATCAATCACGCCATCTGGAAGCGGAGCCCGGCGAAAGATGACATCATTCTGAAGCGTGGCCGGCACAGAGTGCTGGTAAGCGACTATTCAATTGGAGTCTGGCAGATCACACGCGAAACCTTGCGGTACGCTCATGCGTTGTTCCTGAAGGACAATCGAGACTATTCGCAATTGCCGGAAAGGTTGAGACCACCGAAAACCCTGGAACTGGATTTGACCGATTCCCATGTGCTGACGACCTATGCCGGATTGCTGTTGCGGGACCTGCTCGATCGTTTCAACGGAGACGTGGAAAAAGCGGTCGGAGCATACAACGGCGGCCCACGTAATCCAAACCCTCGCTATGCAGAGGGAGTCCAAGCTGTGGCCGAGTACGCTAGAAATATTCTGGAACGCGTCACAGCGGTGAACGAACGAGCTGCAGAAGATACCCTTGAGCGCGGACTAGAAACGAATTCGCAGTGAACGTCTAGGGGCGAAGAAACCGGGTCGGTGCTCACGGAACCAAGGGAGACCCGCAAACTTATATTGGCCCGATGCTACTGCCAACAAGCTTTCCAGTAACGGCAACGCTGAGTAAACTACCGGACAGGGTGGCGAGCAACGTGACTGAGAAAAAACTCTATACACTGGTAGCCTCCCCGGTCCAAGGCCGACGGCAATTCGGGTCTCGCGCGGCGTTGTTTGCCGGTTTCGGAACGTTGCTAATTCTGATGGCGATCATATCCATCGATTCGCTGTACACTCTGGAATCGTTCGAGACCCACAATACTCAGATTCGGCAAGATCTTCTTTACCGCGAACATGCGCTCGAACAAGTTCGAACCAGCGTGTACGAGTCGGGTGACATCATGAGTGACTACACCGTGATCGAATCAGACCCGCGCACACAGGAAAGGCTCCGGACTGAGTTTCAGTCTATTCACAATGAGACCACCGCATCATTGAAGGCATGCATTCAGTCTCTGCCTACAGACAGAAGGGAGTCATTTCAGCATCTCGCTGAGGAACTGGAACGTTACTGGTCAAGGGTCGATCCCATTTTCGCATTACGTGCGACGGAGAAGAAGGGATTAGGTAATTCTGCGCTGCGTAGCGACGTTCTGTCGCAGTACGCGGAGGTCTTGGCCATTGCGAAAGAAGTTAGCGCGGTGAATGACGACGAATTGAAGGAAACCGACCGAAGGATCGCGGGAACATTTGCGCAGTTTCGACGCCGTTTGCTTATGTTAGCCACTATTGGTTTCAGTTTTGGATTGATTCTGGCTACGACCACCATCGTGTACTCTGGGCGACTCGAGAAGAGTCTTCAAGAGAAGTACTGCGAAAGCCTTCAAGCACAGCGCGAACTGAAAGAACTATCAAAGCGTCTCGTCGAGGCCGAGGAGCGGGAACGGCGCGCAATCTCACGGGAACTGCACGACGAGGTTGGCCAATCCTTAAGTGCTCTGCTGATTGATGTGGGGAACTTGACAGAGATGTGCAGCGAAGATGCTGCCTTTCGGCAGGGACTACATAGAATTAAGACGCTTGCGGAAAACTGCGTCAACGAAGTGCGCAATATGGCCTTGCTGTTGCGTCCGTCAATGTTAGATGACCTGGGCCTGGTCGCGGCCCTCGACTGGCAAGCGCGTGAAGTGTCCAAACGTACCGGTATGCTCGTGGATACGGTGGACGAGAATGTTTCGGAAAACTTGCCAGAAGAGTATAAGACGTGCGTGTACAGAATCGTGCAAGAAGCTTTGAATAATTGCTCGAAACACGCATACGCAAAGAACGTCCGGGTTGTGGTGCGCCAGGAACCGAATTACCTCCGAGTCAGCATCGAAGATGATGGTAAGGGTTTTGATGCAAGCCGGGTGCGGGGGTTGGGATTAGTCGGAATGAATGAACGAGTGAGTCAATTGGGCGGGGTGTTGAAAGTGGAATCCGATCCGGCGCGAGGCACACGTCTTCGAGTCGATCTGCCGCTCCCAGTTGCCTCCGTCAACCTGGAGAATTGAGTTCATGAGGAAGCTGCGGATACTGTTGGCCGACGACCACATTGTCATGCGTACAGGGTTGCGGGCTCTTCTTGAGCGCCAACCAAACCTGGAAGTTGTAGGCGAAAGTGAAAACGGGCGTGAAACTGTTGCACTCGCCGCCTCGCTCAAACCAGATGTTGTTGTGATGGACGTCGGAATGCCTGTTCTGAACGGTATCGAAGCTACTCAAACGATCGTTACTCAGAACCCGACCGTCGCGGTAGTCATTCTCAGTATGCACGCCGACGAATCATATGTGATGCGCGCTTTGAAGGCCGGAGCCCGAGGCTATTTGCTTAAGGACTCAGCGGCTGCCGATCTGATCGGCGCCATTCAGGCGATTTCGCAGGGCAAATCCTTTTTCAGCCCTAAAGTGAGTCGCATCCTGGCGGAGGACTACGTCCGTGTTCTCAAGCAAAAAGGTGCCGTAGATACCTATGACTTGCTCACGAGCCGTGAGCGAGAGATTCTACAACTTCTGGCCGAAGGGAAGACGAACAAGGAAGTAGCAACAGCTCTGAACATTAGCCCCTACACGGTCGAGACTCATCGCAGCCACATCCTGCAAAAATTGAATCTGCACAATTCTGCGGAGCTCGTGCTCTACGCGGTTCGCAAAGGCATCATTTCTTGACAGGGCAAGGAGTCATAGTCCCTCGGCTTTCTCTTGTTCGGCTCTACTGAGATTTCTGTACCTCGGATACCTCCTTGGCGGGATAGACCCTTTCCTCCCATCATCCTAATCTGCCTTTACGAAACTCCGCGTGACCGCCCCTGTAGAGGTGTAGAGGGGGCAACGTAAGGGAGGTTCGCATATCTGTTCGAAATGAGGAGATGGAACATGAAGTCACAGTTGGCAGCGGTAATGGAGCGCACGCCGGAGCCTGAACTCGCTAAGCGCAGCAGCGAAAAGATCTCCAACCAATTCTCGCAGATCTCTGACGTAATCGCTCGGAGGGCGTTCGACATTTTTGAAAGCCGTGGCAGATCTCCAGGTCACGAGCTGGAAGACTGGTTTCGCGCCGAATCCGAATTGCTACGTCCAGTTCCTGTGAATGTGGCCGAGTCGGATGGCGAGTATATCGTCCGGGCGGAGGTGCCGCGCTTTGGCGACAAGGATATCGAGGTCATTGTGGAACCGCTCCACTTGGCGATTTCCGGCAAGCGCGAAACGAAGGAAAACGAACCGAATGTAAAAATGATCCGCTTCGAGCCGCGCGCCGAAAGAATCTTTCGGGTCGTCGATCTTCCGCCATTTATAGATACGTCTAAGGTGAGCACAACTCTGAGGGACGGGATTCTTATCGTTAACCTCCCGAGGGCGCGGAATGCAGAGAGAGTGCCCGTCAAACCGATAGCGTCCTGAATCGGATGCGAGAGGCAGGTCGCGGCCAGCTTGAGAGTTGTCTCAAACTGGCCGCGTTCTAAACGACACTTTTACGCGCGCAGCTAAGGTTCAGTCACAAAATACTCTCCGGTTGGTAGACCTCGACCGTTCGCACCCATCAGTCTGGGCATTACAGAGGAGGTATGAAACACGTGATTCAACTCGACCAAAACAATGTGCGGTATGACGATGGGGAGGCCACGAGGACCGATGGAAAGAGGTACGAAATAGCGGTTGCCCTCCGTCGACGGAAGAAGAGGGTGATGTTGCAAGTCCCAGCGGATTGGTGGTGAGTTCAGATGACGAGGTTCGTCGAAAGCTTGCCCAGGTCCTTCGGCAATGCGCGCTTGCACCCGTCCTCGCTTCTACTGTGGCCGAGAGCGGGATGGCTCTGGCTGGGCATGAAATGTTGATCGTGGTCTGCAATGACCGCCTGGACGATGGCAAATACGAGGACATCGTGAAATTGGTGGTCCGTTCTGAAATACAAGTGCCAGTAATTGTCGTTTCGCAGACAGGCGACTGGCCGGAATACCTTACAGCGATGTGTGGTGGGGCATTTGACCACTTGGCTTACCCGCCTATTCCTGGGGACCTTCAACAGACCATCCAAAATGCCCTGCTGGGGCGGCAGCGGCACCTCCAAGAGAACGGAGAAGCGACATGGGCATCAAACCAGTAATGGTTCTTCTAGTTGGGGAAGCTGCGAACAACTCTCTCCAACTACTGCAATGGTTCAACCGTCGAGGGTGCCGTTGCCAAGTGGCGCAGTCCTATCGGGATGCTTTCAATCTAGTGTCCCACACACAGTTCGACCTCGTGCTTAGCCAGTACCAACTGCCGGACCGAACAGCGTTTCCGCTGTTGGACTGGCTTGTAGGATCTTCCGCGACTCTGTTTTTCTCCGCACGTGTCGAAAACGGCTTTTTATGGTTAAAGATGCTCGAATGAGGCAAACGATGTGTCGGTACAGCAATGCTGCAGTCGAACGCTTTGACTGCAGCACTCGTCAGGGTGTTAGATGCTGCGACCGAGTCTGGCGAAAAAGAAGCAGCTACTTCGCAACCCACCTTGAAATCTTCTTCCACGGAGAGTTCTCTTTATGCAATTTCCAAGTAAGAAGAGGGACTTCTCGGACGGTGTATCTGGCCAAGTCTCGGGGAATATTCTTGAGTGCTATGGGTGTAAGAGCCCAATGGGCATTAAAAATGTCAACATAGCCCGCCATCTTCGCCTTCGAAGCGATCCAGTCGCCGTCCCCCACTCTTGCCGTGGGCCGATAACTAAAGTTGGGCCTCCAAATACCCTCCGGTTGGGATAGCCGCAGTACACCTTGCCTTCTATGCTCAGCGCTGAAAGGTGAAACGAAACTGACGGGCGGGCTGGTGAGCTGTTGTATTGTAGATAACTCCCCGGCCAGCCCGCGTGTCAGAGAAAACCCAAAATGGAGGAATCTAGAATGCGACTTAACTTGATAAGGTTTCGCACTACAACGGCATTTCTCATGATTCTCACGATGGCCTGTATGGGGTTGCTTCCCGTCTGGGCACAAGACGAAACACCTGTGACAACCATGCCTGTCCGCATGACTGTTACACTTCGCGTGCTTGGCGACAACAAGCGCATGCCCGAGGTAAAACGCGAAGATGTAATCGTCAGGCAGAGCAAGGATCGTCTGAAGGTAACGGGCTGGACGCCAGCGCGTGACAATCAAGCCGCTCTTGATCTGTTCATTCTGATCGACGACGCTTCCGATCCGAGCCTCGGCTCTCAGCTCGATGACCTACGTACATTTATCAACGCTCAGCCGCCAACCACTTCAGTGGGAGTAGGGTACATGCGGAACGGGACAGTTCAAATTACGCAGAATTTCACAACCGACCACAGCCTAGCTTCGAAAGCTCTACGGCTTCCAATCGCTTCCAGCGGTGCTGGGGGAGTCCCTATCTTTCGGTGATCGACCTAATGAAGCGCTGGCCCGAAGATTCGAACCGCCGGGAAGTGATAATGGTCACGGACGGCATAGACCGATTTCGAGGGGGGCCGCGCTACCGTGGCCTCAGTTTCATCAGTCCCGACGTGGATTCGGCAAGCAGTGTCGCCCAGCGCACGGGAACAATCATCCATACAATCTTCACTCGCGGTGTCGGCCGCTTGGGCAGGAACTTCTGGGAAATAACCAATGGCCAGAATGCCATTGCCAAGCTGTCGGACGAAACTGGCGGAGAGTCCTATTACCTTGGGACCCAAAACCCAGTGGGCTTTAAGTCCTACCTGGATGACTTGCAGAAGACTCTCGACAATCAGTACCTTCTGGAGTTCCGTGCGATTCCGGGCGGGAAGTCGGGGCCGCAGTACGTGCAGTTGAGCACCGAAGTCGCGGGCGTAGAACTGGATTCGGCTGATAGTGTTTGGATGGAGGCCAAGTAGCGCAACAACCTTATTGAGGCGCGCCCGTAAGGTTAGATGCCCATCAACGAGCAGATCCATACGAGGAGCGTGGACAGCAGGCTGCGCACGCTGTGGCATGCACAGCCTGAACCAATGAGGCTGACATTCCACTCACTCCGGATGACGTTCACGAACTTGCGCAGCCATCCAAGTCTTAAACGCTTTAAAAGGTCTCGCTTGACTAATACCAACGCGAGTCTTGCTCATCCCCCAAAGGATCAAGTTTAAGAGTGGCCTGATTTACTCGCGCGCTTGCTTGCATTCTGCGAATGTCCTCTGAAAATCTCACGTTCCAAACGATAGGATTGATGTCACCCTTCTTCTCCCATGTGCCCATAGCTAAATTCGACCCCCAAAATACTCTCCCGTTGGGATAGCCGCCCGTCATCTTGGCTTCTATGCTCAGCGCTGAAAGTTGAAGCGACACTGAGGTGCGGGCTGGTAAGCAACCTGTAAAGGCAGTCGTCGGCCACGCCTGAGCATCAGAAAAAATAAAAATGGAGGAATCGAAAATGCGAACTATCTTGAAACGGATGATCATAGCTCTTGCAGCAGTTGCGCTTCTTGGGACCGGATCGGTCTTTGCTTCTCCGCCAGCCCCATCGCCTGGAGCGCCGAAAACGGACGACTTGGCGTATCTGTCAGAGCGGGCGTCAACGCTCCTCGCCGAGATCCAGAAGGAATCGGCAGAGCTAAGCCGCCATGCTGACAGCTTGGGGACCTTCGCCCGGAGCCCCCATTATAGCTGGCAAAGCCACGCCTTTTATTTGGACAGAGTCAAAGACCACATCAACGCCGTGGGAGAACGGACTGCTGAGCTGCAGCAGATACGTTATGCCGTACTTCCCTGGCAGGAGCGAGCCATCACCGAGGTGACTTCTCACGCAGCGCAGGTGGCGGCTAGTATTCAGGCCGCTATCGTTTACCTGAACGAAAATAAAGGTCGTCACTTTGTCCCCGAATACCGAGACCATCTTACGGCAATCGCGGACAGCTCAGAGGACATGAAGCAGACCGTGGACAAGTTCCTCGACTACGAGAAAACGCAGCAGAAATTCCAGCGGTTGCAAAACGAGTTGGATCTGGGTGAGTGATTGCCGAGGAAGTGTTGATCGGGTTAGCGGGGGGATCGGACATTCCGGAGGCCAGGGGAAAAACAGCAGGACCTGCGCCCTTCCCTGAAAGGAAAGGTCACGGTTCCCTTCTTTACGATCATCAGGGCTACCTTCGGGGAGCCAACAAAAGACTGCCTACACTATGACGATTGCGATGCGTTGGCACGTCTTGGAGGAGTGAGAGCGATCAGATATCTCTCAGTTGTACCTATGTGAAGAAGCAAGAATGGTTAATCTAAGTTTTTGGAAGGATACCGTGAATCTAAAACAACGTTTCCCGCAGAACTGGCTTTTTGTCTGTTGCCTGTTGACGATGTTTCTGTACACCTCCACCGCACCGCATTCGGCTGCTCAACCTACGCCTGTCCCACTGCAAAAGGCGGTCGAACTCAACAAGCGAGGACTCGAACATCTCGAAAACAATGAATATGGTATCGCAATAGACCTCTTCCGGAAGGCGTTGGAGATCCAGCCAGAGTATTCCGATGCGCTCGACAACCTGGGGAGAGCTCTCGACGCAGAAGGGAAGGACGATGAAGCCGTCGCCGACTTCCAGAGGGCAATAAAGCTGGCTCCCGACAATGCCAGAGCGCACAACGACCTGGGCTATGCTTTATTTCACGAGAAGAAATTCGAGGAGTCCATCGCTTCTTACCGTAAGGCGATCTCGATCCACGATAACTATCCCGAAGCCTACAATGGCATGGGCGCCGCCCTCATGAGCATGGGCAAAACGGACGAAGCGATACCTGCCTTCGAAAGGGCGACGACGCTGGACCCGAAGAACGTCGACGCGTTGAACAACGTGGGCGTGGCGCTCGTAGGGCAACAACGGGGGACTGATGCTATTCCATATCTTGAGAACGCTCTGAGACTCAAACCACTGGCACCAGATATCCTCGAAAACTACGGGCACGCCCTGCACCAGGCTGGTCGGACAGATGAGGCGATTGCGGCGTTCGAGAAGATCGTCAAACATCATCCGGACGATGCGACCAGTTGGGCCCACCTCGGCCTATTTCTGTATACAGCCAAGCGTTACAACGAGGCCGAAGACAGCTTTCAGAAGAGCCTCGCGTTGAAATCCCATCAGCCCGACGTACTGTTTGCTTTAGGGGCTGCCTACCACGAGCAAGGAAAAACGAAGGAGGCTTTTCAAGCGTATGAAAACGGGCTGGCTCTCAAGCCGGACAATCCCGATGGCTTATCCAACCTTGGTCACAGCTATCAGAGCCTGAAGGAATATGACAAAGCAATTCTGAGTTATCAAAAAGCGCTCACGTTGAGGCCTGATTTTCCGGACGCGCTGGCCGGATTGGCCGCTTGCCAATTATCCGCGAACAAGTGGGTCGATGGAATTGCGACCTACCAGAAGTTGGTTTCTTTGCAGCCGAATGATTCTGCTGTACGCTTCAATCTGGGCACGGCCTTATTCAACAAAGGAGATTATCGCGTAGCAGCAGACAGTTATCGTGAGGCGATCCGTTTGAAACCAGATTTCGCGCACGCCCACTATAACCTGGGAATGTCACTTCTGCGGCTCAACGACAATACTTCCGCGCAGACTGCGTTCGACGAGGCCCGCCTCCTTGATCCGACGTTGAATCCTCCGACGGGTGTCTCCAAATAGAGGAAATTCGAGTCGGGGCGCGGCCCAGCGCGTCCTACCGCGCCCCACCGCGCGAGCCGAAGACGATTCTGCTTTCTAAGGCAAACCAACGCCGAACGTCTGGAACATTCCATCTAGTTCGGCTTTCTTGTGACGATTTCGAGTCCCCGGTGGATAGAAGGAACTCCCCGTTTATGAGTTGCCGTCCAAGAGAAAAGCGGATCAGTTGCCCATCAGTCGGGGAAAGAGGCAGTGCATGACCGGACATCTGTTCCCTTTCCTTGACTACTGGTGGTTCTACGCGGCCTTCACCAGCTTGGTCGTAGGGTTCCTGGTGCTCGATCTGGGTGTGTTTCATCGCAAAGCGCACGTGATCGGATTCCGTGAGGCCTCGGCCTGGACTGCGGTCTGGGCAGCGTTGGCTTTGCTATTCTGCCTTGGCTTGTACAAATATGCAGTGTGGAAGTTCGGCGCCACAACGGGGAAACAAATCGGGGTGGAGTTTCTTACTGGATATGTCGTCGAGTGGTCGCTTTCGCTCGACAACATGTTTGTTTTCGTGCTGGTGTTTCGCTATTTCGGAACGCCCGCGCTGTTACAGCACCGCATTTTGTTCTACGGCATCCTGGGTGCGCTGATCTTCCGCGGCGTCTTCGTCGTTCTCGGCGCCGAACTGCTCCAGTACGGTTGGGTCGTGATCCTGTTCGGTGTTTTCCTGATTCTCACCGGCATCCAGATGATGTTTACCGCGGAGCGCCAGATCCAGCCCGAACAGAGCCTTATCGTTCGCGGACGTGCGAAGGCTGTGGCCCGTGGCGACGGACTCTGAAGCGCCGCGGTTCTTCTTGCGACGGAACGGAAAATTGTACGCTACGCCGATTCTCCTGGTGCTCGCATTCATCGAGGCGACCGATATTCTTTTCGCCGTCGATTCCGTTCCCGCGATCTTTGCGATCACCCGCGAGCCGTTGGTCGTCTACACATCGAACGTGTTCGCTATTCTGGGCCTGCGCGCGATGTATTTTCTGCTGGCCGGTGTCCTTGCAAGGTTCCACTTGTTGCGCTATGGCTTGGCGCTCATTCTGATTTTTGTCGGGCTCAAGATGTCTTGGCTCAACGCAGCTTGGCAGGGGCATTTTCCATCTACGATATCCCTCGGTCTGATCGTTGGAATTCTGGCAGTATCGATTGGTTTGTCGCTCGTGTTCCCTGTGTCCCGTGCCCCGAAGGGCGCCGATTAGCCGGTCACCGCCCCTCCGTTTCGGCGGGTTGTGCACTCGTGAAACGTTCAATCGCGGTCGCTGAATTTGAGCCCACAAATACCCTCTTGTTGGGATAGCCTCCGTGCACCCTGTCTCCTCTATGCTCGGCATTGAAAGTCACACTGACATGCGCCTGCAATTCAGGCTCAGAATGCGAGACCGTATATGGAAGCGACGGTCGCCAAAGCCCAGAGACCAACTCGAACCCGTTGCCCTTGTGCTCTTGGGTGGATTCTGACGCTTGTAGGCATTCTCGGTTTGTTTCTTCCGATCGTGCCGGGTGCTCTTCTTGTAGTTGCGGGTGCTCATGCTGAGCCCTCGAACTGTGTGGCTGCAGCGAGCAGAGAAGTGTCGAGCGAGGTTTCCCGTCCTGGATCGCGCCTTTACGCGGTTCTCCGCTTGGGGCGACAGTAGGCAGAGCCGTTCCGGGAACGATCCGGATAATTCTGGATCGCGATCGACAGTTTGAAAGTCTCGGATAGCCCGTGGAGAGTTTCGCTTGAGAGATCAAAGATGCGACAAGAATTGCAACGGAATATAGACGAGGACGAAACGCTGTGCGGGACGCGCAAAGAGCTGATTTTCGATGAAGATATCGAAGACTTGGCTCGGCACGCCGAACCTTTCGCGGCTCATGGGTTCGAGGTTCATAAATGTATGTCGGTTGAAGCAGCGATGCGCTCTGGCGAGAGAGAGGAGTTCGAATTCGCGCTGGTGGATCAAGGCTCCTCAGCTTTCGAGGGGCGTCGGGTAATAAGACATTTAGTTCGTTACAACTCACATACTCCCTTTGTTGTAGTGGCGCGCCGCAAGGAAATGGTGTGTTGTCAGCAGGCCCTAGCCCTCGGAGCTGCGGACTATTTGGAAAAGCCCGTTCCCAGCACGGATATGGATCGGATTATCAAATGCTATGTCGGAAGCTCATTAACGAAATGTGTTGACGCGTCGGCGTGTGACGAACGTCCACGCAGATAACAGGATAAAGAACCGAAAAAGTGAACGAAGGAGCACGTCGATGAAAAGAATCTTCTGGTTAATGTTTGCAATTCTCTTGGTTGGTCTACCGGCGTCTGCCCAAAAAGATGAAAACAATCGCATTAGGAATGCCGGCAAAGTTATGGTCGAGATTCTTAATGTTCCCGACGATATTCCGAAGGATATTCTGGGCAAGGCGGAATGCGTCATCGTTCTGCCTTCGGTGATGAAATTTGCAATCGGGTTCGGGGGCAGTTACGGTCGCGGCGTGATGACTTGCCGGAGCGCCAAGGATTTTAGCGGGCGTTGGAGTGCACCTTCCATGATGGCGCTCGAAGGTGGAAGCTTCGGATTGCAATTGGGAGGGCAAGCGACAGACTTTGTCTTGTTGGTGATGAATCAGCGCGGGGCCGATTCAATTCTCACCAGCCAGGTCAAGCTCGGCGGAGACCTGGCTGCTGCGGCCGGACCGAAGGGCCGCAGCGCTGCAGCCTCTACGGATGTCACAATGCGGGCAGAAATTCTGTCGTATTCGCGTTCACGAGGATTGTTCGCCGGGATTTCTCTTGAAGGCTCAACTCTCCGCCCCGATAACGATGGCAACGAGAGGCTCTACGGAAAAGGGACAACCGCGAAGGACATCGTAATCAATAGTGCGATTCACCCGCCCGCCTCGGCGAAGTTGCTCCTTGCCACTCTGAACAAGACATCTCCCAGGAATGAGTCTGGTAAGTAGGGATCAGTGGCGCAACACCGAGCAGGGCAGGCGACTCTACCTGCGAAGAGAAGCAGGTCAGTAGCTTGTGCCCTATTCCAAATGCGGATTGGAGCACAACAATGACCGTGTACGAATACAGATTATCGTTCCTACACCATGACAACGGCGTGTCCTCGATCGCAACCGTTGGAGAATTCGGATGGCAGTCAACATGAAACCAGCGGGATTATGCATATTGCTTCTCGCATTCCAGTGCGTGCCTGGGAAGGCGAACGCGAATGTTGCCGTTCTCCTCGAAGAACCCTATAGCTATGATGGTGCGCTTGCTGGTACTGGTCACACCGCTGTCTATCTAACTCGTGTCTGTGCGGCCTCGCCCACTTCTTTGCGGCGTTGCGACAAAGGAGAACACGGTGTGGTGATCAGCCGGTACACCCGAATTGGGGGGTATGACTGGATTGCCATTCCACTCATTCCCTATCTCTACGCCGTCACGGAGCCCGAAGATATCCCCGTCTACGCTAACAGTGAGATCGCCGCCTATCTTAAAGATCGATACCGGCGTGAGCGCATGCAAGAACTTGCCCCTGACGCTAACTCTGGGAAGGCACCGGGTGGGGCTTGGGTGCAACTCGTCGGGTCAGCATACGATCGTACCAGCTTCGCTTATGAAATCGAAACCACAGCCCAACAGGATGACGAATTAATTCTTTGGCTCAACTCCCGACCGAATCGTGCTTCATACAGACTCCTATCACGCAATTGCGCGGACTTTGTGCGAGATGTCGTGAATTTCTACTACCCGAAAGCAGTGTCGCGAGGGATCGTCGCCGATTTTGGCATAACAACCCCTAAACGTGTTGCTAGGTCAATTGTTAAGTACAGCCGGCGGCATCCAGATCTGGAGTTCGTGAGTCTTGTGATTCCCCAGGTGCCCGGGACTATTCGGCGCAGTAGGCCGGTCCGCGGCATAGCGGAATCCGTGCTCAAAGCCAAGAAATATGTGATTCCCCTCGCGTTCTTTCAACCGTATGTCGCAGGCAGCTTCGCCGGAGCCTACCTGGTCGACGGACAATTCAAGCCCAACAAGAATGCGATGGGTTTCAACCCACGTTTTGTTGATGCCTCTGTTGCGGTTGACCAATTGGGAAGTGAGGTACCGATGACGGACAAGACTTATGTGCTTGCTTTGTCTAAATGAGGCGAAACGATAAAGATACGCATGTCTACCGGAGAGTCACCGGAAACAATAGCCGCGCCCGACGTGACGAGCAAGGGCCGCAACGGGTCAGAGAACTAAGACTTGACAGATAGGTTAAGAGAGAAACTTTTATGACAAATATACTTAAGAAAGTCGGCTGGTGGAGCGCCGTGCTCGGGCTGGCGCTCTCGACTGTGATTCTACCAACAGCAGCGGCCGCTCAAGACCGAGATCAGCAGGATCAGCAAGACGATCCGCCCAGCCGAGTGGCTCGAATCGGCTATATGGAAGGTGCGGTTTCCTTCCAGCCGGCCGGTGAACCGGATTGGGTGCAGGCAGTCGCAAATCGGCCCATGACGACGGGCGACAAGCTGTGGGCGGACAAGGATTCGCGTGCGGAGCTGCAACTCGGATCGGCCGTGATTCGCTTGAGCTCCAATACCGGCTTCTCTTTCCTGAACTTGGATGACAATACGGTTCAGATCCAACTTTCGTCGGGTTCGGTCAATGTTCGTGTGCGCCGGTTGGACCGGGACGATGTCGTCGAGGTCGATACACCGAATCTGGCGTTTTCGATTACCCAGCCAGGAAGCTATCGGGTGGAGGCAAGTGAAGACGGAACCTATTCGGTCGTCAGCGTACGCGAAGGCGGTGGCGAGTCGACGGGCAACGGCCAGACGTATACGCTGCACGCCGGACAAAGAGGCACTTTCAGCGGCACGGATTCGCTAAACGCCGAAGTGATTGACATCGGTGGGCGCGATCAATTTGATAACTGGGTCTACAATCGCGATCACCGCTACGACGAGTCGCGCTCGGCGCGGTATCTGTCCCACGACGTTGTCGGCTACGAAGACCTGGACGACTACGGCGACTGGCGTGACGATTCGAACTACGGCCACGTCTGGTTTCCCAACCGGGTTGCTGCAGGCTGGGCACCTTATCACGAGGGGCACTGGGTCTGGATTTCTCCGTGGGGATATACGTGGGTCGACGACTCACCATGGGGCTACGCGCCTTTCCACTACGGACGGTGGGTGACAGTTGGCGGACGCTGGGGTTGGGTGGCCGGGCCAGTCGCAGTCCGGGCGGTATATGCGCCCGCGCTGGTGGTCTTTATTGGCGGTGGAGGAGTTGGAGTTGGCTTCGGCGGTAATGTGGGATGGTTTCCGCTGGGTCCGCGGGAAGTTTATGTGCCGTCGTACCACGTCAGCCGGGAGTATGTGAACCGGGTGAACATTAGCAATACGACGGTCAATAACGTCCAGATCACGAACGTGTACAATACCACGATCATCAACAAAACCACGAACATCACGAACGTGCCTTACGCGAACCGGAATGTGCGGGGTGCGGTGATGGCGGTTCCGCTACGCGCCTTCGCGAGCGCGCAGCCCGTGGGCCGAGCAGCGGTCGCTATGAACGCGCGGCAAATTGCTCGTGCCCCTGTGAGTGCGAGGGTTGCGGTGGCTCCCACACGCGACAGCGTAATGGGAGCGAAGTTTGGAACCGCGAATCGTGTGACGGCGCCGCCGCAAGCAGTGATGAACCGGCAGGTGATCGCAAAGAGGACGCCACCTCCTCCGCCGGTGCCATTTGCAAACCAGCAGCAGGCTCTGGCAGCACATCCTGGACAACCGTTGGCGAGGAGCGAAGTGCGAAGCTTGCGTCCAACCGTCACTGAGGCTGCGCACCCGATGGTCAAGCAGGCCCCTCCCGGCAAACCGGCAACAGCGAACGCGGGCCGTCCGGGCAACCAAGCTCCAAACGCGCGTCCTGGCGCGGCCAATCCCGCACAGCCGAATCGTCCACCCTCCGCCCAGCCGAATCAGCCGAATGCTGCTCAACCGGGACAACCCGCCTCCACGCCGCCCACCAATCAGCCGGCGAACCGACCCGGAAATCAGCCGGCACCGAATCAGCGTCCTGGTGCGGCCGTTCCCGCACAGCCGAATCGTCCACCCTCCGCCCAGCCGAATCAGCGGAATGCTGCTCGACCGGGACCACCCGCCTCCACGCCACCTACCAACCAGCCGGAGAACCGTCCGGCCAATCAGCAAGCTCCAAACGAGCGTCCTGGCGCGGCCAATCCCGCACAGCCGAATCGTCCACCCTCCACCCAGCCGAATGCTGCTCGACCGGGACCACCCGCCTCCACGCCGCCCACCAACCAGCCGGAGAACCGTCCGGCCAATCAGCAAGCTCCAAACGAGCGTCCTGGCGCGGCCAATCCCGCACAGCCGAATCGTCCACCCTCTACCCAGCCGAATCAGCCGGCACCGCCACAGCCGAACAAACGTCCCGACACGAATCAGCCGAATAACCGCCCGGCGACGAATCGTCCGCCCACAGCGCCAACAACTGACGCGACTCGTCCCCAGCCGAATCGTCCGACTGAGCCACCGGCGCGCAATGACCGCCCGTCTGCGCCAAAGCCGAATAACCGTCCCGAAACCGCTCGTCCTGTACCCAGCCAGCCCGCACCAAACCGGAACCAACCTGCTCCGCGGCCGCAAACGCCTCTGCCGACGGAGCGCAAGCAGCAGCGCACTCCTCCTCCTGTAGCGACTAAGCCGGCGGCGCCGACTCAGCGCCAGCAACCGAAAGCAGAGACGCCTGCGGAGAAAAAGCAGGAAGAGGAACGGCGGAAGCAGGCACAGTAGAAGCCTCCAGGTGAGTAGAGGCTCAGCTTCCAAAGGTTGGATTTGGAAATAGTACCGGGCGTCTCGAGCACGCGAAGCTGGATTTAGTTAGCCGGCCAGATCACTAGCGGTGCTGGTCCCCCGGTGTCCAACCCACCGCCCCTCGTCGCAAGCGCGCAGATGCAACCGCCCTCCGCCGCAAATTGCCCGATTGCTCGTTTTGTCAGCCGCACGCCTGTGAAACATCACCGCATAGCTAAATTTAAGCCTCAAAATACCCTCCCGTTGGGATAGCCGTCCGTCATCGTTCCTTCTACTCTCACTGCTGAAAGTTGAAACGACAGGGGCGTGCGGGCTGGTAATCAGGCGACGAATGGGAGATCCGGTATGCAAGAGATCGGAATCGCCAAGACGCAAAAATCAGAGAGGCAACGATGGACAAAGTAGATGCGCTGTTTCTTCATTCCTCCGTTGAACACATGTGCCCAAACCGTGTGTTCGGAAAAACTTGTTCCGATTCCGACTTGCAAATCCACGATAAGAGGGTGGCCCGGTTGCTGGTGCTGCTGCAACAGCTCGACGAATCCGCGGAAGGACTGGAAGCATTGCCAGAACCCGAACTCGGTGAAATCGTCTGCAGCGCGATCCGAGTGTGTGGTTTTGTGGACCCGATCGAGGCGCGGGATATGCTTGCCATCGTTCTAGATGCGATCGAAATGCAAGGTTCAATCCCGGAGGAGGCAGCCTCACAAGTGCCGGGGATTGCGCTGTCTGACGCGTAGTTGGGCCTTAAACGATCAGGAGTGAAAACTCCTGCGGAGTGAGAATTCGCGGCTTCTTTCTCCGTTTCGTGCTGCCCTCGATTCGCACCAGTGACATGGGATTGCGGTCGGTGGGCAGGTACTCCCACAGCATTGCGCAATCGAAGATCCGATGCATGAGCCCCTTGATGTGCCCCCTCGTTTTGCTGGCCAATGGACGCTTGCCTCTCTTGTCTTGGATGCCTTTGAGCCAGTCGCGCACGGCCAACGGTCTTCCTTCGGTTAGTGGAAATTCGCCCCACCTGAGCCGAATGTGATTGTTGATGTAGGAAAGGCATGAATGCTCGGTCGAGAAACGCTTCGGGATCTCTTCCTGAACATACCTTTCAAAGACAACCGCAAACCTCTCAACTGATGCTGACGCCCGGTCACTGTTGATCTTCATTCTCAGGTACGCGATCTTGGAACACCGATCAACCGCGGACCTCGTTTGATAATCCATCGTTGTGCCGATGTCCTCTGACATTCTTTTGCCGGTAACCACTTCTCTGGAGTGTGGGTTGATCTCGACGAGCGAAAGCGACCGAAGAACATTCCCCAGCTCTTCGGCTGGGCTACTCCGCAGGGCTGGCGACAGGGTCTTCGTCCGCGTCGAACTCCGAGGAGGCCAGGAATGGCGTCGGAGCAATGGCAGGCGACGGGGAGTTGCACGCTTTGGCCGGACAGATTGAAGCCATGATGTCGATTGTAGGCAGACGTCTTTACAGGGGTGTGTTGAAGGCGGTCGCCAGAGTATGGAGTCCTGCCGAGATTCGCGATTTAGAGGTCCTACGGAAGGTTCTTGAACAGATGCAGGTGGCGGAACAAGAAGTGCGTCGACTGGACGCCTCCTTGAATGGTGTCGAGCCAGGGACATTGGCTTCGATTCTTCGCTCGTTGCGACTCAATTCGCTCGATCAGGTCGAGAGTTTGGACACTCTCAGAAAGGTCGTGCTTGAGGTCGAACGAGCGGCCTAAGGAGTGGATGTCCGTAGCAGAGAAATATAACATAATGTGTTATAATGCGCTAGAGCTTTCCGAGAGGCTCCTATGGATGGGACAAGGCTGAGAGAAGGGCGGCAGAAAAGGAACTGGACGCAGCAGCAAGCTGCCCGGGCGCTGGGCGTTACCCAGGCCTATTTGTCGATGCTGGAGAAAGGGCGCCGCGCAGTCTCGGCGGTCCTGGCTCGCAAGGCTCGCAAAGTGTACGATCTCCCGGCGACTGTATTGCCGCTGCCATTGGAACCATCGGCATCGGAGTGGAGTTCACCGAAGCACGATTTCACCGCGGATCTGGCAGCATTGGGTTATCCCGGATTTGCTTATTTAAAGACAAAGGCGCCGCAAAATCCGGCCGGAGTCTTGCTGGATGCGCTGGACCAAGCGAACCTCGATGCCCGTGTGGTCGAGGGACTGCCATGGTTGGCCCTGACTTATGTCGACATGGATTGGGATTGGCTGGTTCGAAACGCCAAAGTGCGTGACCGGCAAAACCGACTGGGGTTTGCCGTGTCCCTCGCCAGTGAGGTAGCAGCGAGGAACAGCGACGCCGATCTAGGCCAAAAACTCCGACATCGTCTTGCGATCCTGGAAAATGCGAGGCTTGCGCGCGAAGATACCTTCTGCCACGACTCCATGACTCAGGCGGAACGAAAGTGGCTGCGCGAACATCGGTCGCCGGTGGCCGCGCACTGGAACCTGCTCACGGACATGAAGGGAGAACAGCTTGCTTATGCGTCCCCATGAACAGATTCCCGAGCCGTGGCTCTCTTTTCTTCGCGAGCTCGATTCGTCCGTTCATGAGCAAGTCCGGTTGGGTTGCATGGGCGGATTTGTCGTCACGATAGTATATGGATTTTCTCGCGCGACTGGAGACCTGGATGTTCTGGAAATTGCGCCGACCGAGGCGGGGCAAACCATGCTTGCATTAGGCGCGCGGGGCGGCCCCCTTCACAAGAAATATAAGATCTATCTGGATCGTGTCGGGGTAGCCAAGGTTCCGGAAAATTACGAAGATCGAGTCACTGAGATTTTCCCAAAAGTTTTCAAACATCTTCGGCTCTTGGCTTTGGATCCGTACGATTTGGCGTTATCGAAACTGGAACACAATCTCCAACGGGATCGCGACGACATAAAGTACCTGGCGAAGACCGTTCCCTTCGATCTTGAGATATTGAAAGAGCGCTATCAAAACGAGTTGCGCAGGCAGCTAGGCAACCCCGAGCGCGAGGACCTTACCCTGCGCCTCTGGGTCGAGGCCATCCAAGAAGAAAAATCACGATAGTTGACGCTCAGAGGAACTGAGGAGTTGAGCAGTTACCTGGAGCCGGCCTTGCTTTTCCCCTAAAAGCAAAATCTGGGAGGTGCTTGTGATCGCCTGCATTTCCGGTCCACTAGCCACGTGCGCGCTCTGCGGTGCCGCATCTCTTCGGAAACCCAGCCATCCGTTCTGACCTAACAAGGGAAAAATCCCAAACGATTCCGAGGTTCTTTCTTATGACTGCTATCGCCCCGAGTACCCTTGCCCCTCTCAATCCTCCACCACTGGAGAGATCCCCATTGCTTAACCTGCTCATTGTGGATGATGACAGCTTGGTCCGCGAAGCCTGCCGTGAAGCTGCTGCCGCTCTACATTTGGCGCGACGGCAAAGTAGTAGGGTTATCCGCTGAAGAGATCCGACACGATTCTGCAGTGAGCCAGGGCAAATAGAACGACGAAGTCTTCTCTTGGGCATTTCTGTGAGTTGTCCCTTTCGGCAAGCACCCCTCCAGTTTGGCTTTCCTCTCATTCTTAGGTTGCAGTCAACGTGTAGGCCTGCAGCCGCCTCCTGGCTCTGAACACGTCGAGGAGGTTACCAGTGCGTCCTCAAGGTCAAACCAAGCTAGGTTTTTTCCCCCTTCCGGTAACCGAGGCTAGGCGACTAAAGAATTGGCTGAGCTTTCCTGAGCGATTTTCTGCGCTCGATCCGTGCGTGGGAGATGGCGTGGCGTTCACTCACTTGCTGCATGGCGTAACCGCTCATCGCTATGGCATTGAAATCGACGCCAATCGGCAGCGAATTTGATCCGGCGAAGGAAGAAACCTCATTCCGCATTGCCGCGACGGATCACACTTGTCATGTACTTTGTCCGTTGCTGTGCCGAACGGTGCTTACACCCGGCGTCAGGGTCTCCTTCAACTTCCTCCCGCTGCACGACGGGCAGTTTGAAGCGATGGAAAAGGGAAGACTGGACATGGTGCTGGTCGCCGATGACGGCTACGCTCCGACGCACCTTGCGAAGGAGGTTATTTTCGAGGTTGACTTTGTTTGCATTGTGGCGAAGGAGAGCCGCTTTTCGCGAGCATTGACGCTCAAGCAGTACCTCGCCGCAGATCACATCGGAATCAGCATTCTGGGAGGAATCCAGACGATCCCTGAAAAGAGATTGGCCGCGATCGGCGCCAAACGCCGCTGCCCCCTCTGGGTGCCCTATCACACAGCGGCGATGCGGAGTCTTTTCGGCACGAACCTTATCGCGACTGTACCTCGGCGCATGGCAGAGGCATCCAATCCCGCCGTAAAGATCCTGAAGGCACCCGCGGTACTCGGAACGTTCAAGTATCTAATGTCGTGGCATCCGAGAATGAACACAGACGCGGCCCATACTTGGTTGCGTTCAACCGTCCGTGAAGCAGGAAAGCGAATATCGATTGCGTGAACTTCACATCTTAAGTTTGCAGCGCCTCGGTGATCGCGCCGAGACGAGGGGCTAGGTTGCTGAACCTCAGATTCGTCCCGAGTGACGCTAGTGTTTTATCGGAAGCGCGCACGCGAGAACGAGTGCGTGTGACGACAATGCTCTGCGCGCTTTTGATAAAACCGTTAGAAGGAAGCCGCTTGTGTTTGCGGCGGACGCGGTCTATGGGAATTCAATCGATTTGGAGCTGGAAGTCATTGCAAAGAAGGGAGTTGCGCGAAAAGCTTGGTTATTGATGCTCGTCAATGTACTGCTCCCGGCGTTCACCCCGGTGATGGTACGCCGCGGCTGTTCTTCTTTCAAGCGCAGATACGCTTGCACCTATGCACGCGGCAGCGTCCGCCGCGCCAGCGGCTTCGTTCTGACGGGCAATCGGGACGTTGGTGATGGGACGGAGTACGCCTGAAGGCCAAACAGTTTAGATCGGAATGAGCCCGCGCCGGATTCCCAGGGTAACCGCTTCGGTGCGGGTGGAAGCTCCCAGTTTGTCGAGAATCGAGCTGATGTGGAACTTGACCGTATGCTCGGAGATACCGAGACGAGCCGCGATGTCTTTGTTCAGGAGTCCCTCCGCTAACATTCTAAGTACTACGGCTTCGCGAGAAGTGATCTCTTCGGACAATTCATCCTCAACCTCCAGCGGCTGGTCGCCATAGACGGCGGCCAAGCTCTCTGCGATCGGTGTGCTGAGCAAAACCAGTCCATCATAGGCGGCGTAAATGGCGGCGAGAACGTGGTCTGGGTCGCTCTCTCTGGACAGAATCGCACGCACTCCGGTGCGCAACAAGCGCGAGATCGACCGCGCGTCGCTGACGTCCGTGAGCAGAACAATCGTGGTGTCCGATGTCGGCTCAAGTAGTAAATCGTGGATCGAATCGGAGTCGATGACAATTACATCCGGTTCGGTGTTCCGGGCAAATGACTGCAGGCTCGCGACCGTCCCAAAACTTCCCGCCAGCTGGAAGTCAGGGTGGCTGCGGACAATGCTTTCGAGCCCCGCCCGCCGGACGGCGGAGGTCGTCGCCACCGCGATTCGGATCGCCCCTCCGCCGCTTCGCTTTGACATTCGTTATCGCGACCTCTCCACCAAATTGATTGAAAGCGGTTTGATCTCTCCGCCACGAATCACTCTGATCTGCAGAACATCACCAATTTTTGCTGCAGCAAGCGAGTCTTGGATCGTATCCACGTGTTCGACTGTCTTCCCGTTTACTTCGAAAAGAACGTCTCCCAACAGCACTCCAGCCTTTTCTGCGGGTGCACCATTTTCGACGTGCATGACGAGCAGCCCGACTCGGGTTTCAGCAGGCAGCTTCGAGCGCATATTGTCCGGAATTCCCACCGGCTGCATAGCAATGCCCAAATAGGGCCGAGCGATATGCCCTTTTTCGAGGAGCTCTTCGACAACGCGATTGACGGTGGCCACCGGCACCGTCACGGTTCGTCCGTGGGCCAGGCCCCGCGTATTAATGCCAACCACCTCGCCTCTGGCATTAAGCAGCGGTCCGCCGGAAAATCCCGGATACAGGGCGAGGTCGAGCCGGATGTGCTGATCGAGTTGTCCACCACGTTGGTTTCTCCACTCGCCGCTGATGCCGCCAATGATCCCACTGCTTGCTACTAGATCCCCGCGCCGCGTGCGACCGAGCGCGAGGACAAGATGGCCGAGCCTCAAGCTTGTCGAGTCGCCGAGTTTGGGAGCGCTGGAGGATTCTTCCTCGATCTTTAGTACGGCTATGTCTGTACTGGGATCCCGTCCTGCCAGTTTCGCGGAAACTGCGCGACCAGCACCGAGCAGCACTTTGATGTCTTCGTCGCGCCGCACGCCATGATGAACCGTAACAACCACACCCCTCTTCCATTCGATGCCACTGGTCGGCATCCAGCGTCGGGCATGGACGGCAACCACGCAACTGCCTACCTTCTCCGCGGCAGATGCAAATTCGCTTGAAATTGTCTCTAGTATTGAATTGGCCATGTCTGTCAAACCCCTCTCCTGAAGCGTGAGACCAGGATCGGGGATAGCAACAGAAGGCGCATCCGCCAGATGGCTAGGTAGAAACCAGAAGGCTGGCTAGACAAGCCTCTTGGGGCGTGTGAAGAAGGCAGGCTATGGGATCCTCCGGACGAAGTGCGGACCATCTGAGTCATGCGCACCGCGTTGTAAGTCCTTGTCAAGGGGAAACACAGACCTTCTGACGCGCGCCTCGGAGGGGCGCGCACAACCGTACTCGTCAGCATCCACAGCTCGCACCTGTTGCTTCTCGGCGGTGGTTCCTGCCTTCGCAGAACCGGACATCCATCGTTTAGAGGTCGCGCAAATACTTCCCGAAAAAGAGATGCAGAATCTGTCGATCTCGCCACCCCTCGTTCGACATGTAAGTAGAGCCTTCAGGAATGAGCCAAGGAGGTATTCATGTTGAATGTGACCGTTCAGAAATTGGGAGATAGTACCGTTCTACGGTGTAAGGGGCGAATTGTAATGGGCGACGCCTACACGATTTTGCGCAACTCGGTGCTTAGCCAGACACACACTAGAATGCTGGTCCTTGATTTGGCGCAGGTTGACCGCATCGATGCGGGCGGTTTGGGTGTCTTGCTGGGTCTACGGGAATGGGCTTATTCTCATGCAATCAGATTTCGGCTGATGAGTGTCATGAACCAGGTCGAGCACGTACTTGAGCTGACCACGTTGGATCGTGTCTTTGAATTCTGCTCCGTCCGGGACATGTTCCATCTGCTGCACCCTGCAGCCGCAATGGCGCCATGGTCGGTCGAGCAAGCGAAGCAGCGAATGCTGAAGGACAACTGCAAATGTTCAGTCACCGGGAAAGACGCTCCTTCTGCTGTCCGGACGGACAGCCTTCTTGCCGCATCTACAGCTTGCGCGCAAGCGTTGGCCACAGTGCCGGCCGACGTGCGGAGAAGTCCGTGAGCCCGGGGCATCGGTGCTGGGCGTTCAGGTCGCTCGGCCGGATGACCGTTCCAAGAAATGAGCCGGAATCGTCAGCAAGCTCCACGGTCCTGAAAAAGATTGTGGACTTGTCGATCTGACTGGCGATCGTTCGACGTCAGAGTAGGGAGCCGAGGTTCGACAGGTCGCCACAATCCGCGAACCCGCCTCCAAACCCAAGAGAAGAAGGAGACGATTGCGATGCGATTCATGATGTTGATGATGCCCAAGGGATACGAGAAAGCGCAGCCCGGCGCAATGCCGGACGCCAAAGCCGTTGCCGCCATGATGAAATATAACGAAGCCCTGCAAAAGGCCGGAGTGCTACTGGCGCTCGATGGCCTACACCCGCCCTCGATGGGGGCGCGAGTCACCTTCTCCGGCGGCAAGCCCAAGGTGACCGATGGGCCCTTCACCGAGGCGAAGGAGGTTATCGGCGGCTACTGGATGATTCAGGTCAAATCGAAGGAAGAGGCGGTGGAATGGGCGTCGCGTTGCCCCGCTTCCGACAACGAAGTGATCGAGCTTCGCCAAGTGATGGAAATGTCGGAATTCCCAGCCGATGTCCAAAAAGCTGTGACTGGGTTTTCCGAGTTGCAGGGTCAGCCCGGGCGCAAAGTATCGTGAGGCGCTTAGACCGCAGGTGGCTATTTGGGCTGGTGCGCTGCTTGATCGACAAAAACTTTCGTTAATGTCGATTTCACCGCCCGTCATTCGATGAGTAAATGAAGGCCAGGTTCCGACAATCGAAAGCGGTTCGGAAAACCCAGCCACAAACTAAGAATCAAAAGGAGATATGACGATGAAATTCATGATGTTAGTCAAGCATGCCGAGAACCAGGGCCCGCCGCCCAAGGAACTCATGGACGCCATTGCGATTCTCAGCGAAGAGGCGGTCAAGGACGGCACAATGCGGGGGAACGGCGGCCTTGCCCCAACCGTGCAGAGCACCCGCGTCCGGGTCGCCAACGGCAAACTGACTGTGACCGACGGCCCTTTCACTGAGGCTAAGGAAATTGTCGGCGGCTTTGCGCAGCTTGAATTGAAGTCGAAGCAGGAGGCGATCGACGGTGCTGTGCGCTTCATGGAACTTCACAGGAAATATTGGCCGGGATGGGAGGGCGAGACCGAAATTCGGCAAATATTCGGGCCCGAAGATTTCGCTCAATGTATGAACGAACGATCCGAGGCAGTCGCCCGGTAGAAAGGACAGGCAGCCTGCCGGAATATCTTCTCGGCGATGGAACCCATCAACAACTTCCGGGCGCCCGTACGGCCATGCGTGCCAACCACAATCAGATCAATGTCATGTTCGCCGATAAGCCGGGAGAGCACCTTCCAGACATCGCCTACACCGAAGAGTACCTCGTGCTGCACTCCTCGAAGCTGTTCGTCAAGACGCGCTGCCACTTCTTCCTGCAATTGTTCCTCTTGTTGAATATGAGCCGGCCAGGTTTCCGGCGCAGTGAAGAGGTAATCTTCCGAAGGCACAATGTGGGCACCGAACAACCTCGCACCGTACTGACGAGTGACCGCCAATGCATAAGGTAATGCCGCATTGGAATAAGGAGAAAAATCGGTTGCAAACAATATGTTCTTGAGTGCGATCCGCTGGCTGGTTTCCAAGGTTTTCATAATGCACCTCCACGCTCACGGTGACTGCATTTGCACAACTTCCATAACTCCTGTGCGCAATAGATTGTGCTCTCAGAAGGCTCTTGAGACGATGCTTGGAGTCACCGCTTTTGGTGATCTTGATCACGTGTAGTGAGTGGTGCAGACTGCGCTCCCAAACATTGCCCGATTGTGATCCACATCACATGTCGCAGTGAGCGAGAGCATCGCGGCGTTATTGCAATGGGAGCAAACTTCGCACAGGAGTTTCCACCCCGGACTGAAAGAGAACATAGGTTGACTGAGACGGCGTGGAAGCAGGAGGCGGAAATGGCGACCATGACACCACAACTGTTGGAGCGCCAGTCAAGATCCACGGGCACGATGCGGGCGCTCGTATTTCAGGGACCAAACCAAATTGCGATCGAAAGCGTGCCCGTTCCAAGAGCGGGCGTCGGAGAAGCCGTACTTCGGGTGACACTGACAACGATTTGCGGAACGGACATTCACATTGTGAGGGGGGAATACAAAGTCCGGCCGGGCCTTGTCATTGGACATGAGCCAGTCGGCGTGATCCACGAACTGGGCGAAGGTGTGATTGGCTACAAGGTCGGCGACCGCGTGCTGGTGGGCGCCATTACGCCGTGTGGTCAGTGCGGCAGCTGCCCGAGCGGCCAGTGGTCGCAGTGCGGTGGCCCGATTGGTGGCTGGAAATTTGGCAACACCATTCACGGCGCGCAGGCGGAATATCTACTCGTGCCAAACGCGCAAGCGAACCTGGCAAAGATTCCAAATGAACTCAAGGATGAACAGGTGGTCCTTTTGGCTGACATCGCCTCGACGGGCATTTCCGCAGCGGAAAGCGCCGAGTTGAAGATCGGCGACACCGCTGCAGTCTTCGCTCAGGGACCGATCGGGCTCTGTGCGACGGCGGGCGCCCGGCTTAAAGGAGCGAGTTTCATTATCGGGGTCGAGTGCGATCCCGTGCGAGCCGCGATGGCGAAGCGGTTGGGTGCCGACGTCGTGCTCAATTTCAAAGAGTGCGATGTGGTGTCGGAAATCCTTCGCCTCACGGGTGGCAGCGGCGTGGACGTGGCGATTGAAGCCTTAGGCACACAGGGCACGTTTGAAACCGCTCTCCGGGTTCTTCGGCCTGGGGGCACTCTTAGCAGCCTTGGCGTGTATTCGGGAAAGTTGTCTTTACCTCTTGAGCCATTTACCGCAGGTCTTGGGGATCACAAGATCATCACGACACTTTGCCCAGGGGGAAAAGAACGTATGCGACGCCTGATGGAGATGGTGCTTCACGTCCCTTACGACGACTCTGGCGAGAGCGTGTGGGACCGGTGATTACTACTTCTCTTCGAAGCTGCCGGTCTGCAAGGAAAGATAGCGTTCGTAGCCCACTTCTTTGATCTGGTGAAGTTGAGCCTCAAGCCAGTCCACATGCTCCTCTTCATCTTTGAGCAGCTTGACCAGCAGATCGCGGCTACCGTTGTCCTTCTCCTGTGTGGCGATCTGCACCGCAGCGTTGTACTGCTTCACCGCACCCAGCTCAAGGGCCAGGTCGCTCTCAATCATATGGCGCACGGTTCCGCCAACGGTCAGCTTTAGGGGTTCCATGGAAGGGGTACCGTCGAGAAACAATACCCTTTCGATCAGCACTTCGGCGTGCTTCATCTCATCGATGGATTGTTTCTTGATGTAGTCGGCGAGCTTCTTGTAGCCCCAGTTTTCGCACATTTCCGCATGCAGAAAATACTGGTTGATCGCGGTCAGCTCTTCCCGCAGAGCATCGTTCAATTCTTTGATTACTTTCGGATTACCCTTCATTTAGAGTTCCCTCTTTTCAAACTAGAAAACGGCAGCAATTGTATACCCCGTGCGCATGTTCACGACATGGTGAAACGGTCATCGTCTGGAACTTAACTCGATGCGAATGCCTATTAACCCAGGCGCGCGGCCATGGTCTCAACATTCTTGCAGAGGCAGGGTGTTACGGTGACCGGCGTCACGACTGCCTGTGACCATATCACCTACCGGAGGTCCTTTACAGACAAGCCGGTTCCGACATAAATTTAGGACCGATAGTTCGAACAACGGAGTGTATGGCGCCACGTTCCCCTGAGCATAAGCGAGCCAAACCCTCATCCTCGGCCAAAACCATGGCTGGGGTCCTCCTTTCCACAGATCTCCTGGAGACCCTTCCGGATGCCATCGTAGCAGTCGACCGCAACGGAATCATCGTTCAAGTCAATTCACAAGCGCAAGAGCTGTTTGGCTATGAACGCGCTGAGTTGATCGGCCAGAAAGTCGAAATGCTTGTCCCAGAGAGCTATCGCGGCAAGCACCACCATCACCGTGAGAACTTCGCAAAGAAACCGAAGACGCGGCGCATGGGAGCAGAGCTGGATCTCTATGGAAGACGGTGCAATGGTTCGGAATTCCCGGTAGAAATCAGTCTCAGTCCCGTCTCCACCGAGAAAGGCGCGTTCGTGCTGAGCGCGATCCGCGACATCAGCGATCGCAAGAGAATCGCAGAAGAGCTGCGCAGGGCGAACGAAGAGCTGCACCAGAGAACAACCGAGCAACTTGGGGAATACCGGCGGGCACCGGCGAACTTCTTAGTCAGCCCTAGTCAGTGACCGAGGTTGCAGTTACAAATTTCGGGGGTTCCCGGATTCGGTATGGTCCCGATGCTCACTTCATTCCCAGGTCGGTCAGCACCTTGGGATTTTCTTCACCCGCCGCCAGAACCTGATGGCACGCTGAACAGTCATTGGTGATGGTGTGGCCGTCGGCACTCGTATGGCTGCCGTCATGGCAGCGGAAACAGCCGGGCGAATCGTTGTGCCCAAGATTGTTCGGATGAACACCCCAGGTCACACGCATGTCAGGGAAGATGTTGCGGAGATAGATCGCCGCTACCTCATCGCCGGCTTGCTGCACCAGCGTTCGCCGTGTCTGATAGATCTGCGGGTAATTCGTGCGATAAAAGGTGTTCAGCTCGGCGACGACGCTCTGCCGCGCTACGTCGCGGGTTGGATAATTAACTTTGAGAACCTCAACCGCCTTCTTCCGGATATAGGGGAGGTCTGGGCTGATGTGCCCGAGAGACATTTGCTTGTCCACTGCGTTTTCGGGCAAGTCGAATTCGTGCGTGGGCCGGTTATGGCAATCCACGCAATCCATGGTGCGGTGTTCTCCCTTGTCCAACTGCTGTTGGGTTGGCTTTGCGTCAGTGGAAATGAATTCGGTTGTCTTTCCCTGATCGTCGGTGTAATCCACGACGGGGATGGTCTGGCGCTCCTGATCGGTTGAAATGTAGCGGATGCGCGCGTTATCGGCGAGGTGGTGCCCATGGATGCCGACGGAACCTTGCCACGTGCGCCCACCTACTTTTAGTAGCAAGACGTCTGTCTGCGGCGTGTTTTTCTCATCTTCCTTGTAGCTGGTGTTCACCAGGAACTTGTCGCCGATAAAGCGCTGCGGCCAGTGACACTGCTCACAGGTTTCGCGGGCCGGGCGAAGGTACTTTACCGGGGAAGGGATGGGCCGCGAATAGGTGTGGAAGGTTACCGCGGCAACCTGCCGCAGGCCCGAAAGCTTTGATCTCACAAACCACCCTGCTCCTGGCCCGATATGGCACTCGACACAAGCCACGCGCGAGTGCGGAGAATTTTGATAGGCTGAATACTCGGGAGCCATTACGGTGTGACAAGTCGTCCCGCAGAAACTCGTCGAATCCATGTACTCCACGCCGCGGTAGGAGGCTGTACCAAGAATGAGAAGGTTGAGCACGGTCGCGAAAGCGACCCATTCAAAAGTGCGCCGGACCACAGGCAGGCGCAGATCGATGGCGGGGTAGACATCCGGCAACTTCCCGCTCCCGCGCAGACTCCGCCGCCTGAGCCAGATGCCAAGTGGAATCAGCAGCAGACCCAGGACAAAAATTCCTGGAAGAATCAGGAAGACCAAAAGGCCGATATAGGGATGCGGCGGCCCCGGCATGAAGACGTCATAGAACCAGAAGGCAATCGTGGTGAGTGCGGTGCTCGTCGTGATTACCGCACCCGAGAGCGTGATGGAATTCTGCCCCAGGAAATAGATTGGCTGCGACCAGTCTCGGATGCGCTCTCGCATATTCAGTTGGAACCGCCACTCTCTTTAGTGTCTTAAACTCTTAAGTTCTCATGGTCCACGGCGCGAGCACACTCCATCCGTGCCGCGGGCAATGTGCCGCCTGTAACAATCTCTTGAAGAACGTCGCTAACAGTAACGGGGGACTATTTCTTCAGCGTGCGGATGTAAGCCACCAGTCCCTTAATTTCTTCCGGCTTTAGAGACCCATACTTCGGCATCTTGTTCTTGCCGTTCGTGATGATATCCGTGAGTTCCGCGTCCGACATTTTCTGCACTTCGTCGGTTGTAAAGTCGTGAGCGCCCATCTTCTTGCCCATTGCCGACCCGGTACCGTCAGCCGCATGGCAGCCGGCACATTTTGATTTGAAGAGAGCTGATGCGTCTTGTGCGCCCGCCGGTAACGAAAGGCTTAGAACAACAGCTAATGCTGTTGCAAGAGTAAACACTTTGAAGTCAATTTTCATACCCTTAAAGCTCCAGGCGAAATCTGGTTGCAACATCGCAACGAGAATACATCCAAACATGTTGCAAGATTGAACTTTTTGAGAGATGAGGTTCTGTGACCCAGGTCACTGCTCCCTGTTATGAGAGTCCGCTCAGAAACTAGTCGGTAGAATTGATTCGCGCGACAGCGTGACGCTCCTCACGGTAACCTGTGATGTTGGCCTCCGTCGCTCACACCTGGGACCATACTAACGGGGAGGGTGAGTCTGAGCCGAGCGATAATCGAAACCTGCTGGACGTACTGAAGGTCGAGTCAGAACGCATAACGCAGAGACTCGGTCAGCGAGTTGGCGTGAAAATAGCGTCGTCGGGCCGACGAATGAACCTTCACCGTACTGGTAATAATTCCATCCCATGTTGTAAGCCCACTTATGGCCAAGAGTCACGCTCAGGTTGGCTACAGGCTGCTGATACTTATACTGCACGGTGCCGAGAGGCTGCAGAATGTTGAACTGGGGCACGCTGCCGTCAACGCTGGTGATGCTGTAGCCGACGTTGGCCAGCACTCGCTTCGCGGGCTTGAACCTGACGGTAGTCATTCCGAAATTAGTGTGATTCGTATAATACGAGTTGGCCATCAGGTTATTGGCCGTATCATTTCCCGCGCAATTGTTGTTATCGGCATTGGCCACGAAGGGTAGGATCACTCCCGTCGGCGGCGTGTCATTGAAGCAGATGATGGCATTCTGGATTACGCTGTTGAAGTTCTACGCGAGATCCAGGCCGAAGCGTTCGCGGGGCGCCAGCGACGCGGTCAGCCCGTAGTTCTGGTTGTGTCCCACGTACTGGGTTTGTGAGTCGCCATTGGATTCTTGCCGGATATTGATGGAACCGCTAAAGGAGGTGTGCCTCAGATATCTCTCACGCAACCACTGGATAGCAGAAAAGGCTACCGCGATTCGCACGCTGTTCAATACTGAACACTTTCCTGATAGGGTTCCGATCCTCCGGCCAGGCAACGGGAGCTGTGTGATGGCCCTCACGGCAGACTGTGATACCGGTCACGGCGTCACCTTATTCGCAGGACCACAATAATAGTGAGGGTGAGTCTATGCCGAAGGATAATCGCAACCTGCTAGACGTACTGAAGTTCGAACTGGAGTTTCTTGAACAAGGCGGTTACGGACGATTGCCGCGCGAATCCTGGCGGGCACGGCTTGTTTTCGAGGATTCCCCCACCTGCATGAACTTTAACTCCAAAGATCGCGAACCGTGCAGCGAATGCCTGCTGATGCAATTCGTCCCGGAGAACGCGCGGACGGAACAAACTCCTTGCACTCATATCCCGCTGTCGCCGAGCGGAGAGACTCTCGACTCTTTGTATCGTACGGGGACGCAGCAGGAGATTGAGGAAGCGCTTGGTGCCTGGCTCCGTGCCACCATCGGCCGACTTGAAACGAAAGAAGGCGAAGTGGCCCGCGAGGAATTATGAAAACCGCGCAGGTTCGGCTTCTGTAATGGACTGAACCCATCAAATGAGACACTCGCAATGGGCACACTTTGAAGAGAAAGGAACTGCGAGACAAACTATGTTGGCACACCTGCTGTAGTTTCGTTTTCTCAACCCTTCCATTGAGACAATCTATCGTTGGCACATTTGGCATTCATCGATTCGTCTCACTGATTTTCTTCAGCAGGGATGGGGTCTGGGGAAGGGAACGGCGCTTGAGTCCCCTTCCCCAGCTCGCACGCCCGGAGTTTGACCGCGGTCCAGCCCCCGCGAACCTTCCACGCAACCGCATGCTCCTGGTGCTCCAGCGCAGTCCCAAGCAGGAATGCCATTACCCGTGGGTGGCGAGAAGTGCGCGGCTTGACCTCACGCCCAACCCTCAGCTTGGCCATCACGAGTGCTTTGCTTTTGCGGGTAACGCCTTCGCTGCTTCGACAGCGGCGTCGATCTCGGCCTCGGTGTTGTAATAGTGGGGCGAAAAGCGCACAGCGGACGCGGCGCCTTTCTCGTCCATATCGATCACTGCATTTGCGCGCGGCGCGGCGGATGTATTGATTCCCTGCTGCCGCAAAATGCTAACTACATCGGGCGCGTGCCAGGCTTTGATCTCTACGGCTACGATGGCGGCCAGTTCGTGTCCTCGATCGAGTACGCGGAACCCAGGCACCTGCCTCAATTTGCTTCGAAGCTTTGCGGCGAGTTCTCGCGCACGCCGCCCGCAACGTTCGACGCCGGCCGCCGTTGCGTACCGCGCGGCTTCGCCCAGTCCAACCACCAGGCTGTAAGGAAATTCCCAGTTCTCGAAACGCCGCGCGTCCGGCGCCGGCTCAAATGAATTCGGAGAAACCCAACTTGCGCCCCGCATGTCGATATAGAGGGGGTAGTCCCCGCGTTTTAGAGCGCGATCCGAAACGTACAGGAAACCTAATCCTCGTGGCCCTCGCAAGAATTTTCGCGCGGCAGCCGAAAGGAAATCGCAGCGAAGTTTCGCGACATCCACGGGTATTTCTCCAGCAGCCTGGCACCCATCGATCAGGTACGGCACTCCGGCGGATTCCGCAATTTCTCCGAGCGTCTCCACCGGCTGTATCAATCCCGAATTCGCCGGCACCCATGTGACAGCAAGTAGGCGTACACGAGGCTTGCGCAGCAACTCGCGTACGGATTGCGGGTCTGCGCCTCCGCTTGGCAGGTCGGCAGCGCGCGCCACCTGAACACCGCGGCGCTGGGCCAACGACAGGTAAGCGAGTTGATTCGATATGTGATCCGTGCGCGTGGTAACGATTACGTCGCCCGGCTGAAAATCGAATGCAGAAAGCGCCTGAAAGAACGCCACCGTCGAATTCTCCACGACGGCAATGTTGCGTGTCTGCGCCCCAATCAGGCGGGCCACGCTTGCATAACTTTCGGCAATCGCGGGTGCGGCTTCATCCGCGCTTTCGTAGCCGCCAAAGTTGGCTTCGCGATTCAAGTGGCCGGTGATAGCGTTCAGCACGGCTTGCGGCATCAGCCCGGAGCCCGCGTTATTGAGATGGATCCGATTGGCGCAGCCCGGCGTGTCCTTGCGCCATTGCGCTACCTGCTCGTCGGTGATTGGCTCTGCCGCAACTGCATCCTTTTCGGCCTCGGTCATGTTCACTCCAGAGTTCTCGTCATTACCCTTTCCGTCCGTTTAGATTTAATGGTTTAGCATGACGAAGTTGGGTTTTGAACCGGGATTTCCATTTTGGACTCCAGACCGGGTGGTAGCATACCGCCCGGCCGCCTTTGAGGGCATTGACCGGGCTGGCTTTTAGCATCGAGGGCCTCCAGCGCTGTCGCATGGGCCAGTCTTGAGCGCTTCCGAAAAATTCGTAAGTGTGACTGGCACGGTGTACGAGCGCAATCGGACTCCAATACCACGGTACGTTCGACGACAGCCTATGACAGTTTAGCCAAAATGATCTAGTTGTTTCGGGACAGAAGTCGGCTTCGAGGAGATCGCTACTCATCTCCTCCAAGCCCGTTTCTGGGGTAGTTTCTTTAGTTGCCGACACTCTCGCGGGACGTCCTTCGTCACTGGGGATCTACGGAACCCGGTTCTTCGCAGGCAGGTCTACATAGGACGCACGCTGCGCTTCGCGATACACCGTCAACGTGGGCGCTCCTTCCGCCGGGTATCGATCAAACAAACTGGCGTCGGCTCCCGCCAGCGCTAGTCGAATCCGATGCCCTTTTCGCAGCAGTACCGACGTGGGGTACATCGAGAAGCGTATCGTTGCCGCCTCGCCCGGCGTCAATGGCTCAGCATCTTTGCGCAGGAAACTATGCGCCGGTCCTAAGGGCTCGTAGGGCAAGGTCTTCGGGCCAACCTCTTTCCGGTCGACCACGCGCAGTATGCCCTCGTCAACGTATGTCACCCGACCCTCCGGGGAGACATCTTCCAGATATGCATGCAGTGCTCCGTCACTCGTGGTGGAAGATATTGCGAGCGCAAGGACCGGTGACCCCGTAACCTCCAAATCGTTTTCCAAAGGGGCGCTGGTATAGACCAGCAGTTTCTTATCTTCCTTCGCGCGGTCTGGATACACGACATCGCCTCCGCCGATTCCGGTGTGCCAGCGGGTTCGTTTGCCAGTTGAGGCCGTGAAGTCCACCGTGTATGTATCACTGGCGCTCCTGACCGAAGGTGCAGCCGCGGTCAGCATACTGTGTTCCCCAAAGTACAGCCGATCCGCGGACAATCCCGGCGGCGGCCAAATCTTCGTCGTGTGCCATTGTGCCTCGCCCATGGTGTAGTACTGAATCGAGGATTCGATGGTTTCGGGCGTGTTATTCCGCAGCACCCGATCAAAGAAATCGGTCTCCATCCTGAACTGCTCCCCGCTCGGCGGGGCCGGCGGAGTGTGTCTCGACTCGAACGGATCCACGTTGAAATCGCCGCCGTGCGACAGAGGACCAATGACCAACACCTGCGGGTTCGAAAAGGTCCGGTAGCGGATCAAATCCCCTTCGCAAGCGTCCCCGTCGAGCCACCCGCACCAAACCATCATGGGCACCTTGGACGATTCAATCTTCGCGCGCAATCCGGACGGGCTGATGTCTCCCAGGGCGACCGCTCCTTCGTTCGTTGGCACCTGGTCGTCGCGAAATTCCAGCTTGGCAACGGCCTCAGCCACATTCAGGTTGTGGCGTTGACTTACTAACTCCGCCAGATGCTTTCCGCGCGGGTCCGCATCCACGGGGCGCACGCCCTTTACCCCTTGCCGGTCGATCCAGCAATGCCACCCTTTCGCCTCCAGGCCACCGCATACGTCATCGCGGTCGAGAGCGGCAATGATGTCGCTCCATTCGCGCAGGGACGAGTAATCCCTGACCCCGCCCGCGCCCAGATTGTCCCAGTTATCAAATGTGTCGTAGAGCGGCATAACCGCCCGGATCGCGGGCTGGTTTGGAACCGCAGCAAGCTCCGCCGTGTTCGCCTCATAAGAAATTCCAAAAGTACCCACGCGACCGTTTGACCACGACTGTTGCGCCGCCCAGGCCGCGACCTCGCCCATGTCCGCGACTTCGGCGGGAGAGTACTCGATGGCGCGATCTCCGCCCGACGCTCCACTGCCGCGTGCGTCCACCAGAAGCACCGCGAACTGCCGCTGGTTGAAGTAGACCACTTGTCTGTCCAGCAGAACGTCGGCACGAACCAGGTGGAGAGCCGTCAGCATCTTCAGTGCCCACCCCCCTTGCATCTCGCGCCAGTAGCGCGTGGTTCGCATCAGCACCGGAACCCGCTCGCCTGCCTTCAAGTCCGCAGGCAAATAGAGGGACACGGCGATCTCCACTCCATCGCGCATCTTCACGTAGTTCGAGCTTACCCGGCGGATGCCCGCCGGGGTCATCTCCTCGCACTGTGACTTTACTGGCGCGATCGAAACGGCAACAAGAAACCAAGCGATAAGCCCCACGGCAGAGATTCCTACGCCGGCCCGCTCTGTCCGTCGTCGCATACTCCCTCCTCGTCACCCTTTCTTCGGACGCTTTTGTTTCTTTCGATCTTCTGGCGGGAACAGTTCCAGGATCGCTCGGGCAATCCGCGGGAACCGCTTGCGCGAACCGGGCACTCGCTGTCCTCTAGCCACAAATCCCAGCCACACCAAATACAAGAGCTCGGTGTGATCCGTACTCCCGATGATCCGCTTCAGCACTCCGATCCTCTTGCTCTCGGCTCGATTGACGCGCCGTGCAATCTCCGGCGACACCGAGGCCCAGGCAAACACCGCCGCATCCGAGGGCAAGGTTCCTGCTTCGCCGAGTGGCGCCCGCTCCACCATGAGCCGCACCAACAACAGCAGCCCATCCCGGCCTCGTCGCCCTTGCAACCGCGGGACGATGTCCTGCACGAATTCGTCTTCCCACTCGCGCAACAGACTTTCCAGCAACTCTTCGCGGTCTTTGAAATGCCAGTAGAAGCTCCCCTTGGTCACATGCAGGGTGCGCGCCAATTGTTCAACACGCACCGCCTCCACTCCGCCTTTCAACAACGCCATCCGCGCGGCCTGCAACCAGTCGCCTCGATTCAGATCTTTTTCCATACGGATCCGTATTGTAGTCCGACGCCAGGCCTCGGTCAATACGGTGCCGTATGGTGGGATCCTTGGCGATTGCCCTTAGAATCACGGGGCAGAAGTCGGCTTCGGAGAAGTAGTGCTGCTGAATGCCAGTCGCTCTGCCGATCTCCGTGAAGCCCTTTTATGGTCAGGCTCCGGATGACCGACCATCCCCACGGGGTGAGACCCGAAAGGCTTATCGTTACACCCAACGATGTCTCTGCCCTTCGCGTCACTTGTGGGAGAGGTCGGCTACATTTCGGGCCGGTGAATCACATCGAAATGGGTTACGAAATCGTCGAAGGAGGTCAAAACCGCTCGGGCGTCTGGCTCGACAACGGCTCGATTCGGTTCCGCGCCGGCGAACTTTCGTACTGCGTCCATCGATTCCCAAAGCGTCAGCACAACAAGTTCGACCGTATCGCCCAGCGTGTGGCGAAGCAGGTAGGCTCCCCGATGTCCTTCGATGGCGCGCAGCGCCGGAAACACCTTCGTAGTGGCGTGCCGAACGTATTCGTCAGCTTTTTCGACAGTTGATTGCGCTCGCCACATTCGCAAGATCATGCTCCCTCGCTAGCTGAAACGATGTCTTTTCAATGTACCGGCTGCTTAACGGTTGCCGCTTGTCGTTGGCGCGGCCTTCGGCCTGACGGGCGCAGCAGCCTCTTTTCCTGCGACCGTCGTCCATTCCCGGACATACCACTGCTTGACCACGCCACTCGTCACATAGGGATCGGCCTCGGCAAACTTCTCCGCTACCTGGGGGGAATTTCCCTGGAAGAGCAAGACGGCGCCATCGACCGGGTTCGCGAACGCACCACCCAACAGGAGCTCCCCTCGCTCGCTTGCTTTCCAGGCCTTCTCAAGGTGCGCCTCCCGAAACGCAGTGCGCTTGGTTACATAATCCTCGCCAACTTCGTAGAACAAAAGATAATGCATTTGAATTCTCGTTCCTTTCCTGTTTCGTTCTAGAGCGCCTCAACCCAAGCGTACGGATCTGGTACTTTCCCTGTCCTGATCGCGATGAGCCTCTCCCGCACCGCCAGTCCTATTTTGCGCTGTTCGACAGGAGGCAACTCTAGAGTTTGATCCTTATAGCGAAGGCGGCGCACATGCGATACGGTGGCTGCCGTTCCTGTTCCGAAACATTCCAAAAGTTCGCCACGCTCGTAATTCTTGAACACGTCGTCAATGGAAATGCGGTCTTCCTTCAGGCGGAATCCCATATCGCGCAAGAGTGTGATCACGCTGTCGCGTGTGATCCCCGCCAGGATCGTTCCGGTTAGCGCCGGGGTCACCACCTGGTCTCGGAACACGAAGAACACATTCCTCACGCCGCTTTCTTCCACATAACGGGACACCACTCCATTTTTCCAATCTGGAATGTTGTCCCTTTCGCACGGAACTTTTTCGACGCCTCTCGGCTCATAAAAATCGCAAATCCGAGGAGCAGGAAGGCTTTTGTAGCTAATCATGCTGTCTTCTACGGTGTGACTCAGATCGACAAAATAACGCTCCTGTCCTCGAGCCGTTGCCAACGGCTTCGCCGCGAAGCGCCTGCGTGGTTCAGTCACCTCTTGTCTTCTTTTTGGCATGCCTTCAAAAGCCGGACTGCCATCGAATCGATTGCGGTTCAGCGTGCCAGGGATCGATGGCTCCGTGCATTCGAAACGCCGAATGAATTCGCCTCAGCTTGGCTACTCGCGGCGTCTAAATCATCTCTCTGGCAGGGCACAGAACATGCCCTTTGAGAACCCCTCAGATTCGACGGCAAACGTGCGATTAAATCGTGCTCGGTAATTTTCCCAGCAGATAGCCGCATTTAATTCCACCACTTCACGCTCAGAAAAACGCTTTCTAAGCTCCCCATAAAGCTCATCGCAAACATCCGAAGGTGTTCGCGTAAGGCTTACTGCCAGACGCAAGACCAGTTTTTCTTCATTGCTGAAATGTGCACTGTCTTCAAATCGCGACAGATCACTCAATTGTTCTTCCGTGATTCCGATTTTTCTGCTCACGGCAGAATGAATGTCGATTCAAAGCGGACAGCCTACCATCGCCGCGACTTTGAGTTGGACCAGCTCTTTCAGCTTTGGCGGGAGAGTTCCGCGGGCAGACGTATATCTGCTCATTAACTCGGCTAACGCAAGCAGCCTCGAATCATTGGCGCGAATGCGGGTCGAGAGCGGGACGTGCCCATAGCGGCGTTTCGCGCGCCAGAAGATCAACTTCGTAAACACTCCCGCTTCGTGGTCCTGAACACCCTTTGTACGAACTACGTTCTCTTTTGTATCCGCTGCAGAGCTTCTCATAACGCTCCAGACTTCCCGCTGTAATGATCATCCGTCGCTTTTGGTGATCAACGCGCGGCCACGATTGGAGTCGAACAACAGATACCAACGATGTATTTCGGCTACAAAGATCAGCTCCAACGTGGCGGGCTCGTTCGCGATAATTTCTTCGACTTCCAGTTCATTGGAAGCGTTCAAAATCGCTGGCCGGCTCCGGCAACGACATGGTACTCCAGCGGCCGGGGCAAACCCTCGAAGGCATCTCAGAAACTGTGCCTTTCTAGATCGCGCTGTTTTACCACTATTCGCCTATGACTTCTTCTTCGTCGCCAACTGCTCCACCATGCGGTGTAGGGCGGCTTGTGTCTCCTGATCCCACCACCAGGAACCGACCTCAGCCAACTCGTGATCAATATCTCGTGCGAACTCTCTGACCAAATCGGCCCGGGCTTGTCTACGAGTCAGGTTCATCGCGGCCTGAGGAAGTGCGAGCAGATCCTGGCACCACTTTATCGCCCGGTCCACGACTTGCTCCGCAGGGACCACCTCGTCCACCAACCCCAAGATCGCCGCGTCACTTGGCGATACCAGCAGGCCGCTCACCGCTAGCCGCTCTGCCGGACGGGCACCAACGAGACGGCGTAACGCTGAAAGAATCACCGGCGGTAGAGGCAAACCCACCTGCACCTCGCTCAGTCCAATCTTGGAATCCCCCTCCGCCGCGACTCGCCAATCGCAGAAAAGCGCCAGCACTGTCCCGCCCGCTGGAGCGTGTCCTGTGATAGCAACAGCAATGGGAATGGGCGAGGAGGCAAGAGCGTTCATCAACCCATAAAAGTCACGCCAAACCGCGTCCATTGCCGGCCGATCGAGCTTGAGCAGAACGGGCACGTCGAGTCCGGCCGAGAACATCCCCGGTGAGCCTGAAAGCACCAGCGCGCGCTTGCCTTCCCGCGGAGCCCTCTGCACCGAGCGCAAAAGTGCCGCGATCAACTCAGGCACCAATGCGTTCACCGGTGGCCGATTCAGACGCAACTCCCTAACCGCTCCATGCTCGAGTGTGACAATCATCCGTAAAGAATAAAACACCAGAAGTTCTGGCTCAGCGCAAGCTCGTGACTGCGGTAGAACTCAGAGGGCTTGGATCCGCGACGCCGGAGACTATCAGCGAGAGATTATCGACTTCGGCATGACCTTCATCGACGGTCCAGGTCGCGGCGGTGCCCGCATCCTTCCAACTCAAGGCCGTCTCGACATAGCGCATCACTTCGATCTTGCCCTGAGGAACGGTACTCCACTGGTACAAGGAAGGATCCCCGGCTGAGGCTGCTGCCAGCCCTTCAATGTGTCGGTGTCCCAATAGTTCGAGATGAATATACTTGCCTTCCAACTCAAGTCTTTCTGTGTTCACAACTTTCGTACGCGTCCTGGAATGCGTTTCGACTTACCGCTTGCAGCTGCCGAAGCCTCATGTACGTGACTTGTGCTACGGCCACCAGGACCTGCTGCGCATCACGAACCTCAACTGATACCGGGCACAGCGTCCTGCCGACTTTGATGATCTTTGCTTCCGCGGTGGCATCCGACTGGCAGGGAGCCAGGAAGCGGATATTCATGTCCGTCGTGGCTAGTTCTTCTCTCATCAGGGAATTAGGCGGCTGCGATGATGATTCTGGCCTGCGAAGCGGCCGAGAGCGCGAGGTGGAGAGACCTCGCGTTTCTCGCGTCTGCGCCCGCTGGCTCATTTTTCCACAAACTTTCTGGAACTATTCTCCCCTTCGCAGCGAAGACAATATGAAAGTCACTGCATCGAACCTGAAGAGACATGGAAATCCCCCACGAGCTCTCGACCCGCTCCGACGCTGAACTATTGCGACTCGCGGTAGCCGGAGAAGAACAAGCCTTCTCGCCACGGTATGGAAGGCTGAAGGCCAGCATGGCATAGTCACGCTTGCCCTCATGCTATCGCCACCAGCATGCCTGGCACCTCGGAGCTCCGTTCTGCGCTCAACCAGTTGCCAGAGCGAAACCCAAGTTGCTTGACTCCCTTGACTCGGTTGTACCTATACGGCGACCTTTGCCGCGCGGACAGTAAGACGGATAACAGCTCCTACTCGGAAGCAAAACCCTCCATGCCGATCCACAACTGCGCCAGGAATTGCAGATTCTTCTTGTAAGTACGAGTGACTGCAAACTCCCTTCCTCCCCGCATGCGGAGCACATACTCGCCCGTGGACGATAGATGAATCTCTTCAACCAATGCGGCGTTCACCAGCACAGATCGATGAATTCGCACAAACCCGTGCAGATTGAGCTTTTCCTCCATGGTCGAGATAGACTCTCGCAGCATGTGCGAACTTGAAGTATGCAATAACAAGACATAGTTTCCTTTGGCTTCCACCGCGATAACGTCCGCCGCATCGATGAAGAGAATTCTCCCCGTGGCTCTGATCGCAATCCGCGCAGACTTCCCCATCGCAAGCGTCCGTGTCTGGGGTACGACTTCACGAATATGCGGATCGCCGTTATCCAAAAGACCTCCATTGCCGGTTGCGTTACTGCTCCTGTGCCCGAAGTCCATCGTGACCCTGAACGGCCGTCAATCGGCGTCTACTTCCAGTTCATCCTGCTCCCTCGACGTCCTCAGGCTCTCGCTGCTGTTGGCTGCCGTCCCTCCACTGGCTGACCAGCTTCGACTATCAGGACTTGCTGCTCAACCGGCAGAGAAGAACCATAGCCGGCAAAGAGAGCCACCCCACGCTTGAAACATCGGCCCATTCTCTCGCATTTGCGGTACGTCCCTACCTGACCCTGACTGGGTCCGCGGTTCCATCCGACCACCAGCCTGCGGGAACCATGAATACGTCGATTGGTTCCGGAGCGCCACCGAACTGTGGATTCAGCATGACGGGAGAGTTGGACAGATCTGCACCCCAAACGGCACCGTCCATGAGCGGAGTGTAAAACATCAGGTGAGCCATCCAGTTGTGGTGGTCGTCATCGGTGAGGTACTGTTCTTTCGACATCATGTAGGACATGGCTCCAGGCTCCAGGGGCGGCATCCCTTGCTTTACGAATGCCTTCATGCCTTCGAAGATCTGAGCTTTGGATTGACCGGCCAATGCCATCTCCGTTCTTTTATAGGTCATCGGCAGGATGGAGCGGGCAGCCGCCGGATTGAAGCAGACCGGACCTCGAATTTTAGGGTTCCAAAAATTAGCAGACAATTCACCAGCGAATGGGCCCATCCATCCTCGCTCCACGACGCACACGAAACCATCCTTGCCTTTGACTGCGGTTTCGTAGCCATGCCGCCCAAGGACGAGGACATCGGCATCGCGTGAGATTGCCTCCGGGGCCGCGCTTCGTGCCAAGGCGATCTCAGCATTGCGATCCGTCATAAGGTACTGCTCAAGCGGAGCCATGCTCGGATAGGGTTCTTTGGAGTCCTGACCTTGCCCTTGCCAGCACTCGCCGAGCACGATGACCAGCGCAAAGACTCCCAAAGCGATCATTTTGACTATCTTTTGGTTCATTTGCTTCATTGATCCCTCCCCGTCCGAATCAAAAACAATCATACATACTGGTATGGACGTTATGAGCACTTAGCAGACCAAACCCCTACTAGCTAGGCAGCTTTGACCCGCCGCCCCTTAGTCAGGCCGCGTGCCGGGCGTAGCGACTCGATGTGGCCGCTCACCCTTCTTTGGCCGGATTGCATCGTCCGTGGATCCTGCGAATTCTTTCCTAAAACGATGTACCCCTCCCACGCCGCGATCAGGAACGTAGCCGTTTCATTCGCGTTAATATCACTCCGCACTACCCCGCGTTTCTGTCCTTCGCGCAGTGCGTCCGCCATGGCGTCGTGCCAGTGCTTATAAACTTTTGCCGTCCTTCTGCGGAATCCCTCATCAAGACCTGACATCTCTTGAGACAAATTAAGCAAGGGGCAGCCACGCTGAACGTCTTCTCTTTTCAGCGATTCGGACCGAATAATGCGGACCAGAACGTCGATGGGGTTCTTGGCGTTCCGTAAAGGCTGCACCCACTTCTGGTGAAGGTTACTCGCGATGACCTCGTCCACCACCGCATAGCCGAGGGCCTCCTTGTTGTCAAAGTGGTAGTACAGCGCGCCTTTGGTGACGCCCGCTGCCGCCAGGATGGCATCCAGGTCAGCGCTCCGAAATCCTGAGCGGTGCATTTCCTGAAAGGCGGCTCTCAATAAGCGCTCCCGTGTGCGCGCTGGATCGCGCGGGGTGGCCCCGGTGCGTCTCGGTCTGTTTCTAACTCGTAACATACCAACCAGTATGCATCTTCGAATCACCAGAGTCAAGCTCGAAAGGAATCTCCGGAAATCTGGACTTTTGGAAATGCATCTCCTGTTTGATGTAGTCCTACAGCACGCAGTGACAGTCTTCCAGAGATGCAATCTCAAGCGCGGCAGATACGCTGTGGAGCTGTCCAGTTGGCATCCCGCATTTCATAACCGCAGATCTGCTCATTGATGTAACCGATTGAAAACTCGACGACCACACTCTGGTTCGCTAATTGCAAACACTCAACGTGGTGCAAGTGGTTGGCGTCTCGCCCGTGTCTCGCGGTCAGTCGCAACCCTCAATCTTTTGGTCGGAGGAAGCAATGCACATCCGAAGCGTGAAGTTGGCTCTGGTTCTGTTGTTGGTGGTTTGTGTGGGCAGTGCTCTGCCCACGTGGGCGCAGTCAACCTCGACCGGCACAGTGGCCGGCTCCGTAACTGATCCAACCGGCGCGGTGGTAGCAGGCGCGGCGGTAACCCTGACCGACATCGGGACCAATACTGCACGCACCACGACCACCAACGCGTCGGGGCGGTACATCTATGTGGACGTTAACCCGGGCATCTACAGCATTGCAGTCAGCAAAGTGGGATTTACAACTAGCAAGACTGAGAACCAGGAAGTAAAGGTCGGGGCCAGCCTCACGATCGACCTATCTCTGCAGGTTGGAGGATCGAATGTTGTTGTGGAGGTGACTTCCGTTGGCAATGAACTGCAGACCCTGAACGCCACCGTCGGCAACACCATCACAGGCGTTGCCATCGACTCGCTGCCTAGCCTTGGCCGCGACGTCAGCACCTTCGTCGAGCTGCAACCCGGCGTGGGCCCGGATGGCGCCGTCGGCGGAGCCGTTCTCGACCAAAGCTACTTCACGCTGGATGGCGGCAACAACAGCAACGACATGGACGGCAGCATGAACGTCTACACCACCAGCTATGCCGGCGATCCGACCGGCGGCGTCGCATCTCAGAATCAATTGGGAAGCGCGCTTTCAACTGGAGCAACCGTAGCTGGTCCAACCGGCGTGATCCCTACTCCGGCCGATAGCATCGAGGAGTTCAAGGTAAATACCGCCGGCCAGACTGCCGATTTCAACAGCTCTGCCGGGGCGGAAGTGAAGATTGTAACCAAGCGCGGAACCAACGCCTGGCATGGCACGGGATACGAATATTACAAAGACAATAACTGGTCATCCAACAGTTGGGAGAACAACCACTCCAACCCGATCATTCCGGTTCCCAGCTTCCATTACAACCGTTATGGCGGAGCAGTTGGCGGACCGATTATCCCGAAAGAGATTCTCGGCGGCAAGACTTACATGTTCTTTAACTACGAGGGTTTCAACTTCCCTAACTCTCAGACCATCGTGAGGGACGTCCCGTCAGTGAATCTGCGAAACGGGATCATCACGGACCCCGTCACCGGCACTCAGTACAACCTGAAAACAATTGATCCTCTTGGGATCGGACTCAATCCTGTAGTTTCGCAGATATGGAACAAGTATGAACCGCCAGCGACGGCAGGTGCGACCTGTCAGAGCCTCTGCGACGGAGTCAACGTTCAGGGATTCTCGGGCAACGTCAGTCTCCCGACAACCAGCAAGTTCATCGCTACGCGCATCGACCACGATTTTTCGTCCAAGTGGCATTTCATGTCGACGTATCACTATTTCAAGATCAGGTCGGACGACACCAACCAGGTTGATATCGGTGGCTTCTTTAAGGGCGACACTCTGGGCGTTCCGGCTTCCCAATCGAATGTTCCAGAACAAGCATGGATGTGGGTTGCGGCCCTGACCACCAACATCAGCTCGAACCTCACCAATGATTTTCACTATAGCTTCCTGCGCAACTGGTGGGCTTATAGCAGGACAGGAGATACGCCGCAGCTGCCAGGACTGGGCGGAGCGCTCGAATTGTTCAGCGGCCAAGTCAACGGTCAGCCCCAGGATCTCGGCCCTTTTAACGTGAACACTCAGAATACCCGAACTCGTTTCTGGGATGGGCACGATCAGATGTTTCGCGACGATCTGTCCCTCCTGAAAGGCAACCACTTATTCCAGTTTGGTGGCACCTACCAGCACAACTTCAACTGGCATCAACGCACCGACAACGGCGGTGGTATTAACTACGCGCCCGTGTATGAGCTTGGCCTGGGAGCCGCGGGATCGGGACTCGCCTCGGGGTCGGATCTGGGGATTTGCACTGCGACGACCAATATCCCCAACTGCGGCGCCCTTACCGCGGCGGCCCTCGGCATTGTTTCCGTCTCGCAGGTCGCCTTTACCCGCACGGGTCCAAATCTGACCTTGAATCCCCCTCTTACTCCAGCCTTCGATCAGAGCACCATTCCGTACTACAACGTGTACTTCACTGATACCTGGCACATGAAACCAACCTTCACCCTGACGTACGGACTAGGTTGGACGCTGGAAATGCCGCCGGTCGAAGCCAATGGCAAGCAGGTTGAGTTGGTAGATACAGCCGATCAACCGGTTTCGGCGGAGGCTTACCTGTCAGCGCGCAAGCGCGCGGCTCTGCTGGGACAGGTATATAACCCGCAGCTTGGTTTCGCTTTGGTGGGCAACACCGGGAATGGACTGAAATACCCTTACAATCCGTTCTACGGAGAATTCAGCCCGCGCATCGCCGCTGCCTGGAGTCCTCACTTCGACAGTGACTCCGTCGCCGGCAAGATCTTCGGCCACGAAGATACGGTGATTCGTGCTGGTTATGGCCGCCAATACGGCCGCTTGAACGGTGTCGATCTGGTATTGGTGCCGCTGTTAGGCACCGGCCTCATCCAGCCTGTACAGTGTTTCAATAACCTCGCTGCTGGAGCAGCCGGCGTCTGCGGCGCAGCGGCAGGTACTCCGTCCACTGCCTTCCGCATTGGGGTCAATGGCCTAACTGCCCCGATCCCGACACCCAGTGCGACGCTGCCTCAACCGGATTATCCCGGACTCAATGCAATTTCGGCTGGCGCCGGCGAAGCCCTGGATCCGAACTTCCGTCCCAACCAGATCGACTCATTCGACCTCACGATTCAGCGCCAGTTGTCGAAGAAGGTCACATTGGAGCTAGGCTACATCGGGCGCAGGATCACTCACGAATACCAGCCCATCAACCTCAATGCTGTGCCTTACATGACGACAAAGGGTGGACAGACGTTCTCCAATGCCTATGCCAATGTGGTGATGCAATATTGCGGCGGCTTTGCAGGGCTGGCTGGTGGCGGATGCGCGAAGAGTGCAGGTGCGGTCACGCCGCAGCCGTTCTTCGAGAAGGCAATGAATCCAGCCTACTGCGCAGGGTTCGCCAATTGCACGGACGCCGTAGTGAAGCGCGAAGGCGGCAATTTTGCCACAGCCCAGGTCTGGTCCCTGTGGAGCGACTTGGATGGTGGAGCGGGTTGCACTGGTTGCCCGCTCAACTCTGCCGGTCTCGGCCAGGGCTTCGTTTTCGGCAACACCATGATGAACACCGCGGGCGGGCCGTTGGGCGTCCAGAACACGTCGGGTGTAGCTGTTAATACCAGCGTAGGCTACGGCAACTACAACGGAGCCTTCGTCTCCCTCAAGATGGCCGACTGGAAAGGCTTTACGGCGCAGTCGAACTTCACCTGGTCCAAGGCCTTGGGCACTGGTGCGGTCGTCCAGGCCAGCAGCGAATACACTCCTGACGATCCGTTCAACTTGGCTGAGATGTACGGCAGACAGGCCTTTGACCGCAGGTACGTCTATAACATGTTCATCGTCTACCAGCCGCCGTTCTATAAAGGGCAGTCCGGAGTTATGGGACGTTTGCTGGGAGGCTGGACGTTCGGTACCGTGTTCACTGCGGGCAGCGGGGCGCCAATCGAGCTCTTCACCTCAACCGGAGATGGTCAGGAGTTCGGCGCCGGGGACAACATCAACTTCTTCGGCAACGAAAACGCCATACCCATCAACCCCATTACAAGTGGCCATGTCTACAGCCAGCCCGACGGAGCTTTTCCGAATATCTTCAAAGCGGGGCCGGCTGCAGTGAACGACTTCCGGAATCCGATTCTGGGCATGGATACTAGGGACGGCGGCTATGGCATTCTCAATGGTCTGATGTACTGGAACATGGACTTGAGCGTGAAGAAGAATATCCGTGTGGCGGAAAGCATTAGCCTCGAACTGCAAGGCGTCTTCGCCAATTTCCTGAACCACAATCAGTGGCTCGACAATGGGGGCGCATTCGGTAGCGGGCTCTTCAACCCCGGCGGTTGGGGCACGCTGCCCGGCTCGGCGCAACAGCAGCCCGGCGGCAACCGGCAGATCGAGGTGGGTCTTCGCGTTCGCTTCTAACCTAAGAGAAATTCGAGGCGCCACGCGGCGTGGCGCCTCGAACTAAACCAGTCCGTAACGCTTCCCCTCCGGCCGCACCACACAGGTGCGGCCGTTACTCTGCACAAACCAGGTGCGCGAAGGAATCAAGTATCGAGCCCGAGGGCCCGGACATTCCCAACCAAGCGGATCTGCCTCACTGGCCGGCTTACGAAACTAACACACGACGCCACCATGATCTTCAACGATGAATGTGAGGTGGTGAACGATCCAGGCAAACGCGAACGCCTGGCGTTAGCCAACATGCCGCAGACGTAAGTCGGGAACCTGTCGAGTGCGCACCGTTCCGTGGACAGCTCCCGACCCGGTTCCCGTTTGTGTCTACCGATAGTTTCGTTCCCGTCAGATCACGGGCGATCTGGAACTCATTGCGGGCTGTGATAAAAACGTGATGGTTCCATGTTCAGAACGGCGCAGAGTCGATCAAAATGCATCAGAACTCAGTTCTGGTAAGCGGTTGAAGGATCAGGTAGAGTAGAGAATTTTCATGACCCATCAGAACACACTGTATGATCTTCAAAACCGGGGGGCAAGGCACAGCCTCTTCGGAGTCGGCATCTCCGCCGCGGCTTCCCAATGAGCCGTTGTCCATTGTGTCGAATGGGCAAGCAGACGACCCTGTTGTTCTCCCGTGAGTCGCAATCGCAGGGCGTGTGCGATTTGTTGCGACATATTGTCTTCGAGAGAAAAAATATTGGACACCTTTTCCCGGTAATGGCTGCCCCAGAGTTCGGCATCGTCGCTTGTGTCGACGAGATTCGTGTTCACTTCGAGCGTGTCTCCGACTTTCGCGACGCTGCCTTCGAGAACGCTCGAAACGTTCAACTCGCGGCCGACTTGGCGCGGGTCCACGTGATGCCCCTTGAAAGCGTAGACGGAATCCCACGCCATCACGCGAAGCCCGTTCAATTGCGAGAGGCTCGCTGTCACCGTGCTTGCAATCCCATCTCCCAGATATTCGAGGTTTGGATCTCCGCTAGCATTGGCGAACGGAAGCACGGCAATTGACCGGATTGGGCGATTGCCGCTCGCGCCGCTCCGCCTGCGCTGCAATCCTCCAAGGTCGAGCGCGAAGGTTATTGCAATGATGACAATGACCCCTGCGGCCGATCCTGCCCGGAGCCATCGTCGATTCATTCGTGGTTGTGCAGCATGTCCTTTGGAGCTTTGGGCGGACTCGATTTCGTTTACTCCCCCTGAACTTCAACGTCGGCCACGACCCCAGCCAGCATCTTTTTATGTACGTCGATTCCCGCTATCCTGGACGACATAACGTCTCCTCCTGGCGGGAGCGGAGAGCGCGCTGCGAGTTCCTTAAGCAGGGTCACAGGCTATCGCCGCTCTCACAGGAGGGGAGAGACAACACCCAATTATTCGCTCTTAACCACGCACGCTCCGGATCAGACACATAGACAGCCTTAACTTCTCCACTGAGACTTCAATCTCGCCGCTCCGAGCCTCTCCTATTCTGCATTCGACTCGGAGTAATTTTCATGAGCTTTCGCGGGCCGCAAGCCCTACTCGACACACTAGGATGATGGTTGGCACTTAAGCCAACGTTTGGCTTGCGCAGCTTCGCAAGGAATGGTGTCGGGACCGCTGCATGAAACCACTCAAGGGAGACCAGCAACTGCGATCCGTATCCCCTGTCGTACTCTGTGGCGCTCCACGCGTTAAAACCAAAATCCTCTCCACGAAGAAGAAGGGGCCTGGATGCAAGCACCGATCGAGGTCTCACAGAGAGGAGTGGAGAAGTGTTTTCGCTTGACATCCTCTCTCATAGGGTGAGTGAAATGATTGCATAACAATGTCGGCTCCCAGGCCCGAGTAAACTTTGGAGGCGCAAACCAACCGAAGGCTCGGAGGAAAGGAGCCGAACATGCTGATTATAGGTTGTGACTATCATAGGCGAAATGGAAGCCAAAAATTTCCGTGACTTGGAACCGGTCGCTTTGGGTTTCCCTTTTTCTTCACCGCGAGCGCTAGATTATATTGCGTCCTCAAGAGGTTCAGCGGAATCCTATGATGGACGCCTAACTTTGGGGTTGTTTCGTCGTCTAAGTCATCACCATAGTTCAGATGTCCAACAGAATCATTAAGATTTATGCGACGCAAAGTCTCTTCTTTCTAGCCCTTTTGGCCAGCGGGATGACACTTGCGTGCTCGGGCAATGCCTCGCCGAACGCTCACGCCGAGGGAGCGCGGGCAATGCCGGTGAAGGTGCAAGAGGCCCGCGCGACCGCGGTCAACGATACCAGCGAGTATGTCGCGACGCTCAAGTCGCGCGATTCGGCCGTCATTATGCCGCAAGTCGAGGGACAGGTCACGCGGATCTTTGTCCGCTCCGGCGAGAAGGTGGAGGCCGGCGCACCGCTTATGGAAATTGATCCCCTAAAACAGCAGGCCACGGTTAAGAGCCAGGAAAGCTCCCGAGCGGCGCAGCAGGCGAACTTAAGCTGGGCGAAGCAGCAGTACGAGCGCGCCCAGGGGCTCTATGCGGCGGGAGTGGTGAGCAAGCAGGATCTCGATCAGGCGAAATCCACGTTGGACGCGGCCCAGGCGCAGATGGACTCGCTGGATGCACAGGTCAACGAACAACAAGTACAACTCCATTATTACAAGGTAGTAGCGCCCTGGAGCGGAATTGTAGGCGATATTCCAGTTCGAGTGGGCGATCGAGTCACGAGCGCAACCCAATTGACTACGGTCGACAAGCCTGGCGGCCTCGAGGTCTACGTATATGTGCCCATTGAACACTCCTCGCAGCTCAAGATGAATCTTCCGGTGCAAGTGCTCGATAGCGACGGCAAGGTGCTGGCCAATAGCCGCATTAGCTTCATTTCGCCACAAGTGGATAACACTACCCAGACCGTCCTCGTGAAGGCACGAATTCCGAATAGCAACGACGCTTTGCGGCAGTCGCAGTTCATTCAAGCGCGCCTTGTCTGGGGAACCCACCAAAGCCCGGAGGTTCCCATCCTTGCCGTATCGCGGCTGGCGGGCCAATATTTCGCTTTTGTGGCCGAGCCACAAAACGGCGGTTCCTACGTGGCACGGCAAAAGCCGCTGAAGATCGGTCAAACAGTGGGAAACGATTATGAAGTGCAAGAAGGCCTAAAGCCCGGCGACAAGGTGATCGTTTCCGGTACGCAATTTCTGCAGGATGGAGCGCCGGTGATTCCGCAAGGCTAGACCTCGGGTTCAGATCAGCGACACAGCATTCAGCAGTTGGCAATTAGCACTTGGTCGATCGAGTGTCGGGGTGATGACCTGCGAGAATGCTCCCGGGCCAAAACGCCAATTGCTAACGGCTAATTGCTCTGATCCGAAATAGCAGAGCTAAAACTTCTATGTTCGTTAATTTCTTTATCCAGCGTCCGGTTTTTGCCACAGTCTGCGCGCTGCTGATTATTCTGGGGGGCGCGGCCGTGATTCCCACCCTGCCAATCTCACAATTTCCAAATCTGGCTCCGCCGCAAGTAGGCGTCAGCAGCTTCTACACGGGAGCCAGCGCCCAGACCGTGGAAAGCGCGGTTACGATCCCGCTGGAGCAGCAGATCAATGGGGCGGAGGGCATGAAGTACATGACTTCCACCAGCGGGAATGACGGATCGAGCAGCATTACTGTCACTTTTGATCTGACCCGCGATCCGGACTTGGCCACAGTGGACATCCAGAATCGCGTTAACACGGCCCAGGGACGGATTCCCGCCGCGGTGAAGGCGGTCGGCATCACAACGGCCAAGACCTCGCAGAACTTCGTATTCGGCGCTGCCATTATTTCGGACAACGACAAATACTCCACGTTGTTCATGAGCAACTATCTGGACATTTACGTCCGGGATTCGCTGAAGCGCATTCCAGGCGTGGCCGACGTCCTCATCTTCGGAGAGCGCAAATATTCCATGCGGCTCTGGCTGGATCCGGTGCGGATGGCGGGACGCGGGTTGACAGCGCCGGACGTAGTGAACGCGCTGTCAGAACAAAACGTCGAAATCGCAGCCGGACAGGTGGGACAGCAGCCGGCCCCGGTGGGGCAGCAATATCAGATGAGCGTTCGAGCCGTGGGGCGACTCAGCGAAACCAGCCAGTTCGACAACATCATTCTCAAGGCCAATGCCGACGGGACCCTAGTCCGCTTGAAGGATGTGGGCCGGGCCGAATTAGGCGCGGAAGACTACAGCTCGGACTTGCAATTCAACGGACAGGATGCGGTTGGCATTGGCGTCACCCAACTGTCCACCGCGAACGCGCTCGATGTAGATAGGAGGGCGATTGCCGAGTTGGACCGACTGTCGAAAGGTTTTCCTCCCGGCATGCACTACAAGGTAGCGTTCGATACCACAGATGCGGTGGGCGAGTCGATTCGCGACGTAGTCTTCACGGTAGGTTCGGCGATCCTCCTGGTCATCCTGGTGATCTTTATCTTTCTCGGCGACTGGAGGACGACCATGATTCACTTCATCGCCACTCCGGTTTCTCTCATCGGCACCTTCATCTTTGTTAAATTACTAGGTTTCTCCATCAACACGCTGACATTGTTCGGCATCACGCTCGCCACCGGCCTGGTCGTCGATGACGCTATCGTCGTGATCGAAAACATTGAGCGCCATATCGCTGAGGGCGAACACGACTCCCACAAAGCGGCGGCCGCCGCCACCGCCGAGATTACCAGCGCCGTCATCGCCACCTCGCTGGTGCTCGTTGCCGTATTTGTTCCCGTGGCATTCTTTCCCGGGACGACCGGCATTCTGTTTCGCCAGTTTGCGCTTACCATCGCATTTTCCATTGCTATTTCCGCCTTCAACGCGCTCACCCTCGCTCCGGTGCTGGCGGCAATTTTCCTGCGCGACTCCCACCGGCAAAAGTGGTGGTGGCTGCGAAAGTTTGACGACGGCGTCGGTGCCCTGACGCGTGGGTATCGTGACTTGATGCATTACGTGCTGGAATACAAGCTGGTAATGGTGGTGCTGTTTTTCGCCGCTCTGGGGTTAACTTATTTTGTGTTCACGCGCGTGCCGAGGGGCTTCGTGCCTGACGAAGATCAAGGATACTTCATCATCGTCATCCAGGCTCCGTCGGGAGCATCTCTCGAATACACCGAGGCGATTGGGAAGCAGGTATCGGAGCTGCTGAGCGATGTCTCCGAGGCGGAGGGAACGTTTTCCGTTGCCGGCTTCAGTTTTTCGGGCAGCGCGTCGAATCAGGGAATTATCTTCGTTCCGCTAAAGCCATATTCGCAGCGCAAGGGCGAAGAGCACACCGCCACGGCCATTTTGAACCGCGTTCGTCCGCGGCTGTTTGGGGTTTCGGGAGCAATCGTGTTTGCCACGCTTCCTCCCGCGGTGAACGGTCTCGGGCAATTCGGCGGCTTCCAGTTCGTCGTGCAGGACCAGGCCTCGCATACACTTGAGCAACTTTCGAACACGACCCACGACCTGATCCGGCAGGCCGCCGCGCGCAAGGATCTGGTTGGACTCTACACCCCGTTCACCGCCAGCGATCCTCAATATCTGATCACCATCGACCGCGAGAAAGCCAAGAGTCTGCATGTACCGCTGTCTCAGATCACCGACACCCTGGGCGTTTACATGGGTTCATCCTACGTGAACGATTTCGATTTTAATAATCGGTCGTACCGCGTGTACGTGCAGGCGGACAAGCAGTTTCGTAACACGGCGCAGGACATCAAGCAGTTTTACGTGCGCTCTGACAGCGGCGCGATGATACCGCTCGACAATCTGCTAAGCGTTACTCAAACGACTACGCCGCAGGTGATCAGCCACTACAACTTGTTCCGGTCGGCGGAAATCGATGGTTCGGCTGCGCCCGGATACAGTTCCGGTCAAGCGATCGCGGCCATGGACGATCTGGCCAAGAAGATGCCCCAGGGATTTACCTATAGTTGGACGGGGTTATCACTCGAAGAACTGCAATCGGGCGGAACTACGCTCATCCTCTTCGGCCTGGGGACGCTGGTCGTATACCTCACGCTCTCCGCGCAGTATGAGAGCTTTGTGCTGCCGTTTATTGTGTTGCTGGCGGTGCCTATGGCATTGCTGGGCGCGCTCGGAGCGCAGTGGATAAGGGGTTTACAGAATGATGTCTTCTGCCAGGTGGGATTGGTAATGCTGGTAGGACTTTCCAGCAAGAACGCGATTCTGATTGTGGAGTTCGCCGAGCAGTTGCGGCAGCGCGGCATACCTCTGGTGGAGGCGGCAATCCAGGCGGCGACAATTCGTTTACGGCCGATCCTGATGACTTCGCTGGCCTTCATTCTCGGAGTCGTACCCTTGGTCTTCGCCACCGGAGCGGGCGAAAATGGGCGTCACTCCGTGGGCACAACCGTGTTTGGCGGCATGATCATGTCAACCGTGCTGAATCTCTTCTTCATTCCTGTGCTGTATCTGATTATCGAGGGCTGGCGGGAACGCGGGAAGGCGCCAGAAAAAGCTTAATCTCGGAACTGCGATGGAACGGGCTGCCAGCCACAGGCGTTGACACTCATTAAGAATTGACGGGTGTAAACGCGGGGCCTTCACCGACAGAGGTTGGCTAGTCGTCCTGTCGCACTGTAGTAAAACTGTAGTAGTTCCATGCTCAAAACGAGGCGCAACGGATCATAATGGTGGGAATCGGCATGCTTGTAAGCGGTTGAAGAATCAAGTAGAGTAGAGAATTTTCCTAATGGTTCAGAACCTACTGTGGAACTCAAAATCCGCCGTTTCCGCATCTTGTTTTTCTGACTCAAGTTGCGCTAGAAGTTCCCGGTCACTGGTGTAATTACTGTTTATGAACAGTAATAACTTCCTGTTTGCCCGTCGGAAACAACCGCAGATTTCGTCTTTATCCCTTTTACGCCAGAGGCTCTCTCCGAAGAGTTCTCCGTTCACGAAATCGGTGTCTGTCACATAAAGTGATATGCTTTCGGCTCTGAAACGACATTCTTGAGCGGAGGGTGTATGCGACGTCTCCTACTCGTTGCTCTGGTTTTTTGCGCTACCGTTTCTCCGCTGCAGTCTCAAGAGCAAACGACAGCCGCGTCAGGCCACTATCTGTTTGCCTGGGCGGGTGATGCAGAACGCAAGGGTAACGACTTTCTCGCAGTCATTGATGCCGACCCCGCATCGACGTCCTATGGGCGTCTGATGACCTCCGTGACCACCGACCAAAAGACGGCACTCGTCCATCACACGGAATACGCCATGCCCGCCAGCGGCATGCTCTTTGCCAATGATCATTATGCAGGCCGGACGTTCATCTTTGATCTGCGCGACCCTCTCCATCCCAAAGTTGCCACTTCATTCACCGACATGAACGGCTACATGCATCCGCACTCCTACTTGCGACTTCCGAACGGCCACGTGCTTGCCACCTTCCAGCACGCGCACCATGGCGAGAGCGACGAATCGCTCGGCAAGAGCGGCGGCCTAGTTGAGATCGATGACCAGGGCAAACTGATTCGCGCCAGCAGCAACGCGGACAAGGCTTTCCAGGACGCGCTGCTGACGCCGTACAGCCTGATCGTACTTCCCCAACTTGACCGGGTCGTGTCGACAAACTCCGCCATGCACGACGAGGATCTTTTCCGTGGCTTGACGTATCAGGTGTGGCGTCTCTCGGATCTGAAACTGCTAAAGACGGCGTATTTCGACACAGGCGAGAATCACTATGGCCAGATCAGCCCTGAAGAGCCACGTCTTGGTCCAGATGGATCGGTCTTCGTTCAGACGCTTGCCTGCGGGATTGAGCGCATAAGCGATGTGAACACGGACGAACCGAAGTCGCAGCTGGTATATACCTTTCCAGGTTCTTTCTGCGGCGTTCCTACCATCGTGGGGAATTATCTAATCCAGAGCGTCCCGGTGATGCACGGCTTGATCGTTCTCGACCTCGCGAAGGCGACGAAGCCCGTTGAGGTGTCGCGGCTGAAGCTTAGCGATACCTACAATCCGCACTGGACAGGATGGGACGCGAAGACGCAACGGATGGCAGTGACCTCGAACTCGGCGCCGGGCGATCGGCTTTATCTGTTGAAGCTGGACCAGTCGACTGGCGCCCTAACCATGGACGATGCTTTTCGTGACACGGACGGAAAGCCTGGCTTCAACTTCGACAATCGTGAATGGCCGCACGGCTGGACAGGATCTGGCGCGCCCCATGGAGTAGTGTTCTCGCGTTGAAAGTAAATTTCCTGATTTAAATTCAACAGGACGAAATACACCCAGTGATTTCTTAGGAACTAAAGACGCGCGCCCGGAGTTCTGAGCGGATAGTCGGCAACCCTTACCCTACCGGATTATGAAAGGGTAGCCCGTCATTCAGGAGCCATGTATGACGTCCTCCTCCTTCGACCAAGGGCGTCATGAGACGTCAGTGATCGGATCGACTCAAGAGATTACGGTCGGCTCCTGGACCTTCCAGCCCCTGATCCAGAGCCAAAGAATGAAGAGCACTTCGCCGAAGGCCGTGATGAAAGTGAAGTCAAGCTTCGCATTCGGAAGAACGTATGGCCCTAAGCCGTCAATCATCCAGCCCAATCCAGCGATGAACAACACAATCCCCAATATCCACGGGACGTAGCCGGACCGGTAGATCAAGTAGCCCAAGAGAACAAGATGAATTCCAAAGATGATCAGGGACAGGGACCATTCGTAATGAAACGAATGGAGCAGAAGCCAAACTTGCGCATGCAGCTGACCGGATCCAAAGACGGTCAGGTAATACGGTGTGGCGAGGAGATGATAAACGTCCAGCAGGCGAAACACACCGCAGAGAGCGACGGCGGCGTACACTAGCTGGAACCACGCGGTAAGTAAGGACAGCGCTCTGTTGACAGGTGCGAGCAGGACATACAGCGCCCAGGCAATGATGACGTCACCGATAAAGCTGATGATGTAACAGAGTATCGCGGCAGCAAAAAGGCCCAAATGGGCGGAAATGTTCTGCACCGTTTGATCGACGTTGCTCGCAACCACCAGCTTCGGGTAAACAGAAAACTCAGCGTAGCTGACAGGATTGAGCAGGTAGGCGAAGCCGGCGACCAGCGCTGCCTGACGCAGGGTTATTCCCTCATAGCGGTTCGCTGGCGTATTTGAACTCACTGACCAGTGCCCTAACATGGGTCCACCGCCAGTTGCACGTCGCCTGAGGTCGAGGACGGCTGCGGAGTACCGCACCATGAGCAGAATCGCTGATGCAGCGGAATGGTCTGTCGGCAGTGAGTGCAAGTCGAAGCGATTGGCTGGCGCATAACAAAGTAAAGAAGAAATCCCAGCAAGTGAGGAAACAAGGCTGCGACCAGCACCCAGGGGACTGACCGCATACCGCGCCGCCGAGCGTCCGCAAACACGAACCCGAGACACAGAAGCCAGATAGCGAGCGCGATGCCGAGCATTAAGGCAGCGCTGCCATCCGCGGACATCGTCCGCAACACAGCACCCTGGTCAGCGGCCTTGTATCCCACAACCAACCCGATCAGCAACGCGCAGCCCACAAGGACCGAAGCCCAAAGCTGAACTGTTTTCGGAACAATACTCAAAAATCGACGGAGTCTCATAGAGTCCTTTCTGCCCGGTGAGTGCCGGCTTTCGATAACAAAGGCAATAGCGGAAACAGCAGTAAGACACACAGCGAGGGCACAATCCAGAAAGCAAGCAGCCCCTGCCGCACCTGCATGCGCTGTATATCGAAGACAGAAGCGATCAGGTCCCCGAATTGCAGATCGACGAACGAGCCGCCCATTGTGAGTACGACGGCGGCAACGCTGATCAACGCCCATCGCCGGCGGCCTGGCTGCGCGGGTCGCCTGAGGGACGCGAGAACCCTGGCATTGAGGGTTGGATCCACCTCGAAGGAAAAACCGCCGAGACCCGTGATAACCCTGTTGCTGGCGCTGAGATACTCCTGGCATGGAGCGCAAGTGTCGAGATGCTCGCGAAGAGATTGTTCCCTCTCAGCGGAGATGCCGCCCGCCAGACTCTCGTCGATCATGTGCTGGAAACTTTCGTGGTGGTCAATGTTCATGCTGTTTCTCCCTCGAACTGCGGCCGCAGCGTTGCCAGCCCTCGATAAATTCTTGAAGCGACGGTAGAGACCGGCGCTCCCACAATGGCGGATATCTCCTGTAGCGATAAATCTTCTTGAAAGCGCAGTACGAGGGCTTCGCGATAGACGGGCTCCAGGGTTTGCAGCGAGCGAGCAAGCCGGTCAGCATCTTCTGTCCGCGCCGCAAGCGTGAATGGCGAAGGCTCATCGGAAGCAGGCGCCGGCCGAACACTATCATCATCATTTGCGTCCAGACTGAACATCCGCCGCTTACGCATGGCATCGACAGCAATATTGCGTGCGACCCTGAAGAGCCAGGGCTCAAAGCGGGACTGCCCGTCGTAGGAAGAGCCTCGCTTTAGAACGCGCAGCCACGTCTCCTGCACCAGATCGTCAACCCCGTCGCGTCTGCCCAACAGGTAAATGAGATAGCGAACAAGCCGATATTGGTATTGCTCGACCAGCGCCTCAAGGACAACGATATCTCCCTGGCGCAACCCAACCGCGATTTGTTGCGTATCGCTCTCCATTGACGCTCCCGAAGTCAGCTCATAGTCGAACATACGTGGTGTATACGAACCAGGGGGCCGGAATTACGAAGAGGCTCGAATCAGCGACAATCGGGAACTCGAAACTCGTTTCTTGCCAGTCAAACAGCATTTCCTGGCAGGATGGTCGGCTATCCGGAAGTAATGGCGCGAATTGGTTTCGGAATGTGCTGTTTGTCCGAAGCCTCCGGGATTTGTGCGCTGGCCGAAACCTCTTTGTTGAAAAGCCGCTCGCGGGGGAATTGGAAACCGCTGTGATAAAAACGTGATAGTTCCATGTACACAATGGATCAAAGTCGATCAGAAAAAAGCATCAGAATCCGTTTCTGGAAAACCGTTTGAGAATCCGGTAGAGTAGAGAATTTATACAACGGGTCAGAACACACTAGGTGATCTTCAAAACCGGGGGCATCATCATCACCTTACTGGTGGGCCCCCTGAGCGGATACGGTTGGCGGAAGACTACTCGGAGGCGGCCGACTTGGTTGGTGACGCGCCTTGTAACGGTGATTGCCCACGCGGTCTCGACTGGACGCGGGAATCGCGAAAGGCTGGGGAAACGTGCTGCAAGACGCAACCTACAAAAGGCTCGAGCGTGAATCTGGGTCCAATGAGGGGGTCCTATACGAGTTCCTGAGAGTTCCTTGCAACGCCAAAGGTGGCTGCCAGTGCCGTTGAATTTGTAAACTTGGTAGAGGTCAGGAGTTCGAGTCTCCACGCGGTCGTTCCGAAGGCCGTAAAGAAGCCGTTGCTTCTCCCGTGCCGACATTAGATGTCGAACGTCCAATGCTGACATTTGGGAACGGCCGATGCCTCGCTCACCCGCTAGTGTCGGTCGAACCTCGGTCCCGGATCGTCGGCAAACCTTACCTTACTGGGTTAGGTAAGAGCTGCCCGTTATCCGACCGCGATCAGCGGCAAGCGTCAATCGAGCCGTGCAGAGCGAGTACGGCACGGCTACTGAAGCTTCGCGAATTCCGCCTTCGTTTCTTTCAGAAAGGGGACATCAGGATCGGCATTCTTCCACAGGCTCAGGAAATTGCTGTAAGCAGCGCGGGCTTTAGGAATATTACCTTGCAGCGTGTAGGAGCGAGCTAGGCCGAGTTGTGCGAGTGCGCCGATCGGCTGGTTTCCGACCGCACCGTAATGGTCTAGAATTTTTTGAAACTCGACCTGTGCGGCTGCACCCTGCTTCGCGGCCAGGTACGCTTCGCCTCGTAAATAAACGGGATAAAAAGCAAAAGTGAAGGAAGTGTTCGTCTGTCCCAACTCGTAAGGCTCAGCTGTCGCTAACGCTTCGACGGCTCGTGGTGCGTCACCGCTGCGAAGCGCGGCGGCGGCGCGAATCATTGGCAGGTAGTCAGATTGCACAATCGTATCCCCGGGAAACTTCTTGCGGAGATCATCGGACAGCCGTGCCGCCTGCGCGGAATCGCCTGCCAGCGCCAAGGCAATCGCTGAGAACGCATTCGCTTGCCTGCTATTGGATCGCGATATGGCGGCTTTGGCGTCCTGCTTCGCCGCGTCCATATTGCCTACCAGCGCCTCGCGGACTGAGGAGTGCCCCAGATACTCCGCCGCGGTTTCTTTTTCATTTGTTCTTTCAGCAGAATCGGCGGCGCGGCGTGTCAGTTCGCGGCTCTTGGCGAACTCCCCGTTATATGCGGCAGTTTCAGATTCCAGGAAGAGAATTTGATCGTCGACTCCTGGTTTTCCCGTGGCGTCGGCGACCTGCCGTTCCATCCCGGCGGCGTCGTGTTGAAGAAAATCGACGTTGTAAAGAACCAGAGGAAACCAGGGCGAGTCGATATTGTGAGCGCGCGAGTCTTGTGCTGTGGCCTTGGCCTGATCAAGTTGATTGATCCACTGATAACTGTAGGCGAGATTTACGGAGTTATTGCCGCTGCCAGAGTTGATCTTCCAAGCCTGCAGCGCCGCGGCATGAGCCTTCTCGTAATCTCCCATGAAGGCATAAACGATCCACAAATTGGTCGGCGGCTCGTCGTCACGGGGATAGCTTTGCGCCCATGCCTGATATGAGGTGCGGGCAGCCTCAAGATTTCCGGTGACGACCATCTCGTAGAATGAGGAGATGGCAAGCCGTTCGCCCTCGCTGGTCCGTTCCCGCAATTCGTAAGCCTTGCGAGTATTCTCGGCACAGCGGCCAAGTTCACTCAAGGGTTGATAAGCCTGGCCCAGCCGCAAATAAGCCATAGCGAAATTTGGATCCAGCGAAATGGCCCTTTGAAAAAGGGGGATAGCAGCGGCGTAGTCGTTCGCCACGTCGGTGGTTCGATTGCCGAGGGTATAGGCCTGCAGCGCCTCGAGTGACGGAGTAGTCACGCTGTCTGGCGGGGCATCGTACTTCTGCACCGAGGCTAGAGATTCTCCCAGTCTTGAGCGCAGTTTCGTTGATGCGGTCCCGAGAGCTTCGAGGATCCGTTCCTTGCCGTTCGCTGTCACTTGCTCTTCGGAGAGCAGGTCGCCGGTGCGGCAGTTCACAGCCTTCAGGCCCAAAACATACTGGCTGCCTAAATTGGAGATAGAGCCCTCAATAGTGGCGGCGCTGGCCGTGCGCTGGCAAACGTCACGCGCTAGTTCTGGCGTGAGCCGCGCCTGTTTCGGCTGGTTCATCAAGGTCAGCGTTTGTGCGATGCGCTCGTCCGAAACCAGGCTGAGAAAGGGCGACTGCTCCAGCTGCGCCGCGAGCCCTTGCCGCAAGGTACCATCGAAAACAGCATCGCCCGTGCTATTGGCGAAGTCGGCGAGGACGACGGTGTCTTTGTCGGTGAGGGGTTTTGCGTGGTGCGAGCGGTAATACAGGCTGCTTGCAATTAGCGCGGCGATCGCGGCAACTGCGAAATAGCCTATCTTTGCTATTACCGAACGGCGGGGAGCGCCCTTCCCCACATTATCCGAACTTGCCACAAGCCGCCCCGTCTCGGTATCTCGCTTAAGCCGCTGCAAGTCGGCTCGCATGTCGGCCGCGCTCTGATACCGCAGGCTGCGATCTTTCTCTAGCGCCTTGCGGATGACGGAGTGCACGGCCGGAGAAATCTGTTGACTCACATGAGAGGAAGGCTCCTGGTGCAGGATCGCTCCGCAAATCTCCCCTGAACTCGATCCATCAAAAGGAATCCTGCCGGTCGCCATCTCATACAGCACGGCGCCGAACGAGAACAGATCGGTGCGCGCATCCAGTTCCTGGGCCCTAATCTGCTCCGGCGACATATAGGCCACCGTCCCGAGCATGGTCCCCGGGCTGGTGAGGTGCTGTGCATCAGAGGCGAGGGTTTCGGCGTCATGACCGCTCGTTCCCGCTTGGATCACTTTCGCCAAACCGAAGTCGAGAATCTTTGCATGGCCGCGCTTGGTGACGAATACGTTCGCAGGTTTGATATCGCGGTGGATGATCCCTTCGGTATGGGCCGCATCGAGCGCATCCGCAATCTCAATCGCCAGCGAGACCAGCAGGTCTGTTTCCACCGGACGGTTGCCAATGCGATGCTTCAGCGTCATACCATCGAGATACTCCATTACGATGAATGTTTTGCCTTCCTGCTCATCAATCTCATGGATGGTGCAGATGTTTGGGTGATTGAGCGCGGATGCAGCTTTAGCTTCCCGTTCAAAGCGGGCTAGTGCTTGCGGGTCTTTGGCCACATCATCAGGCAGGAATTTGAGCGCGACAAAGCGACCGAGCTTAATGTCCTCCGCCTTGTAGACCACACCCATCCCGCCCCCTCCGAGTTTCTCGACAATGCGATAGTGGGAGATGGTCTGGTCGATCATCGTGGCGAAGGAATACCGGAATTTCAGTAATGCTACGGGGGAGGTGCAGGCTAGTCAATCGAGAACAATGGAATAGCAGCTAGTAATCGTTACGAATGACAGGATTGTTGGAGAGTGGTCGGCAAGCCTTACCTTTCCGGATTAGGGAAGAATAGCCCGTTGCCCGACAATTGAACCAGCCAGCACGAAGAGGCTGCGACGGGCTGTTGATCGTTTGTTAAGGTCAAGCAGTCGGACTTCGAATTCAAGGAGCCGCTGGGGTCTGAAAGGTGTTCGTTGACTCAGTGGGTTAGTGTTGGGAGGCTTCCGCTAACTGGGTCGCGGGCCGGGCAGCGGTCGCCATCGAGTCCTCGCTCTTCGCGAGTAACCTCTCCCGCATGCTTCGTGCCTGCTCTGCAGTGAATAAGAGTGTCCCCATTTCCGATTCGTCGCAACGCCTCCTCCTGCCAGTGGGGCTGCATGATCCCAAGAGCCGAGTGAGAGCGGAGGCCCAGGAGCAGGTGGCCGATCTCATGTGCCATCACATGGCCCAGTACACGCGAAAGGCTAGCGCCAAAATCGCTATGCAGCTTCTCAACTAAAGGGTAGAAGACGTCGCTGTATACGCCCACTCCCTCTTCGGAAAGAAAGGCTATGCCGAAGGTGGAGTCGCCGAGTTGCGACGACCAGTACACGATGCGCAACGACAAGTGGGTGAGATCCCCTGGGGAAATACAGTCTGGCTGAGTACTCGTCCCTGCGTTCGAGGAATGGCATACGATCCAGACAGTGTCCACGCCTGCTTGCCGAAAGATCCTGGAAGCTTCTTGCACCGCCTGCGCCAGCACACTTTCGGGTATGCGGGCATCGTTGCGAATGGCGATTTTTACCTGCGTCAAGGGGAGACCGCATGCCGCCACTGAAAACAGCAAGATAAAAAGAATTCTGGAAACTATGCCTAGACGCGACGCTCGATTCGCCATGCTCACCTGCGCGTGGCGTCGAGCGTCTGTCAGGTGAGGCGGTACAGCAATGCACTGCGGATTACTTACACGCCATTTTTAACTAACAAGGTAAACCCTTCGTATTCAATGTCTTTCAGGGACGGGTAACCGCTTAGGAACGGAGCCGTGCTAGACTGGCGAGCGGCTTCCCGATGTCGGGCGAAACCCCAATTCGACAGATCCGTCGATTCGGAATCTTCGAAGTTGACCCCAGCGGAGGGAACTGCTTAGGAACGGATTGCAGATAAAGATCCGGGACCAGTCCTTTCTGCTATTGGCCGCCCTGCTCGAGCAGCCTGGCGAATTGGTGACCCGAGAAGAGTTGCGCGGCAAGCTGTGGCCTGACGGCACGTTCGTAGACTTCGACCACAGTCTGAATGCAGCAATAAAGAGACTGCGAGACGCGCTGGGAGACGATCCTGACAATCCCCGTTTCATCGAAACGGCACCTAAGCGGGGTTATCGGTTCCTTGCTCCGGTTGAGGCTCCTTTCGCAAAAGAGCCCAACGCAACCCCCCCTGAGTTGACCGGCGCCTCCCCGAGGTCACTTTTTCGCCTCCTGACCTTCGCCGGCGCATTTTTGCTAGTCGTCATCTGCGGGCTCGGTGCATCGCGTTACATCTCGCGTTCAAGGAAGCAACGCGAAAGTTCGCCAATGAGGACAATTCCTCTAACAACGTATCCAGGCGCCGAGTTCAGCCCCGCTTTCTCCAGCGATGGAGAGCAAGTGGCATTTGTCTGGGACAGAAATACGATTGGCACGACCGATGTGTATGTGAAGCGTATCGGTATCGAAACACCTCTGAAGATTACGCACAGTAATGGGTTCGTCTGTTGTCCTGCCTGGACGTCCGACAACAGATACGTTGGATTCGAACGTTGCTCCAATGAAAAACGGGGCATATATCTTGTCTCATCGATGGGGGACCGGAAAGGAAGCTCAGAGACACCAACTGTAACGGAATAACTTTTTCCCCGAACGATCAGTCGCTGGTTTTTTCTGAAAGAGTGACCTCCGGTAGCCCCTACAAACTATTCTTCATGTCGCTCGATGACCTCCAGCCTCATCGACTGACATCCCCACCGGCTGACACTATTGGAGACTTTTTTCCAGCCTATTCACCCGATGGAAAGACCGTTGCCTTCGTCAGGCTCGTGGCAGAGGGCAATGCGGATCTCTACGTAGAGTCGGCATCCGGAGGGACCGTTCGCCAGCTGACGTTCGATAAAGCATACATTCTTGGAGTTGCCTGGTCCGCCGATGGCAAAGATCTGGTTTTTTCTTCGCATCGCGGTGGCAGCCAATCTTTGTGGTTTGTGCCAACGGTCGGGGCTGTCCCGCAGAGATTGCCACGGGGAGGCGCAATTGCCACCGATCCCGCGATTTCGCGTCAGGGCAATCGCTTAACGTACAAGCAGGGAGATATTCACCCCAACCTTTGGATCATCGATCTTGCCGGCGGCGTTGCCGGAAGGCATGTGCAGGCGAAGCCTTTCCTTTCCTCGGCAACGTACAATAACGCTCCTCGATTCTCCCCTGACGGCCAGAAGGTCGCTTTTGTATCCCGTCGTTCTGGAGACAATGAGATCTGGACTTGTGACCCGCCCGACTGCGCAGAGCCGCAACAGCTCACGTTCTTGAAGTCACTGTCCGGTACTCCGCGGTGGTCTCCAGATAGCAAATACATATCCTTTGAATCGAGACCGAACGGCCATAGCCAAATCTTCGTAGTCAATGCAGAAGGAGGCAAACCGCGCCCGATAACTGAAGGAACGGCCTAGGATAAATTCTCCAGCTGGTCGTCGGATGGGAAGTTCATCTATTTTGCTTCGAATCGAAGCGGAGCATCAGAAATTTGGAAGATTTCCGCTGATGGTGGTCGAGCTTCACAAGTCACCCACCATGGTGGCTTCGCATCATGGGAGTCATCCGACGGCAGGTTCTTGTATTACGTCAAGGGAGACCAGCCAGGTATCTGGCGGATGTTATCAACCGGTGGAGATGAGACCAGAGTCCTTGCCGCGTTCCCCGCTGAGCGCTGGGGAGATTGGGCGCTCGTAGACCGGGGAGTTTACTGTGCGGATGAAAGCGGAGCTAGACCGGCCATCAAATTCCTGAACTTTGCCACCCACAAGTTGTCCAAGATCGCTGAAGTAGAGAGTCTGCCACCTCCTGGAGATCCGGGTTTTACGGTCTCGCCAGATGAGAAACAGCTTGTCTTTTCGCAGATTGATCGATCGGCAGTCTTGATGTTGGCCGAGAATTTCAATGTCGAGCCCTGAGTCTCGGGGACGGCGTCAACAACGTTGACGATAGATCGCCAGAAACCTCCAGCAGATAAGAATGCAACCCAGAGCCAGGAATGCCTCATGAATATCGGCTCGTTTTTCGTAGCGGACTCGCAGGCGACGAAACTGATTCAGCCAGGCAAAGGTTCGCTCCACCACCCATCTCCAGCGACCAAGGCCGCTGCCATCTCGGTGTTACGCATCGCGAGAAGAGGCACGATACCGCGCACGCGCAGTCCCTGGCGGATTGATTGCGCGTCATAACCTCGGTCGCCTACCACGCTATCCGGACGACTGCGCGGCCGTCCCCTAACTCCCTGCAGCGGTGGAACGGAGTCGACGAGTGCCAGCGCCTGTTGAGAGTCATTACGATTGGCCCCTGTGAGTTGAATGGCTAGCGGAATGCCGCGACCATCGCATATCAAATGACGTTTGCTGCCAAGCTTCGCGCGATCTGGAGGATTAGGACGGTCTTTTGCCCCCAAAAACCGCTCGAACTGAACTCCCGTCTACGACGGCTCGTGACCAATCAACCTTTTCGCTGCGAGCGAGCCAGTCTAGGATTACAAAATGGACCAGTTGCCAGACGCCTGCCTCCTGCCAGTCACGCAGGCGGCGCCAGCAAGTCATACCAGAGCCGCAGCCTAGTTCTTGTGGCAGCATCTCCCAGGGAATGCCGCTGCGCAACACGAATAGAATTCCCGCCAGACATGCCCGGTCCGCAAAACGCGGCCTACCGCCCTTGGGCTTTGCCTTCGAGGTAGGGATAAAAGGTCTCACCAGCTCCCAGGCAAGAGTTCAGCCGCCATTTGACAATCCTCGCTTAAAGGATATACCTGGGGCTGGTGTGGACTGACGAAGGGAACAGCGGTTTTGTTAGAGGCACTTAAGGTGAATTCCTCACCTCTTGTCCAAGAGATACGGAATTTGCTGTAGCGCAAATTTTCTCGGTCGCTCGCCGAAAACTACCAGTACTTAACTGATGAGCCCGTTTACCCGATAGAAAATACAAGTTGCGAATCGTGGCATGACGCGTGCTCTCACAAGAAGTGTCTAACTGGAGAAGAAAATATGCTGCGTATCTATATTGAAAACATCGGCGAAATGGCGGTCATTGAGTGCGAAGGCCGAATTGTCCGGAGTGAAGACGCTTTCAAATTACGCAACGCTGTCAACTTGCAGAGCGACGCCCGAATCATTGTGCTTGATCTCTCGGAGGTCACCGCCATCGCGGGCGGGGGATTAGGGATGCTCGTGTTTCTGCAACGATGGGCGACCGACCGTGACATTCGACTTAAGCTGTTCAATCCCCGCCTATCTGTGCGGGATAGGCTGGAACACGCCAGCTCCATGCGAGAATTCGACATCGCCACGCTTGACGAGATGATGGCTCTACTTTCTCGCACTGATAGCCGATACGAACAAGCCGCTTGATTCCCTGATCTACGCCTGGATCGGGAGGGCGACGGGTGTTGTTGCCCATGCGCTCTGACGCTTAACACATAGCCTGATATGATTCCCCTTCGAGGGGGAATCAATGACAAACTTGTCTGGAATAGTCCAGCAGTTGAAGAGGGAACGCGAGAGGGTGGAGCGGCAATTATCAGGATTAAACGCCGCACTTGCCGCTTTCGTGGGAGCGTACGGAGGAACAACCAAACCGACACGGAGACGCACCAAGTTATCCGCTGCAGCCAGGAAGAAGATCAGCCTAGCGCAGAAAGCTCGGTGGGCAAAGCAGAAGTCAGACGGTCAACCCGAGACACATAAACGAACTATCTCAGCAGCGGGCCGTAAGAGAATCGCTGCGGCTCAACGTGTGCGATGGGCCAAGGTACAGCGTGAGAGCAAAGCCGCATAATCAGACCGAGGACCTTTTGTTATGGAGTCAGATGTGCAGTAACGAAGAGTATGGAAGAGTATTAAGGAAGAAAAAGGGCCGGACAAACATCCGACCCCTTTTCTTGCGCGTCATTCCGCTGCTCGAATCGCGATTTCGATAATTGACCGGGTTTTGAGGGTAATCGTGATTCGGACACAGTGTGCCAAAGCGTCGATTGGATGACACTTCCGCATTGCCGATTCAGCGTCCATTTCTAGGGCGGGGCTGGCGAATTTGAGTGCGAAGAAGTCAGCGCGGGAAGTTCATGCGTTGCAGGAGATTCTCAAATCGGCTATCGGACCGCAGGCGATCGACCTCTGGTTCGACTTTCAGCATCAGCATCTGTCGTGCACGTTCTTCGTAAGCTTTCTCCAGCCACTGCAAAGCCTGATCGGCATCTCCCAGGCCTAGATAAACTTCTGCAATGCAGTAGGAGGACAGATATGATCGCGCGGACTGCTCTTTCAGCTGGTTCAGAATCTTGTATGCTTCAGAGGAATTGCCCGCTGCGGCGAAGGCATGCCCAAGCATTGCATGATAAGGAGGGCTCGCCCCCGATAGTTCAGATGCTGTTTGGAACTGCGCAATGGCTTCATGGAAACGGCCGAGTTGCAAATAGGATTGGCCCAGCATGACGTGCGCGTATACAAAGTGAGCGTCGATCTCGAGAGTCTTTCGCAATGCCTCCACTGCCGCATCGTACTGCCGCGAAAAGTACAACGTCCAACCAATGCCGGTGTTACGGATGAGCGAAAGTGGATCAAGATCGCATGCTTTCTCAAATTGTGCCGTAGCTTCCGGGAACCGTCCCATGGCAGCAAGATAGTTTGCGTAATAGAGGTGACCTGTTGAATACGTTGGATTCGGTGGGATAACTCCTCGGAATTCTTCTTCGGCATCCGACCAATCCCACTCGTAGTAAAGCCGGACGTAGGCCAGAGACGCGTGGGCTTCCGTCAGCGTGCCGTCAATTTCGTGGGCTCGAAGAGCGGCTGCTTTGGCTCGTGGAAACACCTCGCTGGGAGCGGAGTAAGCATAAAAACCGAGGATTTTATAGGAGTCAGCGAGCCCTACGTAGGGTAATGGATAACCTGGATCTTTTTCGATAGCCCGTTGAAAATACTCGATGCCCTTCTTCACTCCATCATCGGTTCACTTACTCCAGTAGAACCGGGCGCGAAGATAGTCCTGATAGGCCTGTGCGTCGATCGTGGGCCTCTTGTGCAAGCTCTTTTTCTCCTCGCCCGTCAGGTTGAGCCGCAATCTCTCTGAAATTTCATTGGCGATTTCTTCTTGGACTTCCACAACATCGGCGAGTTTTCTGTTGTACTGTTTGCCCCACAGCCGCCACCCGTTTGCGACATCCACCAACTCGGTTCCAATTACCAATAAGTCTCCGCGTTGAACTACTTTGCCGGTTAGCACGGTGCGGACATTAAGATCACTGCCGACCTTTTGAGGATCGGAATTTTGGCCCTTGTAGCGAAACACAGTGCTCCGCGCCAGCGGTCGGCGATGACGGCAAACGCGTCGAGGGCAGCTATCTCGCGGTCCTCAAGCGCGAGAACGGTAAGTGGCTAGTTGTTCAACATGCTTCGACGACGAAGGCGTAATTGAGGGCACCTCCATAAGAAATCAGCGCCACACTTAATCGGCAAGGATGTCGTACGCCTTGCCCCTCTCGTTCATCAAAGAAAGCCAACAAGCAGCAGCGTAATGGTTATTGGGCCTCCACTCTGCTGGAGGCCGGATTTCCTGACCTCCCGTCGGCGCGACAGATATATTCGCGGTCACCGTCGTTTTGCTTTTCAATCGCTCCGATGGTACACAAGACCTTTGCGGGCAAGGCTCTCTTCAGCTAATTACGAGCGTAAGGTGTAAGTACTTGAAGCATCGTCCGGCATCAAGTCCAATCGAGGAGGTCGCGAGGTTCAGGCTGCGGCGCCACCATCTCTTGGCGGGGTCGCCTGCGGATGCGGTCACCCTCTGCGGCGACGTGTGCGGCGTGCAGGCGCAGGTCATGTCAGCAGCATATCTTCAGCTATGGACGCGCAATCATTCGATCACACGAGCAGAAATTGAAAGTGCGTTGTGGACGACGCGGACGTTGGTTAAGACTTCTCTGATGCGCCAGACTCTGCATCTCATCCCTGCCGATGAATTACCGCTCTATATTGCCGCGCTCAAATCAAGTCGGGTGGCCGACGCGCTCCGTGTCATGGCCAGGTTCGGTATTGACCGCGAGGAAGGCGAAGGCATCACTTCGTTGATCATGGAAGCTTTGTCTTTCGGAGCATTAAGCAGGCCTTCCATCGCCGACGCTGTTCGCCCCAAAGTCAGCAAACGGGTGCGGACGTGGATGGAAAATTCCTGGAGCATGATTCGCATACCGGTGGCGGAGGGCCTGGTTTGTTACGGCTCGGGCGAGAGCAACGAGGTGGCTTTTATCCGCGTGGACAGTTGGCTGCCACACCTGAAGCCTGCGTCAATTTCGGCAACGGAAGCACAATCCGCTCTACTACGAAAATATTTGCGCGCTTACGGTCCGGCGACGCTGGCTGATTTCTGTCACTGGTCGGGCATTCCCATGCAGGAGGTAAGGCCGCTTCGCGCTCTCCTCGAACCCGAGCTGGCAGAAATTCTCGGCAACAAGAAAAGTTTGCTTTTGCTTCGCGAGGATGTTGCCGCTCTACGCGGTGCTCGCAAGACGAAACCCTGTATTCGCCTGCTGCCCAACTTCGATTCCTACCTGCTGGCTCATCGCGAAAAGGACCATCTGCTGAGCGCAAAACACTACAAACTCGTCTACCGCAACCAGGGTTGGATCTCGCCTGTAGTGCTCATCGAGGGCGAAATCGCAGGGGTGTGGTCTCACAAACTTCATAACAAGAGACTGCATGTCGAAATCAAGCTGTTTGCCAGGCTCGACAAAGGAGCACGGGCAGGGGTTGAGGACGAAGCCGAGGAATTGGCGGTTTTTTTCGGTAGCAGTCTGGAGCTGAAATTCGCTTGAGATTTCTCCTGAACCGCCCCACAGTTGCTTTTGTCGCGTCGCCAGACGAGGATATGAGTAATGATCGTGAACTTCGCCGAGAGGGCACATAATCACAACTGGGAACTCGACCCGGTTACGCGCTCCCTGCTGGATACTGATTTCTACAAACTGCTGATGTTGCAGTTTATCTGGAAACATTTCCCGAAAACACGTGTGTCGTTCTCACTGTTCAATCGCTCCGGTGCACCCGTGGATACGTTTGCGAGGGAAGAACTGATCGCTCAACTGGATCACGCGCGCAATGTTCGCTTCCGAAAATCCGAATTGGTCTGGCTGGCCGGCAACACATTCTATGGGCGCCGTGGAATCTTTGAGCCAGCCTTTCTGGAATGGTTGGAGCGCGACTTCCGTTTGTCGGACTATGAGCTCTCGGTCAAAGACGGGCGTTTTCTCTTATCCTTCGACGGCCTCTGGACCGATACCACGATGTGGGAACTTTATTCGCTCTCCATCATCAATGAGCTGCGAACCAGAGCGAATCTAAAAAGGCTGAGCGAGTTCGGTCTCGACATCCTCTACGCTAAGGCGAAGACCAAGCTGTGGAGCAAAATCGAACGCCTGCGCGGCGTTCCCCGTCTGACCGTTGCAGATTTCGGAACCCGGCGTCGCCACAGCTTTCTCTGGCAGGAATATGTGGTCGAGGCCATGGTGGCGAACCTGGGCAGCGGCTTCATCGGAACCTCGAATGCCTTCCTCGCCCACAAACACGATCTGGAGGCGATTGGAACCAACGCGCACGAGATCCCGATGGTGTTCGCCGCACTCGCACCCGATGACGAAGCTCTGAAGGCTTCTCAGTACCGTGTTCTTGAGATGTGGCAAAGCACTTACGAAGGTGCGCTTCGGATCATGCTGCCCGACACGTTCGGCACGACTCAGTTTCTCGAGGGTGCGCCAGATTGGGCCGCCGACTGGACGGGCCAGCGCATCGACAGCAAGGATCCTTATATAGCCGGAGATGAATATATCGAATGGCTGAAAGCTCGCGGACGGGATCCGAGGGAAAAACTGATCATCGCCTCCGACGCGCTCGACGTCGACGACATAATCGGCCTGCACGCGTATTTTGGTGGCACGCTTGCGCGTGGAGTCACCCCGCATGATTTTCGCAGCGCGAGCGACTTCGATGACCGCCGAAACTGGACTCCTGGCCCTCGCATTCGTTTCAGCGCGGGCTGGGGGACTCTGCTGACCAACGATTTTCGTGGATGCGATCCCAGCGGCGCTAGCGGCTTTGACCCCATCAGTTTGATCAGCAAAGTGTCCAGCGTAGAAGGCCGCCCGGCGGTGAAACTCTCGGACAATTTCGCGAAAGCGCTGGGTCCGCCAGAGGAAATCGAACGCTATCGCCGCGTATTCGGGATAGTTGGGGTCAGCAACGCTGCAGTCCTCGCGTAGCTAATCGTATCTCATTGAAAACGAATACCTTAACGGATACGGCGAATCCTACTCTTTCGTGCCACGCTATAGCACTCCAGAGCCATATACGTTTCTATCGTTCCAGCATAATCTTGTTCTCGAGCAGCACTTGGGGGAGGGCTGATCAACATACGTCCCATGACTCAAACCGAGTCTGGGGCGTTTTGTTTTGCGCCCGCCGCGGCAACAACTCCTGACCCGACAGTCTGTCCAGACGAATTTTTCCGCGAGGTCTGAACCTACCGAGTATTGATTGTTTTCAGAAACCCGGTGGCACGAAGGACGCACGGTATAATCGTTCTCCTGCTATGCGAGCCTTGCTTTCCGTGGGGATTTTTTCTCTGTCACTGGGATTGCTGCCACCCGTGGTATTGCTTGCGCAGGGTTCTCCTGCTAAACCTCTTGCTAGTCCTCCGTTGCAAAAAGCCCAAGAGCTCAGCACGCAGGCACCTATCCCTCAATTCGAAGACATCGCTCAGAAGGCTGGGCTTACAGTAGCGCACATTTCGTCTCCCGATAAGAAATACATTGTCGAGTCCATGAGTGGCGGAGTCGGTCTGATCGACTGCGACAATGACGGCAAACTCGACATCATCACCGTCAACGGTTCAACTGTGCAGCAATACCGTCAGGGCGGCGATCCGATGATCACTCTGTATCATCAAGACACAGACTCGAACCACAATCTTAAGTTCACCGACATCACCAAGTCCGCAGGCCTCACCCGTAAAGGCTGGGGTATGGGCGTGGCTGTGGCCGATTACGACAACGACGGCTTGCAGGACATTTATGTGACCGGCTATGGCGGCAACGTGCTCTATCACAATCTGGGTAACTGCAAATTTGAAGATGTGACCGATAAAGCTGGCGTGGGCGCAGGCGGATTCAGCACGGGGGCAGCCTGGGCCGACTATGATCGCGACGGCAAGGTCGATCTTTTTGTCTCGCGATATGTGCACGTCGATATCGACAAGCTTCCCGAGTTCGGCAACGATCCGCGGTTCTGCCGCTTCAAGGGTGTGCTGGTGCAGTGTGGTCCGTGGGGGCTACCGGGCGAATCGGATTTGCTCTTTCATAACAAAGGCGACGGGACGTTCGAGGAGGTTTCAAAAAAAGCCGGCGTCGAGGATCCGCATCATTATTACGGCTTGGGCGTCACATGGGGCGACTACGACAACGACGGCTGGCCCGATCTTTATGTGGCGAACGATGCCGGGCCGAATTTTCTGTATCACAACAAGCATGACGGAACCTTCGAAGATGTTGGCTTGCTGGCTGGCGTCTCTCTCAGTGGCGATGGCATGGAACAAGGCTCGATGGGCGTGGATTGGGGTGATTACCTTCACGAAGGGCGCTTGTCCATGATTGTCACGAATTTTGTGGAGCAGGGCTCGACTCTGTATCACAACCTTGACGGAGAGAATTTCGCTGACGTCAGCGTGCGTTCTAGATTAATGAAGCCCACTTTTCCATTCGTGAGTTGGGGTACGGCGTTCTTCGACATGGATAATGATGGCTGGCTCGATTTGTTCATCGCCAACGGGCATGTCTATCCGCAAGTGGATACGATTCCGGGAGGCACTCCTTACCGCCAGCCCATGCTGCTGTTCCGCAACCATCGCGACGGGACTTTTGACGATGTTTCGCAGGCGCTGGCAAGCATGCCTTCGCAATCGCGGCGGGGCGCAGCTTTTGGAGACATCAATAATGACGGAAATGTAGACATCGTGGTGCTCAACGTGGGTCAGCCCCCATCGCTTCTGCTGAACCATAACGACAGCCCGAATCACCGCGTCCTGTTCAAGCTAGTGGGAATGAAAAGTAACAAGGCCGCGATTGGCGCGCGCGTGACAGTAAAGGCCGGCATGCTGGTGCAATTCAGCGAAGTGCGCGGCGGTGCCAGCTATCTTTCTCAGAACGATTTGCGGCTGCACTTCGGGTTAGGTACAAACGACAAGATGAGCGAAGTAAACATCCGATGGCCGAACGGCGAGACCGAAGTTCTGCGCGACGTTCCGGCGGATTTCATTTACAACGTGGTTGAGGGCGAGGGGATTCAGCAGAAAATCGCGCTTCCGCCTCTGCCCCAGCGCTGAGATCTAATTTCGATATCTAACTCTACCTGCGGCAGCACCAATCCTATGCAAGCCCCAGCTTTTTCTGGATTTGTTCCAGCGGCACACCCTTCGTTTCCGGAACCATCGTCTTCACCCAAATGAGTTGGAGTACCATCATGCCGGCAAAAAATGAAAAAACGTAGCCCGGCGGGAAGGCGGTGACCATCTTCGGGAAAAACGTAGTGAGGAGCGCCGCAAAGATCCAGTGCGTGAAACTGCCCAGGGTCTGACCTTCCGCGCGTTGACGATTGGGAAATATCTCGGAGATAAACACCCAGATGACGGTTCCCTGGCCAATGGCATGGGCAGCAATGAAAGCGAAAATGCAAACCGGCACGATTGAAAGATGGCCGGTAAAGAAGGCCCAGGCGACCAGGCCGAGCGAAATGATGTAGCCGAACGAGCCGATATAGAGAAGCGTACGCCGCCCTAAACGGTCAATCAACCAGAGGCCGACGAAGGTAAAAACCAGATTGGTGAGGCCAATCCCGATGGATTGCAACAGCGCGGCTTTTGTGCCGAGGCCGGTAAGTTCAAATATCCGGGGAGCGAAGTACAAAATCGCATTGATGCCGGAGAGTTGGTTGAAGAAGGCAATCAAGACGGCGAGCAGGATCGGTTTGCGAAGACGTCTCGTCCAGAAACGTCCCGACGATCCTTGCTCCGCGGATGCAGCGATGATGGCGTCCGCCTCGGCTTCGATTTCGGATTTGGAAGCGTCAGGTTCGATACGTTGCAGGACTTGCAGGCCCGCCTCGCGGTCAGCCTTTCTGCTTAAAAGCCAGCGTGGGCTTTCGGGAAGGCCCAGGCAAAACAAAGCGTAGAGCAACGACGGAAATGCCGCGACGCCCAGCATCCAGCGCCACGCGTTGGGGCCGATGCCTGCAAGCAGAGCGTTCGATACGTAGGCGATCAGGATGCCAAAAACAATATTGAATTGGAACATGCCGGCAAGGAGGCCGCGATGCTTAGGCGGTGCGATCTCGGAGATATACATAGGGGCAACCACGGTCGAGATTCCGATACCCAATCCGCCGATGAAACGCGCGGCGATGAAAATGCCAACATTTGGAGCCAAAGCCGAGCCCACGGCGCCAACAAAGTAAAGAATACCGATCCAAAGCAGTGTGGCTTTGCGTCCGAACCGGTCAGCGGGCCAGCCACCGAGAAGTGAGCCATTAACGGTGCCGTAAAGGGCCGAAGCCATGGCAATCCCGTGCAATTCGGGACTCAGACCCCAAAGCGACTGAATTGTTTTTTCAGCGCCGGAAATAACGACCGTGTCGAAACCGAAAAGAAATCCGGCGAGAGCCGACGTGAGCGACCAGAAGAAGATGCGACCATTCATGAGTAGGTAGAGCGTACCTTACCAAGAAACTGGTGCTATGCGCATGCAAATCGGGAGGCCGTAAGACAAGGACCAAGACGAAGAACCTAGAACCAAGAACCGATTCACCCCTTCGTCAGCGGATAACCCTTCTCGCGCCAGCCGCGAATGCCGCCGTCCATCGAAATGACGTTCCTATAGCCCATCTTCTGTAGATTGTCCGCCGCCAGAGCGGAGCGGAATCCGCCGCCGCAGTAGAGCACAATCTCCGCACCCAGATCGGGCACGCGCGCCTCGATGTCGCGCTCGATGATTCCTTTGCCGAGGTGAATAGCGGCCGGTAGATGGTCCTTGGCGTATTCACTCTCTTCGCGCACGTCCACCAGAACAAACTTCTCGCCGCGATCTATCTTCTTTTTCACTTCCTCGACGTTGGTCTCGCGCACGCGTGTTTTGGCATCGTCCACAATCTTCAGAAAGCGAGGAGGGTGTTGCTGTGCCATCAAATCTCCCTTTGCGTCCAGTAGCGCGATAACATCCTATCAAGTGTCGTGGAAATTAGACAAAACAAAGGTGAGCAATTCGCGCTCAGGGGACTTCGTTTCCTTCGTGGTTGATCGACTTCTCGGCTAGCATGAACGGTGTGAGAGAGAACGACACTTCCCGTCGTATCGGCCTGGCACGCGCCCTATCGAAGCTTGGCCATTGCTCCAGATCGCGAGCGGTGGAGTTGATTCGCGCTGGGCGCGTGAGTCTGAACGGAAAGATCGTGCGCGATCCGGAGACGCCGGCTTCCAGGAATCTCGCTCAGATTTCAGTCGATGGCGAGGCCGTTCAGGCGCAAGAGAAAATCTACCTCATGCTGAACAAACCTCGCGGCGTTGTGACAACGGCATCGGACGAAAAGGGCCGCGATACGGTGTACGCATTTCTAAACGAGGCTGCCGGCGAGGGAAGCGGCTGGCCGACACAAACCCAGCCGTGGCTGGCTCCCGTGGGCCGTCTGGATAAGGCCAGCGAGGGGTTGTTGCTGCTGACCAACGATTCCCAGTGGGCCGCACGCATCGCTGCGCCGCAAACGCATTTGGACAAGACCTACCATGTGCAAGTTGGGATCGTGGCGGACGAGGAGTGGGTTCACGCTCTGCTTCGCGGCGTGGAGGCAAAAGACGGAGAAGTGCTGCGAGTGAAGCAGGCTCGTGTCTTGCGTTCGGGGCAGAAAAACTGTTGGCTCGAGATTGTTCTCGATCAGGGTAAGAATCGCCATATTCGCCGCATGATGGAAGCCCGCGGGATCGAAGTGTTGCGCTTGGTGCGCGTAGGAATTGGGCCGCTGCAGTTGGGCGATCTTGCGAAGGGCAAACCCCGTGCCCTCTCCAACGATGAAAAACGGATGCTCGATCTCGCCCTGCCTTTATGAGCGACTTAACTTTCCTCACTGCGGTTGCGATGGAGGAGCAGATTCGAAAGAAGGAAATCTCCCCGGTCGAACTTGTTGATGCGCACTTGGCGCAAATCGAGAGACTGAATCCAAAGCTAAATGCCTTTGTGCAAGTCGACGCAGATCGCGCACGACGCGCCGCTCGCGCTGCTGAAACCGCGGTCGTGCACGGAGAAAAAATCGGCCCGCTGCACGGCGTCCCGCTCAGCATAAAAAGTTCAATCAGCGTAGCGGGAATGCGTTGCGAGTCCGGAACCCTGCTGCGACAAGGATATGTCTCGCACAAAGACGCGCCACTGGTGGCGCGCCTGAAGAATGCGGGCGCAATTATTTTGGGCGTGACCAATACGCCCGAACTTTTGATGGCGTGGGAAACCGACAACCTGCTCTACGGCCGCACCAACAGCCCCTGGGACCTCTCGCGCACACCCGGTGGTTCGAGCGGCGGCGAAGCGGCGGCGATTGCGGGGGGCATGTCCGCGGGCGGTGTAGGTAGCGATGGCGGCGGTTCAATTCGCGTCCCCTCGCACTTCAGCGGTATCTGCGGCCTGAAGCCAACGCCAGGACGAATTCCCGCGACCGGACACTTTCCCGTATCAGCGGGGCCCTTTGCTTTAATCGGAGTCGTCGGCCCGATGGCGCGCACCGTTACCGATTTGAGAGTGTTGTTCGAGGCGATGCAGGGACCCGACGTTAGCGACACATGCGCGGTCCGGGTTCCGCTGCGATGGCCTGGCGAAGAGGAAGTGAGAAAACTGAGAGTTGGTTATTTCGAAGATGACGGTCGCACACCGGTCACCCCGGAGATCCATACGGCAGTGCGCTCCGCTGCGGAAGCCTTGCGTCATGCGGGATTTCAAGTCGAACACTTCCAGTCGCAACACCTCGAAGAAGCGCGCCAACTCTGGCATAAATATTTTGTGGTAGCGGGCGGGATGCTTTTGCGTCCCATGTTCAACGGCCGCGAGTCTGATCTCAGTCCGCTCCTGAAGCAGTTTCTGGAATGGTCGGCCGCCGAGCCACCGTTTACGGCGGAAAGTCTGCTTAAGGCTTGGCTCGAGCGCGACACTCTTCGCGCACAATTCTTCACGCAAATGGAGGACTATCCCATTCTGTTGTGTCCACCGGCGGCGATTCCCGCATTCCGGCACGGGGAGCGCAGTTGGCAGGTTGAAGGCAAGACAGTCAACTATCTCGACGCGTGGAGCTATGCGGAGTTTTTTAACCTCTTAGGCAACCCCGCTGCGGTGGTACCGGTGGGACGCTCGCCAGAAGGCTTGCCCATCGGCGTGCAGATTGTCGGACGGCCGTGGGAAGAAGAGCAGGTGCTGTGCGTTGCGGCGAAATTGGAACAGCAATGCGGTGCCTGGCACGTTCCCTCGTTCTTCTGAAGCATCTTGATCGTGCCGATAGTACTTTTACATTATTCCCCGAGGCGCCGTAATGTAAGTAACTTGATTCGCACGCGATTTCAGTCACTGTGGGACGGGAATCCACCGCCGTAAACGCCTCACCGATTCGAATGCGAGAGAACTCACGCTCCGAAGGTTTAAGCAGCCGAGCCCTGTTCTGGTTGCTTCCATTCCTGGTAATTTCAGCGGCGTATCTTTATACATTTCCGCAGCCAACAATTTTCTATGCGGGGGTGGTGCTGTTGCACGCCATAGCCGGCGTGATCGCAGCAATTCTGCTCATTCCCGCACTGTTTCGTCTGCTGCGCGAGGAAAGCTTTTTTGTGCGTGCGGGTTGGTTGCTCATTTCCGCAGGGGCCATTTTCGGAATCATCCTCATCAAAACTGGTACTGCGCGTTCAGAATGGAAATGGCTCTATCTTCATATCGTGATGTCGCTTATCGGCGTCGGCTTTGTGATTGCCGACAAGTTGGGAAAGCGTAGAGGCCTCGCTTCGCACATTTCAGCCTCCCCTCTTCGTACAGCAATCTGCCTGATTCTGCTGGCTGGAGTTGCGTACGGCGCGCGCGACATTCGGGAAAGTTGGCAGACGCGTAGCCGCATTCAGAATCCAGCGATGCCGCCCGACAGCATGAATGGCGAGGGCGACGGGCCCGAAGGCTCCTTCTTTCCAAGTTCTGCGCAGGTCTATAGCAAGCAGAAAATTCCCAGCAAGTTTTTTATGGAGTCAGACTCCTGCAAACGTTGTCACGAAGATATCTACAACCAGTGGTTCAGCTCGGCACATCATTTTTCTTCGTTCAACAATCAGTGGTACCGCAAGTCTATCGAGTACATGCAGGATACGATCGGGACCAAGCCCTCGAAGTGGTGCGGCGGATGCCACGATCCAGCCGTGCTTTACAGCGGACTGATGGATACACCGATCAAACAGATCGTGCACCGTCCCGAATCGCAGGCGGGACTGGGATGCATGATGTGCCACTCCATCGCCAACGTGAAAAGCACGATGGGTCAGGGCGATTTTTATCTGGAGTATCCCAAATTGCACGAGTTGGCCGCCACGCGGAATCCAGTCGCGCGCGCACTGCACGATTTCTTGATCCGTCTGAATCCCGAGCCTCACCGGCGTGTGTTTCTCAAGCCCTTCATGCGCACGCAGACGGCCGAGTTCTGTTCCACGTGTCATAAAGTGCATCTCGACGTGCCAGTGAATCATTACCGTTGGTTTCGCGGTTTCAACGAATATGACAATTGGCAGGCGAGCGGAGTCTCTGGGCAGGGCGCTCGATCGTTTTACTATCCGCCCAAGCCGCAACAGTGCGCCGATTGTCACATGCCGGCGGAAGCCTCGCAGGACGCGGGCAACATCAATGGATTTGTACATTCTCATCGCTTCCCTGGTGCGAATACGGCGGTGCCCACGGCGAATGAAGATGCCGCTCAATTGAATCTCACCGAGGGATTTCTGAAGAGGGGCGCTCTTACGGTCGATATTTTTGCTCTGTCACCGGCACAGGCGCCGCTCAAGTCCGGAGCGACAACTCAATCAGAATTGGCCACAACGTTTGCCGTAGGCGAAGAAGCAGAGACGAAAATTATTCCGGGTGCAGAAGCAGAAGTTGCGCCCGTCAACGCGCCTTTGAATCGCGTACAGCCGGCCCTGCGCCGCGGCGATACAGTGCGCCTAGATGTCGTCGTCCGCACGAAGAAGGTCGGGCACTTTTTCCCCGGTGGCACGGTCGATGCGTACGACACATGGCTTGAACTGAAGGCAATCGACGATAAAGGTCAGACCATCTTCTGGAGCGGCATGGTGGAGGGCGGGGGCAAAGGTCCGGTGGAAAAGGGCGCACACTTCTATCGCTCGCTGCAGGTCGATGCGCATGGAAATCCGATCAACAAGCGTAACGCCTGGGCGACGAGAGCAGTGGTGTATGTGCGGTTGATCCCGCCGGGGGCCGCCGACACGGTGCACTACCGCATGTCGATTCCTGAAAGCGCGGGCCACACCATCACGCTGCATGCGCGTCTGTGCTATCGCAAGTTCTCATGGTGGGGAACCCAATTCTCCTTTGTGGGAGAGCCCGACGAAAAGTCAGGCCATGAAGTGACGCCTGAGTATGACGATCGTCCATTTCTGTTCACGAAGTCGATCGAGGGAGTTTCAGCCAAACAAGAAAAGATTCCTGACGTTCCCATCGTAACGGTCGCAGAGGATGAAGTGACCCTTCCGGTCGTTGCCCATGGTGCTCCCGCCGCCCAACCGAAGACAGTTACACGCAAGGACGAATGGCAGCGCTGGAACGATTATGGAATCGGCCTGTTTCTGCAAGGCGATTTGAAGGGAGCGGCCGCGGCGTTTGAGAAAGTCACGGAGGCCGATCCAAACAATCCCGATGGCTGGGTCAACATCGGCCGTTGCGCTGTGCAGGAAGGAGACATGGAGCGTGCTCGCACTGTACTAGAGAAGGCGCTATCGCTGTCTCCGAATCTAGCGCGAGCTAATTATTTTTACGCCCGGGTGCTGCGCGCAGAGGGCAAATATGAGGGCGCAGCGGCTCGTTTGCACGTCGTTCTAGCTCAATATCCGCGTGACCGCGTCGCACTCAACGATCTGGGGCGAATTCTTTTTCTGCAGCGGAAATATTCTGATGCGGTCAAGACGCTGCAATCGGTATTGGCGATTGATCCCGAAGACCTGCAAGCCCACTACAACCTCATGCTGTGCTACAGCGGTCTTGGCAACGAAAAGCTCGCGAAAGAGCACGAGGCACGCTATATGCGTTTCAAAGCGGATGAATCGTCCCAGGCGATTACGGGGCCGTATCGTCGGTTGCATCCAGAAGACAACAATGAGAGACAGGCGATTCACGAGCATGGGTCGGTGCCGCTGCCACTGCTCAACACGAACCATGCCGGAACAGCCCGTCTCCGACGGGCTCAAGGCAGGCTCTCGGCTGTCCGGCCGGGCAAAGCTCTAAACTTAACTGCCTCTTCCGCTGGAGCCTCCAAGTGAAATCGATGGTCCGGTTGCGATCTGCCAGATTGCTCGACGTATTCTTGTCCTTCTGGGTATTAGCGTTTTTGCCGATCACTAGCCACGGGCAGCAAGTTCATTTCCGCGACGTCACCGCGGAAGCAGGTATTCATTTCACGCACAACAACGGAGCGTTCGGAAAAAAGTGGCTACCCGAAACCATGGGCCCGGGCTGTGCCTTCATTGATTACGACAACGATGGCTATCCCGATATTTTGTTGATCAACGGCGAAGACTGGCCCGGGCATGCGCATGCTGGACCAACGACTCCAAAGCTATATCACAACAACCACGACGGAACCTTTACCGATGTAACCCGCAAGGCAGGCTTGGCAGTGCCCATGTTCGGTCTGGGAGTCGCGGTCGGCGATTACGACAACGATGGTTTCGACGATCTCTTCATCACGGCGCTGGGACAAAGCCATCTTTTTCATAACAACGGTAACGGCACATTCACAGATGTAACGAAACTCTCCGGCCTGTGGGGGCCGAGTGAGTTTTCCACCAGCGCCGCATGGGTCGATTATGATCGCGACGGCAAACTCGATCTCCTCGTCGCGAACTATGTCCGTTGGACTGAGCAGACGGATCTGTACTGCACTCTGGACGGCGCGCACAAATCTTATTGCACGCCGGAGTCATACAAAGGAACGTCGGTCCGTTTGTGGCACAACCTTGGAGGCGGCAAGTTTGAAGATGCCACGCAAAAGGCTGGCGTCGGTGATCCCAGTTCTAAGAGTTTGGGGATTGCGATCCTCGATTACAACGGCGATGGTTGGCCCGACATCTTGATTGCCAACGACACCCAGCCCAACAAACTCTATTTGAATAAAAGAGACGGCACATTTGAAGAACACGGCGTGCCCGCTGGTATAGCGTTCAGCGAAGATGGGGTGGCCCGGGCGGGCATGGGCGTCGATGCCGCCGACTACGATCGCAGCGGACATCCCAGCGTTATCATAAGCAACTTCGCCAATCAGATGGTTTCTCTCTATCACAACGAAGGCAATGGCCTGTTCGTAGACGAAGCTCCGCAATCGGAAGTGGGCCGCGCCACTTTGGTCACGTTGGGATTTGGCTGCTTCTTTTTCGATTACGACAATGACGGCTGGCCCGACATTTTCGTTGCCGACGGACACATCGAAGATCAGATCGAGCGCGTGCAGAAGCGCGTCAGCTATGCGGAACCTTCGCATCTTTTCCGCAACCTGGGCGGAGGCAAGTTTCAGGAACTCACTGGGCAGATGGGGCAATCTTTTGCTGCCCCAAGAGTGGCGCGGGGCACGGCGTACGCCGATATTGACAACGACGGTTTTCTCGATGTCCTCGTCACCACGAACGCCGGGCCGGCATTTTTATTCCACAATGAGGGCGGAACGAATCGCAGCCTGCGGGTAAAGTTGGTCGGAACAAAGTCAAACCGTGATGGCATTGGCACAATTGTGCGCGTCACCTCAGGCGGCGAAAAGGACAAGCAATGGAAGATGCTGCGCTCCGGCTCGAGTTATCTTTCACAGAGCGAACTCGTGCTCACGTTTGGCTTGGGCGTTCAGACAAAAGCCGACACCATTGAGATTCAATGGCCCAGCGGCCAGGTGGATCAACTGTCGAACATCGCTGCGGGACAGACCATAACGGTCCAGGAAGATAAGGGCGTGATTGCGAACCGGGCTTACCGCAACTCCACAAAATAAATAAATCCACAAAGGACGCGAAGTGTCACGCCGGGAATCCAGGGACAACGCATGGCATTCCTTTGTGTGCCTTTGTGACCTTTGTGGTTAAATCGTTAATCGAATGACTTCGCGAATTTCTGTTGCTTTTGCTGGCATGCTCCTCGCTGCATTCGGCTTGTTTGCCACCGCGCCACAAACTCAAACGACGGCGAATCCGGCAGAGGCCGCGCGCCTGAACAATCTCGGCGCCGCCTATATGAACCAGCAGCTTTTCGAAAAAGCTTTGAAGTCTTTCGCGCAGGCAGCTGCACTCGATCCAAAACTGACGATCGCGCGGCTGAATGAAGGCATCGCTCTCCTGAACCTGCAGAAGATCGACGAGGCGAAAGCCGCGCTGGAAGATTCGCTCAAGCAGGATCCAAAGATGCCAAACGCGTGGTACAACCTTGGCCTGTTCGCGAAGAACACGGGCGATGCGCAAGCGGCTATCGATGCGTTTAAGGATGTAATTGAGATCGACCCGAAAGATGCCGACACGTGGTATTTTCTTGGTGCTTCCTACGTGCAAGCCAAGCAATTTCCCCAAGCCGTTGACGCCTTCCAGCACGCGCTGCAACTCAACCCGCTGCACGCCTCCGCCGAGTTCGGATTGTCGCGCGCCGATCAGCAGTCCGGCGACATCGACCACGCCCGCGAGCACCTGAAGAAATTCCAGTACATCACGCAAAACAAAATCGGCGCGCCCATGAGCCTCGCATACGGCGAGCAGGGCCAGTACTCGCGCGCGGTGGAGGCGCCGTCGGCCGTGTTGAAAGCGCCCGCGCAAATTAAGGTGCGGTTTGTGGATGTGACGACCGAGGCGGGCATTATTTCCCGGCCTCAGCCCGGCATTTTCAGGGTCCGCGGCCCTGAGCCTGGCCCAGGTGCCTGCTTTTTCGACTACTACGCCGACGGTAAGCTCGATGTCTTAATCACCGACAACGGTCCGCAAGGTGGTATCGCGCTGTACCGCAATCTAGGCAATGGCAAGTTTGAGGATGTGACCAAGCAGGCCGGACTTGATCCCAATCTGCGTGCCACAAGCTGTACCGCGGGCGACTACGACAACGATGGATTCACAGACCTTGCTGTTGGTGTGGATGCGCATGTACTTGTCTTGCATAATGAGAAAAACGGCACATTTAGGGATCAGTCCGAGCCGGCGGGAATTAAGGAGTCGGCGGGCGGCACGGAAGGAGTGGCCTTTATCGACTATGACCACGACGGCGATCTTGACCTGTATGTCGTTTCTGCCGGAGTCGAAAGGGATTCGACAAAATCAACTCCTTCCCATCTTCCGGAAGCGCATGGCAGAAATCGCATGTGGCGCAACAACGGCAACGGAACTTTTACCGATATAACCGATGCGACGGGGCTCGCTGGAAACGGGAACAGTACAAACGCTGTCGGTACGGATTACAACAATGATCGCGCGGTGGACCTAGTGGTGACCGGCGGTGGCAACGGCGGGGTGACAGGCGGGGTGTTGTTCAACCCTCCGATCATTTTCGAAAATCCCCGAGAGGGTAGATTCGCGGCGCGGGAGTTGATCGCTTCCCCCGCGCCCACAAGCGGAGTCGCTGTCCTGGATTTCGACCACGATGGTTGGATGGACCTGGCCTTCACGCACATCGGTGCTCCCGGTATCACTTTATGGCGCAACAACCATGGCAAGACGTTCGATCGGGTACAACTACCGGAGACCAATTGGGTTCGCGCATTCGGCGTGGCCGCCATTGACTATGACAACGACGGTTGGGTTGATCTGGTCGCGGTCGGGGAAACCAAAGATGGCAAGGGCGAGGTACGGTTGTTCCGCAATCTCGGTGCGGATGGTTTTAAAGATGTCACCGCCGACGTTGGCCTGGACAAGGTTCAACTCAAAGAGCCGCGCGCCATCATTACCGGCGACTACGATGGCGACGGCGCGACCGATCTGCTGATCACGCAGAATCATGGTCCTGCCGTGTTGCTACGCAATGAAGGCGGAAATCAGAATCACTGGCTTCGGCTTTCGCTCAAGGGACTGAACGACAACAAGAGCGCCATCGGCACCAAAGTCGAAGTATTTGCAGGGGGCAATCGGCAGAAGTTTGAGATCGCCGGTTCGTCCGGCTACTTGGGACAAAATTCCACTGACATCGTGGTAGGTCTGGGCGACGCGCAAGAGGCTGACATCGTGCGCATGCTGTGGCCTAGTGGCGTATTGCAAGATGAAATTAAGGTCGCGGGGGACAAGCAGCAGAATTTCCTCGAGATCGACCGCCGCGGCAGCTCGTGCCCCACGTTGTTTGTATGGAATGGCGAGCGCTACGAATTCGTTGCTGACATGCTGGGCGCAGGCGTAGTCGGACACTGGGTTGGGCCCGGACAGCGCGATATTCCGCGGCCGGTAGAATACATCAAGATCGATCGCAAAATGATTCGCGAGAAAGAAAATTCCCACTTCTCCCAACGACCGGAAGAAGTGGGGCACCCCCCGCCTGAAGAAAGGACGCTGAGTTTTCGTTTCATGGAACCGCTGGAGGAAGCCGTTTATCTCGATCAGGTGCGCGTGCTGGCGGTCGATCACCCGGCGAGTCTCGACGTTTATCCTAATGAGTATTTTGCCTCGAACCCACCCTATCCAGAGTTTAAGGTCGTGATGAGCCGCGATGCGCATCCCCCCGAGGGCGCGTGGGATGAGCATGGGCACAACCTGTTGCCGGATCTAACGGCGCATCGCTACTTCGGCGATTTTGCGTTGACGCAGTTTCAGGGTTTTGCCAAGCCGCACAGCCTGGTGCTTGATCTCGGCGAGGCGTACCGCGGCGGTTCGCTGTGGCTGCTAATGCATGGCGAAGTCGAATATTTCTCGGCGAACAGTATGTATGCCGCCTGGCAAGCGGGAGTGCAGGCAATCTCTCCTTATATGGAAGCTCTCTCTGCAAACGGCAAGTGGGTGCGGGTGATCGACGACATGGGATTTCCTGCTGGCGGCCCGCGTACTATGACCGCCGACCTCAGCGGCAAATTGCCGCTAGGCACGCAGAAGGTCCGCATCACCACCGATCTGCAGATTTATTGGGACAGCATTTTGGTAAGCCGAACGCCTCAGAATCTTCAAGACCAGAGCGTGCTTCTGACCCCAGTTCCACTCGTCCGCGCAGATCTCGCTTCCCACGGTTTCCCGCTGAAGATCGAAGGCACTCCACCGGGCAACGTGCAATACATTTATGAGAAGACCAGCGCGACTGGGCCGTATACGCGTCCGGCGGGAACCTACACGCGCTACGGCGATGTACTGCCGCTGCTGACAGCGCTGGACGATCAGTTGGTGGTATTCGGTTCGGGAGACGAAGTGCGGCTTGACTTCGATCCCTCGAAGCTGCCGGCGCTGCCACGGGGTTGGGTGCGCGATTATTTCTTCGCGGCTAACGGCTACGAGAAAGACATGGACTTCTACGCGGCGGAAGGTAATTTCGTGGCGCCGCTGCCATTCCTGCGGATGGGAGATTATCCCTATTCGGCGGGCAAGGGATTCCCATTGGATGACGCGCAGGTGAACTATCTTCTGGAATACAACACCCGTCATATCTCTGGGAATGAGCAGCGCGGATATTGGTTCGATTACGGGCCTAAATGAATCCGGCGACGAGAGGCTCTCGTAGAAACGTTTTAACATTGACATTTTTGGCTTCCGCATAATCCAATAGGCGGACTCATGGAAACCACTTCGGTTGCCGTTCCAACCGCCCCGCGGCTGCGCCGCACGCTTACGCTTTGGGACCTGATTCTTTACGGCGTGATCGTGATTCAGCCGGTTGCCCCCATGTCGGTGTTTGGAGTGCTCAGCGACCGCGGCCATGGGCACGTGGTTACCACGATTCTCATCGCCATGGTGGCCATGCTGTTCACGGCGATCAGTTATGGCAAAATGGCGCGGGCGTATCCTAGCGCAGGCTCGGCGTTTACTTACGTGGGCCAGGAGATCAATCCGGCGCTCGGCTATGTCACTGGATGGAGCATGGTCATGGATTACATGCTCAATCCGATGATCTGCATCATCTGGTGCAGTCAGATCTCGCGCGACTTTGCGCGCGGAACGCCGGTTCTGCAAAGTATCCCGTACTGGGGATGGGCCATTTTCTTTGCGGCTTGCTTTACCGCGTTGAACATCCAGGGAGTGAAAACCTCGGCGCGCGTGAACACGGGACTGGCGGCAGGGATGGGCGCGGTGATTATTTTATTTTTTCTGGCGGCTGCGCATTACATTTTTGGACATCCTCATAACGATCCCGGTTTCTTTACCCGTCCTTTTTACGATCCCGCTCTGTGGAATACAAAGGCCGTGTTGGGGGGCACCTCGATCGCGGTGCTCACTTACATTGGATTTGACGGGATCTCAACACTTTCAGAGGAAGCGGAAAATCCGCGGCGTAACATTCTGCTGGCTACAGTGCTGACCTGCCTGGTGATTGGAATTCTTTCCGCTGTTCAGGTCTACGCTGCACAGCTCATTTGGCCTGCCCGGGAGCCATTTCCGAACGTGGATACTGCGTTCACTTTCGTGGCCGGACGCGCCTGGTTGCCTTTGTTTGGCATTCTTGGGTTCACGCTGCTAGTGGCGAACTTCGGCTCCGGCATGGGGGCGCAACTGGGAGCGGCTCGTCTGCTCTACGGGATGGGGCGCAGCAAGGCGCTGCCTCAGTCTTTTTTCGGCGTGGTCGATGCCAAAAGACACGTGCCGCGCAACAATGTGATTTTTGTGGGCGCTATCGCGCTGATAGGTGCTTTTCTGATCAGCTATGGGCTCGGCGCGGAGATGCTTAACTTCGGCGCACTCATTGCATTCATGGGCGTGAATCTGGCGGCCTTCATGCGTTATTTCGTACGCGAAGACAAGAAGAAAATTACGAACTTTGTGCCGCCATTGGCCGGGTTTCTCATCTGCCTGCTGCTGTGGCTTAATCTGAGCCGGCCGGCGAAGATTGTCGGCGCGATCTGGATGGCAGTGGGAATCGCATTCGGAGCAATCAAGACCAGAGGCTTCCGCGGGAACCTGATCGATTTCGAGTTGCCCCCAGAGGAGGAGTGAGGTCATTCGGTAGTTTGGTAATCGGGTATTTTGTAATTTGAAAACCTGAATCTTCTGCAAAGCAGATGTTCTTTAAGGAGGGCAGGATGCTTGGTTCGATCAACATCGTTGCGTTCGTTCCGACTACAGATGCCGAGAAGGCAAAAGCCTTTTACGAAGATGTGCTGGGACTGCGCTTTGTGAAAGATGACGGCTTTGCCCTGGTGCTGGATGCGAACGGAATCATGGTGCGAGTTTCGAAAGTGCAGCCCGATTTCACGCCTGCTCAGTTCACTATTCTAGGATGGCAGGTGACGGAAATAGAGACGGTGGTGCGGGGACTTCAGGGGAAGGGAGTCCACTTCGAGAGGTTCGGATTTTTCAAACAGGACGAGCTCGGGATATGGACCGCTCCGACCGGGGAGAAGGTGGCATGGTTCAAGGATCCCGATGGAAATATTTTGTCAGTTTCACAACATGGGTAAATCTCGCGGAGGAGATGTGTACACCCGAGGCTTACTGCACGTTCCCGCCGCTGACTTCCACTACTGCTTTCGCGGCTTCCAGGTCGCTTGCGCGGTAAGTGGCCGTAAGCTTGCGCTTCTCGCCAGGTAATAGAGAGATGTAGTTGTCCTCCCACAGAACCGGAAGAATCTCTGCCCCGTGGATGCCTTTGTTTACCTTTAATCTCACGAAAAATGCCAGGCTCTTGCTCGGATTTTCTACTGTGACGAAGCTTACGGACTGGTCACCTTTGCGTTTCGTGTTGATTTTGACTTTAAGCTTTAGCTTGGGAAGCTGCGTGAGCGCGGTATAGTCGGCGAAGGAATCGGTCGGGGTCATCCACCACGTGGATTTTGACCAATCGATGGTTTCGGGCTTGGTGGAGAGCCAGTAGAAGTTTGACCCGACCAGTTTTCCGCCGGCGTCGGTCAGGCGCAATACGACAAAGTAGACCGAGCTCAGGCCCTGCACTTCGGGCAAGGCGAATATTTTGGCGGTGCTATCGGCCGGCATTTCGACCGAGTCTTCACGGGAGAACTTCTCGGTCATGTCGAGGTTGTAAATCTTTGTAGTCAGTTTCACGCCTTTCGCATCTTCATACTGGCTGCTGACGAGCCAGATGGAACGATCGTCGTATCCATAGATGGGATGCAGCGCCTCCATGGCCCGTTTGGCGCCGAAGTAACCGCCGCCAGGACGCAAGTAATAGTCGTAAAGGTGCCAGATCAGGGATGGCCAGGCATTGTTCAGCATCCACTGAATCACACCGGTCGATTCGTATTTGTTGCGGCTGTAGGCCTCGTACATGGCGCGCACGCCTTCGTAGGTCTGCAATTGCGACTTCGAAGCAAAGTCTTCGGCGCTATCCGATGTGCCGTAGCGATTGGCCAGCGCATCGCTAAAAACCTTAATCGTCTTAAATTCTCCGCCGCCGGCGTGGTAGTTCCAGACATCGTCGATCGGCCACAGATGGTCTTTGCCCACCATCGCGCGTATGCTTTCGAGGGGTGGGACGGCCGGTCCCATGCTGGTTTCGGTGTTGAAGCCGTAACCACCGCCGCAGCCGCCAGGATTGCACTGCTTGCGGTTAGGCGCTCCTTCTAGCGTGTCCTGTTCCCAATAGCTGGGAGCTACATACTCATAAGGGCCGGTCATTTTGACGCCACTATCCCCGGTCACGGTGGTGGCCTTGCCGGTGGCCGAAGAGACGACAGGATTCGGCCAAAGAAGACGCTTCTCGATATCAAGATACATTTGCTCCACATCCGGCGGAGGCGGGTTATCGCTGCCATTCAGCCACATCACCAGACTTGGATGGCTGCGCAAACGGTAGATCTGATCGCGCAGCGATTTCTGTGCGATTTGATAATCTTGCGGCGTCCAGCGCGACCATCGTTCCCAGAAATCGCAACAACACCAACCTGCCATCACCAGAATCCCCTGCTGGTCGGCGAGATCGAAGAACTCCTGCGTTTCCAGCTTGCCTTCCAGGCGGATCGTGTTTAGGCCCATGTCGCTAACGTAACGAAATTCATCGTGCAGGCGTTGCGAGTCTTCGCGCAACATCATGTCGGAGGTCCAGCCGCCGCCGCGGATAAGAATGTTCTTGCCGTTAATGTGGAAGGCGCGTCCGCTTGTGGCATTAACCTCTGAAGTAATCTGGCGAATCCCGAACTCAGTTTGTGAGCGATCACTGATTGCGCCGTTGACCTCAAACGTCATATGCAGCGGATAGAGATTGGGCTTGCCCATCTGCGCGGGCCACCATAGCCGCGGATTTGCAAATACGAGTTGCGGATACTTACCCGGCGTGAACGTGACGTCTTTAGATTCGTTCCCGGCTAGTTCGACTGGTTCCTCGAAAGTGATGCTTTCGATCTGGCCTTTAAGTTTCCCCTTCACTGCATGACTGCTACCGTTTTTCAATTGAGCGGTGACGGTGAGTTGTGCGGATTCGCCGGCGGGCAGGGCTACCTTCGAGACCACCGTGGCATAGCGCAGCGCCACAGGGCCGCTGGTAGTCAGATAGACTTCGCGCCACAGGCCCATATTCTTGTCGGGAGGCGCGGGATTCCAATCGACGAACGTGATGGCGAGATCGTTCTCCGTGGGAGCGAAGACCTGCACTGCGAGAACATTTTCGGCGCCGGGCTTCAGGGCATGAGTGACGTTGAGTTCGTATGTGCGCCAGGCTCCGGCAATTTCGTTGGAGTCGGCAATCTGTTTCCCGTTGAGCCACACGTTGGCGCGATAATTGATGCCTTTGAAATTCAGCCAGGCGGTCTTTCCCGAGTAGGAAGCAGGCACGGCGAACGGTTTGCGATACCACCATGAAACCGCGTAAGGACTATCGGGCTGCATCGCGACATTGGAGAAATTTCCACCGATCGGGTATGTCTCGCCGGCGAACTTGCGCAGGTCCATGGCGAAGAACGGATCGGGCAAGGTTTTATCCTTAACCAGCGCTGCGACTACGGTGGTGGGAACGGTGGCAGTGTGCCATCCCTTGGGAACAAAGGTTGCGGTGGAGATAGTCGCGCCTTTGGCTCGGACTTTAGCGGATGACTGCAGGTTCCAAGAGTCGCGCAGCGGGAGTTTCTCTTGGTCAGTCTTTTGGCCAGTGCTTTTAGGAGTAATGTCGGCGAAAACGAGAAGGTGTGAAGCGAGAAGTAAGAACACGAGCAACTGCCCGAACAGGCAATTGCGGAAAAATAGCCACGTTTTGGAACTCATTATCCTCCCTGGCATACCGAGCAATAGAATTCAGATAACGATGTGATTCCGCGAACTTGGTTTAAGCATTAGATGGATAACACGTCTATTAATACGTTTCAATAGCTGATTGTTTCGAGCGCGCACCAGAGCTCGACGCAGGCAGGCGAGCGTGGCCACTCAGGCCGCTTTCTTAGTTTATAATTATTAATTCCGCAACACATTTCCGGAGTGACTAGAAGATGATTCGATTTCTGCAAACTGAAGGACCGGTCAAGAAGATTGTACTCAGCGGCCTACTGCTGCTGATTTGCGCCGCTATGGTGATTGCATTTGTTCCTGGAGGTCTGGGAGATAACATTACCGGTACGCCCGGCAAGGGGATTGTCGCCAGAGTGAGTGGCCAAGATGTGACGGTCGAGCAGGTGCGCGATACGGCGCGCCAGATGCTGCAACAGCAGGGCGCGCAGCTGGGTCCGAATGCTTCGGTTTTGCTGCCGTTTTTCGCGCAGCGCGCCGCCGATCAGTTGATTGACAGGGGGGCTTTGTTGACCGAAGCCCAACATCTGGGGTTCAAAGCCACGCCACAGGAGGTAAGGGACGAACTGCAGCACGGGCGCTACGCCGCGTACTTTTTCCCCAACGGGAACTTTGTTGGCCAAGCCGAATATGAGGGCATGTTGCAGCGGGCCAACCTTACCCCTGCGACATTTGAAGACAATGTTGGCAAGGAAATTATGATCAGCAAATTGCAGGCGCTGATCACGGGCAGCGCGTCCGTAAGCGATGCGGCCATACGGCAGGAGTTCAACAAGCAGAATACGAAAGTGAAATTTGAGTACGCCGTCCTGAAGCAGGACGATATCAAGAAGGGCCTTCATCCCACTAACGAGGAACTTAAGGCTTTTTACGACAGCCATCAGAAGAACTATGCGAACTCCATCCCTGAAAAGCGCAAGGTGAAGTACGCGGTGATCGATACGGGGAAAGTTGCGAACGGGGTGCAGGTGACGCACGACGAGCTGCAGGCTTATTACAACCAGCATCGCGACCAATATCGGGTGCCGGAACAGGCGAAAGTCAGTCACATTCTGATCAAGACCCCACTACCTGGACCCGACGGTAAGGTGGATGAGAAAGGCGTAGCGGAGGCCCTGCGTCGTGCGGAGGATTTGCTCAAGCAATTGAAGGCGGGGGCAAATTTCGAAGATTTAGCGAAGAAGTATTCCGAAGATCCGGGCAGTGCGAAGGAAGGTGGATCGCTGGGATGGATCGGGAAGGGCCGTACGGTCCCAGAGTTTGAAAAGGCCGCGTTCTCGCAGCCCAAAGGACAGATCGGCGATCTGGTGAAAAGCAGTTACGGCTTTCACATCATTCGTGTGGATGATAGGCAGGACGCGCACATGAAAACGCTCGACGAAGTGAAGGGCGAGATCGAGCCGATCCTGAAGCAGCAGAGAGCGCAGCAGATTGCACAGAAGCAAGCGGACGATTTGCTGCAGCAATCGAAGACGCAGGGGTTGGACGCTGCCGCAGCAGCCAAGGGCGTATCTCTCGTGACGTCTGACTTCTTTAGCCGCAAGGATTTGGTGCCGGGATTGGGGCCGGCGCCGCAGTTCATGGACGCAGTCTTTACGGCGGTGGAAAAGTCGGCGCCGGAGATCGCTTCGACCTCACAAGGCTTCGCGGTGTTCCAGCTATTGGCAGTGAAGCCGCAGTCGACTCCCACCTTCGAGGAAAGTCGCAGTCGAGTGGAAGAAGAATTCAAGAACGAACGCTCCAACGTTCTGCTGACCCAGAAAACGCAAGAACTTTCCGATCGCGCCAAGGCAGGGCATGATTTGAAGAAGGCGGCGAAAGAACTGGGCGCCACGGTGAAAACGAGCGACTTCGTTTTGCCCGATGGGCAGGTTCCCGACATTGGGTCGATGACCGGGCAAGCTTCGGTCGCATTCGGCATGAAGCCGGGAGACATCAGCGGACCGATCAACAGCGGAGCCAATGGAGCGGTGATTTCCATACTTGAGGTGCAGTCTCCCACAGATACCGACTTCGCCGCAAAGCGCGACCAGATCCGGGATACGCTGTTGCAGGCCAAGGAACAAGAGCTATTTGGATTATTTGTGACCAACCTCCGCGATCAGATGGAGAAAGCGGGCAAGATCAAAATCAACCAGGAAGAGTTGAAGACGCTGACCCGTTCGGAAAGCGAGCCGGGAATCTAGCAAGCCTGATCGCTTGCCAACCAGTATTTTAAAAACAAGATTTTTCAAGCGAGTAGTTACCAATCAAGCATTGAAGGTACTTTTCGAGTTGCATGCCCTTTTCGCGCTCCGCAGGCATTCTGTTGCACCCAACGTCGTTGCCTTCGCGCGGCGGCATCGGTGATTTTGGACCGGCCGCTTATGCGTTCGTCGATTCTCTAGGTTCAGCACGCCAAGGACTTTGGCAGGTTCTACCGCTCGGTCCGCTGGGCTATGGCAATTCACCGTATTCCTCGATCTCGGCGTTTGCCGGCAATCCATTGCTAATTAGTCTGGAACGCTTGGCCAGCCGCGGCTGGATCGACCAAAGCAAGTTTCGTCCAGTGGATTCCGACTCCAGCGGGGTCAAATACGATCAAGTCTTTGCCACCAAGATGCCGCTGCTTTTCGAGGCGGGGCGGGGGTTTGTTTCTTCCGCATCGGGCGGGGCGCGTCAGCGCTTCGAAAATTTCTGTGCCGAGAATGCCTGGTGGCTCGACGATTTTGTTCTGTTCGATGCGTTGCGTGCAAAACAGAAGTTGGCGAGCTGGAATGAATGGCCACCGGCATTGGCCCGTCGGGAACCCGGGGCGTTGGATAAAGCGCGCAAGCAGTTGGCAGTCGATCTGAAGATCCGCAGCGCCTTGCAGTTTGCATTCTACGAACAGTGGCAGGCCCTGCGGCACTATTGTTCGGAGCGATCCATTCGCATTGTCGGGGATGTGGCGATTTTTGTTAACTACGATAGTGCCGATGTCTGGATGCATCGCGAACTGTTTCGGCTGCTTGAGAATCTGGAGCCCGATGTGGTCTCGGGGGTTCCGCCTGACTTCTTCAGCAAGACAGGACAGCGGTGGGGAAATCCTCTTTACCGCTGGGACGTGATGAAAGAGCGAGGATATGAGTGGTGGATTCAGCGGTTGCGCTGGGCCACGCGGAATTGCGATTACATACGGCTCGATCATTTTCGCGGCTTTGATCAGTTCTGGCAGATTCCGGCGGATGATCCAACGGCGATCAATGGGCATTGGGTGGATGGTCCGCGGGATGAACTGTTTCACAAGCTGCGCGAGGCTCTTGGCGGGCTGCCATTCTTCGCGGAAGATCTCGGCTACATTACTCCGGAAGTGCATGCGCTGCGCGAGAGGCTGCAGATCCCGGGGATGGCTGTACTGCAATTCGGTTTCAGCGATGAGGGCGCCCATATGTATTTGCCGCATCGCGCCGCCGGCAAGGTTATTTATACGGGAACTCACGACAATGACACGACGGTGGGCTGGTTCCGTTCCGGCGCCACGGACCACGAGCGGCGCAATGCGGAATGCTATCTCGGTCGTTGCGAAGACGGAGTTCACTGGGCATTCATTCGTGCGGCGCTTGGTTCGGTGGCCGATCTTTGCCTCATCCCGCTCCAGGATGTGCTGGGCCTGGGCAGCGAGGCCCGCATGAATACGCCCAGCCGGCAGGGCGACAATTGGAAGTGGCGGTTCGCTCCTCACCAATTTACAGCTGAATTGACTGGCAAACTTGCACACCTCGCCGAAATGACGGACCGCTTGCCTCAGCCGGTTCCTGTCCTTGCTGATGAAGACTTCGCCGCCTGAGCGTTTCCTGTTGATTGTAAAAAGAGTGTTAACGAAGAGCGCATGCTTTGCGTCCTGCCTCGAATCGTGTATAGAACTTACGGAGACTTTCTTGGCGAGTGAACCCATTATCGAAGCGCGGGCGATTGAGAAGTCCTACCCACAGCCGGATGGGACGCGCATTCAGGTGGTAGGACTGACGGATTTTTCCATCGAGCCGGGGAAAATTATTGCGCTGCTGGGAGCCTCGGGATGCGGCAAATCCACTCTGCTGCGTATTCTGAGCGGTCTGGCGCAACCTTCATCGGGAGCGCTGTTCTGGCACGGAAAACCACTGGGCGGCCAGTCGCCCAATGTGGCGATCGTATTCCAAAGTTTCGCGCTGTTTCCCTGGCTCACGGTGCTCGAGAATGTGGAGGCTCCGCTGGAAGCGCGTGCGGTGGCGGCGGTAGAGCGCCGCAAGCGTGCGCTGCGCACGTTGGATACTGTGGGCCTCGATGGTTTCGAGACAGCGTATCCGAAGGAACTCTCTGGGGGCATGAAGCAGCGGGTGGGTTTCGCTAGAGCGCTAGTGGTGGAACCGGAAGTTCTCTTCATGGACGAACCCTTCTCCGCGCTCGATGTGTTGACAGCGGAGAACCTTCGAGGTGAACTGCTGGAGCTGTGGCTTAACAAGAAGATGACCACTAGCGCCATCTTTATTGTGACGCACAACATCGAGGAAGCGGTGATGCTCGCGGATCGCATTGTCGTGCTGGGCCGGAATCCGGCGCGCATTCGATCCGACTTTAATGTGCGTCTGTCGCATCCGCGCGACCGCAAGTCCGGACGCTTTGTCGAACTAGTGGATTACATCTACAAAGTCATGACCGAACCGGATGTCGAACATGCTTTGCCGGATCCGGAGAGTACGGGAGAAATCGTCGTGCCGCCGGGAGGCTTTAGGCGCGGGCAGGTGCCGCTGCGGGCGAGCAAGTATCAGATTCTGCCGCATGCCCGCGTGGGCGGAGTGGCCGGCCTGCTCGAGTTGCTGCATGATCGCGGAGGACGCGAGGACCTGTTTCGTCTCAGCGAAGAGTTGGTGATGGATGTGGAGGATCTGTTGCCCATCCTGGAAGCCTGCCAGTTGCTGGGCTTCGCCTGGCTGAAGGAGGGCGATGTGCAGCTTTCGAGGCAAGGAGCGGAGTTTGCAGACGCCGATATTCAGAAGCGCAAGGTTCTGTTTCGACAGGCTGCATTGGAACATGTCACCATCCTAAAACAGATTGACAGCATTCTGAAACGAAAGACGGACCATTCGATTAACGACGAATTTTTTCACGACATTCTCGACGAGCACTTCGCCGAAGGCGAAGTGCAACGGCAGTTTGATACCGCCATGAACTGGGGGCGCTACGCGGAGATTTTCGACTACGACCGTGAGAGTGGCAGACTCGTCCAAACCGAGGTGCCGATGGAAATATTTCCGGTGGAAACAGTTCACAACGAGCCAGCACCTACGGCGCACGCCATTGAGAACCACGATCCGACCTCCCCTCCTAAGTCTTGATCCGTTGAAGGAATAGCCAGAGCGTGAAAAAGAGCATCAGCTTTCGGGGATTCTCGGCCTACCGGTTGTGGTCGCAACTGCCGAGCATCGAAGCCTCGCACTTGCCGGATGTCATTATGTTCGCGGCGGGGATTGCTCTCTTTTATGGAGTGGTGACGGTGGGCCGATCCTGGCTCGGTCCTTTCACACCTTCGGTGGAAATTTCGAGCAGCTTGTGGGCGCTGCCGGTTTATGCCGGCTATTCGCTATTGCGCATCGCGATCGCCTATGCGCTGAGTCTGGCATTCACCTTGGTGTATGGCTATGTTGCGGCGTACAACCCGCGCGCCGAGCGCTTTATGATTCCACTTTTAGATGTGCTGCAGTCGATCCCCGTGCTCAGTTTTCTGCCGGGCGTAATGTTAGCAATGGTTGCGCTTTTTCCCGGCCGGCAGCTGGGAGTGGAACTAGGAGCAATCCTTCTGATATTTACCGGCCAGGTGTGGAACATGGCCTTCAGCTTTTATGCCTCGTTGAAAAGCATTCCCCAAGAGATGCGGGAAGCTGCGTCGATCTACCGCTTTAGCTGGTGGCAGCGCTTCACGCAAATGGAGTTGCCCTTTTCGGCGATTGGATTGGTCTGGAACTCGATGATGTCGGTGGCCGGGGGATGGTTTGCGCTAATGGTGTGTGAAATGTTTGTGCTGGGACCGCGCGATTTTCGTTTGCCAGGTCTGGGCTCATATCTGCAAACCGCAGCCAGCGCGGGCGACACGGCCTCGATTTTGTGGGGCATCACCACCATGATTCTGGTCATTGTGCTGCTGGATCAGCTGGTGTGGCGGCCGGTGATCGCTTGGGCGGAGAAGTTCAAAGTTGAACAGGTGGAAAGCACCGACGCTCCTCGATCATGGGTGCTGAACTTCGTGCAGCATTCCAGCGGCCTCGCGAGGATTCGCCAGAAAACCTTCCGCCTGCTCGGTGAGCGCTTGCTTCTTTATTTTGCGCGAACAAGGAGGGAAGAGGGAGCGGAGGAACCCGCGCCTGCCTGGCGAGAATGGCTGCTGCGCGCGATACTCGTGCTGTCTCTTACTGGCATTGGGTACGGCGTGGTTCGCGTCGCGATCATTCTCAGCGGGCTGCAGAGGGTTGAACTGCACGAGGCAGCGCTCGGGCTGGGTGCAACATTTTTGCGTGTGAATGTAGCCTTGCTCATCGGCGCCCTGTGGACGATTCCAGCAGGGGTCGCCATCGGCTTCAATCCTCGATTGGCGCGCATTGCGCAACCCCTGGCGCAGATTGCGGCTTCGGTGCCAGCAACTGCTCTGCTGCCGGTATTCTTGCTTCTGCTGATGCGCCTGGGAGGCGGACTGGGGCTGGCTTCGATCGTTGTATTACTGCTTGGCACACAGTGGTATGTGTTGTTCAACGTGATCGCCGGTGCCATGGCAATCCCGACCGATTTGAAGGAATGTTGCTCAGTGTTCAACATCGGAGGCTTTGAGCGATGGAAGAAGCTGATTCTGCCGGGAATTTTTCCTTATCTTGTAACCGGGCTGGTGACTGCTTCTGGCGGGGCCTGGAATGCCAGCATTGTCGCCGAATATTTTCATTTCAAAGGGCACATCTATACCACTACGGGACTGGGCGCAACCATCAGCCAAGCTACCGACAGCGGCAACTTCGTTTTGCTGCTGGCCGCGACTATGATGATGGCCGCGACTGTGGTGACAATTAACCGGCTGGTATGGCGCAAACTCTATGCGCTAGCAGAAACGCGTTTCCGGCTGGAAACATAAGCGCGCTCGCGACCGAGATTATTTCTTCGACTTCAACCTGGTGGCGTTGCCGGTCACGGCGCAGAATTGCGCTGCATCTGTGAGGGCGGCTTCTAACTGTGTGCCGAGAGTCGCAAGTTCCGTTGCAGACAACAACTGCTGCAAGCGCTTCTTGACGGATGTGGCTTGAAAGCTGCTGCGCGAAGGCGGACAAGGTTTCCCCAGACATGTAACGATCTTGTGCTTCGGAAAACCATTCGCGTAGCGACGCCTGCTCAGCAATTAATTCTTCTACCAGTGGAATCAATTCAGGAAACCGGCGAGCGGCCGGGAACAATACTCGCTCTTCCGCTGAGAAATGGACCTTGATTTCGTGTCCGAAAAGCTGTTCGATCTCTGTTTGCCAAGCTTCGAGCTCTGAGTTCGGAATAGGCTTGGCGCGATCAATGCGCACACATAGAGCCAACGCATGCTGGTGCTGCCGAGATAGCGGGATCAAGCTTTTATCACGCAGCATGTTGGTCCGACAGCGCGCAGCAAGTGTGATCAGACCACGCCTACGGGTTCCGAAGGCTCAGTAATGGCTGGGCGCACCGTCAGCCAGTCGGTGCGAACGCGCTCCCACTCCTGAATCAGCATGCCATTGGCTTCGAAGAAGCTGCGAATGCGGGAGCGTTCCCAGCCGGCAATCTCTTCCAGGATGGGCGCCAACACGGCCAGAGCGCTGGTGCTCAGCACCGTACGCTTGGCGATTTGCGAAACATGTGGCGACTCCGAGACAGCGATGGTAAGTCCGTCCCGTGCGTTGAGTTGCAACATCACATGAATATCGGAGCTGCCGTCGCCCGAGTAAATGACGTGATCGGGGCCGGTGACATGCTGCGACAGCAACTGGTTGAGTACTGCAACTTTGCCGTAGCCTGCAGTGGCGCGGATGATCGATTCGATCTCGCCGGATGGCTTGTAGCGAAACTCAGTTCCGAAAATGTGGTCTTCCGGAACGATCCCCTCCAAAGCCGAGTAGATCACCTCGACAGGCGCGGCGGATAGAACATAGAAGTCGAAGAAGTGTCCGTCCACGCCGTTGGCCAGAATTTGATAAAGCAGTTGGATATCTCCCTTGAGCCGGATGCGCTTGCCGACCTCGTGAAGATGTTGCTTCCGCACTTTCGCTTTGAATTCGGGGTCGTGGAGCAGAAGGTAAGCGAGCTCCGCTCCCTGCTGCACCAGGTTGATCTTTGCCATGCCCTTGGCTTTGCGTTCGAACTCCGCAATGGGAATGCCAACCAATTCTGCGAGCACGTAGCCGGAATCGTTGAAGGTGAGCGTCTGATCGAAGTCGCTCGCGAAGATGTAGCGCTTTAAGAGTTTATCTGCCATATGCCGTTTAGATTCCCAGTCAGTGGAGAAGGCCCATCAAAAGAATCGATAGAGATTATATGCGCCTCAGGGTTAAACCCTTGTTAATAAACAAAGACGCTCGTCACTATAAGTAGTCATCCCGGCCGCATCGAGAAGACCTTGGTTCTTCTCGCCGCCGGCAAAAACCTAAGGTTCCTCGCGAGCTCGGAATGACGGTGCCAATCGAGTCTTACGAGTCACCGAGGACCCTGCCTTTACTAAATTCGACGACACGTCCAAAATAGAAGGTCGGCTCGCGAGGTTTGTTTGACACGGCGCGGGCCAGCAGTCTTTAAAATCAGCGACAACACACAACAAATATATAGGAGCCCTCATGCCAGCATCTGGTGAACTGATCCGTTCGATGAATTATGTGGAAGACATCACGACTACGTTGCGTCGAATCTGTATTTCGATTCCGGCCATGAACACCGAGGAGCGCAAGCGTTTGGCAGAGTCTTTGCGTACCGCCGGGGGCGCAATCAATGCCGCGGTTACGGATCTGGAAAAGGCGGGCCCGCAGTGACGCAGGTAAAAACCGTCGCAGTGATCGGCGCCGGTATTATGGGCCCAGGGATTGCGCACGCGGCGGCGCTGGGCGGCTATCGCACGATTCTGGAAGACCTGTTGCCTGCGGCGCTGCGTCGCGCCGAAGGCGAGATCCGTGCCAATCTTGATAAAGCGGTCGAACTTGGGAAGGTTACCGGTCCCGATGCCAATGCAGCTTTAGGCCGCCTGCAGTATGCGGGTTCGGTGGAAGAGGCTGCACGCGAGGCCGATCTGGTGATTGAAGCGGTTCCGGAAGAGATGGAATCGAAGATTGAGATTTTCACTCTGCTCGATAAAATCTGCCGTCCGTCTACGATTCTCGCGTCAAACACTTCGTCTCTGAGTATTACGGAAATTGCCAGCGTGACCTACCGTGCGAAGAAGTGTGTGGGCATGCACTTCTTTAATCCCGTGCACAAAATGAAACTGCTCGAAGTGGTGCGAGCTTTGGAGACTGACGAAGACACGCTATCGACGGTGGTTGAAGTAGGCGAGCGCATGGGCAAAGAGGTGGTGGTGATCAAGGAAGCGCCGGGCTTCATCACCAGCCGCATCAATGCCATGATCGGCAACGAGGCGTTCTACATGTTGCAGGAGGGGATCGCTTCTGCGGCGGATATCGACAAGGCACTCAGGCTTGGGCTCAACCATCCGATGGGACCGTTCGAACTGGTCGATCTGGTGGGCCTCGATACGCGACTGAATATTCTTGAGTATCTGCATAAGTCGCTGGGGGAAAAATATCGTCCCGCGCCGCTCCTGGTTCAGTATGTAAAAGCAGGGCGGTTGGGGCGGAAGTCGGGGCGGGGCGTGTATGAGTATCCGGAGGTCTCGGTAAAAAAAGATGCGCCCACCTACGCGTAGCAGCCGATGTTGCGCCAAGCCGCCGAGCTCTCCCCATGCGGGACAGCGCGAGGCCGCTGTCTTCAAAGTCACGCTAAGGCCTGCCAAAGCTCAATCCAGATAAAGAACCCAGTTTCTCCTGATCCACTCCCTTGCTGGCAATTAGGACCTGAAAGCTTTCGCCCATGCCAGCGGGTGTGACCAGATGCTTGAGTTGCAGCGCGACTTTCGCGCGCTCTTGTGGCAGGCGGCATTCTTCGAAAGCGTCGGCAAACTGATTGGCTTCGCCGATGCCCATCAGGAATTGGGATTGAGTGACGAGTTTGTATGCGTGCATGCCATGCTTTTCTGCAGCGGCGGTGAGCGCGGTGAAGTTCACATCGGCGGTGATGTCCTGTTCGCCGGGGGCCTCATAGGGATTCGCGCTGATTGAATGCTGGCGAATCGCCTTCAGCGTTCCGCGATGTCGTCCTGCGAGTTGCTCTTCGCGGGTGTACCCGTAGTCGATGGCGACGATAAAGCCGCAGTGGAGGGTGGCGGCAATCCTCTCCATAAATTGTTGCGCGGCGAGAGGAGCTTCGACACGCTTGTCGGGCTCGGGATGGATCGAGTAGCGGTCGAGGAATTCCAATTCTTCGGCTGAAGAAAGTGCCCAGGTTTCAGTGAACTGACCGTCTCGCGCGTTGATACGCAAGCAACCCTTTCGGCTGAGGATTTCGACCGGAAAGGCATCGAAGAATTCGTTAGCAAAGGCTATGCTGGGGACCTCAGGAGCTAAAGCCGAAGCGCTGGGCACATCTTTCGGCACGACTGAAGTCGTGCCCTTCCCGGTCTTTTTGTCACCGAAGGCTTCGCTTTCAGAAATGCATACAGCTTTGCCTGATGCAAAGTGATCTCGCAAAGTCTCTTTGATTCGGTGTCGCAACCCAGGCGAGCTCTCAACTAAAACGTAATGGAGCGCGCAGAAGAACTCCGGAAACTTCTTTTCGGACCAGTTTAGGACGTCTTGCGCGAACAAGCCGCGTCCTGGGCCGAGTTCAAGCAGTTGGATGTGCTTGGGTGAGCCAAGCGCCCGCCACATTTCGTCGAACTGACGGGCGATAAGACGGCCGAAGACGGCATGCACGTCGCTCGATGTGTAGAAATCGCCAGCTTGGCCGAACTGCTCCGCGTTTCGCGAGTAATAACCCAGCTCAGGATCATACAGGCAGAGTTCCATGTAGCGAGAAAAGGGAATGGGACCACGCTCGCGGATTTCCTGCTCGATCTTTTGGCGTAGCAGCTTCACAGCTCTTTCTGTCGGCGTTCGGCGCGGTCTTGCGGGGTACGGACGAACATTTCTACGAAATAGTCGTGCAGCGCGTCATAGAGCTGGCGCTGGAAACTCCATTCGAACTGTGGATGGTCAAGGTCGCGGGGATGCAGTTCGAAGTAATACGTGTGGACGGGCATCGACGCGTCTTTGAACTGGATGATGATTTCCACCCCGTCCCCCTTGGAGCGAGCAGAGAAGTTCAGCAGCGGATGCTCGTACAAGTTGAGTTGCGCTAGAACGCGGTCGAGGCGTGTGGCGGCGGTTTCGGGCACAGGGGGATTGTAAAGCAGATCACCCGGCATTCGGGGAGAACGACAAACTGAGTCACGGAAGAAATTCACCGCGAAAGCTGCGGGTCGTGTTGAATGGCAAGGGGTCCTTCGACTACGTAGTTGCTCCGCTGCGCGAAACAACTACTCCTCTCAGGATGAGTCGGACTAGAAAACTACTCGTAACGTAGGGCTTCAATCGGATTTAGTCTCGCCGCCTTGATTGCCGGCAGCATGCCGCTGATGATGCCGACGAAGCTCAGAATTGCGGTCGACCAGATCAGGGTGGCGGAATCAATATATAGATGGATGTCACCTTCGCTGGCGTCTTCGATGAAGGCGCTCCACAGCGTGAGTGAGCCGACGGACCACGAAACGAAATAGGCCAGTACAACGCCTAACAGCCCGCCCAGAGCCGTAATCACAAGAGCTTCCGCGAGAAACTGAAAGAGAATGTGCCAGCGGTGCGCGCCCAGAGCTTTCTCCACGCCAATTTCTCGGGTACGCTGCGTCACTGAAACCAGCATGATATTCATGAGCCCGACACCGCCGATGCCGAGGGTCAGCAGACCAATGAATGCCAGCAACAGCTTGATGCCAACCGTGATTACTGTGAGATCGGCGAGATCTTTCACGGCGTCGAAAACGAAGATGGCGCGGTCGTCTTTGGGATTGAAGCTATGGTGAAAAGACATGGATTGACGCACGGCCTCCACCATCTTGCTGTGGTCCCCTTCATAATCCATAAAGATCCCGTCAAGATAGTAAGAATTCTTCAGATCGCTCATGGCGCTGTATGGGACATAGACGAGAGAATTCATGTCTTCGTCGCCGTTCGATATGGTGTGCCGCAATACGGCAATTACTTTGTAGGAGATGCCATCGATGCGGACGCCTTCTCCGAGCGCGTTCTGACCCGAGAAAAGTTTTTTCTTTACCGTGGATCCGATCACCGCGACGCGAGTGTGAGTGAAATCTTCCTGCTCGCCAAAAAATGCGCCTTCGCCAACATCCAAGGCGCGAATTTTCTGGTAGCTGGAATAGACGCCGTGAATGCTGTAGCTTGCGCTGCGTGTGCCGAAGGACACCAGGCTTTGCTTATCCACCTCAGGGGAAATCCGAGTGAGCATGGGGCATTCGGCGCGCAGGTAGTCGAGATCTTCGCGGGTCAGGCGAACTTGGGTTCCTGCCTTGGTACCTCCCGCTTGCAGGGAAGTGTGTCCGGGAAAAATCCCGACAAGGTTGCCGCCAAAGGTACGGAACGCGATCATCAAGGCATTCTGGAAGCCGGAACCGTAGGCCAGCAGCAGGACCACCGTGGCAATGCCCCAGGCCATGCCGAGCATGGTGAGAATGGAACGGCGGCGGTTGTGTTTCAGCGCATTGAAGGCCTGCTGGCCTAAGTCGCCCAACATATTTACTCCTGGCGCAACGCTTCCACTGGCGGAAGCAGCGCGGCTTTGCGTGCGGGATAAAGACCAGCCACGATGCCGGCCATCGATAGCGAAAGAATGGCGACGATGGCGGAAGTGGGGACGATGCGCGGCGTGTCGAATCCTTCCGGGGAAGGCAACTGCGCCAGCAGAGTCACGAACGCAGTGCAAATCGCGAGGCCGATGCCGCCACTGAAGGCGGTAAGAAATGCGCCCTCCACAAAGAACTGCGTCATGATGTTACGGTGAGTGGCGCCGAGAGCCTTGCGCAAGCCGATTTCCCGGGTTCGCTCAGTCACAGAAACCAGCATAATATTGATGACGCCGATAGCGCCCAGGCCGAGGGTGACAACTCCAACCACGCCGAGGAACCAATCCATCGCGTCAAAGATTTTTGCTACGCGTATGGCGCCGTCGATGGTGTCCCAATCCATGAATGCGTCGTCGACGCTGGCATCGAATCCATGGCGGCGTGCAATGATGGAGTGAACTTCATTCTTGGCTTCGACGTGCAACTCTTTTTTTATCGGACGGTAGTTGATGAATGAAATCGCATTCTCCGAGTTCTGCGCCTTCAGCGGGAAAAGGTTGCGCATGGTGTCGAAGGGAACAAAGATGCGATGGTTGGTGCCGTTCTGCGCTTCTTTGCCGATCTTCGGAATGACGCCGATTACTTTGAAATCCATGTCGTTGAGCAGGATGGTGCTGCCCACGGCGGGCTGTCCGGGAAACATGTTCTTGAGAAGTTCCCAACCCACCACGGCAACGCGGCGATGCTGAGAGTTGTCCTCATCGTTGAACCATCGCCCCGGCTCGATCGGAGTATTACGAATCTGGCTGTACTCCGGAGCCACACCGAAAACCTGGCCGCTGGTGGAACCGTAGTCGCTCACGGCGCGGATGTCGTCGCGCTCCAGCACCGGCGAAACCGCACGCAGAAATCGGGAGTGATCGCGGATCGCAAAGTAGTCGCCGTAGTTCAGGTAGTAAGGTTGTCCTGACTGATAACTGCCGGCGACAGCAGGAATGCGGCCGGGAAAGACAAACATAATATCTTGACCCAACTCTGCCAGGTTCTTGTCCTGGCCGCTGCGGAAACCTTCTCCGAGACCGACCAACAGCAGCAAAGAGCCCACACCCCAGGCGATCCCGAACATAGTCAGGAACGAACGCAGCTTGTGCGCCCACAAGGTGGACAGCGACTGCCGGATGATGTCGAGGAGCATTCGCATAAGTGTGCCCCCACGCCCTCGGGAAGGCGCGTGGGGGCCCCGGGTAACGGTCAAGCGAGGGGTCTCAATCCCGCCCAACCGCCTCTCTTCAAAACATCTGATTTGTAATACGCAGCTGGGCCCTGCGAAGTTCCCGACCGCCTCTGTTTAGACCTCGGGAAGCGCGAAAAGGTTACCTGATCGGGGGAGAATAACGCAGTCTACGATTTACGAGCAGCCTCCCGGGATGTGAATCTTTCAGATCAGAACTCGAAATACCCTCCTCCCGGTGCGGAACGGCCGCTATCGGTGCCGGTGGCCGGGAGCAAGCCGAGTACGCCGTTCATGCTTTCCCAAGCCGCGCGGTTTAGCGCGGGGTCTGAGGCAACCAGGTCGCGAATCATGTCCCAGGCGGCCACATTGAGGGCGCCTTCGGGAGGTGGCCCCATCGCCAGCGAGACCGAGCATTGGGGACAGAAAGAGATACGGTGGGCTGTCGACTTCTGCCGCGGTTTGATTCCGACAGTTTGCGCAAACATGTAGAGGGCAACCGATTTATGTCCAGGTTCAAGTGCGCGATTACAGCGAAGACAATGCATGTTCTCCAAGGATCTCTCCCAACGGCGGCTTGCGGCCTATAAATATGAATAGTGTCTTCGCGGACTCGCGAGCCGCAAGTATGTAGAGGGATTCCGGCGAAGTCCCGCCCTCGGCACGAGGGGGCTTCGTCTGTTTGAGAACCAAGCTGTGCTCTAGGCAGGCGCAGGTGGCATCGTGCACTCTATTGCGATGAGTGCGAACGGAAGAAAAATTAGAGGTGCGCGATTGACCTCTGGACGCTCGACATTTCGGTCAAGTCAGCAACCGACCCGGTTCGTGCGACTGTCACATCTGCACAAGCTGCGCGAGTGTGAACAGGTAGCGGCGGTTTGTTACCGCGTGCGCGGCGGCAGCATCGAGTTTCTCCTGGTGCGCACCCGAGGCAGCGGCCGCTGGACTTTTCCCAAGGGCAGCGCCGAACCTGGACTGACCCATGCCCAGGCTGCGGCGCTTGAAGCAGTGGAAGAGGCGGGTGTTCACGGACGCATCGAAGAAACTTCGTTCGCCCGCTACATCTGCGGTAAGCGGATTGATGCGCGGAAGTCGGTCACCAGAACTGCCGAGGGAGGGCTCGTGGTCCATGCGCATCTCTGCGAGGTATTACGACTCGGCAAACCGAAGGAGAGCAACCGAAATCGCACTTGGTTCTCGGTTAAGGAAACGAGGCAGCGCTTGCGGGAGGGTCGTGAAACCCACGACGGGGTAGAATTTGCCCGCGTGGTTGATAAGGCGGTAGTGCGCATCCAGCGATTCAAGAGCGGAACGAGTGCAGCCGGCGATCGGCTGCGGCAAGATCGAGAAAAAGATGCGTTGCAGAAAGTTCAGTTCGAGGCTCCAGTCCCGGCAGGGGCAGCATCGTTCGTCCCGTACATGCGTCGCCGAATTGGCGATATACGGCGGTTTTCTGCACCGGGCGAGGCTCAACGGCACGAGCCGTTGCAATGTGAGGTCTTGCAATTCAGCGCGGCAGAGAAGAGAGTCCCGGCTTTGGGAAACGGGGATCGCTGAAGAGCCTGCCGAAAAAGCATTCTTGCTCCGCAACGTAAGCAATCTGCGAAAAACCCCGCTACTCTTTATTTTTGGGGCGCTCGAACCCTTTCTGCAAATACTTACGTGCTTCTTCGAGAGCGCCAAAGGTATCGTCGTTCGTCTGGATGGCCTGCCGGTATTCGTTGATGGCCCGTTCGCGCTGCCCTGTGATGTCGAAGATCTTACCCAGTTGCACGTGGCTCCAAACTTCGGTCCAGCGCGGCTCTCCGTCGCCGTTAATGGCTGAACGGTAGGAATTGGCCGACGACTGGTAGTTTCTCTGTATGAAGAACACCTCCGCGATGCGATAGTGGGCGAGCGAACTGTTCTTGTTGAGGTCGAGTGCCTTGTTGAACTCAGCAAGCGCACCCGATAAATCACCCTGTTGCTGCATAGCCTGACCGCGGAGAATAGAAGAACGCAGCTTCACGTCAGAAGAATTTGTGAGTACGTGATGGTCGGGATCGACAGAGATGCGCCGCGGGCGTCCGAAGGTTTCGACGTTAAACGCTGAGTTCGTGCCCACCACTTCGATTTTCTTGTCTTCCGTTTTGCCGTCGGTATCGATACGCAGGTCCACAGGCATGCGGAACAGGTCGAGATCCTGGCCAATCTCGCCGCTAACCCGGAAGCCTTTGTTGCTGCCGAGGCGGTAGGTGGTGTACTTCACTTTGAATTCCGGCGCCCCCGTGGAATCGAGCCACTGGGAGAAGAACCACGTGAGCTGGTCGCCGTAGTTTTTTTCCGCGATGGTTCGGAAATCGTCCATGGTGGCCGATTTGCCGGAATAAGTCTCGGCGAATTCACGCATGGTCTTTAGATATTTGTCCTCGCCCAGCACCCAGCGCAGCATGTGCAGGATCATTGCGCCCTTGTCTGTGACCAGCGATTGAAACTCGGTGGAGAAGGGATCGAGCTTGCTGGCGCTGGAGAGCGGAACGGTGTCATACGCCAAAGCGCCGACCGACATATCCTTGACCGCTTCTTCAAGGCCGGCTGCACCAGCGGCGTTCTCCACGTACATGGCCTCGGAGTAGCGCGAAAAGCCGTCCACCAGCCACCAATCATCCTTTGTTGCGGGGCTTACTGAAACACCCCACCATTGATGGGCGATGGCATTGGCGAGCAGCCGGTAGTTGGTCTTTTCAGTGATGGAGGGGCCTGCTAGCCCGGCAATCTCTGGAGCCCAGGCATAAGGAACGGTGTCGCCCGGCAGTTCTACGACGTTGAGCCTCTGCGACAGAGGAGTTCCGTAAAGGGTGACGTAGTAGGTGAATTCCTGCACGGCTGTAGTCGTGTATGCCGGAGCCAACGACTGATGCGTTGGCTTGAAGAAGACGTGCAGATCCACTCCGGCTTCGTCGCTCTTATATTGCTGGAAGATGCCCGCGACGATGGTGCCAGGAAAGCTTGGCTTCGAATAGACAAAAGTAAATGTCTTCGTAGGAAGGCCGTTAGTATTTGGCTTCTTCGAGGGCGGATTGTCAGTGACCGTGGACTTCCCGCTCCCAATCACGAGCATGTGAGCCGGTACGGTTACGCTGATGGTCGCGGTGAAGCGGTTGAGGCCATAGCCACTCACCGGAAACCATCGTCCGGCATAGAGCAGATAACTGGTGTCGTCGCCAATCTGGGCCAGCATCAGGCCGGGAACCGGGCTATCCTCGATGGTCTCCAGGGTGCCCTCGTATTCGAATGTGAGCGTGGTGGAAGCATCTTTGACAAGGCCTGCGGGGAGCGGAACACGCACTGTCGAATCTTGCGTGACTCTCTCGGCGGATAAAGGCTGGTTGTTGGCGTCAAGCACCCGGGTGACACGCAAACCGTTGTGCAATTCGAAAACAGCTGTGTTGAGATCCTGAAGGGCTGTGAACTTGACTTTGGCCCGCGCCGAAATCTGATGGAGATGTGGTGTGAGTTCGGCCTCGATCTGGTAATCGTCGACGCGCAGATGGGCCTTCTCCGCGGCCCACGAGGGGGTCGCCATGAAGACCACTAGGAAAAGGGCAAGGGAACTGTAAAGAACGCTGGGGGCGCGCCGGAGGCGAATCTGCATTAAGGAGAGTCTCCAGGAATGAGGCTGACCATTTCCTATGATGAGGATTTTCACCTAAAAGATGCTGGGAGCACAAGGTTTAGCGAAAAGGCCGCCAACCCTGGGCCCACATTTAATGCTTTCGCGACCGCGAAGCCAAAGGCCTCTAGGGTTTACCCGGGTCTCGTGCGGGGAGATGAGGAGTGAACCTGCGAACGACGAATTCCTGAATAATATTACTGGCCGCATCTCCGCCGATCCCAATCAGGGCATTCTCGAAGGCTAGCGCCGCCCCGCTGCGGTTTTGGGCGGGATAGTAAAGATTAGAGATACCGCCCGCTGCCAGTCCTCCAATGATACTCGAGTAATTCGGCTGCCAGCGGCCATTGTCGCCCTTACAAATGACTGACATTGCAATGGCATACAGAACCCTCGATTTTCGGCTGCCAGTTCCCTTATAAAAATAACGCGGATCTTGTTTTAACAATGACGGCAGGATCGCGCCGCCAATAAAACTTCCTGTCACAAGATCGGCATAGGCGGCACCGTAACGCTTTGCATAGCCTGGCGCGCCTTGTCCATACCCGCTGAAGGCATTGTCCGCCTGTTCAATTCCGGCAATCGCGCCGGTGATTCCAAACGTGACCGGATCGATGATCGACTTCCAGGCCAACTGGAACTTTAGCTTTGTGGTGAGAGGAGCAGGATTGGACACGTAACTGACATAAAAGTTTGGAATGACGCCAAGCACTCGCTGTTTTTCTTCAACCTTGATCTCATCTTCAGCCACTTGTGCCGGTGACAGCGTCACCTCCACATCCACGTTGGCGCGGGCAACAACCAGAGCGATCTGGGGAACAACATAGTCTTCGCCGGCGTCCAGGACTCCAGACTTCTCCAGATTCGCAAAGCCGGGGGCGGTAAAAGATAGTTGAAACGCTCCTGGCGCAACGTCGGCAAAAACAAAGCGTCCGTCACCATCTGAAAGCGCTTCTCTTTTCGTGGTTGAGCCTTCCTGTGTCAAACGTACTGTCACATTGGGGATAAGCGCTCCATCTTGATCAACCACTGTACCTCTCATGCTTCCGGATTTTGCCTGAACAGGTGCTGTTTGCGGCGCTGATGGCGACACTTGCGGTGTCCCCGGCGCCGAAAGCTGCTGCGATTGAGCTAACGAGGTAAAGCCGCCGACTGTGCAGATGAGCGATATCCACAAAGTGAATAACGACTCCGCACGGCGAGTTGGATATGACAGGTTCCTTGCTACTCTGCCGATGCGCAAAATTCTTGGCGAACTCCGCAAACGTGATCCTCCCCTACTACACTTTGCCTCCTGAAGTGCTGCGAAGATCGGCGCCCGTATTCTGAATTCGGGGAACGCCCGTATTCTGACTTCGGCGAAAGCGAGATCCTGCTCTTGGGGCCTGCCAAGGCTTGCCCCCTGTTAGATTTTTTCTACGTATTTATGTCTGATGCGCGAATTCGGGGTCTGGCTACCTGTGGGTGACCCTTTGATGGACAATTGACAAAATAATTACAGCTGCACGGTTGGCGGGATGTTGGGCGAGGGCGCTGCCCGGGGCACGTAATAAGGTCTTTACCTGAGTTAGGCTTCCAATCATGTGCTCGCGCGATGGTCCGTCGTGCAGCAGCTCCTGAATCCTCGAGACTACGTTCGAGGCGGTAAAGTCGTCTTGTACAAGTTCCGGAACGATTTGCTCGCCGGCGATCAGGTTGACCATGGCAAAGTGGGGGACCTTCACTCGTGGCTTCCCCAAGAAATACGTGAGAGATGAAACGCAGTAAACCATTACGAATGGGGTAAGCATCATCGCGGCCTCCACAGTGGCCGTGCCACTCGCAATGATGCCGGCGCGCGAGTGCCAGAGCGCAGGCAGCGATTCGGCAACCAGCGTGATGTTGGCCTGTGCGGTCATTCTGCGGTCGAGCAGGCTTTGCAGGAAGCTGCGGTCGAGCATGGGAGCGACTGGCAGTAGAAATTCGTAATCAAGGCCGAGTTGTTCGGCAGCTTCCAGGATGGTGGGCAGATTCATGCGCACTTCTTTGATGCGGCTGCCGGGCATGAGCGTGATCCACGGCCTTGCGGCGTCGAGACGAAACTGTGCGGCGTAAGTTTTGCGTTCGATTGCGGGCTGTGGCAGATCGGCTAGCGGATGGCCAACGAAGGTCGCATCCACGCCGCGATCGCGGTAAAACTTTTCTTCGAATGGAAAGATTACCAGCGCCTTATCAACGTAGTCGCGCAGCAGGCGCACGCGTCCCTGGCGCCACGCCCAGAACTGCGGCGCCACGTAATAGACCACAGGAATGCCCCGCCTTTTCATCTGTCGGGCCACGCGCCAGTTGAAGGCAGGGGAGTCGATGACGATGGCGAGATCTGGCGTCCGCCTGTCCGCTTCTTTGATCAGATGCTGGTACAGCCCGTAAATCTCAGGCAGATGGCTGAGGATTTCCGTGATGCCGACAACGGAAAGATCTTTCGCGTCGACCACAGTGTCACAACCAGCGGCGCGCATACGCTCTCCGCCGACACCGAAGAATTCAAGTTGCCGGTTGAGGCGGCGCAAGGCCTCGATGAGCTGTGCCCCGTACATTTCCCCGGAAGCTTCGCCAGCTGAGATCAGGATTCGCAAGAGAGCATTGTAAAGCCGCGCCCAAGAGTAAGGCTGCAGGAGAATCTCGATCCGAAGTGTCGGTCGTTGGTGCGTGCAGTCAATGCGTGGTAACCGCTGGCGGCATGCATTCGGCCTGCGTTATGTTCCCGCCAGAAGAGGGTCAGGACTCCTGATCTACTCCGAGATCAGGAGTCCTGAGGGTGAGGGCGAATTCGCGGAATTCGATGTCAGGTTGCCGGGATCGGGGATGTTGTACCGAAGCAGCGGACCGACACGTTCATTGGGAGCAATTTCCTCGTACCAGCGTTTGGACGTGCTCGGACCTTGGTAGAAAGGACTCTCAGGCCACCGGCTCAAGGACTTGGCAACTGTCGAACTAACGACGTTCCAACCGGGCTGTAGCATATTTGCCACGCTGCCAGTCTCCACAGCCCGCGCTGCCCTGGCCAGCGCGCAGCCAAATAAAATATCAGCGCCAGAGCTGCGCCAATAGGCAAGAATCCTAAGGCGGTGAATTTTGACAGGCATGCGAGCACGGTAAACAATCCCAGCAAGACAGAACGCGCCACTGTAGGGCTCTCGGCCCAGAGCATCATAGAAAAAACGCCGCCTCCCAGATTTGCTGCCAGCGCCATGTCGGTCGTTGCCAATCCTGCATCGGCGAGTATGCTAGGAAGCAACATAAACAAGCTAGTGGCCAGGACTGCGGTTGGCTTGCCGAACGCATGCCAGGTCCACCCGCAGACTACAAGGCATGCCAGTATGAAGAATGGCAGATTACCCAGCCGCATCAGAAATATGGTCCAGTCGACGCTACCTGAATGGGCAATTTCCGCAACGCCCTCGATAGCGGCATCAGGCAGCCCCAAAGGCCTCGCGCCGGCAAGGTATGGTCCCAGCGCCTCCATCATGCGGGCAAGAGGCAGCTGCTGGGTTTCGAGACGGTATGAATGTTTTGCCACAAACTCTAAGCCACAGGCCAAATGATATGGTTCGTCGTTGGTGAGACTCAGCGCACCATAGGTGAAGATCACGCGGGTACATGCGATCGCGATCAGACATACACACAGGGCCACGAAATGCTTTCCAGGAAGAGGGCTAGACTAGTTTCCCAGAAGCTGGGAGGGATTACCGGTCCGGGTTTCGCTGGCCCGCCTTCCTGATTGTCTCGTTTTCTTTCCATCTTTCATCGCACAGATCTATCTGTTTGGAAGAGCCGCGTTCGATCGCGCTGCTAGTCATCTGCGCTGGCGGTGATTTCGGAACTCGCGGGCGAGTCCTGCCCCGGGCCCGGCTGATCCGGCGGCCGCGCCACGTTGATCTCCTGATCTTTGTATTGCAGTTGATAGAGCTTGAAGTAGATGCCGCGCCGGGCCAAGAGTTGCTGGTGCGTGCCCATTTCGCGGAGCTGGCCTTTGTGCATGACGATGATCTTGTCGGCGCGCTGCACCGTGGAGAGCCGGTGAGCGATGATCAGCGACGTGCGTCCCTCGACCATGCGGCTGAGCGCGTCGCGCACGCGGAATTCGGTTTCGGTATCCACGCTTGAAGTTGCTTCATCGAGGACTAGGATCCTCGGTTCGTGAGCCAGGGCGCGAGCGAACGAGATAAGTTGCTTCTGACCCGTGGAAAGAGTCGAGCCGCGCTCACGGACTTCTTCGTCGAAGCCCTTGGGCAGCGCGTGGATGAAGTCGGTGAGATTTACGTTCTCCGCGGCCTGCTCGACCTCTGCATCCTGGATGCGCTTTGTGCCCAGGCGGATGTTTCCACCGATTGTGCCGCTGAAGAGGAATGGATCTTGCAAGACCACGCCAAAGCGGCTGCGCAGGTCGGCGAGATCCATGTCTTTCACATCGACGCCATCAATCCGGACCGCGCCTTTCTGGACATCGTAAAACCGCAGCAGGAGCGAAATGAGCGTGGTCTTGCCGGCGCCGGTGTGCCCGACAATTGCTACGGTTTCACCAGGTTCGATCGTGAAGGTGATGTCGCGGAGAACCCAGTCTTGGGCTTCATCCCTTGCCAGCGAGTCGTGGTAGGAAAACCAGACATGATCGAATGCGATGCGGCCTGGTCCTTCAGGATGCTTGGTTAACGCGGGTGAAACGACCTGAATGCGCGTATCCAGCAACTTGAAGATGCGTTCACTTGCCGCCATGGCCGACTGCAGGATGTTGTATTTTTCGCTGAAGTCCATGATCGGCCGGAAAAATCTAAGAGCATATTGGATGAAGGCGACAAGCACACCCAGCGATGCCACGGTTGGCACCAGGCGGAACGCGATCAGTGTCTTCCGGTTGAATTCCACGGCGACGCTGGTCACGACAGTACCTCGCATCACGTCATTGCCGCCGAACCAGATAACGCAGGCAATGGCAATCGCAGAGAGAATCTCCACTACGGGGTAGTAAACCGAATACGCCATGATCGCGTCTTTGTACGCGTCCATGTGATTGCGATTAATTTCCGAGAAGCGATCGTAGGCCTTGCGCTCGCGATTGAAGAGTTGCAGCACGACCATCCCGCTGACGTGCTCCTGCAGGTACGAGTTGATCCGCGCGATGGCCACGCGAATGCGCCGGTATGAATCGCGAACCCGGTCGCGGAAGATCTTGGTCGCGACTACGATGAAGGGCAACACGGCAAAAGTGATCAGCGCCAGCTTCCAGTTCATGCACAGCATGACGCCCACGATGCCGAAGAGTACGAAGAGATCTTCGAAAATCGAGACCACGCCCGAGGTGAACATCTCATTCAAAGCATCCACATCGGTGGTGACGCGCGTCACCAGCCGGCCGACCGGGTTTTTGTCGAAGAAGGCGACGTGCAGCCGCTGGAGATGGCGGAAGATCTGCCGGCGGAGATCAAACATTACCTTCTGACCGGTCCACTGCATGAAGTAGGTTTGCAGAAACTCGAGCAGGAAAGTGATCAACAGTAATCCGACATAGATTGCCGCAATCTGCGCGATGCCAGTGACGGGGCGCGGGCTGAGCCAACTCCATATCCCGGACGAAGCTCCTTTAACGGGAGCCAGGTAACGATCAATCGCCACTTTGGTGAGATACGGTCCGAGCACGTCGAAGAAGGACTTAAGGAAAATCGAGAGCAGAGCAATCGCAACCTGCCAGCAGTAGGGACGCAGATACTTGAGCAGTCGCGCCATCAGGCGGCTGTCATAGGCCTTACCTAATATTTCTTCTTCTTGAGACATCGGTTTTTTGGCGATCGTGCGTGAACGGGGGCGACACCGGCGCTACTAACAGGGTAACTCAAGATGGATGGCCGAGGTACTCCAGCGGATTGAAAACGTTTGGCCCTCGGGTTGACATTCATCAGATGGGATAATGGTGTGATGCCACTTGGCATTTATATTTCGGTTCCGTTTTGTCGCACGAAGTGCAGTTACTGCAACTTTGCCTCCGACGTGTTCTCGCGTGCGGTTTTCGAGCGTTACGTGGATCGAATTTGCGCCGACACTGAAAACGCCCCACAGGTTGCAACGCAAATGGGCGGGCAGATGCAGCGCGAGGTCGATTCCATCTATCTGGGAGGAGGCACTCCGACCGTGCTCGAATCGGCGCAACTGGAGCGCATTTTCGCGGCAGTGCGATCTCAGTTTGACGTGAGTCCCAAAGCAGAGGTGACGGTCGAGTGCGCTCCTGGCACGTTGACGCCCGCTTTGCTAGAAGGTCTGCTGCGCTGTGGTGTGAACCGGGTGAGTCTCGGGGTTCAGTCGTTTGTAGATCAGGAAGCGGCGGCGGTTGGCCGCTTGCACAAACGCACAACGGTACTCGCGGACGTCGCTCGGCTTCGAGCTGCAGGACTTACAAACATCAATATCGATCTCATCGCCGGGTTGCCACACCAGACTGCTGCGAGTTGGGAATTCTCACTGGCGGAAATCATCGCGACCGGTACTCCGCACGTGAGCGTTTACATGCTAGAAGTGGACGAAGGTTCGCGGCTCGGACGCGAGGTCCTGGCGGGCGGCACGCGTTATCACACACACTTTGTCCCCGAGGAAGAGGCTATAGCGGCGTTCTACGTCGCAGCCTGCGATCGGCTCCAATCAGCCGGAATTGCGCAATACGAGATTTCTAACTTCGCGCGTGAAACATTCGAGTCACGCCACAATTTGAAGTATTGGACGCGGCAACCCTATTTCGGTTTTGGTGTAGACGCGCATTCCATGCTGCCCTCTGCTACTTCAGATGGCGAAGCTGTGCGATTCGCGCCTGCTGACTCCCTGGAGAAATATATGAGCGGGATATCTTTTCAGCATACCGCCGTTTCTCGCCAAGCAGCTTTGGAGGAAAGCTTTTTTCTAGGGCTGCGGCTCAATCGGGGCATTAACCTGCGGGAATTATCTGCAAAATTCGGGGACGAGGCCATCGGGAACGCCCGCGTTGTGGTTGGGGAATTGGTCGAAGAAGGACTTATGGAACAAAACGTCGACTGGATCTGCTTGACGCCGCGCGGACGATTGCTTTCGAACGAAGCTTTCGAGAGATTCATTCTTCCCGATGTAAGCATTATCTAATTTTCAGTACGCAGCGAAAAACCTAGCAAATTATCGTGGTAGCCAAACCATCCGGTCGGTTGGGCTGAGAGCCTTGATGCTCACAATCCTCAGCGATAACGCGGCTTTCCAGGCTTTTTCTTTTTTCTTCCCGAGGTAACTTCTCACCCCTCTGGTGCTATGTTCTAATCGAAATCGTCGGCAGCCGGTGGAGGATTCTTGGATTTTCAATTGAGTGACGAGCAGCAGCAGCTGAAGAAAAGTGTCCGCGAATTCGCGGAGCGTGAGATCCTGCCCAACGTTATGAAGTGGGACGAGGTAGGCGAGTTTCCTCTTTCCACCGTGAAGGAACTGGGCAAGCTTGGATTATTAGGTATCGTATTCCCCCCGGAATACTCGGGCGCGGGCATGGGCTACGTCGAATATGTGATCGCGATCGAGGAAGTTTCGCGCGTGGATGGATCGGTAGGCATCATCGTAGCGGCGCACACATCGCTCTGTTCCAATCACATTTTTCTCGCCGGTAGCGAAGATCAGAAGAAAAAGTACGTCAGCAAACTCGCCTCGGGCGAATTCATCGGCGCATGGGGATTGACCGAGCCTTCTTCGGGATCGGATGCCGGCAGCGCACGCATGACCGCGAAACGTCGCGGAAACAATTGGGTTCTCAACGGCACGAAGACTTTTTGCACCAACGGTCATTACGCCGACGTGATCGTCGTGATCGCCGTGACCGACCGCGCCACCAATACCCACGGGCTTTCCGCTTTCATTATCGAGAAAGATACCAAGGGATTCCGTCCCGGAAAGAAAGAGAACAAGCTTGGCTTGCGGGCCAGTGACACGGCAGAGATGATTTTTGAAGATTGCGTGATTCCGGCCGAGAATCTGCTGGGCAAGGAGGGGGACGGATTCATCGATGCGATGCGCGTACTCGATGGGGGCCGCATCTCGATTGCGGCTCTGTCGCTCGGCATGGCGCAAGGCGCGTACGAGGCTGCACTGAATTATTCGAAGGAGCGCAAGCAATTTGGCAAGGCAATCGGGGAGTTTCAGGCGATCCAGTGGAAGCTAGCCGACATGGCCACGGAGATCGATGCCGCCCGTTTGCTCACCATGCGCGCTGCGTCCATGAAAGACGCTGGCATGAAGACGACGCTGGAATCGTCCATGGCAAAGCTCTATGCCAGCGAAGTCGCCGTGAAGTGCGCCAACGAAGGCGTACAGATTCACGGTGGGTACGGGTTCATCAAAGATTATCCGGCGGAGAAGTATTACCGCGACGTTAAGCTGTGCACGATCGGCGAAGGGACTAGCGAGATTCAGCGCCTGGTGATTGCCCGGCAGTTACTGAAAGACTGAAGCGATTATCGCTGATTTCTTCTTCCTAGTACTCTGCTTTACACTGATCGTTTGAACCCCAACATCCAGACATGGGTCGAACAGATCCGCTCCGGCGACGTGCGGACGCTGGCCCGCGCCATTTCCACTGTAGAGAACCGAGCGCCGGGATGGTCCGAACTGCTAAAGGGGTTATTCCCGCACAGCGGGAAGGCGCGCGTGCTGGGGCTGACTGGGCCGCCGGGAGCGGGGAAGAGCACGCTGGTCGATGAGCTTGTTCGCTTCTATCGTAAAGGTGAAGGTAAGCGCACTGTCGGCATTATCGCGGTTGATCCAACCAGTCCCTACACCGGGGGTGCGATTCTTGGCGACCGCATCCGCATGCAGGAGCATTTCTCCGATCCGGGGATTTATATTCGCAGCATGGCGACGCGCGGCTCTCTGGGCGGACTGGCACGTACCACGGCTGATGTCACCACGGTGCTGGATGCGTCCGGGCGCGACCTGATCATGATTGAGACCGTGGGCGTGGGCCAAGACGAAGTAGATATCGTGCGCCTAGCCGACGTCACGATTTTGATACTCGTGCCAGGCATGGGCGATGATGTGCAGACCATCAAGGCCGGCATCATGGAGATTGCCGACATTTTCGTCATTAACAAAAGTGATCGCGAGGGTGCGGAGCACGTAGAGCGCGAAATCCGCACACTGCAATCGCTCGCGATCCGCAGCGATGGCTGGACGCCTCCGATCGTCAAGACCGTTGCCAGCCAGGGTGTGGGAATCGAAGAATTGGCTGCCGCCGTGTCGAACTACGAGGCGTATCTGAAAGACAACAATCTGGCGCTGAACAAGAGCATCGAGAACTGGCAGGAACGGCTGGTCGAAATGTTGCGCGACGCGCTGCTTGAAAAAGCTCGCGGGCAGATGACCGACGGCAATATGGCGCGCTATGCTCTCGAGGTAGCCGAACACAAACGCGATCCTTATAGCTTGGTGGAGGAGATCGCCGCCAACGTGAGGAAGAGCTAATGGCGCAGATTGACCATCTCGGGATCGCGGTAAAGTCGCTGGCGGCGGCGAAGTCAATCTACGAAAAACTGGGCTTGAGCGTCTCCCCGGAAGAGACAGTGGAACAGGAGCAAGTAAAGCTGGTAATGGTTCCAGTGGGCGAGAGCCGATTGGAACTGCTGGAAGCGACCTCGGATAATTCGACGATCGCGAAGTTCATCGCCAAGCGGGGCGAGGGTTTGCATCACGTTTGCTTGCGCGTCCCCGATTTGCCGGCGGCAGTCGATCGGCTCAAGAAAGATGGAGTGCGGCTGGTCTCGGAAGAAATCAAGACTGGCGCGGGCGGGCACAAATATGTATTTGTGCATCCTTCGAGCACTGGCGGCGTGTTGCTGGAGTTGGTGGAATCCCGGGAAATCCGGTCATGAGGCCGCGAGCAGAGATTGAAAAAGAAATACTCGAGATTGTGAATCGAGAGACCCGGGCCTGGGACACCAGGATGTTGATCTGCTGATCACAATCTTTCACCCTGATATGCAATGGCAAAGATTTTCACTGGAAAGGCCGCGCTTGCAAGGTCTACAGCCGCGTGGAAGCGGAATGGAAAATGACCATGCACACCGGCCTTTTTGAGTATTAGTCCAAAGCAATGTTCTCAGAGTCTGCGATCAGGCAACTTCTACAAATGCTACTTCTCGCTATCGATACTTCGGGCAAGCAAGGCAGCATCGCGCTGGCGCGAGCTGGACAGCGCTCTGTCGAAGGCAACGATTTCGAAGTGATCGAAACTGTGCCCCTCGTTGGCGGCACTTTTTCGGCGCAGCTTGTTCCTCAGATTTCCGAGTTACTTTTCAAGCGGGGATTCACAAAGCACGATATCGGCGCTTTCGCGGTCGTTTCCGGACCTGGATCGTTCACCGGGCTGAGGATTGGGCTGGCAGCGGTCAAAGCTCTTGCGGAGGTACTGGAAAAGCCGATCGCGGCAGTATCGCTGCTCGAATTATGCGCTTTCACCAGCGGCATGCAAGGCAAGATCATGGCCGTGGTTGATGCCGGACGCGGTGATGTCTACGTTGGGGAGTATGAAATCCCAGTTAGAGTTAAGCAAATTCCAAGAGAAGGCATACTGAACAGGAGCGAATTCCTTTCCCATGCGAGAGGTTGGATAATAGTGACTCCGGATTCCGCTTTAGCCGAGGCGGCGAGCACGGCCGGGCTGTCAGTTTCGATGTTGGCGCCGATCTCGTCCGATGCGGTTGCCCGTTTGGGCTGGCGCAAAATTCAATCCGAAGAGACGGTAACGGCCGAACCGTTGGAAGCGAACTACATCCGCCGCACCGACGCCGAGATTCTTGAGAAAAGCAGATCCTAACCTGCGCGTTCGACGAGCAAATATCGCGGATGTGTCTGCCATGATGGATCTGGGGCGTCAGGGCCGAACCGCCGCTCACTGGTCCCGCCAGCAGTATGAAAGTGTTTTTGTGATCACGGGCCATGAGGCGACGTCCAATCGCGTTGCCTGGGTCGTTGAAGATGACTGCATAGCGCAGCGGGAGAAAGCTCCCGGCAAAACACCTGAAATTCTTGCATTTCTGGTGGCACACCGCATTGATATACACCCGGAGTGGGAGTTGGAAAATATCGTGGTTGCGGAAGCGGTCCGTCGCCAAGGCCTGGGTACGCTCCTGCTGCGCGAGTTCGTCGCCCATGCACGGGCGGAGCAGGGTGCTGCCATATTTCTGGAAGTCCGCGAGTCGAATCAAAGGGCTCACGCGTTATACGAGAAATTCGGCTTCCAGAAGGCCGGTTTTCGCAAAGATTACTACGCCAGCCCCGCCGAAAGTGCAATCCTTTATCGTCTTAACATCGTCTAAAAAATCACTTCCATCGAACTTTCTCATAACGAGATTGCACCAGAATTCGGCATTGAACCATTTTTGGGGCTATGGTAAGTTGAGCCTATAAATCCCGGTTGGAGGTCTGCTGGATGCTGACGCCGAATGACACTCTCCTGACCAATCACGATGAATTCCGCAAGCTGGCTCAGGAGCACCTGCAGTATTCCACTCGTCTTGATTCTCTCACCCAAAAACGTTATCTCAGCGAAGACGAGAAACTGGAAGAAGTCCGTCTGAAGAAACTAAAGCTGCGTCTGAAAGACCAGATGCAATCGATCGAACGGCAGTATCGGCAGCAATACGGAACTCACGTAGCATAATTTTTTGGCCATTTGCATAGCGGCCCTCGCCGCTACGGCGATTTTGTATCTACCCACCGGCGCTGTTCAGCGCCTTTCTTTATTTGGACTTACGTGCGTTTCTCACTGAACGTGAGCCGGTGCCGCTCAACTCTGCTCTATAATTAGATCTAATCCCATGGTTCGTGACGGTTACTATTACGCGCTGGCTCTGATTGCCGCTGCAGTTCTACTGGGCTGGTTCACCCGTCCGGCGTGGGCCTTGGTTCCCGTATTACTTGCTTTGTTCTTCCTCTGGTTCTTCCGCGACCCGGAGCGTGTTATTCCGGATGCGCCTGGCGCCCTGGTGTCACCCGGAGATGGAAAGGTTACGGATGTTTCATCGGTCACATTGAATGGCGAAAAGCGCACACGTATTAGTATCTTCCTGAGCGTCTTCGACGTGCACGTGAATCGCTCGCCGATCGAGGGAACCGTCCGCCAAGTTCACTATCAGCGAGGGAAGTTCCTCAACGCCATGAATCTAACTTCGGGGGAGCAGAATGAACAGAATATTGTTCACGTTGAGGGCGACGGACAGGCAGTGGTCTTCAAACAGATTGCCGGATTGCTGGCGCGAAGAATTGTTTTCCATCCAAAGGTGGGCGACCGCCTGCAGCGCGGCCAGCGCGTGGGATTGATCAAGTTCGGTTCTCGTGTGGACGTGCTGTTCGACGCTGCTGCCCCCGTGCAAGTGAAAGTCGGCGACCGGGTTCGCGGAGGCGCCAGCATTCTGGCTTACCGGCAGGCTAAAGGCGAGCTGGCGGGCGCGGGGCGTCATTCCACCACAGAAGGGCGCTGCGATGGATAGTCCTACCCAAAGGTCGAGCCCGGATACGCGGCGCCCGCGGCGCATGAGAAAGGGGATGTACATCCTCCCTTCGCTATTTACCACCGGAAATATGGCGGCCGGTTTCTATGCCATCCTGGAGGTTGTCCATGCCAGCGCAGTGAGTGCGTGGCACCTGGACAATGCCGCCAAGGCAATAGGCTTTGCCGTTTTGTTCGATGGTCTCGATGGCCGCGTAGCCCGGATGACTGGCACCAGCAGCGACTTCGGAAAAGAGCTCGATTCTCTGGCGGACGTAATTACGTTTGGAGTTGCCCCCGCGATGCTGGCTTGGACCTGGGGATTTCACCTCATGCCGCCGGTCGCGCTCACCGATTGGAACATCAAACTCACCCAGTTGGGAGCGATTGCCAGTTTCTTGTTCTTAATGGCGGGGGCCAGTCGTCTGGCGCGGTTCAACATCACGTCGAACCCGCAGCCATCTAACCCGGGACGGCCAGGCAAGAAGTACTTCGTTGGCATGCCAATTCCGGCTGGCGCTGGAGTGATTGCGGCTGTGGTTCATTTTCAGGCAGGAGCGCCGCTCGGCTCCTGGTATACCGCGATCACGTGGCTGGCGATGGTGGCCGCTGTCGGCTACCTCATGGTGAGCACCTGGCGTTTCTACAGCTTCAAAGACATCGATTTCAGTTCCCGCCATCCATTCCGGCTGATTATTTTTCTCGCGTTCTTGATCGCCATGGTCTGGCAGTTCTCGCGTCCCACGCTCTTTGTTGTCGCGTTGCTCTACATGTTCTCCGGAGTCTTCTGGCGCTTACAGTGGATCTTCCGTCGTCGAAACCAGCCTCCCCCGCCCGCCTATAAGGAGGCTTCGCAGACTTCATGAGTGCGCCGCCCAAAATTGGGGGATTGCCCGCTCCCTCCGCCGCGCGAGGCCAGCTCTACCGGGTGGCCGTCGTAGGTGCTGCCACGCTCAAGGGCAAAGAAGTCACCGAGATGCTGAACGAGCGCAACTTTCCCGCCGTGGATGTGCGCCTGCTCGACGATGACGAATCCATCGGTCAGCTCGAAGCCACAGGCGATGAGATCAACTTCATCCAGAGCGTTCGCGCAGAACAGTTTACACGCGTGGACTTCACCTTCTTTGCCGCCGATGCGGAGTCTACGCGCAACAGCTGGAAGCGAGCCCGCGATGCGGGCAGCGCCATTATTGATCTATCCGGAGCTTTGGAAGAGGAGGCGGGCGCGCAGGTTCGTTCTCTTTGGTTGGAGCGCGAGCGCGGAGAGATTTGGCATCCCGACCTGCAGCCGGCTCCGGCGGTTGTAGCGCATCCTGCCGCCATAACTCTGGCTTTACTGCTGCTGCGGGTGCGCAAGGCGGGCGCCATCCGGAGCGCGGTGGCCACCGTTTTCGAGCCTGCTTCAGAGCAAGGACAAAAGGGCATGGACGAATTACATCAGCAGACGGTCAATTTGTTGTCGTTCCAGTCCCTGCCCAAGGATGTATTCGATGTGCAGATAGCTTTCAACATGGTGGCGCGCTACGGTCAGAAATCGCAGCTGTCGCTCGATTCGCTGGAGGCGCGCGTGCGACGTCATTACCAGACGCTTGCCGGAGCGCAGGCTCCACAACCAGCGATTATGGTAGTTCAACCGCCAGTTTTTCACGGCCATGCGCTGGCCGTCTTCCTTGAGATGGAGCAACCGATCGATCAGGAAAAATTGTCGCAGGCCCTTAACGGAGATCACGTGACCCTGGCGGGAGCGGAAGACGATTCACAGCCAAGCAATGTGAACACGGCAGGTCAGCCCAACATTCTAGTTTCGCTGAAAACCGACCCGGCGTCGCCCAACGGAATTTGGTTATGGGCGTCCGCAGACAACCTGCGCATAGTCGCCATTACCGCGGTGGAATGTGCCGAAAGCATGATCGCTACCCGCCCGTTAGGAAAAATCCAATGAAAGCTTGCCACGCCGCATGGTTGGCATTGGTGCTGGCCAGCGCCGGTTGCGGGTATCACACGGCTGGGCACGCCGTGCAACTTCCGGAAAACGTCAAGACAATTGCCGTTCCCGCTTTCGTAAACGAGACCAGAACCTATCGCATCGAACAGCAGCTAACATCGTCGGTGGTGCGCGAGTTCACCACGCGCACGCATTACCACATTCTTAACGATTCCAGCGAGGCTGCCGACGCCACACTGCGCGGCACTGTGCTTTCGGCCTCTTCCACGCCCCTCACCTACAACTCGGCCACCGGACAGGCTGCCAGCGTTCTGGTGGTGGTCAGCGTGAAGGTGTCGCTCATTGACCGCCAGGGCAAGGTGCTATATCAGAACCCTTCCTATTTATTTCGCGAGCAGTACGAGGTCTCGCAGGACCTGACCAGCTTTTTCCAGGAAGATTCTCCCGCCTTCCGCCGGCTCTCCCAGGATTTTGCCCGGACCCTGGTCTCTAACGTTCTGGAGGGCTTCTAGATGCTAGAGTTTCAACGACGCAGTGCGGAGAGCTTCTGATGCGGGCGTTTGCCCAGGCGGAGCGATTTGTCAGCGAACTTGAGTCGCGCAAGCTACGGCCGGCCTACGTGTTCGTAGGAGATGAAGCTTTCTTCCGCAAGCGATTCCGCGACGCCATCCTCGAGCATTTGGTTCCGGTTGATCTGCGCGATTTCAGCCGCTTCGAATTCGATCTTGCGGAAAACGATCTTGCAGAAGTTCTCGACCGCGCACGCACGCCCTCTCTGATGTCCCCGTTCCAGGTATTTTTCGTGCGCGGAGTGAAAACCCTTTTTGGCCGCGGTTCAAACCAAGAGAAACTCTCCGCCATCGAAGCCTATTGCAAGAATCCGAATCCCGATGCGCTGGTCGTTTTCGTGGCCGATCATATCAGCATTCCCGCCGACGTCCGCCGGATGGAGATGCAGGACAAAGAGCGTTACCAGCGCATTCGCGAAACCATGGGCCCGTACTGCGGCATTGTCGAACTTGCGCGCGTGGAGGAGGGTGAAGCGGTTCGCTGGATTGCCGACTACTGCGCCAGCCGCGAAGTTCCGGTAAAGTTCGACGCCGACGGCGCCCGCGAGCTGGTCGATGCCCTCGGAGGCGACATGATGATGATCTCGAACGAACTGGAAAAGCTTATGCTCTACGTCGGCGTGCGCAACCGCATCACGCTGGGTGATGTGGAAACCATGGTGCTCGCCGCCAAGCAGCGTTCGCTGTACGAGTTAACGGATGCCATATCGTCTAAAGATCGAGAGCGCGCTCTCGAAGTGCTGGATGCGATTCTCTCGTCTGGCGATGGCGAGGAAGCCGCCATCGGCCATATCTATATGCTGGCCAAAACCTTCCGCCAGATGCTGGTGATTCTCGAACGCAACGTCCGCGACCAGCGCATGCTCTGGGCCGCGCTGTGGCAGGGATTCCGCGTGCCTCCATTTGCCGCTGACGACATCATCAAGCAAGCCCGCCGCTACAAATCCCGGCGCGATTTGACCCGCGCGATTCGCCTCGTGGCAAAGGCCGATCTCTCCCTGCGCTCCAATCCCGTAAGCAAGCGCATGGTGCTGGAACGCTTGGTGATCGATCTGACGACCGAACCGAAGCTGGAAGCGACGGGATGGATGCAGGATCAGTTGCCGGTATAGAAGGCAGGTTCTAGCTCCTAGCTTTTCAGTCTCCGGATAGAAAATGCCTTGGCGTTATCTCATCGAAGGACCTTGGATCGTCTTCGTCGCCTACTGGGCCGTGGGCGCGCTCAAGACGCGGCGCACGGAACGGTCGGAGTCGTTCGCCTCGCGCTACGGCGTCCTCTTGCTTGAAATTGTCGGATTCGCTCTGCTCTTCAGCGACGATGCAGGGATCGGCACTCTTGGGCATAGAGTCATCCCTCGCACTTACTTTTTTGACGTTACAGGTGTTGCGCTGACTTGGGCCGGAATTGCTTTGGCGCTGTGGGCGCGCTGGCATCTGGGACAATATTGGAGCGCACGCATCACGATCAAAGAAGATCACAAGCTGATCCGCACCGGGCCTTATGCGCGGCTCCGACATCCCATCTATTCTGGACTCGATCTGGCCGCGATCGGTTCAGCTCTGGCCATAGACCGCTGGCGATGTGTGGCTGGGCTCTGCCTGATTATTCTGGGCTATTGGATTAAGGCGAGAAGAGAAGAAGCGATGCTGACTGCGCAATTCGGCGCGGATTTTCAGGAACACTGCCGGAGCGCTGGATTTCTGCTTCCCCGCCTGACACGAGGCATTTCACAGTCCGCGTAAGACACCACGTCCGACAATTGCCAGCTTGAAAGCGCCCGACTACGCTTATTGCCTTCGCCCGACCATGATGAATGCAGGCGATGTTGCTTCCTACCTCGAAATGTGCGCCGACTTCGGCGTCCATCTTCACAGAGGAATGAATTTCCGACTGACGCCCAGTGAAAGCCTTATCTTGATGAGCCTTCGGCCAGGCGCTCCCTATGCAGATGGTGTTGAAGAGGGCGGAAGAGTAATCATCTACGAAGGTCACGACGTTCCTTACCAGAGGTCGCCCCGACCCGAAGACCATCGACCAACCGGAGTTTCTACCCAGCCGTCGCCTCACACAGAATGGTTTATTCACCGAGGCTGTCAGACGCTTTAAGACCGGCAGAGCGGAGGCTGAGAGAGTCAAGGTATTCGACAAAATCCGTGCAGGTATTTGGGTCTACAACGGACTCTTCAGGTTGGTCGGCGTTTGGCAAGAAACGTCGGGCCAGCGCCGGGTCTTTAAGTTCAAGCTCGAAATCCTAAATCAGATGCGGGCAATTGCCACACCTGAGATGAGTCCCATCGATCAGGATAGGGTGATACCAGCAGCGGTCAAGATCGAAGTTTGGAAACGGGACAAGGGAAGTTGCGTCAAATGCGGAAGCCAAGAGAACCTACACTTTGATCACATCATTCCCTATTCGCAAGGCGAGTCCTCTAAAGACGCCAAGAATGTACAGATCTTGTGTTTGAGGCATAACCTAGGTAAGCGGGACAGGATTGAGTGAGCGCTAAGACGTAGCAATCTACGTGCCTACTTCATCGCATTAACGCGGGCGCCCAGGCGTGACTTGTAGCGCGCCGCGGTGTTGCCGTGCAGCGTGCCCTTTTGGATCGCTTTATCGAGCGCGGATACTGTCTGGCGATAGGTCTGCTCAGCAACTTGCTTGTCACCCTTCTCGATGGTCTCGCGCAGAGTGCGCAACGCGGTGCGCAAGCGAGAAGTATTGGCGTGATTGGTAGCCGTGCGTTTTTCGGTTTGACGGGCGCGTTTGAGCGCCGAATGATGATTAGCCATGTCTGGTTCGTTACCTTCGTGTGAACAGCGAGATATTCGGGGAGTACCGAATTGCTTATTATAAGGGAGCAAGTCTTGACCGGTCAAACACATGGCATGGCCTCTAATTCCAGATCCACTGGCGCGGTTGAAAGTCTTGCTGGACTCCTCGACTCCGATTGTAGCGATTGAGAGCGTCGAAGAAGTCCGAGCTGTTCGCCTAGTTCGTGCCGCCTGCGCGGCGTTAAGCCTTGCCACATTCGAGTGGACGATTGCCAGCGGCCTCGAACGCTGTGGCAGCGACGTCGATGACGTCGTGCATGAAGTCCGGAACACGGCCTCGGCTTACGGCACAGCGGCTCAGCAGGCGCTTGTCAACTCGAAGGCCATTTATAACAGCCAGGAACCGGCGCAGATGCTGGCCAATCTTGAGGGAATTTCCATTGGCGCGGCTTTCATTTTGAAAGATCTTCATCGCCACATGGATGAGCCAGTGGTGGTTCGACGCTTGCGCGATGTGGGGCAGAAATTTTCTGAGAACCGCCGCACCATCATTCTCACCTCGCCGAAAATCGAGATTCCCGCGGAACTGAGGGGACTGGTCGAATTTCTCGAGTTGCCTCTACCCGACCGGCGGCGTTTGCGCCAGATTATTGACGAAGTCGTCGTCAGAATCTCCCGGGATCACACCTTGCAGCGGAAGCTTGATCCGAAGGGGTACGACGCTGTCATTGAAAGCCTTCGAGGGCTCACCGAAGAAGAATCAGAGCGCGCGCTTTCCCAGGCTCTGGTGACAAGGTATTCGCTGTGCCCTGAAATTGCGACCGATGTGGTGGAAACTAAGAAGTCTCTACTCAGGCGCTCCGAGATGCTGGAGTTTGTAGAAGCGGACGAAGCTTTTTCGAACATAGGCGGAATGGATAATCTGAAACTCTGGCTCGCTCAAAGGCGGGGCACATGGGAAGATTCTGCCCGCGAGTTCGGGCTGGAGCCTCCCCACGGCGTCATTATCCTGGGAGTGCAGGGATGCGGGAAGTCGCTCTGTGCGCGCGCGGTCGCAGGTGAGTGGAATCTGCCGCTGGTGAAGTTTGATACCGCCGCCATCTACGACAAATACATTGGCGAAACGGAGAAGCGAATTCGCAAGGTCTTCGAGGTTGCTGAAGGACTTGCGCCGTGCGTTCTTTGGATCGATGAGTTGGAGAAGATATTTGCCGGCAGCGGGCCGGATTCGGCATCGGTGGATGCTGGAGTCTCCTCACGGCTGCTGGCGTCATTCCTCTCCTGGATGCAGGACCGAAAAGCCCCCGTATTCGTGGCCGCTACCTGCAACAACGTCACCGCGTTACCCCCGGAGCTAATCCGTAAAGGTCGCTTCGACGAGCTGTTCTTCGTCGATCTGCCTGGCCCAGCAGAGCGCAAACAAATCTTTTCGATTCAGCTAACTAGACGAAAACGCAATCCCGCAGAGTTTGACCTCGAGAAAATTGATGCTGCAGCGAATGGATACTCAGGCGCGGAAATCGACGCTGCTGTGCAGACGGCGCTCTACGCCGCCTTTTCGGCGAAAAAACAGGTTACCAGCCAACTGTTATTAGACGCTCTGGCGCAAACCGTACCCCTGTCAGTTACCCGCGCAGAAGAGATTGGCCAGCTGCGCGACTGGGCCAGGACGCGAGCGGTCCCGGCATCGTCGTCGGGCAAAACTGGGAAGATAACGCCGCCATTGACTACCCTTCCGCCGCGGGGTACGCTTTAACTAATGGTAGTGACTTGCCTCCTGGGCATGAGCATTCCGGCTGTTCCCGTCTCGAAGAATAATCCTGTTTTGTGTGCCAACTGGCTCAGGGGTGAGTATTTCCTGGACGAGGCTGTTCCCACATCATTCCTCAAAAGAGATTGAATGAAGAAAAGTATCGGAATTAGTCCCAACATCGAGACTCTATTTGGCACGCGTGACGAGAATGTGCGCCTGTTGGAAGATGGCCTGAACGTCACCATTGACTTGCGATCAAATGCGATCGAGTTGGAGGGCGCCGCGCGTGACGTGGCTCGCGCCGAGCAGGTCTTTGCTGACTATGAGAGCCTGCAACGCTCCGGATACAGCTTCACCAATGGCGACCTCAACAGCATGCTGCGTGTGCTGACGGCGGATTCGACTGCGACGTTGCGCGGACTGGCAGATGCCGGCCGCCAGCGCTCGCTGGGACGCCGCATGGTGCAACCGAAAAGCGTGAATCAGCGCCGTTATGTCGAAGCAATCGAGAAGCACGATATGGTCTTCGGCATTGGCCCGGCGGGCACTGGTAAAACCTATCTCGCGGTTGCCATGGCAATTTCCGCGCTGCTGGCTAAGCGGGTGAATCGAATCATCCTCGCGCGTCCAGCCGTGGAAGCGGGAGAGCGGCTGGGATTTTTGCCGGGCACGTTGCAGGACAAGATCGATCCCTACCTGCGTCCGCTGTACGACGCGCTCTATGACATGCTCGATCCGGAAAAAGTCGATCGCTATCTGGAGAAAAATGTCATAGAGATCGCGCCCATTGCATTCATGCGTGGCCGCACCCTGAACGATTCCTTCGTCATTCTCGACGAAGCGCAGAACACCACTTCGGAACAGATGAAGATGTTCGTCACCCGTTTGGGATTTAACTCTAAAGCGGTGATCACGGGAGACATCACTCAGATTGATTTACCCAACGCGCGGCGCAGCGGATTGCTGGAAGCCATCGACATCCTCCAGCGCGTCGAAGGCTTGACCTTTGTTCATTTCGACGAGGCCGATGTCGTGCGTCATCATCTCGTGCAGCGCATCATTCGAGCATATGACGAGCACAAAACCCACATCGCCGAGCAACAGGTGCTGCTGCTGGCGGGCGGAAGGAGCGCCGAGGCTGCAAGTGCGGGACTGAAGGGTCCGAATGGAAAGAATGCGGAGGCGACCAACACAGACGATAGATCGACGGCCACGGGAGAATAAATCCTTTCGCGTGAGAGGGCGAAATCGAGCCCTCTTTTTTGTTTTATTAGAAATTTGGAGTACTCCGAAGCGGCCGCCCTAGCGAAGCTTGGATAAGCACCAGGAAAAAGTTTGGTTATATTGCGAAAAAGAATCGCGGGCTTGAGCCCGTCAACGCTAGAACGATTTCTATTGCGAGCGAGGCGCTTGGTCCGGTTACGTGAAACGGTGAATGTGCTGGTAACCACCAGTGCGGAGTTACGATTGCTCAATCGGCGATTTCGTGGAGCAGACAAACCGACCGACGTACTGTCGTTTCCTGCTCCTCCCGTGGGTCACCGTCAAATCAAGCGCATGGCCGCGGATGTGGCCATTTCCGCCGACATTGCCCGGGATAACGCCAAGCGCCTCGGGCACTCAGTGGCAAATGAGGTGAAAATCCTGGCATTGCATGGCATCCTTCATCTGGCGGGCTTCGATCACGAGCACGATCGTGGCGAGATGGCTCGCAAAGAAAGCCAGTTGCGGCGGCAACTGAAACTGGAGGCGGGACTGATAGAACGAGTGCAATCGCGGGCTCCCAAGGCTTCCCGCCGCAAGCAACGCGGACGTCGCTTGCCCGGAACCAGGCGGAGAAGCGCATGAACTGGTCGGTAGCACTGGCGCTGATTCCGTTGCTCGCCCTATTGGCGTTGGCTTCCTACGTCGATCGCGTCTACCAGGAGATCGGGAAATTTTTATCGCGGGAATTTCAGGACAATATCGATGTCTTTGAACAAAAAGTTGAGCCCCTCCTGAGTGTAGGGCGCGCCCGTGCTTCCCTCTCCATGTCGGTGCTTAAACAGTTGACCACAGCGACCATCGCCTTGCTGGTTGGCTTTGCCGTCTTCGGTGATCAGCGTTGGAGCATCTATGAGATTCTGCAAGCAGCCATTAGCCTGATTCTGATTATTATCCTGTTCAACCAATTCTTGCCGTTTGTATTCTTTTCCCGCACGAACGGCACGTGGCTCATCCGCTGGACTTGGCTGCTGAGAATCTTCATCTATCTGGTTCTGCCGGTGACGATCGTACTCGGTTTCCTGCAGTCTGTGGCATCGCTCACTCGCCAAAACACGCGGGAACAGCCGGAAAGCGCAGCCGAAGCCGTGGATGCGTTGATTGAAGCGGGACAGGAAGAGGGCATTATCCAGGAAGGGGACCGCGACTTGATTCAGTCCGCCGTGGAGTTCGGCGGCAAGACGGTGCGCGAAGCCATGAAGCCGCGTCCCGAGATGTTTGCAGTACCGGTGCGAACCACAGTCGAGCGCTTTATCGAAATGCTGCGCACCAAGCACTACTCGCGCGTCCCCGTATACTCGGAAAGCATTCACAACATTAAAGGTATCGTTTACGCCCAAGACGTATTGCAAGTGCCCGACACTGAGGCGTCGACGCGCACCCTCGAAACGCTGATGCGGCGCGATGTCTATTTCGTACCCGAGAGCAAACTGGGTAGCGATCTGCTGCGCGAGATGCAGAAAAATAACATACGCATGGCAATTGTGGTTGATGAGTATGGCGGCGTGGCTGGGCTGGTGACGATCGAAGATCTGGTGGAAGAAATCGTTGGTGAAATACGGGACGAGCACGAGAAGCCGGAAATTGTCAGAGAGAATGATCAGTCCTACTTAGTTTCCGGCGGGATGGACGTAGACCGCCTTGCCGAACTGTTCGGCACAAAACCAGAAGGAAGGGAATCTGCCACCGTGGCGGGCTTGGTGACCGAACTGGCCGGGCACATCCCAAGAAAAGGCGAAATCGTGGATGACGATGGCCTGCGCTTCGAAGTTCTCGAATCGACAGACCGCAGAGTCGAACGCGTAAGAATCTCCGCCGTGCAGCCCCGTCAGTTGAAACTGATATAGGCGGCTGCTAGCTGCTGGCTGCAGGCTTCTAGCGACTCCAGCATACATTCCCCCGGTAACCCCCACCGACTTTTCATCATTCGTGAAATACTCTAGGGGTGGATGAGTTTTTGCCTCGCTAGTAACTAGGGCTAGCACCCAGAACCTGACTCTATGCCCTTCCGCTCCGGTTTCGTCTGCATTCTCGGCCGTCCTAACGCGGGCAAGTCGACGCTGCTCAATGCGCTCGTCCGCGAGAAACTCGCGATCATCTCGCCCAAACCGCAGACTACACGCAACCGCATCCAGGGCATCGTCAACCGGCCCAAAACCAAAGGTCAGAGCGGCGCACAAATTGTCTTGATCGATACTCCGGGCGTTCACAAGCCAGACAGCTCACTGGGGCGGAAGATGATGGTGGAGGTGCGCGAAGCTCTGGAGGGATGCGATGTGGTACTGCTGATCATGGACGCGACTCGCAAGCTCGATCAGCGAGATGAGTTCGCCTTGCAAATGCTGAAGCATTCGCCGACCAAGGTCTGCCTTGTCCTTAATAAAGTTGACTTGCTGCGAGGAGGCAAAAGTAAGCTGCTGCCGTTGATCGAGGAGTACAAGAAGCTCCATCAATTCCACGACATCATTCCTATTTCTGCGTTGAAACGAGACGGACTCGACATCCTGCTGAAGCAAGTGACGGCGGCCTTACCGGCCGCTCCTCCTTATTTCCCGCCAGACCAGGTTACAGACCAACCGGCGCGCTTCATGGCCGCAGAAATTATTCGCGAACGTGTACTAGTAGAGACCGAAGAAGAACTGCCTTACGCAACCACGGTGATCGTTGACAGCTTCGAAGAGGGCGCCAAGCTGACGCGCATCTCCGCCACCATCTATTGTGAACGCGAAGGCCAGAAGGGCATCCTGATCGGCAAGAAAGGACAAATGCTGAAACGGATTGGCACGTCGGCGCGACTGCAGATCGAGCGCATGATGGGAACGAAAGTTTTTCTCGAGCTCTATGTCAAGGTCCAGCCCAACTGGCGAGAATCGCGTGGCTTTGTGGAAGAACTTGACTGGAGAAGGCAGTTGGAGCATCTCACGTTCACCGAGCCACCAACAGAACGTCCCGGCTCAAAGCTGCCCAAAGCAAAGACTGCCGTGAAATAAGAGGTTCCATTGGAAGCCTCTGATTTGTCCTATTGAGGGGTTGCAGCTAGAATCAACTGGCAGCGGCGCTCAATCACAAATTCACGGGCTCAAACCATGTCATCGACGGATTCTTCCGAGCAATCTCTTCCAGAGAAAGATTTCGATCCAGACAAGTTGCATTTGATTTTGCGGGTTACCCTCTCCGCCGATCGCAACGCAGTGGATCCCGTGGTACAAGAAGTGATGGCTGTTGTCCGTCAAATGAAGGGCATCGACGGCAAGGAAGATGCCATCGAATTGTCGCTGACCGAGGCGCTCGCAAATGCGGTGATTCACGGCGCGAAAGAAGATCCCAGCAAAACGGTGGAATGCCTGGTCAGCAGCGACGAAGAGCGAGGCATACTGATCGTGGTGCGCGATCCGGGCGCGGGTTTTACTCCAGAATCCATCTCTGGCTGCACGGTCGGAGAAAACGTCTATTCCAGTCACGGGCGCGGAATTTTTCTCATCAACCAGCTCATGGACAAGGTGGAGTTCAGAAGAAACGGCACCGAAATCCACATGGTAAAGCGCTAGCTCTATTCCTTTGCCGCGATACCCAATGTTTTCATCTTTCGGTAAAGATGGCTGCGCTCCAAGCCCAACACTTCGGCGGCGCGGGTTACGTTTCCGTGGTTCTCGTCAAGCTTCTTGAGAATAAAGTCTCGTTCGTAGGCGTCACGCGCCTGATGCAAGGTTGAGAACTCAGTTAGCGCCGCGCGCCGGTGGCCGTCGCGATGGACCAACGGAGGCAGGTGCTTGCGCTCAAATCGCGTCGTCATGGGATTCATGATCACAATCCGCTCAATCACATTGCGCAATTCGCGCACATTCCCCGGCCACGAATAACGCATTAGCGATTCGATGGCATCGTCTGTGATCTCCCGGGGACGTCGCCCGTAGGTCGCTGCCAGGTCCTTCAAAAAGTGTCGTGCGAACAGCGGAATGTCCTCTTTCCGGTCGCGCAGGGGAGGCACGAAAAACGGAATCACGTTCAGCCGGTAGAACAGATCCTCGCGGAAATTCCCTTTGGAAATTTCCTCTTCCAGATCTTTATTGGTGGAAGCGATGATGCGTGCATCCACCATGATGGTTTCGTCGCTGCCGAGTGGTGCGACCCGCTGCTCCTCGAGTGTGCGCAGCACTTTCGATTGCGTCTTCAAACTCATGTCGCCCACTTCGTCGAGAAACAGCGTTCCTCCGCTTGCCTTTTGAAACTTGCCCTCCTTGTTAACAGATGCTCCCGGGAACGATCCTTTGTAGTGACCGAACAATTCGCTCTCGATAAGGTCCTCGGGAATCGCCGCACAGTTGACCTCAACGAAAGTTTCGTCTTTGCGAAGACTGTGCGCATGGATTGCGTGAGCTACCAGTTCCTTGCCTGTGCCCGACTCGCCGTAGATCAGAACCCGGCCGTTGGTGGGCGCCATGAGCCCAATCTGCTGTCGCAGCGCCTTCATGGGTATGCTGTCACCCACGATTACGCTCTTGGCGAGAAGTTGCTTCTTCAAGTCAACATTTTCGTGCCGCAGTTTCTTGGATTCGATCGCGTTTTTGACCAGAATCAGCGTCTTGTCGATCGAGAGCGGTTTCTCCAGAAAGTCGTACGCCCCGAGTTTAGTGGCGCGCACCGCGGTTTCGATGGTGCCGTGGCCTGAGATCATAATCACTTCGGGAGGGTTATCGAGTTCGCGGATTCTTTCGAGCGTTTCCAGGCCATCCATTCCGGGTAGCCAGATATCGAGGAGCACTACGTCGAACGTGTGCTGCCGCCGCAGCAGTTTGAGGCATTCCTCCCCGCTTTCGGTCGAAGCAGTTTCGTAGCCGTCGTCGGCCAGCACTCCCTCGAGCGATTCGCGAATCCCGGTTTCGTCTTCAACAATGAGAACTTTAGGCATGCTGATGCGAGGCCGAGGCCAGCGCCGGTTCGGGAACGACCGGTAATTCCACGATGAATCGCGCCCCGACCGGCTGGTTTTCCTCAACGCGAATAGATCCGTGATGCTCTTCGATGACCCGGCTCACAATCGCTAAGCCCAGTCCAGTCCCGCGCTTTCGCGTGGAGAAATATGGCAGAAAAAGCTTTTCCTTGAGTTCGCGAGTCACCCCATGGCCCGTATCGGCGACGGTGATTTCAACGGCATCGCGGCTAGCCACCAGCGAAGTTGAAATCTGAATTTCCCGCACCAGCGCATCTTGCATCGCCTCGGCGGCGTTGTCCACCAGGTTGGCGACCGCCCGCTTCATTGCCTCCGTATCGGCCATGACTTTGGGCAAATCCGGAGCAAGCGATTTGTGAAGACCGATGCCGTCCAATCTCCCATTAAACATGGAGAGTGCATCCTCGATGACCTCATTAATATCGGCTGGGCCGGGATTGGATGCGGGAAAGCGCGCGAGCGTGGAAAACTCGTCCACCAGTCGACGAACCGTCTCGACGGCGCCGGCGATGGTTTCGGCACAGGAGCGGACAATATCCAACGACACTTTGTCCGTAGGTGTGGCACGCTCCAGATGACGCTGAATTCGTTCCGCGGAAAGTGCAATCGGCGTAAGGGGGTTCTTGATTTCATGTGCCACACGCCGCGCCACTTCGCGCCATGCAGCTTGTTTCTGCGCCTTCAAAAGATCTGACAGATCTTCGAATACGATTACGTATCCCGACCGCTCCTCCTGATGGCGCAACGTCGCTACCGTGACCGCCACATTCAGAGAGGTGCGCTGCAGCGGCATCTCCATCTGGCTGGTGGTCATGCCCATGCGGTCGGCGCGGCGCAGCAGGGGTTCCAGATCCTGCAGCACTTCCTCGGGAAATACATCTGCCAGGCGCGCACCACGTAGCATGTGCTCTCCCTCTGCGTAGCCTTCCGGGTGAAACATTCGCAGCAGCGCCTGGTTAGCGTGGGTCACGCACCGGAAAGCATCGAGCGACAAAACCCCGGTGGGGATGCTTTCGAGGATCGTCTCCATCTGGCGGCGGCGTTGATCCAGCTCAGCATTGGCGGCATTCGCATTCCGGCTGGAGGCTTCGATCTGCCCCCGGCTTGTCTCAAGTTCCTCCGCCATTCGATTAAACGAGCGCACCAGGTCTCCGATCTCGTCGGCCGCAGTGACGTCGATGCGATAGTCAAGGCGTCCTCGAGAAATCTCCTGCGTCGCCTCCGCCAGTGCGGCCAGCGGGCGAGTGACCAACTTCGAGAGAAACAGTGCCAGCCATGTGGTTACGAAGAGCACCATCATGGTCAGCAGCAGGAGCAATCCCAGGTAGGTCCGCCGTACCAGCCTGCGTTCATGAGCTAGTTCAAAATAGCGCTGCTGGCTGCGCTCCACCTGGTTCACGGTCTGCGAGAACGCCTTGGGCAGCGGGATTGCCACCAGGATCATGCCATCGTTTGCGACTGGCGCACTTCCCAGGGTATATTCCGTCAGTTCCCACGTGAAACTCGCGGGCTGGCCCGCAGCCGCCTCTGCCAGCGGCAGTCTTGGCTTCAACAGCGGCCACGGAGCAGGGGCATTGAAGCTGGCCTCGGCGCTTCCATCCTGCACCGCCACGGCAAATCCGCCTTGCAGGGTAATCTCGTGATTCTGAAATTCGCTCACCACCGGCGAGAATCCACGTCCTGAGAAGCCACGTTGAGTATCGGGGGAAGCAGCAATTGCTGATGCTTCAGCGCGAGCGTTTCGTGCCGCATATTCGCCCAGCAGCGACACCATGGCGTGCGTATCGGACCGAACCTCCTCCACCGGCGTGGAGAACCACTTATCAATGGAGCGGTTCATCAGTCCATAAGAGAACCAGTACATCACCATGACAGGGACGAAAGAGAGAAGCAGCGCACCCGCTACCATGCGTGTGCGAAACTTCGAGCCCAAAACTCCCAGGCGGCGCTCGGCAAATAATTTCAGGAGATTGCGAAACAAGACGAAGGTTAGCGCTACGAACAACAGAAAAATCAGCGCCGACAGCGCGGCGAACACTACAATCTGCTGATTATTTCCCGGGCGCAAAAACGTGAGATCAAACGCCGTCTGGGAAACCAGGATCGCCAGCAGCAAGAAAACCGCCATTGCCAGCAGGAGGATCACCCGCTTGCGCTTGGAAGTATTAGAAGATCGAATTGGGACGGTCTGCACCACGCGCATCTAGCGTCCAGCCCTGCAATTCAATTGGCTCGTTGCAGTCGTGGACTTCAAGTCATTATAGATGCAGATAAGCAGATGGAAGGCACGCATCGCCGGCAGCATCGCCAGTGTCAATGCGGCGGGAAACGTCCCGCTGAGAGCTCTTCCAAAACCGCGCGATAAGCGGATTTCGGCTGATACGCGCAATCAAAAAGCAATGTCTGCCCCCTTTTGTGGCGCGAATGGGATCCGATCCACGAGTATTTGTCGGTGAATCCCCGGCTTTGGACGGCCGTGCCGCCCGAATTGTCTAACCATGCTCGCACCATGCTGCGATAGATATCTGCCTGCAGGTTTAAGTCAACAGCCCGAGACTGCCCGTCAGAATACAGAGGTAGAGAAATGTCAAGCTCAGTAATGTGAATCTGTACACCGAGCGCTGTGAGTGGTGTAATATTTGCAGAGAGGCTCGCGGCAATCGCCGGAATATCCACGTCGATTGTGGGCACGTGCATTTGCAGCCCCACGCCATCGATGAGCGCACCCCTTCGCCTGAAATCTTTCACCAGCGCGTAAATGGCGTTGGATTTGCGATTCAATCCTTCGCCTTCCGCTTCGTTGTAAAACAGCAACGCGCGCGGATCGGCCTGGCGCGCCCAGCGGAACACCTGCTCGATGTAGGCTTCCCCTCTCCCCGATAATCCGATGCCCGGCTGGTTGTACCACACGGAATTGCGCAGATCGCCATTCTCGTGGAGGCCTTCGTTGATCACATCCCACGCGAAGACCTGGCCTGCGTATGTTTCATCACGTGCGCGATGTGTTGGTGTAGGAGCCGCGCGAAATGGTGCGTGGAGAAGCAACCTTGTTTCAGCCAATCGGGATTATCGTGGTCCCCTACCAGGCAATGGCCCCGGACCTTCATTTGGTGGGCCCTCGCAAAGCGAACCATCGCGTCGCCCTGTCGGAAATGGTAAGTGTTTGGGTCTGGACGCAGAGTCTGCCACTTCATCGCGTCTTCCGCCTCTAGCATGTTGAACTCCCGAGCCAGGGTCGAGGCGTAGGCTGTCTCCGAAAGTTGTGAAGGACGAACCGCCGCGCCGATCAGCACGCCAGCATTTTCGGCCGCATCGCGCAGCGACGTGCGCAACAGAAAGAAGCCATCCCTACAGCGACCGGTGCGGCGAGACGTGTAGACCACCCAAAATATTTAATCTGGGAGCCTTTCGAGGGTGCTACCTTTCTTGCTTAAACCTCGGCAGGAACTTCTGTAAAGGGCATTCGTCACACTGAGCCTGTGATTTTCTGCAATATATCTTTCCAACGCCCACGATAAGGCCGTGCATTTCGTTGTAGATCTGCACCAGCGCCGTTCGCTTGGCCAGACTCATCGCTGAGGGAGGATGCGCCGCGCCCGGAAAGCCGGCTGCCAATTGCCCAGTTTCTGCAGAACATTCACCAGACTGTGCTACATGAGACAGAGCTTCTTCAAATAACTTCCGAATCTCTTCATAAGAAGTTTTCTCCGGCAGAATTTCGTGGCGAGCCAGAATCCGTCGCGTGTAGGCATCGACCACGAACACGGGATGGTTGCCCGCATAGAGCAGAATGGAATCGGCGGTCTCGGGCCCAATGCCATGCAGATTGAGCAGTTCTTCCCGAAGCTTTTCCGTGGGACTCGCGAACATTCTTGCCAGTGAGCCTCCGTACCGCCGGTCCACAAAAACAACGAATCGTTTTAACCGCTTGGCCTTCTGACGAAAATATCCGGCGGGACGAATCCGTCGTTCGATCTCAGCCAGGGATGCCCGTCGCATCCCTCTCATACTCAATAATCCGGCCGCGCGAAGATTTGTCAAAGCGTTTTCTACATTCGTCCACGCCGTGTTCTGCGTTAAATAAGCACCCACAATTACCTCAAACTGCGATTGCGCCGGCCACCAATGCTGCGCTCCGCACGCGTGAAAGAGAGCCCTGTAATAGGTTCCAATCTGATGTTTTCTGTCATCCACGCGCAAAGTTAATCAGCCCTCATCGTTGAGTCTACGCCGTCCGCAAGTCGAGTCTCGCTGATCATAGCTGACCCGGCCGCTCTTACTGAAGTGCATGTACCTCAGCCATAAGATTTGGCGGTTGCCGCGCGAAACCATCATCTGGCGCGGGTTTCATGGTGCAGGCCACAATCTCTGCGGCTTGGCGGCAAGTCCAAGTACTACGGTAACTGGTGCGGTAATCGACTTACTGTGACAATTTCTGTCAACGCAAAGACGCTGCTTTTCTCCCCACTGCAGGAAGCAGCGCTTCGCGTAAATGCTGGTGAGGCGGCCCGGCATCGTTCCACTACGTGGATAGGAGATCGAAGTATGTCTCAACGGCTGGGTGACCTTCTCGTCAAAGAGAAGATCATTACCCCAGAGCAGTTGGAACAAGCGACTAAGGCTCAGAAGGAGCAGAACTGCCGTCTGGGTTCCGCCCTGGTGAAGCTTGGCTTCCTCACGGACGAGGACGTTACAAATTTTCTCTCCCGCCAGTATGGCGTCCCGGCCATCAACCTTTCTTACTTCGAAATTGACCCGGCGGTGGTCAAGCTGATTCCCTTCGAAACCGCCAAGCGCTACCAGATTCTTCCGCTGAGCCGTGTAGGCGCATCGCTCACCATCGCCATGGTCGATCCGACCAACGTCTTCGCGATGGACGATATCAAGTTCATGACCGGCTTCAACATTGAGCCAGTGGTTGCTTCGGAGAGCTCAATTCTTGCCGGGATCGATAAGTCCTACGGAGCGGGAACGAAAGAAGAAGATCTCGAGACCGTAATGCAGTCGATGTCGGAGTTGAGTGAAAGCGACATCGAAGTGCAGGCCGAAGAGCAGGAGATGGAGCTGTCTCAGCTGGAGAAAGCTGCGGACGAAGCTCCGGTCGTCAAGCTGGTGAACCTGGTTCTCACCGATGCGGTGAAGCGTGGAGCCAGCGACATTCACATCGAGCCCTACGAAAAGGAGTTCCGCGTACGGTTTCGTATTGACGGCGTGTTGCAATCGATCATGTCGCCGCCGATGAAATTAAAAGATGCGATCACGTCCCGCCTGAAAATCATGGCGAAGCTCGATATCAGCGAAAAGCGTTTGCCGCAAGACGGCCGCATCATGCTGAAGATGAATATCGGCGGCCGCAAGAAACAACTCGACTTCCGTGTCAGCACTTTGCCCACGCTGTGGGGCGAAAAAATCGTGCTCCGTTTGCTCGATAAAGAAAACCTGCGGCTCGACATGACCAAGCTAGGCTTCGAGCCCGAGTCTCTGGTCAAGTTCGAGAAGGCCATTCTCAAGCCCTACGGAATGGTGCTGGTCACCGGCCCTACCGGATCAGGAAAAACCAACACCCTTTATTCATCCATCTCGCGCCTCAACCAACCTGACACCAACATCATGACGGCCGAAGATCCCGTCGAATTTCAATTGGGCGGAGTCAATCAAGTGCAGATGAAGGAGCAGATTGGATTGAACTTTGCCGCGGCCCTGCGTTCTTTCTTGCGTCAAGACCCGAACATCATTCTGGTCGGTGAAATCCGCGACTTCGAAACGGCAGAAATCGCCATCAAGGCCGCTCTCACCGGCCACCTCGTCCTTTCTACGCTCCACACCAACGGCGCTCCCGAGACCATCACGCGACTGATGAACATGGGCATTGAACCTTTCCTGGTGGCGACGTCAGTTCATTTGATCTGCGCCCAGCGCCTGATTCGAAGAATTTGCAAGGAGTGTTCGGAGACAGTCGAGGTTCCGGTTCAAACCTTGATCGAAGAAGGATTTTCGCCGGAGGAAGCGAAGACGATCAAGATCCAAAAAGGCAAGGGATGCGGCGTTTGCAACAATACGGGATACAAAGGCCGCTGCGGTTTGTATGAGGTTATGGAAGTTGACGACGAAATCAGAGAGCTCGTGCTGGTGGGCGCTTCGGCAGTCGAATTGAAAAAGAAAGCCATCGAGCGCGGCATGATCACTCTGCGGCGCAGCGGTCTAATCAAAGTGGCAGCGGGCATCACCACTTTGGAAGAAGTTGCCCGCGAGACCATTCACTAGTGCTTTTAGAGATCAGGGAAATTAAGAAGGGATCGCAACCATGGGTCTGTCGTTAAGTGATTTGCTGAAAAGAATGCTGGAGATGAACGGCAGCGATCTCCACATCACCACCAATTCGCCGCCTCAGATCCGCGTTCACGGGCATCTGGTGCCGCTGGACCTTCCACAGATGACGCCGGCCGAGACCAAGCAATTGGCCTACAGTGTCATGACCGACTCGCAGAAGCACCGCTTCGAGGAAAGCCTGGAGCTGGACTTCTCCTTCGGATTGAAAGGCTTGGCCCGCTTCCGCGCCAACGTGTTCAACCAGCGTGGCGCCACGGCGGCTGTGTTCCGTCTGATTCCATTTGAAATCAAGTCATTCAATCAGCTCGGCTTGCCCGCCGTGGTGAGCAAGCTATGCGACAAGCCACGCGGTCTGGTGCTGGTGACTGGACCAACCGGCTCTGGCAAGTCCACTACGCTGGCGGCCATGATCGATAAGATCAACAGCGAGCGGCACGATCACATCCTCACCATCGAGGATCCTATCGAGTTCGTGCACATGAACAAGAACTGCGTGGTCAACCAGCGCGAACTGCATGCCGACACCAAGAGTTTTTCCGATGCCTTACGCGCCGCTCTTCGTGAAGATCCCGACGTGGTCCTGATTGGTGAAATGCGCGACCTGGAAACCATCGAGTCCGCGTTACGCATCGCCGAAACCGGTCACTTGACCTTCGGCACCTTGCACACCAATTCCGCCACTTCCACCATCAACCGCATCATTGACGTCTTCCCTGCGCACCAGCAGCCTCAGATTCGTGCCCAGCTGTCGCTGGTGCTCGAAGGCATCATGTGCCAAAGCCTGGTGCAAACGGTTAGCGGCAAAGGGCGTGCCATGATCATGGAAATCCTTATTCCGAACCCTGCCGTGCGCAATCTGATACGCGAAGACAAAATTCACCAGGTGTATTCGGCAATGCAATCCGGACAAGACAAGTTCGGAATGCAGACGTTCAACCAGGCCTTGGCTACGGCATATTTCCAGAAACAAATTTCACTGGAAGTTGCTTTGGCCCGCTCCAGCAATCAGGACGAGTTGCAGGAAATGATTAACCGCGGCGCCAGCTTGCTGAGCAGGCCGACCGCGGCAGGGTCCGTACTCGCGAGGGGGGCAACGCCCTCTAAGCGATAACAGACACGGAGCGGCATCGTGAGCGGCGGCTCGCAATGTAAAAGAACAGATTCGATTGCGCCGCCGGGTTTGCGCAATCAGACGAACTGAGGAGAGGCTAAGACCATGCCAGTTTTCACATTTTCCGGCAAGGATGCTTCCGGACAGAAGATTTCCGGTGAGCGCGTAGCGCCGAACAAGCAGGCGCTTGGGCAGCAACTGCGGCGCGAGCGCATTACACCGGGGGCTATCCGGGAAAAGGGCAAGGAATTTGTCATGCCCACGTTCGGCACCACTAAGGTCAAGGTCAAGGACATTGCGATTTTCTTCCGCCAGTTCTCGGTCATGATCGATGCCGGTCTGCCGCTGGTGCAGTGTCTTGAAATCCTGGCTGCCAACCAGGAGAGCCAGGCCTTTCAAAAGACGCTGACCGGTGTTCGCACTACGGTGGAAGGTGGTTCGACCCTGGCCAATGCCATGCGTCAGTACCCCAGCGTATTCGACGACCTCACCACGAACATGATTGAAGCGGGGGAAACCGGCGGTATTCTGGACATCATTTTGCAGCGGCTTGCCACCTATGTGGAAAAGGCCGTCCGGCTGAAATCTGCCGTGCGCTCGGCATTGATCTACCCGATCGCCGTCGTCAGCATTGCTGGCCTGATTGTGGGCGCTCTGCTGAAGTGGGTGGTGCCAATCTTCTCTAACCTCTTTGCGGGATTGGGCGTCTCCCTGCCTCTTCCCACTCGCATCGTGATGGGATTGAGCGCGTTCGTGCAAGGCTTCTGGTGGGTATTCCTGGCCGCTGGCGCTGGCCTGGTTTTCGGGCTCAAGCAGATTCGCAAGCATCCGCGAGGCCGCTATTATTTCGACAAAACCTTGCTCATGTTGCCCGTGGTCGGCTCCCTGTTGCGCAAAATCGCAGTCGGCCGCTTCACCCGCACCTTGGGCACTTTGATCACCTCCGGCGTGCCCATTCTGGAAGGTTTGGCCATCACCGCCAAAACCTCGGGAAATGCTGTGCTCGAAGAAGCCCTGATGAAAGTGCGGAAAGCCATCGAAGAAGGCCGCACCATCGTCGATCCTCTCAAAGAGTGTGGAGTCTTTCCCAACATGGTGACGCAGATGATCGGCGTCGGCGAGGCGACGGGCGCCATGGACAACATGCTGCAGAAGATCGCCGACTTCTACGAGGAAGAAGTGGACGCAGCTACCAGGGATATGCTGGCCATGCTCGAACCGGTCATCATCGGCGTGCTCGGCTTGACGATTGGCGGCATCGTGATTTCGCTCTACATGCCACTGTTTGCCATGATCGCCAAGTTGGCTGGCTAACCAGCGATTCCGGTTGGCAGGCGTCAGGATTGAGAGCTCCTGCCAGTCCTTCGCGACTGTCTGCTTATGATCGTGGCGATTCGGTCGGGCGGAGCGCAGGCTGTGGCCGTAGTTTCTTCGGGATTAGCGGGACCTCAATGCAATCGACATTTGACGAGCGGAATTGGCTGGCTTGGCTAGTCAGAGTACGGATTCTGATCCTGACTTTCCTGCTCGGAATCCAGTTGGCCATCGCCCAGTTGACGCCCACGCGTCTGCCCCTGCGCCTGTTCCTCAGCACGATGCTTCTGTGGTATACCCTCTCGCTTTTTTATGTACTTCTGTTGTCTTTCTGGAGAGAGCATCGCTTGCAAGCTTCCTTGCAAGTGCTCACCGATCTCGTCATGGTGAGTTTGGTAGTCCACGAAACGGGAGGCTGGGACACTTCTTTAAACTTTCTCTATCCGCTGGTCATCATCGTGGCAGGCATCCTGCTTCCGCGAGTGTGGGCCCACCTGGTGGCGGCCCTTGCATTCATTCTTTATGGCGCTGTCCTCGAACTTAACTATTATGGCGTCGTCCGTTCCTATTACACTACTCACCCTGAACTGAAGGCGCTGTACGTAGATATTTTCGTGAACCTGTTCGCCTTCCTGGCCGTCGCCTATCTCACTGGGCTGTTGGTCGCCAAATTACGCCAGGCACGAGTACAACTCAAAGACGCCAGCGGAGCGCTCGAGGATCTCCAGATCCTGCACGAGAATATTGTTCAGTCCATCAGCAGTGGTTTAATCACTACCGGTTTGGATGGGCACGTCACCCTGGTCAATAGTGCGGCCCAGAAACTTCTGGAGCGCACGCCCTCACAATTGCTGGGTAAACCGGTGACTGGATTATTTCTCGACCCGTTGCCCAATGGCGAGTCCCAGACTCACGCGGAGGTTCGTTTCGATACCCCGGGAAGTTTCCGTAAGACGGTTCGAGTAAGGATTGCCGCGTTGGACGTACCGGAACGCGGTCTGCTAGGCCATGTGTATGCCATGGATGACCTCACCGAGATCCGGCGGCTGGAGCGTGAAGTCCGCATGCAGGACCGACTGGCGGCGGTTGGGCGACTGGCGGCGGCCATTGCCCATGAGATTCGCAACCCACTTACATCCATCGCTGGTTCGGTCAGTATGCTCTCCGGCATACCCGAAATGAGTGAGGAACACCGGCATCTGCTTGATATCGTCACCCGCGAATCGCACCGTCTGAATGGAATTATCACTGATTTTCTGGCCTATTCCCGCGGTAAACAGTACCGCTTCGATAAGGCCGACCTGGTGCGATTGCTGGAGGATACGCTCACGCTCATGCGCCACCGCATGACTGCGGAAAATACCGGCATCACGATAGAGAGCCGCTTTGCCGCTCCTGAGGCCTGGGTGATCGCCGACGGAGATAGAGTCAAACAAGTATTTTGGAACCTGGCGGAGAACGCGGTCCGCGCCATGAAGCAAGGGGGCACTCTCAGAATCGCGATTGAACATCTGGGGGACGACTGGCAGATTAGTTTTGCCGACACCGGAACCGGAATGACTCCGCAACAAACGGAAAAAATTTTCGAGCCTTTCCAATCGAACTTTGAAGGCGGCACAGGCCTTGGGCTAGCCGTGGTCTACCAGATCGTACAGGCGCATGAAGGCAAAGTGTGGGCGCGCTCGAAGCCAGGACAGGGAACCACTTTTGTTCTGAGGCTGCGCCGTCTGGATGCAGAAAGGCCGGCCAGCACTCGTGCAGCCCAAAACCTCGCCGCCCGCAACTCGGTTGCACCAGCAGCGAAAGCAATTGCGCCCGCGCTGGCAGCGGTTGCGGCAGAAGGGACGCGGCGTGGCTAACATTTTGGTTTGTGACGATGAGCGCTCCATCTGCGAAATGCTCGACATCGCCATGCGCCGCGACGGACACCGCGTCGAAACCGTGCAGTCGGGTCAGGCGGCGAAGAACAAAATCGACGGTGCACTCTACGATCTGATTATCACCGATATCAAGATGCCGAACATCGACGGCATCGAAGTGCTGCGACATGCCCATCGTGTTTCGCCCGATTCCTCGGTCATTCTCATCACCGCGGTGGACGACTATGAGGCCGCGGTGGAAGCGGTAAAAGCGGGGGGAGCCTCGGACTACATTCGCAAAAGTCCCGGTCTGGTCGATGAAATCAAGCTGGCCATCAATCGGGTGCTCGAAAAACTGGCCCTCAGCAAACAGAATTTTGCACTCCGCCGGGATAATGCCTCTCACAATTCGCTCGACAACATCATCGGCTCCAGTGCGGCGATGGAGAAGTTAAAACAAACGGTGCGCACCGTCGCTTCCACCGCTAGCACGGTCCTGATTCACGGTGAGAGCGGTACCGGTAAGGAGTTGGTAGCACGCGCCGTCCATATTTGTTCGCCCCGCGCCACTGAGCCCTTCGTGTCAGTGAACTGCGGCGCCTTCCCTGAGACTCTTTTGGAGAGCGAACTCTTTGGCTATCTGAAAGGTGCTTTCACTGGGGCTACACAGAACAAGCGCGGGCTTTTTGAAGTTGCTGGCGGAGGCACCATCTTTCTCGACGAAATCAGCGAGATGACGCTGGCCATGCAGGTGAAACTGCTCCGTGTTTTGCAGGAGCGTACCGTGCGCCCCGTCGGCGGTATCAGCGAAATCTCCATTGATGTGCGCGTGATCGCAGCCACCAACCGCGACCTGGACAAAGCCGTTGCCGAAAATCTGTTCCGCGAAGATCTCTATTATCGGCTCAATGTGATTCCAATTCGTGTGCCAAACTTGCGCGAGCGCCGCGAAGATATTTCGCTGCTGGCCAATCACTTCCTGAAGAAATATGCGGCAGCCGCCAATCGAAGCATCTTGCGTGTCAATAAGAATTCGCTTGATGCTCTCTGCGATTATGAGTGGCCCGGCAATGTCCGCCAACTGGAGAATACCGTTGAGCGCGCCGTTGCACTGGAGATGACCGACGAATTGCACGTGGAGTTGCCGGCAGAACGTTCCAAAGCACGCGCCGCCGCGGCGGGTGCGGGTGGGGCCGGAACTGGATCCGAGGTCGCCCCAGGCGCGGTGCTTCCCGAAGGTGTAGGCATGGAAGGCTACGTGGCCAACATCGAGCGCACCCTTCTGCAGAATGCTCTGGACCGCTCAAACGGCGTGCAGACCAAAGCCGCCGATCTGCTTGGAATTTCCTACCGGTCATTCCGGCATTTGATGAAAAAGTACGAGCTGTAGCTGTGAGCTCTTTGCCGGACGGGAAAGGGTAAGTTGCGAACTTTCGCTTTGAGACTGAAAGCCGACAGCTGACCGCTAGTTCTTCTTCAACTGCTGTTTCCAGCCCAATACCCGCGCTTTAGCTGCTTCCGCCTCAGCCTCTGGAATCAATCCCTTTTTCTGATAGAGCACTGAGAGGCTAGTGTGGGCGAGCACATCATCTGGGTCCAATTCTGCGATTTTCTGCGCCACAACGATCGCTTCATCGTAACGCTGCAAATCCTGCAGAGCGCGAGCTAGTCCATGCATGGCCTCGGTAAACCCGGGATCCACGGCCAGCGATTCCTTGTAAGCTGCGACCGCTTCCACCAGTTTCCCGTCTGCCATCAGATCGAGCGCGGCATAGTAGTGTTCTTCGGCTTTGTGGCGGGCATCTGCGTCGGACATGAAAGGAAATTCCTGGCGGAGTCAGGATTCTAACATGGACCCAAGTGGGCAAGGTGTATCGCACTACGCCAGTCATCCCGACCGCTGCGAGGGACGTTGGTCTATGTTCGTAGCGCACACTACCGCCGCCGCGAGCGAAGGTCCTTAGCTTCGCTTCTCGATGACATGCTCGGTCACGGCAGGCAGAATAACTGGAGCAATAGTACAAAGATGAGTTCTATGGTTATGATGCTTGCATGCGCCATTCGTTCCGCTTCCTCTGGAACGCCACCAAAGGCCACCGCCTGGCTCCATGGCGCAGCCCTTATCTTCTATGGCGCATAGAAACCTATTGCGGCGTCAAGATGACGCAAATCGGGTTTCTTGAATTCTGGGAATTTCTGTGGCGGGAACGTACCAGCCTGTGGCGTTTTCTCATGTGGACGGGTGAGATGGAACGGTATGCCCACCCTAAGCCCAAGAACCTTTAGGAACGTGTTTACGCGCCTTTGCCAGCAGTGGCACCCTCGCCAAGGACGACGCTTACTTCGTTGCCCTTGCCGGCGCCAGTCAACTGCGCTGCGGCTGCACGGTTGGAGGCTATCTCCAGGAAACCCATGCTGCCGAGAACGCCGAATACCTCTCCCGGCGCGCCCTCGGCATAGGCAGTATGCATTTCGGTGATCTCGCGGCTGCCTACGACGATCTTGAACCCGTTGGCACCTGCTGCAAAAAGCATCGGAGCATCCTGAGGAGTGATGTTGGTGACAAGGTTTCCGAACCGGTCGACCTTCAGAACAACTCCCCGCAGGCGGTTGCCGTCCACTGCTTTGGGCTTCGGGGCGTTAAAGCGGACGAAGTCTTGCACCTCATCCCCAAATTTCAACGCGTCAACCTCCTTCGCCAAATACGCTGCCACGGGAGAAAAAATGTCGCGCGCGTGGAACGTGTTGCTCACCGGCTGCAGAAAATAATGCTCGGAAGTGATATGCCGCACATGCATGCGCTCTTCCCGAGCGTAGACCAGCGAGAGTACACCGTTGTCGGGGGCGACGAAATGATACTTGTCGCAAGACGCTAGAATGGGCCGCCGCGACGTACCTACGCCTGGGTCCACCACAACCACGTGCACCGTCCGGGTAGGAAAATACGAATACGCCTGCGAAATCGTGAGCGCGCCATCCAGCACGTCGAAGGCCTGCACGGAATGGCTAATATCGACAATCTGCGCCTCCGGCACGATATCCAGAATGACGCCTTTCATTGTGCCCACAAAGTGGTCGTTACTGCCGAAGTCGGTAGTCAGAGTAATGATCGGACGCTGTGCCAAGGTTTCCTCACGGACGGAGACACAAATCCCCAAAAACTCGAAAGTAATGGTTGGGAACCGCTGGCGTCAAGGCACGGAGGTAATAGCAGCGGTCGGTGCCCAGTGAGCCGTGAATACTGGCCACTGGCTAGACCCGGATTTTACTATCACTGATCATTGCCACTGCTATTCGATGTGAATATCTCCCGATCCTGTACGCAGAGTGAGCATGGGTCCCCCGCCCCGCACTTTCCCCATGATCGACTTGTGTGTCTCCTGCACGCGGCCCTGCACTGTCATCGTGATCGGCGCCTCCACGTCCAATGTGCCTGAACTAGTGGAAAGATTGGCGTCGAACGCGGCATCCGCCGGCAACCGGATGCGAACATTTCCCGATCCTGTGCGGATCTCCCAGGCGCTCGCCATCGTACCCTCAGCTGTGATATCCCCGCTCCCCGCGTCCGCGCGAAATCCGCCCTGAATGCCGCGAGCCGTGATGTTTCCCGAACCAGTGTGCAGATCGATATCACCGTTCGCGGTTTCTTCTACCTCGATGTCTCCGCTGCCCGCGCCTCCGCGCACTGGACCTGAGATCTGGCGGGCCCGAACGTTGCCTGATCCGGTCTGAACCCGAATTTCACCACTGATCTGCGTCAGCCTCATGTCCCCCGATCCACTCTGCAGATCTGCCTTGCCGTGAGTCCCCTCAATCGTCTGGTCTCCCGAACCGCTGCGCGTCCGGATGGTTGTGTCGGCGGGCACCGTGATTTCATAGCTCACCGAAATGTCCCGGGCGTTTACGTAGTCAATGTGGATGTTGTTACCGTCCTGCCGAAGTGGAGGATTCTGTTCAATCTCGCTGACGCCTTCCTTTCGGCCGCCGAAGCCAACCCCTGGCAAGATCATCCAATGCTCGCTGACGTAGATTTTGCCGCGCACCACAACCGATCCCGACGCGCCACTGCGCACAGTAATATCGCCAGAATGAGTTTGTACTTCCAGATCCACCGGTCCACTCACTTGAAAGGTCTTCTCAAATGTTCCCTGCGGGGTTGATGCCGTCGCAAGAGTTGAGGCCAGCAGCACCAACACTGCAACCGCGAAAAAACAGGATCGCGCCGGAATTGGAATACGGGAGATGCGTTCTTCGTTCATTCTGGTAGCTCCACAGTGTCATTTCCGCGGCATTGTTCCGCCGAACGGATCAAGTGCTTTTACGCTAGAAGCCGTGAGCCAGACGCTGGCAGCCGGATGCCGCGTTTGTCACTGCAGCACAACCTGATCGCCTTCTTTCAACCCGCTGAGCAGTTCCGTCTTCGCGCCATTGGAGATTCCGATGTTCACCGCAACCTTGTCCTTGCCGTCTTTCCCCCTCGGATTGGGGACTTCAACAGAAGCCTTCTTGTCCTTGTCGTAAATGATCGCGCCCTCCGGAATCTGCAGCACATTCTTGTGCTCTTCCAGGATGATCTCCGCGTTAGCAGTCATCTCGGCTTTCAACTCGCCGCCCGGATTCTGAATCGAAACTCGCACTTCAAATGTAGTGACATTATCCTTCTCCACGCCCATCGGCGAAATCTTCGTCACCTTTCCAGTGAAGGTTTTGTCCTTGAATGATTCCACCTTAATCCGCGCCGGCTGGCCTAGATAGACCTTGCCGATGTCGCTTTCGTCGACTTTGCCTTTTACGTAGACTTCACTGGTATCGCCGAGCGTCATCACCAGCGTGGCTGAAGAACCCAGTACCAGGATCGAGCTCACCGCATCGCCCATCTCTACATCGCGCGAAAGCACAATGCCATCGATCGGCGAAATAATATCGGTATAGCTGAGCTGTTCCTCTAGCTGCAAGAGATTGGCCTGATCTTGGGCCACCACCGCCTTAGACTGCGCGATCTTCGCCTTCAACACCGTCACCTGCGCTTTGGCAACGTTCTGTTTGTTCAACGACATTTCGTAGTTTTTTTCGGCATCATCGAGCGCCGACGCCGAAACCACCCCATCTTTCGCCATCCCCTCAGCACGGTCGTAGGCGCGCTTCAGCAACGGCACGTCCGGCCCTTCCGCGTCCACTTTGGCGCGCTCGAAGTCGGCCTGCGAGCTGTTCAGGTTAGCTTCAGCCGCGTCCAAAGCTGCACGGGACTGCGCCACTTGCGCCTCGATCTCCACCTTATCGAGCTGAGCCAGCAGTTGCCCTTTCTTCACGCGATCGCCGTAATCCACCAGCAGCTTCTTTACGATTCCGCTGGCCTTCGACTTCACTTCCACCTTGGTAATAGGCGTCACTTTGCCGGTCGCCACCACGCTTTTGGCGAGGTCGCCCTTTTCCACCTTTGCCAGCTTCGAGGGATCAATCTTGGTACCCCCGCGGGTGGCCGCAAACACACCGATCGCAATCAGGAGGACGATCACCGCCACGACTACGCCCCAAATAACAACTCTGCGACGCTTCTTTTTATTATTTCCGTTTCCGTTCACAACTCCTCCTGATGCTTGCGGGAAATGCCTGCCGAAATCGGAGCCGTCTTGCGCTCTCCGTATGTTGTACGCACCGTGGGTTTAATTTGTTCCAGAGATTTCGAACCGGGCCAGAATGACTCGAGCGGCCTAAATGAGTAGCCACCTTCCACTTAGACAGCCCGGACGGAAGAAAGGTTAGCCTCATAAGGCCAAAAGTTTAAAAGTTTTACCCTCTGTTCCCCCAGTGTCCTCTGCCTGCCCCGAGCGAGTCGAAGCGTGTTGAAGAATTTAAGACGCCACCATGCTGCAAACGGCCTTTCCAGCCCCTTTGGAATGTTAGAATTACCCATCCATGATCGCCTTTGTGCTGCTCCGGGTGCTACTGATCCTTCTCCTGGTGGCAGCGAACGCGTTTTTCGCGGCCGCGGAATTCGCCCTGGTCAGCGTGCGCGATACCCGCATCCAGCAGCTCATCGCCTCGGGCCGCACCGGCGCCCGCATCGTCCAGCGACTCCACCTTCATCTCGATGAAGTGGTCAACGGAGTTCAACTGGGCATCACCATGGTGAGCCTTACTTTGGGCTGGATCGGCGAACCCATGGTTGCGCGCCTGGTCGAATCTCTGCGTTTCGTGCACGAAGTTCCACACGCGGCAGTTTATGCCCACGGCATCGCCATCGTGATCGCTTTCACCTTGATCACCTACCTGCACGTCCTGCTGGGCGAACTTGTGCCGAAGACCCTCGCCCTGCAGCGCGCCGAGCAGATAGCCCTCGCCGTCGCCGCCCCCATGGAGGCTTTCCTCACCCTGACTCGTCCCGTGCTTTTCTTCATGCGTCAGTCCGGAGGCCTGGTCCTGCGGCTTTTCGGCGCCCGCGAAACCCGCCGCGGCGGCCCCGTCCACTCCCCCGACGAACTCAAACTTATCGTCACCGCTAGCCGCCAGTTCGGTCAGATTCCCGCCTCCCAGGAAGAGATGATTCACAACGCCATCGAACTCGACAGCATTACGGTCCGCGAAGTCATGGTCGCCCGTCCCGACATTTTCTCCTTGCCCTCCGATCTCACCCTCGATGATGCTCTGAACCGCGTAGTCGAGGGGCAGCACTCCCGCATCCCCGTGTACGATCCGCTGCGCGGCCCCGAACACATCGTCGGTGTTCTCTATTACAAGGAACTTGTGCGCTGGGTGCGCCTCAGGCTTGTGAATGTTGGCCAACCCGTGGCCTCACGCATTGCGCGCACACAGATTGGTCAGATCATGCACGATGTTCTGGTCGTTCCGGAAACCAAAGTCCTGGCCGAACTCCTCGATGAATTCAAACAACGCCGCCGTCACCTTGCCGTTGTGGTCGACGAGTTCGGTTCCACAGCCGGTGTGATCACAGTCGAAGACATCCTGAAGCAACTGGTCGGCGACATCGAAGATGAATTTGACGTTTCACAGCCCGAGCCCGCACTGGCCGACGAGTCTGTTCTGGTGCTGGAGGGCGGTGTAAACATTCGCGATCTCGAAACCCAGTATGATTTGCTCCTGCCCCGCGATGCCGGCTTCGAAACGCTCGCCGGTTTCGTGATGGCCCGCCTGCAACGAATTCCTTACCTCGGCGAATCCTTCGAATACGAAGGCCATCGCTACACCGTCGAAGAAATGCAAGGCCACCGCATCGCGAAAGTGAAAATCGAAAAAATAGAGAACATCGAGGGAAAAGCTCGGATGGCGAAACAAACGGGGGATTGATTGCCTCCGATGGTAATGTGTGGGGACCGCCGCCCCTTCGACTTCGCTCAGGGCAAGCTCTCGCCTGTCCATTTGAGCAAAGCTCGAAGCGCTTTTGTCTGGACCATTTGTGTTGCTTCAAAGTTAGGACTTGTCATCCCGACCGGAGCAATTCATTCCCAGAGGGAATGATTTCCGTAGTGGAGGGAGCTGCTGTTTCTGCACACGCAACTGAACTCATGCGCCTCTTACTCCAACGCGTCCTCTATACTCTCCCAGTAATCTGGCTCGTTGTTAGCCTTGTCTTCCTCCTAATCCACCTGGTCCCGGGAGACCCCATCCAGCAAATGCTCGGCGAAGGCGCGCCGCCCGCCGACATCGCCGCCACCCGCCACGCCTACGGTCTGGACTCCCCGCTCGGCGAGCAATACCTCCACTACTGGAAGGGCGTCCTCCACGGCAACCTCGGCCCCTCGTTCCGCTACAACCAGAGCGTGACGCGCCTTCTCACCCAGCGCTATCCCTACACGCTGCGGCTGACGCTAGCATCGCTCTTGGTCGCGATCCTCCTGTCGATCCCCGCAGGCGTCCGCTCCGCCCAGCGCCGCAATCGCTGGGACGACCGCCTGCTCTCGGTCGTCAGCCTCTTCGGCCTGTCGTTCCCCAACTTCGCCCTCGGCCCAATCCTGATTCTTCTCTTCGCCATCAAGCTGGGATGGCTCCCCGTCTCCGGCGCAGGCTCATTCGCCAACCTCTTGCTGCCCGCCATCACCATGGGTGGAGCGCTCGCCGCCATCCTCACCCGCATGGTCCGCACCTCCATGCTCGAAGAGCTAAGTCAAGACTACATCCGCACCGCCCGCGCCAAAGGCCTGCCCGAGCGCACCGTCGTCTACCGCCACGCCCTGCGCAACGCCATGATCCCCATCATCACCGTCCTCGGCCTGCAATTCGGAGCCCTGCTCGCTGGCGCCATCGTCACCGAAACCATCTTCTCCTGGCCCGGCATCGGCCGCCTGACCATACAAGCCATCTCGAACCGCGATTACTATTTGGTGCAAGGCTGCATCCTGGCGATTGGATTGACATACGTCGCAGTGAACTTCCTGACGGACGTGCTGTACTCCGTGGCGAATCCGAGGATTCGGCAGTAGGCGCTAGGCCCGGTTTTACACTGCTGTAAGAATTCATTCATCACAGACCTTCGATCCCGATTTGTCATCCTGAACGACGGCTACTCGGCTGCGGCCGGGAACCACCAGGCGAAGGACCTATAGGCCTTGGCAAGATGCCACGCCACGAGCTCCTTGGAGGTAGATGCGGAGAGACCTTGACGACACGTAATAGACGTGTTACACGTAGTATACGTGTATTCGCCCTAAGCTTATGAGCAAGCAAAATCTTACAGTGAGTCTTTCTCGGCAAACGATTCGCAAAGCCAAAATCTTGGCTGCACGGCGCGGCTCCTCGGTCAGCGGTCTTTTGGCCGAGCAAATTGAAATTCTGGTCGGGGAAGAGGAAGCCTACGAGCGCGCCGAGAGGCAGGCCGCCCGGTTACTTGATCAAGGCTTTCACTTGGGCGGCGTGATCCACTCTAGCCGGGACGATTGGCATGAGCGATAAGACGTTCGTCGATACCAACGTCTTGATCTACGCTCACGACGTGGATGCAAAAGCCAAGCACGAGGTAGCTAAGAACGTTCTGCGCGAACTCTGGGGCCAACGTACTGGCGTGTTAAGCATGCAAGTACTGCAGGAATTCTATGTCAACGTCACGCGGAAGATAGCGACTCCTCTTCCCAAGGATGTAGCGCGGCTAGTAGTGAACAGCTACTCGATCTGGTGCATGGAAACCACGCCCACGGAAATTGCAGCCGCGTTTCGCATCGAGGACGAATCCGGGATCGGCTTTTGGGATGCCCTCATCGTCGCTTCCGCGGCCAAATCCGGAACCGTGCGGATTCTCTCCGAGGACTGGAACGCTCACCAAATGTTCGCGGGCATCCGTGTCGAAAACCCGTTCGCCCATCTGCCGTGAAATAGGAAGGCGGGGCAGGGCCGCCCCGCCTTCCTGTCCAAACCAACCTACGCCGCCTGCATCATCTTCTTCATCCGTTCTTCCATATCCTTGGGCGACACATCTTCCACGTGAGTGGCAATGCCCCACAGATGTCCGAATGGATCTTGAATGAAGCCATTGCGATCGCCGTAGAACTGGTCCTGCACTGGCTTCAGGATTGTCGCGCCCTCGGCCGCCGCGCGCTTGACTACGCTATCGACGTCGGGAAGGTATACGTACAGGCTCACCGGGCTCGCCCCGATGGTGGACGCACTGGTGTGTCCCTGTCCCATGCTGGGATTTTCATCAGCCAACATGATGTGCGAATTGCCGATCTTCAACTCGGCGTGACCCACCTTGCCGTCCGGGCCATTCATGCGAACGGTTTCGGTCGCTCCAAAAACTCTCTTGTAATACTCAATGGCTTGGGCCGCGCCCTTGATTACAAGGTAGGGTGTGACGGAGTTGTAGTCTTTGGGAATATACGAGACTTTGCTCATAATTTTTTCTCCTAAGAATGTAGGCTAGAGGTGGAGGTTTGTGGCGCGCGCGAGTCGGTTGCACAGCCCGTACCCCTTCATGAGAACACAACTTGCGAACTGCCTCAAGACCGTATAGCAATTTAATATTCTGTTCATGTCCACTGCAGCCATCTCGTTCCGCCGTCGGCTTGCAGGAAATGCCCGCCACAACCCGTTAGCAGCCACGGGCGTCGTGCTGATCCTCATCTTTGTGATCTTTGCCCTGTTCGCGCCTTGGATCGCGCCGCAAGATCCTGCCTCGATCAATCTGCCCGCGCGCCTCGACCCTCCATCCCACGCTCACTGGTTCGGCACCGACGAACTCGGCCGCGACATTCTCTCGCGCATCATTTATGGAGCGCGCATCTCGATGCTGGTCGGAGGCTGCGTAGTCGTCGCTTCGCTCACGCTCGGACTCATCATCGGCTCTATCGCCGGCTATTATGGCGGGGCCACCGACCGCTTCGTCAACGTCGTCCTGATGAACGCCTTCCTGTCATTTCCCGGTATCCTGCTTGCCATTGCTTTCGTAGCCTTCCGCGGACCCGGCATCTTCAATCTTGTTCTCGCACTCTCGCTCGGAGGATGGGTCGGCTATGCCCGGCTTGTCCGCGGTCAGGTCCTCGCTGCGCGGGAGCGTGAATTCGTGGAAGCCGCCCGCGCCCTCGGCGCCACTGATTTGCGCATTATTGTCCGCCACATTCTGCCCAACATCATTCAGCCCGTCATCGTCCAAGCGGCGATCGGCATGGCCGGAGCGATTCTCGCCGAAGCCACCATGAGCTTCCTGGGACTCGGTGTCCCGCCACCTACGGCCAGTTGGGGGACGATGCTCAATGACGGCCGCGCCCACTTATTCGACGCTCCGCACCTGGTCTTGTTTCCGGCGGTCGCCGTAATGCTGGCCGTGCTCTCCTTTAACTTTATCGGCGACGCTTTGCGCGACTATTTAGATCCTCGGTCGCGCATCGAAGCCGGACTCTAGTCCGTAACCTGCTAAAAACACGGCAAATCGCTTCCTTGACTTAAATCGCATATTGCAATATAAATATCGCGATGTGAGATATGACTTTGGGATCGAAAATTCGCTACCTGCGCGAGGTAGAAGGCTCCTTGCGTGGTTTGGGCCGTCCGCTCACGCAGCAGGAGATGGTGAAGTCCATTCGGCGGGAGTTGCGCAAGAGCATCAGCCAGTCGTACTTGTCGCAGATCGAAAATGGCGCGCGCCCGCATATGACCCAGTCGTCGCGCGCACTGCTGGCGAAGTTCTTCAAGGTGCATCCCGGTTTTCTGGTGGACGACCCCGAGGGTTACCACACGGAACTGACCTCGGACTTGCGCACCACCGAAGGTCAGCTGGACGTGTGGCTGCTGCAGGGCTCTGAGCGCTTTATCGGCGACCCGGAGGTCAGCGACGTGCTCATCAAAGCCGCGCGCGAAAAGGATACGCGGCGCGCCCTTCTGTTATTGGGAGCCATTCTCGACACGCCCGGGCTGGCTACGCGCCTGCTGGAAGCCTTGCGGCCGGAGATCGGGGCTAACGGAAATCATCGCCGCGAGAAGCATGGTGGTTCCGCGAATGCGGAAGGGAGGAGAATCCGATGACCTATTCCATGACCTGGGCGGATTTTTACCTGATCTGTTTCGCCATCGGATTCTGCTTCAGTTTCCTCTCGTTCGTGTTTGGCGGGGCGCGCACAGGCCGGCTGCATCTGCCCCATGCTCACGCTCACGTCGGTGGCGCACACATATCCTCGGCGAACGTGCCGAGTGCACATGGGATGATCACGACGGGACAAGCACCAGTCGCAAGTGGCGGAGCGCGGTCGGCGATCACAGGCACGGAGGTACACCAATCCGGCGGAGTTTCTCCGTTCAACTTCGTCACCTTGACGGCATTTCTCGCCTGGTTCGGTGGCACCGGATATCTGCTTACGCGCTACTCCGGCTTGTGGGTCGGTTTTGGATTGCTGGCTGCAGTCACCAGCGGCCTGGTCGGAGGAGGCATTGTCTTCCTGTTTCTGAGCAAGGTGCTGATCGCCGACGACGAAAATATGGACCCCGCGGACTACGAGATGGTTGGGGTTTTGGGGCGAGTTTCAAGTTCCGTCCGCGCAGGTGGGACCGGCGAAATCGTTTACACGCAAATGGGAACTCGCCGCGTATGCGGTGCGCGAAGTGACGACGGCGGCTCCTTCGCTAAAGGAACCGAGGTCGTAGTTACGCGTTACGAAAAAGGAATTGCCTACGTCCGGTTGTGGAGCGAGATGTCTGGCGAAGAGCAGTCGCCGCAGTAGTTTCTGCGGCTCGGTGCTGATTGGCGGAGCGAGGGTTTTATGGAACGAAAACTGTTTCCGACGGCGGTCGCGCTGGCGTGGTTGATCCTTCCATTAACAGCGTTTGACTATTGGCGAGCGTGGGATCGTTTGCCCATGCGTATTGCGGTTCACTTCGATGCGAATTGGCAGCCGAACGGCTGGACCACGCGGGAAGGGTCTCGCAGGCTGGCTCTGGGTACGACAGCTTTCTTGCTCGCGACGTTTACGATCGCCAGCTATGCCGTCCGCCGCGCGCCGGTGTCAGGTTTGTCTCAGTGGGCGATGGTCGGAGTCTTTTATGTCGTGCTGTGCTTGGTTTACTTCGTAAATAGCTGGATCGTAGAAAGAAACCTTCAGCCGCGTAGCAAGCCCTTCGCGCAGCTAATAGTTCTTCGTGATCTGCGTGGGAGTGGCGGTTTTTGTCAAAAGCTAGAGCCGCATCCTTTTAAAAACGAATTCTCAGATGGAATTATAGAAAGTCTCTGAAGCCGCATTCGTAGAAGGAGGCGTTATGTTCGAGATGTCACGGATGGTCGAGATTTGGATTTTCGTTGGGCTGGGAGTGATGGTCATCCTGTTTCTGATGAGTGGAATGGCCAGGCTATATCGCAAAGCGGGGCCGCACGAGGCACTCATCGTGTATGGCTTGGGCGGAACTCGCGTGGTGCAGGGGCACGGCACGTTGGTGCTTCCGATGGTACAAATCTGTCGCGATCTGTCTCTGGAGCTGATGTCGTTCGATGTGGCGCCGCAGCAAGATCTCTACACCAAACAAGGCGTCGCGGTCACCGTGGAGGCTGTGGCGCAGATCAAAGTGAAGTCTGATCGCGAGTCTGTGCTCACCGCCGCCGAGCAGTTTCTCACCAAAAGTGATCAGGAACGCGAGGGGCTGATCCGGTTAGTGATGGAAGGCCACTTGCGCGGCATCATCGGGCAACTCACGGTGGAAGAGATCGTCAAGCAGCCGGAAATGGTTTCCGACCGTATGCGTTCCACTTGCGCCGAGGACATGAACAAGATGGGACTGGAAGTCATTTCGTTCACCATCAAGGAAGTTCGCGATAAGAACGAATACATCACCAACATGGGTAAGCCCGACGTAGCGCGAATTAAGCGTGATGCCGATGTTGCCACGGCGGAGGCCGATCGCGATACCGCCATCAAGCGCGCATTAGCGCAACGAGAAGCGGCAGTAGCCAAGGCGCAAGCCGACCAGGAGCGTGTGCTGGCGGAGACGTTGTCTCTCGCTAAGCAAGCCGAATCACAGCGTGATCTCGAAGTGAAGAAGGCTCAATTTTTGGAAGTCACAAAACGCCAGCAGGCACAGGCCGACAAGGCATATGACATTCAGACCAACATCATGCAGCAGCAGGTTGTCGCCGAGCAGGTGAAGGTGCAGCAGGTCGAGAAAGAGCAGCAGGTCAAAGTGCAAGAGGCGGAAATCAACCGCCGCGAGAAAGAGCTCATCGCGACTGTGTTGAAGGGAGCCGAGGTCGAGCGCCAGCGGATTGAAACCTTGGCCGCGGCTGAGAAGCAGCGCCTGATCGCGGAAGCCGAAGGGCACGCGTCGTCGATACGAGCGCAGGGCGAAGCCGAAGCTGAAATTATCTTCAAAAAAGGCGAGTCCGAAGCCAAGGCCATGAACGTGAAAGCCGAGGCCTATCAGGAATACAACCAGGCCGCCGTCATCGACCGGCTGTTCACAAGCATGCCGGAAGTGGTGAGAGCGCTGGCCAGTCCGCTGGCGAACGTCGACAAAATCACCATCGTTTCAACCGGGAACGGAGACGCTTCCGGGATGAACAAGATCACGGGCGACATCGCCAAAATGGCAGCGCAGGTGCCGGCGTTATTCGAGACGCTCTCCGGCATGCCGCTGGCGGAGTTGCTGGGCAAGGTACGGCAGATCGGCGATCACACTCCGAAGCCGCCGGTCGTGGAAGCAGCGAAGTAGTAAGCGGAGGGCTGGGTCACGGCTTGGCCCTCCGGTTTTCTTTTGGAAAGCACTTGCAGGAGTAAGGAGATGACGAGCACCTCGAAGCATACAGGAATAGGCATTGCGCTGGGAGCGGTGCTGGGCGCGGTTGCAGGAGTCATGGCTGGTCACGTCGCGATCTAGCTGGGCATCGGGATGGCGATTGGAATGGCACTCGGAATGTCGGTACGCCGCACAGAAAAAGCATGTCCCGAATGCGCGGTAATCCATCCGAGACATCCAGTGAGATGACCATTGGGAAATTTCAAAGAAGCTGAGAACTGGAAGCTGAAGCTAGAAGCACTAAGAAATAAGAAAAAGGAGTTCACCATGGCATTACTAGAGCGTGTTTCCACATTGGTTCGGGCCAACCTCAACGACCTGATCGACAAGGCCGAGGAGCCGGAAAAGATGATTAAGCAGGTTATTCTCGACATGCAGAACCAGTTGCTGCAGGTGAAGACGCAGGTGGCGATTGCCATCGCCGACCAGCATCTGCTCGAGAAGAAGCAGAAAGAGAACGAAGACAAAGTGGCCGAATGGATGCGCAAGGCCGAGCTCTCAGTCGACAAGAAGCAAGACGACTTGGCGCGTGCGTCGCTGCAGCGGGTGGAAAGTTATCGCGAGATGAGCGAGAGCTTTACCCAGCAGGTGATCGACCAGAAAGCGCAGGTGGAGAATCTGAAGTCCGCGTTGCGCCAACTCGGGCAGAAGCTAGCCGAAGCGCAAGCTAAGGCTGATCTGTTGATTGCGCAACATCGCCGTGCCCGCGCCGTGGGCAAGGCCAGCGACGCGCGTCTGGCCATGGGCGACGGCTCGAAAGCCGCGGCATTCGATCGCATGAAACGCAAGGTGGCGCACTCGGAGGCGATAGGCCAGGCTAAATCGGAAATTGCCGGCGACAACATGGAAGACCGCCTGGCGGCACTGGAGAAAGAGGATCGCATTGAGCAGTTGCTGGCAGAATTGAAGGGGAGGCGAGGAGCGTAGGGCGATCGAATGATGAGTTTCGATTTGTGACTGCGCAGCAATTTGCTTCGCGAACCGGCTACTTCGTTCATGGATGACAGCCCTCTGAAGGGGTTTCAAGCGCCCGGCAGGAATAATCACCGCCCTTGCATCCATTGACCAGGCAACCTGCATCTCTGTAATCTTGCTACAGAAATTTCGCAATAAGAATCTTGGATCGGATTCCAGGCTCAAGGAAAATTCATGAAGGTAGTTGCAATCCTGCTGCTTGTCGCCCTCAGCTTTAGCAGTTGTAGCACCCCCAGCGTCACGCAGGTGGCTCAGTCGGCAGCTGGCGGAGTCTGGAGCGCGCAGGTATTCGGGGGCAGCGGCGAAGTTTCCGGATTCAGCTTTACCACGCAGTTTACGGTGAACACCGATGGCAGCTTGACCATTACGTACTTTCAATTTCTTACCGAGGGCTCTTGTTTCCCCGTCGATGGGGGAACACAGACCGGATCGATGATCCTGACCATCAATGCGGCCACGGAACAGCTGACTGGCCCCTTTACTTACACCGTGCAGGCTTCGAACAATACCCTTACGCTTAACGGAGTGGTGACTGGAACTGAGAGCGGGACCATGCTGACCGGCGGTTCGATCACCGGCACCTGGCAGGTGACTGGCACGGGATGCAGCACTGCGGGCGGCACCTTTACAATGACTCAAAGCTCTTAACGCGACTGAGTTTAGAACCAGTCGCTGCGATAGGCGACCCACCACGAGACGAAAAGGATCGGAATGGTCGCTGCCAGTCCCCACCAGATCGGCAGCAGAAAATCCGCTAGCAGGCCGAGCACGGTGAAAACCATCCAGAAGATTTTCCTTTCCATGGATCGATTGTAGGCTAGGCCATGCTGGAAGGCAGCAATGCTGTCGGCCAAGCACTTTCGTCATCCCGCGCTCTGCTATAGAGTGAGAGCCATGAATCGCTCCGTGGAACAAATCGCCAAGGCCGTTGAAGCCCGGCTCCAGGGCGGCGGAGGAAGCGCTGAGATCAGCGGCGTGGCCAGTATTGGATCGGCTTCAGCGCATGATCTAGTGTTTGTGGAGGAAGAGAAATATCTCCTTCGCGCCCTGCAATCTGTCGCAGGGGCGGTGATTGCAGGCGAGTTCGCGGCCGCGGCCTCATCCGATAAACCGCTGCTTATCAGCCGTCATCCCAAACTGACTTTCGCGCGAGCTGCCCGTTTCCTACAGGATGGGAATCGCGATAACAGCAGACCTGGTATCCACGCAACTGCTGTGGTGCATTCCTCGGCCCTGCTGACTGCGGGAGTTGCCATGGCAGAGTACGTCGTGGTCGAGGCCGATGCAGAAATCGGCGACAGTACGCATATCGGCGCCGGTTGTACCATTGGGCGAGGGGTGAAAATCGGGCGAGACTGCGAAATCTATCCGCGCGTTACGATTTATGCAGGCACAACGGTGGGCGATCGCGTCATTGTGCATGCGGGAGCGGTTTTGGGGAGCGATGGCTTCGGTTATGTGCGGGACCCAAAGAGTGGACGCTACGAGAAGTTTCCCCAGGTCGGCCGCCTTATCATCGAGGACGACGTTGAAATTGGCGCCAACGCAACTATCGATCGCGGAGCTCTGGACGAAACACGCATCGGGAAGGGAACGAAGATCGACAATCTGGTCCATATCGGCCACAACTGCCGTATCGGACAGAATGTAGTGATTGCGGCGCAGACCGGACTTTCCGGCAGCATTGTGATTGAGAATGGCGTGGTTCTGGGTGGGCAGGTCGGCATCGGGGAACATGCCCGTATCGAAGAGGGAGTGATGCTGGGTGGGCAGGGCGGGGTGCTGCCTAATAAAGTCCTCCGCGGCAAAGGCGTGGCATTTTGGGGAACCCCGGCGCAGCCTGTGCGGCAGTATTTGAAACAGTTGGCGGCTTTGGCGCGACTAGGTAAAAAGAGGTAGACGTGGCAATCGTCGTGATTGGCGGGCATTCGCGCAGCGTGGGGAAGACCAGCGTTGTGGCCGGGTTGATCTCCGCATTGCGCGACTACGATTGGACGGCCGTGAAGATTACACAATATGGACACGGAGTTTGCTCCGCCAATGGAGCGCCCTGCGACTGCGCGACAGACGATCATAGTTGGGCGATTTCAGAGGAAAAAAATCGCAACGGAGAGTCAGACACATCACGCTTTCTGCTGGCAGGCGCAGCGCGAGCCTTATGGGTGCGTACGGAGCAAGGCAGACTGGCCGAGGCCATGCCGGCGCTGCGGCAGCGGCTCGAACGATTGCGTCACGTGATGATCGAATCCAATAGCGTGTTGAAGTTTCTGCGTCCTGATTTATATCTGACGGTGCTCGATCCAGACACCAAAGACTTCAAGAGGTCGGCGCAGGAATTTCTGGACCGCGCCAGTGCGGTGATTCTTCATGAAGGCTCAAAAACCGCGGGCGCGGCTTGGCAAAGCGTTTCGTTGAAGGCGCTGGCTAAGCGCCCGCTGTTCCGCATCAGACCGCCCATATATGTGACGCCGGAGATTGTCGAGTTCGTGCGGACCTTCCTGGCGTCTGCCAGAAAAACAGATTCCTCGCGGGCAGAAGCCGGCTCGGAATGACAAGACCGTTTTGTTATCCTTCTCGGTGCGGCAAATTCATTCCAGTGCTTGGTTGCTAGTACTGCTCTCATCGCTTCTGCAGGTGCTCATTTTTCCGCTGCCCGGGATGTACATTCTCTCGTGGGTGGCCTTGGCTCCGCTGATTGTAGCGCTGTTGCGATCGCGGCCGGTGGGCGCACTGGAGATCGACGGCTCTGTCCATCTTCAGGCGGCGAAGCCGGCCCAGGCGTTTCTTCTGGCCTACATTTCCGGCATTCTCTGGTATGCGGGCACGTGTTACTGGATTTATGACACGATGCATCAATATGGTGGCCTGAGCGCACCGCTGGCGTTATTGGCGCTGTTTCTCTTCTGTCTTTATCTAGGCCTTTACCACGGCTTGTTCGGTTTGGTGTTGAGTTGGTCGGCTGGGCCGGGCCGCGATAACCGCCTCGCTCTGGTGGTGGCGCCGCTTTTGTGGGTCGCCGTGGAGCTTGCTCGGACGCTCATCACTGGCTTCCCATGGAACCTGCTGGGTACCGCGCAAGTGGACAACATTTCTCTGAGTCGCATCACCACTTGGACCGGTGTTTATGGAATCTCGTTCGAGATCATGCTGGTGAACGTAGCGGTTGCGGCGGCATTCCTGGTCGCCAAGAAAAAGCGCAGCACGCTGCTGGTTGCATCGTTAGCGGCGGCGGCGGTGCTTCAGGCAGGCAGGCTGGTCGGTGCCCCCGCATTACCGACGGATCATGCAGCGCTGCTGGTGCAGGAGAACCTTCCCGTCGATGCCACCTGGACGCGCGACACCTTCGAGCGTACCCTGCGCGAACTGGGCGACCTCAGCGTGAAGTCTGCGGTCTATAATTCGCCCGCTGTGCCCGATTCGAAGCCGAGCCATACTGATTTGATCGTCTGGCCGGAATCGCCCGCGCCGTTTTACACGAGCGATCCCCTGTTTCGCGATGCAGTGAGCGCGCTGGCTCGTGAATCGCATACTTGGGTCGTGACGGGTGCCATCGGGAGCGCGCCTGCCGCGCAGATCACGTCGGCTTCGCAAGTTTTCAACTCGGCGGCGCTAATCAGTCCCGCTGGCGATTGGAGGGCGCGTTACGACAAAGTGCATCTGGTGCCTTTCGGAGAATACTTGCCATTCCCGCGGTTGTTTGCGTTTGCCGGAGGGCTGACGAAAGAGGTGGGAGAGTTTCGCGCGGGAACGTCACGAGAGCCATTAGATGCAGGAGGTATACGACTCGGAGTTTTTGTCTGCTATGAGTCGGTGTTTCCCGGCGAAGTGCGGGAGTTCGCCGATCACGGTGCGCAAGTGTTGGTGAATTTATCGAACGATGGATGGTATGGCGATACCGGTGCTTATGCCCAACACCTGAATCAGACCCGCATGCGCGCTATCGAGAACGACCGTTGGCTTTTGAGCGCAACGAACACTGGAGTCACTGCCTCCATCGATCCTTATGGACGAACCGTAGCGCGACTGCCTCGCAAACTGCGCGCCGCATTAGTCGCTCCCTACGCCCTCACCTCCGTAACCACGTTCTACACGCGGCGCGGCGATTGGTTCGCCTGGCTGTGTGCGATAATTTCAGCCGGGGCGCTGGTGGCGCGCTTCGTATATTTCAGGAAACCAGGCGGGAAAGCCGAAGCATCCTCATGAATCAAGAGCTCGAACAGGAATACGGATCACTGGGTAAGAAGATGAGTGAACTCCGGGAGTATCTTTGACGCGGACAAACTCCGTCCGCAACTAGCCGAAATCGAAAAGCAAGCCGCTGAGCCCAACCTGTGGTCAAATCCGCAACGCTCACAGCAGGTAATGCGCGAGAAAAAGCGACTGGAGCACTTGCTCGCTACCGACGCCGATCTTAAGCGCCGTGGCGAAGACATTGCCGCTTACTTGGAACTGGCGAAGGAAGGCGAAGATGTGGATGGCGAATTGCGTCGCGAGATCGACTCGCTGCGCCATCTGGTCGACCAACTCGAGACCGAAACGCTTCTCTCGGGCGAGAACGATCCTCTCAATGCGATCGTGACGATTCATCCCGGCGCCGGCGGAACGGAATCGCAGGATTGGGCCGACATGCTTCTGCGCATGTATCTTCGCTGGGCCGAGCGGCAGGGATTCGAGACGGTTCTTTACGATTACCAGCCGGGGGAAGAAGCGGGTCTGAAGTCAGCCACGTTCGCCGTGAACGGCGAGTATGCATTCGGGTTGTTGAGCAGCGAAATCGGTGTGCACCGTTTGGTGCGAATCTCGCCTTTCGATCAGGCCAAGCGCCGGCATACTTCGTTCGCCAGCGTTTTTGTTTCGCCGGAGATCGACGACAGCATCGACGTGGTGATCAAGCCGGAGGACATTCGCACGGACACTTACCGTTCGAGCGGCAAGGGTGGGCAGCACGTTAACACAACGGATTCGGCGGTGCGGATCACGCACCTCGCCACCGGATTGGTCGCCAGTTGCCAGAATGAACGGTCGCAGCATAAGAATCGCGAGCGCGCCATGAGCATGCTGCGCTCCAAGCTCTACGAATTTGAGATGGAGAAAAAGCGCGCGGCCACAAAAAAGATTGAGGACTCCAAGCTAGATAGCGATTTTGGCTCTCAGATTCGTTCCTATGTATTGCAACCCTACCGCATGATCAAAGACCATCGTACCAAAGCCGAAGTAGGCGACGTCGACCGGGTACTCGACGGCGATTTGCAGCCGTTCATTCGCGCCTATCTGCTGGCTCGTCGCGCGGAGAAGCAAACGTGAGGCGAACACCGACCAAAGAGCCGGCGGCGAGACGGAAAGTAGCCGTGAAACTTGGGCCGCGATTCAGGCGGGCGTTTCGGTTCGCAGCCGAAAAGCACGCCGGCCAAACCCGAAAGGCTTCGACGACTCCTTACATCGCGCACTTGATGGGAGTTGCGTCGCTGGTGCTGGAATTTGGCGGGGATGAAGATATGGCGATCGCTGCGCTCCTGCACGATGTGGTGGAAGACTGCGGCGGCGCGCCCAGGCTGAAAGAAGTCCGGCGCAGGTTCGGCGCTCGCGTGGCGAAAATTGTGGATGGCTGCACGGATTCCGATACCGACCCCAAGCCGCCGTGGCGGGAACGCAAAGAGACTTACATCCGGCATCTGAAGACTGCGGATGCGGAAACCAGGCTGGTCTCGGCTGCGGACAAACTGAACAATGCGCGCTCCATTGTTTCCGATCACCGGGACCTAGGGGACGCAATCTGGACGCGTTTCAAGGGCGGTCGCGATGGAACCGTTTGGTACTATCGGTCTTTGCTGGACGAATTTCTTCGGCACAAGCCGAACCGCTTGATTGGAGAGTTGGAGCTTGTGGTCCGAGAACTCGAAGCCAGGGCGAAGTTCGGTCCTGCTCGTGACCGTTCCGTGAGGTGAATTCATGTCGCGCACCATCGATCTAATTCGCGCCTCCAAACTGCCCTCGAACATGATGCAGTTTGCGGCGAAGGGTGCGCTCTCCGTGCCGCCCGACGAAAACATCGAGATCCTGGTTTATCTTGCCAGGCACAACAAGATCTTCGGCGATCTTGCCCGTATAACTTTGGCGGGATGGGACGAGAAGGCTTCGTTGGCTGCGGCCTCCGATCCAAAGACGCCGCGCGAAGTCCTCGATTACCTGGTCGCACCCGAGAATCTCCGTCCTACGCTGCTGCCTGCGTTGCTGGAGAATCCGTCTGTCCTCGAGAGGGAATTAGCCAAGTTCGCGATCTCCGCATCGCGAGAGTCGATTGAGGCCATGTTGCAGAGTCCGCGAGTGCGGGCTTCTATGGGAGTTCTGGATTCTTTGCGATCAAATCCATACTTGAAAGTTGAAGAAGGTGCCACTGTCGCCAAACTGCTAAATCCGGATAAGCTACAGCCCTGCGCCGCTGTTGCCGCTAGTGAAGTCCAAGAGACCGCAGTCCTTGCTGTCAACGAAACCTCTCGAAGCGAACCCGCCGATGTTCCTGACGAATTTGTTTCTGCTTATCTGGCCGAACATGCTACGGAAATCGCCAATGAGCAGGATAAGCCCTTTCAGCCAGTCGGCGGCATTGTGGAATTGCTGGGATCTGATTATTTTCCGGTATCCGATAATAAAGAGATGGCGGAGACCGCCGTGAGTGCGGAAAAGGCTGCCGGACCTGCCCCTCCTACCGCAGCCGCAGCGCGCCCCAAGGCGACGGGGGCTCAGCCCGCGCAGCGGGATAATGCAGTTCAAAAGATCAACCGCCTTGACGTGAAGGGCCGCATTCAACTGGCGATGAAAGGCAATAAGGAAGAGCGTTCGATTCTGATTCGTGATGGCACCAAGGTAGTGGCATTGGCTGTGCTGGATGCGCCCAAAATTTCCGATGGAGAAGTGGAAAGGTTTGCTCTGCAGAAAAATGTTTTGGAAGCGGTGCTGCGCCAGATTCCACTGAAACGTCGCTTCATGAAGAATTACATCGTGGTGCGCAATCTGGTGTCGAACCCGCGCACACCCCTCGATCTCGGGTTAGGCCTAATGAAGCATCTGCTCACGCAGGACCTGAAGAACATCTCCGCCAACAAGGAAGTTTCAGAAACCGTTCGTAAGCTGGCCCTCAAGATGTACAAGCAGAAGCTGGAAACAACGAACAAGAAATAGAAAAGGAAGCAATGGCTTCTTCCCCGCAAATCGATCCTGTCACCGAACTGCTTCGCCATGCGAAAACGATCGCCGTGGTAGGACTTTCCAACCATCCGCTGCGCCCCAGCCACGGCGTCTCGGCCTACATGCAGAGCCAGGGATACGGCATTATTCCAGTCAATCCGCAGATCGAATCCTCTCTGGGCGAGAAAGCTTATGCATCGCTGCTCGACGTGCCGGAGAAGGTCGACATTGTGAATATTTTCCGGCGGCCGGAGTTCGTGGAGGAAGTTGTCGATCAGGCCATCCAGTTGAAAGTTCCCGCGATCTGGATGCAGGAGGGCGTGATTCACGAGAAAGCCGCTGCGAAAGCGCGCCGGGCTGGCGCCTTGGTCGTGATGGACCGATGCATCCGGAAAGATCACCGGGCGCGATTTCGATAGTTCCCGGCTCCTACTCCAAGCGCGCAACTCCCACGAAGACCACGCTCGCATCGTCGCGCACCCCAGAACCATTGGCGAAAGCGCGGACATCCTCGATAATGCTTACCGCAGACGCTCCAACGCTAACCGCGTGCGCCGCCAGCCGTTCCAGCCCATATTCCTGTTCATCCGCATTAACCGCCTCGGTGATCCCGTCACTGTAGAAAATCAGCCGCGAACCTCGGGACAGACTGACCGAGGTTTCCGAATAGTCTCCGCAACTAATGCCGAGAGGCAGTCCGCGTTCAGTGTCCAGAAACTGAGCCCCGTTGTCGTCGATAAAAAGGGGATGCAGATGTCCAGCATTGGCAAAGGTCACAACTCGGGTTGCCGGATCAAGCACGGCGTAAACCAAGGTGACGAACTTGCCCGCGGGAAAGTCTTCCACCAGCAGGCCGTTAAGCTTGGTCAGCACTTCGCCAGGGGTGCAGCAGGCCTCGGCCAGCGAGCGCAGCATGCCACGAGTCGCCGACATAAGAAGCGCAGCCGCCATACCCTTTCCCGAAACATCCGCCAGCACCAGACCCAACCGGCCGTCGGGAAAAGGAATGAAATCGTACCAGTCGCCACCGACGGCGCCAGCGGGAACGCTGAGCCCGGAAATGGCATAGCCGGGAATATACGGTGAACTCTTGGGCAATAACGCCTGCTGCATGATACGGGCTTCCTGAGCGTCGCGGTTCATGTTTTCCCGCACCGCTCGTTCCGATTGGAAGCGGCAGGCATTTTGCACCGCTACCGCCACGTAATCACATAGCGCCTGGAGAATTCTCAATTGCTGACGAGGGAACGCGTCCAACGCGGGGTGCGATGCGGTAAAGACGCCCACGAGGCGTTCGCCGACATGCAGCGGGATCGCGACTTCAGAGAGGGTGGAGTGTTCGCATCCGACGTAGTATTCATCCTTGCGCACATCGGGCGCATAACGCATTTGGCCGGTCGAGGCGACATAGCCGACCATGCCCTCCTTGCCAATCTTCAGACGATAGCCTTTATGGTTTACGCTGCATCCATGTACGCCGGCGAGCACCATTTCGCCGTGCTCTTCGTCGTGCAAATAGACGCCCGCCTCCACGCAGCCAAAGGAATGCGCAACGTCATTCACGATGTTGTCGATGAGTTGATCCAGGTCGAGGATCGAGGTGATCTTCTGCGCCGCTTTCTGCACCTTTTGCAATTCTTCTATCTGATCCGGGCGCACGGGATGGACTGGAACGGCATCGGCGGGAAAGGCTCTGGAGATCGTACCCATGTTTGATGTAACCATGTTTGATGTAACCATGTTTGACTCAGACCTCGCTCCCTTGCAGCTAGGCGCAAACCACACGCGGGATGCTAATAAGATGATGCGTTATGTCCCTAGGATTCTTTCTTGGAGCGTGGGGATTTACTTCCAGGGGATGGTGAGCGCAGGTTCTTGATTTCTTCCATGCGTTCGCGGATGCGTTTCTCAACACCCTCGTTCGTGGGCCTGTAGTAAGTTCTATCGCGCAAATTTTCGGGCAGGCATTGCATGTTGGCGACTTTGCCTTCAACGTCGTGCGCGTACTGATAATTCTTGCCATAGCCCAGGCCCTTCATCAGGCCGGTGGGCGCGTTGCGCAGGTGCAGCGGGACCGGTTCGGCGGCGGTTTGCTCGATATCCTGTTGCACATTGCCATAGGCGGTGTAGAGCGCATTTGATTTGGGTGCGACAGAGAGATAGACGACGGCCTGCGCCAGTGCGAGATTTCCCTCCGGCATGCCAATGAAATCCACCGCATCGCGCGCTGCCATGCAGAGCGAAAGAGCGCCGGGCTCGGCCAGGCCGATATCCTCGACTGCCATGCGCACCACGCGGCGTGCAATGTAGAGTGGATCTTCTCCCGCTTCAATCATGCGGCCCAGCCAGTAGAGGGCGGCGTCGGGATCGCTGTTGCGCACCGACTTATGCAGCGCCGAAATCAGGTTGTAATGTTCCTCGCCGGCCTTGTCGTAGAGCAGGGTTCGCCTCTGCAGCGCATCGCGAACGATGTTGTCGGTGATTTCTCCCTTCTGGGTTCCGGCTTGCTGTGCCAGTCCTGCCGCGACCTCCAGCACGTTGTAAGCGCTGCGTGCGTCCCCGCTGGTGTAGCTGGCAATTCTCTTAAGGACGTCATCGGAGGCTCGCAGCTTCATTGTGCCCAGTCCGCGCTCCTCATCTGACAGGGCGCGCTTGAGCAGTTGGACGACCTGGTCTTCGCTTAGCGGGTTCAACACATAGACGCGGCAGCGCGAGAGCAACGCCGAGTTGATCTCAAATGAAGGATTCTCCGTAGTAGCACCAATCAGGCGGATGTTCCCTTTTTCGACATGAGGCAGAAAGGCATCTTGCTGGGCTTTGTTGAAGCGGTGAATTTCGTCGATGAAAACGATAGTGCGAGTGCCGTATTGCCGTGCGCGCTCGGCGTCGGCCATCACCTGCTTGATTTCCTTTATCCCGGCAAGGACGGCGGAGAATTCGATGAATTCGGCCTTGGTCATGCGGGCGATAATCTTTGCCAGGGTGGTCTTGCCCGTCCCGGGCGGTCCCCAAAAGATGAGCGAGCCCGTATCGTCGCGCTCAATCTGGGTGTGCAAAGGCTTGCCGGGACCGATCAGATGCTCCTGCCCGGCGTACTCCTCGAGGGTTCGCGGGCGCATCCGGTCCGCCAGGGGTCGGGTGCGATCGGTGGCGTTATCGACGTTCGGCGTGGGCTGGAAAAGTCCCATAAAACGGCTCTTAATCTTTTACTTCATCGCGTTTTTTCCTTTGCCTCGCGGCTTCATACAATACGATGCTGGCGGCGACCCCAGCGTTCAGAGATTCTACTTGCCTATGGTGCGGAATCGCGATGGACTCATCCATGCTGGCCATTATGTCTCGGGGCAGGCCGGAACCTTCGTTCCCGAAGAAGATCGCAGCCGGGCTCTGCAAATCTGCTTGATCTAATGGCGTCCCCTTGTGCGAGGAGGTCGCGATCAGGCGTACTCCTTGGGCTCGCAGCTTCTCGGCAATTTCCGCCAGCTTGGCGGCCGCTGAGTTTCCGTGTCCACGCCCGTGAACCATGGGCTGGCGAAAGATCGATCCTGCCGAGCCTCGCACAACCTTCGAATTGAATGGACTAACCGTGCCCTCGCCCAAAACAATGCCCGCACTTCCAAACGCCTCAGAGGAACGCAGAATCGTGCCCAGGTTGCCCGGGTCTTGCAGTCCGGCGAGGACAACGATGGGGCCGACCTGCAGCCGCTCCAGCACATCGTCAAGCGAGAATTCCTTCAGCCGCACCAGTGCCGCCACGCCTTGCGGGGATTCACTGGGCACAAGGCTGTCGAACAATTTGTCGGGAAGCAGCAAGGTTTCTACCTGGGCGCCAATTTGCGGCAGCAGGCGCTCGGCCCGATCCTGCGCCGACTCGCGGAAGAAGACCGCGCTGAAGCGCAAGCCGTTGCGAATCGCTTCTTCCAGAATTCGCAAGCCTTCAATGGCGCAGTCTCCCCCTTCAGTGAGTTCGGCGCGCGAGAAGGCCTGGCGCAGTTGCTTGACCAAAGGATTGTGGCGTCCCTCAATGCGGCGAAGCCTGTTTTGCGCACGCAGGCCGGTTTCTAGCGGTTTTTTCATTCAGGATATCGAGCGATGATACGCTGCACCCCCGTCTTGCGGTCCCTTGCCGTATTATGGTAGGTTCCACGGACAAAATACTTCAAGCCGAAGAATCGCGAAGGGAACGCCGTGCGCGCCGAAATCGTAAAAATCAGTAGTGATAGCCCTGAGAGTTCACTGATAAAGTACGCCGCTGATCAGATTCGTGCCGGCGAGGTGCTAGGCATGCCAACCGATACGTTTTATGGGCTGGCGGCCGATCCTTTTAACCTGCGCGCCGTAGACCGCGTCTACGATATCAAGACCCGTTCGCGCCACAAGCCTCTTTCGCTGCTCATCCAAAGCGTGGATCAGGCGGAAGAACTGGCGAAAGCGCTGTCCGAAGAGTTTTATGCTCTGGCGCGGAAATATTGGCCAGGGCCGCTGACCATCATCGTGAGAGCGGGTTCGCGTCTGCCCCTGAAAGTAACCGCCAATACTGGCAACGTTGCACTACGCGTTCCGAACGCTAAGATTCCGCGGGCAGTGGTGGCGGCTGCGGCCATTCCCATCACGGCCACGTCGGCCAATCTAAGCGGAGCTTCGGAGTGTACCAACGCCGAGCAAGTGCGCGATCAGTTGCAGGGACGCATCAGCATTATCGTGGACGGGGGAACTTCTCCCCGTGATGTGGCTTCCACCATTATCGATTTGACTGATGAGGGAACGCGCTGGCGCATCATTCGCGAAGGCGCAATCCCGGCCGACGAAATTTCCACTTTCTTCGCCAAAGGATGAGCGACGACTCTGTTCACCGGCATCCCCGGCGCCGATGGCTGCTGTGGCTCGAGGGGCTGTTGCTGGCCGCGCTGTTGGCGTTCCTCACAATTACCGGGTTTCATATAACGCATGAGGCGTCCCTTCAGGAGTTAGGTCCGGCGGATGCCCTTGTTGTGTTCGGCGCCGCGGAGTATTCCGGCCATCCCTCCCCAGTTTTGCGGGCTCGGCTCGATCATGCATTCGATCTCTTTCAGAAAGGTATCGCTCCCGTCGTCATCACCACGGGCGGAGCTGGGTCCGATCCCAGCTTCAGCGAAGGCGGCGTGGGACGCGACTATCTGCAGCGCCGCGGAATTCCCGAGCGCAATCTGATCGCCGAGACTCAGGGTTCAGACACAGCTCAATCGGCCGTGCGTGTCGCGGTAATCATGCGGGCCAATGGACTGCACAGTTGCGTGGCCGTCAGCGACGCATATCACGTGTTTCGCATCAAGCGACTGCTCGAGCATCAGGGTATCGGTCCGGTGTATGTGGCTCCGCGGCCCGGTTCGCGACCGCACAACGTCGTGCTGCGTATCTATGCGGTGTTGCGCGAAGCTTGCAGCTATTTGCTTTGGAAAATCGGAATAACCTGAGAGAGAGCACTGAGAGAGACCGAGCTCCATAATCGGATGGCCGGCTGATCAGGGTCGAGCTTTCTGATAGCCATGGCTGAGGCTTCCTCTGGAAACGGCAAGGGATCTCTGAAGATCCCAGTGCAGAATGATTCGGCCCAAGAATTTTGGAGGGGGAAGGCTGGGGGGAGGGCTGCAGCGGATGATAGACGACAAATAGGAATTGCGACAGAAAACTTCCTCTTGTTACGAAAAGCGAACAGGCCCCGAACCCCGTAAGTGAGTCAGCGCCAGGCACGCAACATGCTCTCCAGGATTTCGGCAGCAGCATTGAGCTGTGCCATTTCAGCGCTATCCAAAGAATCCAGATGTGCCGCGAGATACTCGATGCGGCGCTGGCGTCCCTGCTCGAGAAGCCGAGTGCCCTTGGCTGTGGCGCGGATCCGAAGTCGGCGAGCGTCGGAGGAATCGCGCGTAATTTCAATCAGGCCGCTGCGCTCGAGTCCGGAGACGATGCGGCTCATGGTGGGCGGTTTCACCTGCTCGGCATCGGCTAGTTCGCCCAGCGTCCTGGGACCGCCAAAGACCAGCACCGAAAGAGCGGAGAGGCGAGCGGGACCTTCACCGGTAGCCGTGTCCTGCTTGCGCACCCGGCGTAGCAGATGTAAAGCAGCGGAATGGAGGCGGTCGGCGGCTGCCAGGGTTTCCTGGCGGAGAGCGATTTCTTGGGGCTTGACATTTTTCATAGAATATAGTTAGCTATGCTAACTAATTTATTTTAGGAGGTCAAGATATGAACGCAACTACCACTGACATTGGAATTACGCGCCTGGGACAAATCGCCATTAACGCAAAAGATGTAGAACGTGCGGCGGCATTTTACCAGGACGTCTTAGGGTTGAAGCTGCTGTTCAAGGCGCCGCCGGGATTGGCATTTTTCGATTGCGGCGGCGTGCGCCTGATGCTCGACCGGGCGGAGAAGCCGGAGTTCGACCATCCCAGCTCGGTTCTGTATTTTGCTGTTCCCGATATTCAGGAGGCATTCGGCAAGTTGAAACAATGCGGTGTGCATTTCGAGGACGAGCCGCACATGATTGCGAAAATGCCAACGCATGAATTGTGGATGACCTTCTTCCGCGACTCCGAAGGGAATCTGCTGGCGCTCATGAGTGAAGTAGCTCGCTAACCGGACGCCGTCGACCCTGCTATCATCTTTAGCTGAGTCGTGAGAGACATGGAAGACGACGAGCAAATTCCTTATATTTCCGGTTCAGGAGAAGGACTCATGGAAGAAGGTCCAGCTTTGCATGCGGGAGCGCGCCGCAATGAGGATATCGCGCTCGATCTGATGAAGTTCGTTGCCATGACCACGGGCTACGGCCGCACCACGTCCTCGGGAGTGGGATTTCAAGGCACAGGTTCGGCCTCGAAGCCTGACGAGTACGCCGCGCAGTTGCTTGAACTGTATGGTAAGTGCAGGACCGCGGTGGAGGGAAAATAGCCGGCACCGTACTCGGAATACCGAAGATGCCACCTCAGTCCCCACGTTCTGAAAAAAAGAACCGCGGAAGAAGTAGACCGCGGTTCTTCGTATCGGATTTCCTCGATACCAGCCTATCGGCGACCTTTCTTGGCTTTCTTTTTAGCCTTTTTTGCCGGCCTTCTTGCAGCCTTCTTCTTCGCGGGCTTTCTCGCGGCCTTCTTCTTTGCCGATTTCCTGGCAGGGGCTTTCTTTTTTGCGGCTCGCTTTTTAGCTCGCGCCTTCTTCTTCGCAGCAGGCGGTTTTCTGGGGCCACCGCCGCCGGCTGGAGCAGGCGCGGGAGGTGGCGGAGCGGGTAGTACCGGTTCACCCAGATCCGGTTCCGGCACGCCGGCTTCTTCTTCTTCCTCCTCTTCTTCTTCGAAATCTTCTTCGAGCGACTCGCTGTAAGCTCCGCTATCGCCGAAATCTTCTTCCTCATCACGCGCGTAGAGAGTGGGATCGTAGAACGTCATTGCTCCTCCTGATCTTTGTTCGGCTGCCTGGCGCAAGGACGGCCGCGTAAGGCTGCCTGGTACGAGAAATTAAAAGACCACCAGAAACTTGTGCTAGAACGGCGCGCGATTATAGCACGCCGTTTGGTGCAGCCTGCAAGGACCATGATCACATGAGCCTGCCTATCCTGTTACCACAGGGGACGGCAGAATGGAAGAAGATTCGGCAAGTGCGGAGTAGAGAGTGCAGAGACTAACCAGAGCTGATTTACGCAAGGCGGTTTACTGGCTTGGCTGCACGACCAGAATCATTCCGGGCCGCAGAGTGGCGACGTTGCCGTTGCTGCGCTTGAGGGCGGCGACGGTAGTCTTATAGGTGGTGGCGATCGAATAGAGAGTTTCGCCGGATCTCACGGTGTGATGCAGCAGATTCGCCTGCTCGGCAGTATCCTCGGCCCCGGCTTTAGCGGATTTGCCAGCCGGAGCCTTAGCGGTTGCTGTCTGGGCAGATTTCCGTGTGTGTGCGGCCGACTTTCGGGATGCCGTTGATGCCACCTCGCTATCGGGCGTGATGGGAAGGTGTAGGGCCAGCACCCTTCTTCCACGCAGGCTGTCGCCGCCGTGTAGGCCGTTCCAGCGGCGGACCATCTGGGGGGAGACACCGAAATTCTCGGCTACGGTCTCGACTGTGTCTCCCGTGCGGACTCTGTAGCGGGTAATACGGCGCGCGTAGGTAGCAGAGTCGCTAAGCGGATGTTTGCCGGGTGCGACCGGAATAATCACCTTGGCATCCGCTTCGAGTTCTGTGCCGTCGAAGTGATTGGTAGTGGCAATCGACTTGGCGGTGACGCGATAGCTGCGGGCCAGGGAAGCCAGTGTGTCGCCCGGCTGAACTTTGTGATAGCGCCACCAAAGCCGCATGTCGGCGGGGACGGCGGCGATGGCGGTAAGATATTTCTCCTTTGTCCCGGCGGGCAGATGAAGCTCAAACTTGCCTTCCCTCGGCGTAGTCAGCCGCAACAGGCTGGGATTCAGTTCCTGCAGTTGGGCGGGCGTGGCATCCACGCATTCAGCCACTAGGCGTAGATCAACCGGATAGCTTATCGATACCTTGTCATAAGCCACTGGCTCATCCATCGAAACGTCATCAAAACCGTACTGCGACAGATTCTTGGTCATGATGGTCACGGCCAGGATGATTGGGACATAATTGCGCGTTTCTTTCGGTAGAACGTTGCGCCGGTAGAGCTCCCAGAAGTCTGCGTAACCGGTTCGCTTGACAGCCGCCTGCACCGTGCCCGGCCCAGAATTATAGGCAGCCATGGCAAGGTACCAATCACCGAACTGGGCGTAGAGATCTCTCAGATGGCGGGCGGCCGCTCGAGTGGATTTGTCGGGATCCTGTCGGTCGTCAACCCACATGCTGTGCTGCAGGCCGTAACCTCTAGCGCGGCTTCCCATGAACTGCCAGATGCCGCGGGCACCGACACGAGAAACCGCGAGAGGGTGAAACCCTGACTCAGCCTGAGCCAGGTAAATTAGATCCTGCGGGACACCCTCTTCCCTGAGAATCGAAACCATCATGTCGTGGTAGCGGCCGGAGCGAGCGAATGCGCGCTCGAACGTGCCGCGTCCACGATTGGAAAAGTAGCTGATGTAGCCGGCAACCTGGTCGGTCATCATTAGGGGGAGGTCGGAGTGGGTTGACCTGATCTCAGCCTGCACCTTCGCCCTCACGTTGGGGTCGGCGGAGGGGGTGATGCCATTGGTCTCATCAATGGGTGCGGGCTCGGACTTCTGCGCTTCGGAGTCCGAAGCGAAATCCCCGAGATCCAAATGATTGACGCCCTCCACGATGCGGTCAAATTCTTTTTCCAAGCGATCATCGGAGCGGACGTCGAGATTGCTCCCCAGCAGGGCGTTGAAGGCATTGTCGAAATCTTGTTTGGCTGCATCCCTCTGTCCGGAGCGGAACGCGTCCAATCCCGCCTGATAGTCTTTTTCTACCCGGGAGATTAGATCCGCCACAGTGTCGGTAGGCGGAGGCGGGGATTGGAGTGTGCTCGGCGCCTGGGTTGCCGCTTGAACTGCGGCCTGCGCCGGGTCTGAGGCATCTGTTTCGGGAGCACTGGGTTGGGTCTGCGGAGCCGACGATACGGGCTCCGGTGCTGCCGCGTTTGCGGTAATGGGCGGAGCAGTTCCAGTTGGCAGCAAAGCAACGGGCTTCTTCGCCGTGTGGCAGGCGGAGCCAGCGAGGACAGTCACGGCCAGCATCGCGATCCGCGCTTGGAGTTTTGCAACTCGCATAATTATCTATGAGATACGGATTGCTTTCATGCCATCAGAGCCCGCCGAATTCTATCAAAAATCGTACCTTGCGGTCGGTGTCGGGTCAACGCCGAAAAAGATCAGCCCCCGTTACTTTCGGCACCGGACCCAATGTTACCCACCGGTATTCAGACGGCGAAAGGCGCGCTAAAGGTTTGCAAGAGATCTTCCATCGCTGGTCCCTTCCGGCGGCCGCTCACCTCTGTCAGAAACGCCAGCCGTCTGGACGCCAGACTTGGATCGCCTTCTTGATGGGGTTTTTTCCGCCATGACGAAGGGCTCCTTTCGAGGACGGGCCAGTGTAGCAGAACAGTTCTCAGTCCCAGTTTTCAGTTCTCAGCAAAATCTGCCCCAACCACGCCCTGGCAAAGCTTGTTTCGACCAGGAATGTTGACAACCTCCGCCCGCACGGGCTTGCTTATACTGAGAACTGAGAACTGAGAACTGAGAACGAACTTTATTCGAAGATTAGAGAATCCAAAGCAAACATGGAAGCCATTCAAGTCAGACAAGTCGGCGGACCAGCGGTGATGGAAGTTGTGGAGTTGCCCATCCCCCAGCCGAAGCCGAACGAGGCAGTGGTGAAGCTGGCTGCCTCAGGCGTGAACTTTGTCGATGTGTATTTCCGCGAGGGACGTTACAAGACGGCGCTGCCGTTTGTTCCGGGTCAAGAGGGCGCGGGGGTGGTGACCGCGGTGGGCGCGGAGGTGAAGTCGGTGAAGGGGGGTGATCGCGTGGCCTGGACCGGTGTGCAGGGGTCCTACGCGGAGTATGCCGCGGCGCCAGCTGACCGGTTGGTGCCGATTCCGCAGGGAGTCAGCGCACAGCAGGCGGCTGCAGTCATGCTGCAGGGTATGACTGCACACTACCTTTCGCATCATACTTTTCCGCTGAAGAAAAGCCAGACGGCGCTGGTTCATGCCGCGGCAGGCGGCGTCGGTCTGCTGCTGGTGCAGATGGCGCACAACATCGGTGTGCGAGTAATTGGCACGGTCTCTACCGAGGAAAAGGCAAAACTCGCGCGAGATGCGGGTGCGGACGAAGTCATCCTTTACACAAAATCCGACTTCGAAGCCGAAACCAAACGGTTGACTGGGGGCAAGGGAGTGGATGTCGTTTACGACTCGGTGGGCAAAACAACTTTCGAAAAGGGACTGAACGTGTTGCGGCCGCGAGGCATGATGGTGCTCTTCGGCGGATCGAGCGGCCCTGTGCCACCGTTTGACCTTGTGGTGCTGTCGCAAAAGGGATCCCTCTATGTGACCCGGCCCACTCTGGTGAACTACATCGCCACCCGCGAGGAGCTGGTGGCGCGTTCGGGCGGGGTATTCGGCATGTTGGCATCAGGAAAACTCAAGTTGCGCATCGAGCATACGTATCCGCTGGCCGAGGCGCAGCGCGCGCACCGCGATCTGGAATCACGGAAGACGACAGGGAAGCTGCTGCTGATTCCATAGGGATTGCTCGTGTGGCGCGGGCACTCTTGCCCGCGAAATGAGTACAGGGCCAATAACGGGTGCCCTTTTGTGGTATGCCTGGTCGAAACTGCAGGATCGAAATCAGAGTCAAAGGCAGCGGGCAGGAGTGCCCGCTCCACACGAGCGATGGTCTGTCAGCGCCTGCGACTGTAATTCCGCGCGTACTTAGGAACGGTCTGCCCCGGCAGAAGTCGCGGATCGTCAATCGGCGTCCCCGCCTTTATCTCCAGCGGAACCACTCCTGCCCAGGTGGGAAAAGAGTAGTCGTCTTCATCGTCGACAGGCGGCCCGGTGCGTACTTTAGCCGAGAATTCCTCGATCGGTACTCTCAAAATTGAAGTCTGCTTGAGTTCGCGTTCGTTCGGCTGGCGCGCATCGGCCCAGCGGCCGGGCAGAATGTGCTCGGAAAGCAGTCGCAAGGCCTCAATTTTTTCTGCTGGATCATCCACCAGCGTGGCTTTTCCCAGGACAACCACCGAGCGGTAGTTCATCGAATGATTGAAGATGGAGCGGGCGAGAACGAATCCATCGAGCAAGGTGACCGTAATGCAGACCGGCATGCTGTCTTTCATCTGGCGCAGCATGCGGCTGGCCGCGGACCCGTGAATCAACAAACTGTCATCTTTTCGGCCGTACGAAGTCGGAATTACAAACGGCTGGCCCTCAATGACGAAGCCCACGTGACAAAGGAAGCCTTCGTCAAGGATGCGATACGCTGCTTCGCGATCATAGACAGCGCGCTCGGCTTCGCGGACCAGACGGGTCCGCGGCGTAGGGGTGTAGGGCTGAGACATTTAGGAACGAACTCCGGCAAACGCCAAGGATGGGTGAACCAAGAGTGTAGCATCGCATAAGAGCGGCGGAAGAGAATTGCCGCGAACCGTTCCCTCGTTTTCCTCAAATAATTCAGATTTGACTGGAAGCGGAGTTCAGAAGGTATCAATGCCGTTGGTGGTGCGAATCTTGAACCATTCATAGCGGAGGTTGGAGCGCATCATTCCGCCGCGGACCTTCATAAATACGTGCTGAATGCGTACCTCGAGTGCCACGTTGCGCCTGAGTGTGGCCTGATCGTGTCGCACCCCGATATATTCGGCCCGCCGGCGATTCTCGCAGCTCATGTAGTCGCCTCCCTCGCGGCAAATTTCGTATCCATTGCTCATGTTTTCTTCACGCAGGGTACTCACGGTGTGGTTTTGCTGAATAGCAGCGGCCAGATCTTCATCGTATCTTTCGTACCAAGCCTGCACTACCGCTTCCGTCTCCTCTGGCGAGTGACTTTTCTTGTAATCGTTGATCGCTGCAATGATTTCGTCGGCGTTCTCGGGGCCCTCCATGCTGATCCGGGGGAGTACGTTCCCCGGGGCACTCATGTCGTCTTCTGTAATGACCTTCTTGGCTCGCGAAGTATTTTGCTTCTTGGAGTTTTGAACGACCGTTCCAAGAGGTTGCTCCGAACCAGAAGCTGTCGGTTCCGGCGCCGGAGGGGCTACCGGAGCGGGCCTCTGCGCCAGGCAAGCCGACAGGAAAAACGCCAGGACCGCGGCCTGTCTATAGCACTGCTTAAAAGCAACCAATACTGGCCGAAAAATGGACACGCAAAATCGTATGCGAACCCCGAACCAGGGAAAAGATGACCGAAGTTTGGCGGGGGGTTCACTTCCGTTTACCAGCCGCTACGCTCCCGAAGTGCCGTGATATGCGCAACGTGGTGGCGTCCGTGCCAGGCGTAGAGCGACAGATTTTTCTCCAGACTTACTAGGCCTAATTCGGGATGACGGAAGGTGCGCTTCCAGTCTTCAGGCTGGAGTGAACGCAGCAGGCGAACCCACCGATCATGCAACGAATCGAGCAATGTCAACGAGATTTCGACCGGAGTGGCTCGTGTATCGGCCAGTTGGGCCCAGCGGTCTTCGGCATATGGCGTGATCGTCGGCTCCTCTTCGGTGAGAGCCAGCTTGAAGCGTATGTAGGCGTTGAGGTGGCTGTCCGGGACGTGGTGCGTAACCTGGCGCACGGTCCAGCCTTCGGGACGGTAGGGCGTATCCAGTTGCTTCTCCGACAAACCTTTCAGGGCTGCCCGGAGGTTGGTGGGGGCTTGAGCGATGGCGTTGAGCAGCTCCTGTCTCTGTTCCGGTGTGGGTGGTCCGTTATAGGTGAACTTGCCAATGGGGTAGCGCAGGTCAGTCATTTTATCCTCCGCGGGAGATTGCCTTCGCCGATGATAGACGATGTTCGGACGGCGCAAGAAAGCATCCCCGCAACTTTCATGTACGCAATCAATACGCACGGGTTGACCGAGGCGGTCGCTCGATGTACTATTTGAATATGTACATGGAGGAACCATGCCAAGAGTGGCAGTGGAAGACAACAGCCGGATGTCGCTACGGATTCGAGCCGAAGAAAAGGCGCTGCTCTTGCGTGCGGTGGCACTGAAACACACCGACTTGACGGATTTTGTCATTCGTCATGCCCTGCAAGCCGCCAAAGCGGTCATCGAGAAGGCGGATCATCTCCAGCTCTCCGAAAGGGATAGTCTGAGGGTTCTCGATCTGCTGGAAAATCCGCCCAGACCTAACGCAAAACTCCTGGCTTCCGCCCGGGCACTGCCCAAGCGGTCATAATCGTGAAGCCATGGCACGAGGAGCCGATCAGCAAGAAACATGATCGGGACGCATTCGACTGCGGCGAAGAAGCGCTGAATGAGTTCTTGCGCCGTTACGCCCGTAAGAGCCACGAGCTGGGCGGTGCGAAAACTTTCCTTGCGATTGACCATGCCGACAACAAAACGATCTTCGGTTTCTATAGTCTAAGCCCCGCGTCGGTTGAATATGCCCGCACACCGGAGATCATACGGCGCGGGCTAGCACGTCATGACGTGCCGGGCTTTCGCTTGGCGCGCCTGGCTGTGGATCGCCGGTGGCAGGGGCTGGGACTTGGCGGACGACTTCTGCTCGCGGCAGGCAGACGCTGCCTGTTGGCCTCCACGGAGGTTGGGGGTGTGCTCCTTGTTATCGATGCCAAGAATGAGAGGGTGGCAGGGTGGTATGCCAGCTATGGCGCTCTGCCGCTGCTGGGTGCGCCTTTATCTCTACTTCTGCCGCTCGCGACCATCGGGGCCGCACTTCGGAAGGCAGGAAAATACTGAAGGGCGTTCAGATGTCAATCCCCGCAAGAGACACGGTCTGAGCAACCTGTCGGGCGCGTACTCGACCTGCTAGGAGCCATAGCCAGAACCCACCCAGTTAACTACAACCCATAGGGTGCACGAGCCACTGGCCACACCGCCTCGGGCTTGGAATTTCGATTCCTGGGCCAGAATTTCTGCATCCAACGATCATTTGCTAGGCTAAACTCCCAATTCTGGGCAGTTTAGGGCCATTTTGAAGTGGCGTTGCGCACGCGGATGTTGCATCCTTAGTGAGCGAGAGGAACTATGCCATCGTCGGTCTGGTCTGGACACTTAACCTTCGGTCTCATCTCCATGCCGGTTCGCTTATTTTCCGGCGCACGAAGTAGCGGAATCTCTTTCAACATGCTGCACCGTCCCGACAAGCAGCGAGTGAAACAGCAATACATTTGCCCGCTCGAAAACGTGGTCGTGGATCGCAGCGAGATCGTGAAGGGCTACGAGTTTCGCAAGGACGAGTACATCGTCATCGAACCGGAAGAGATCAAAAAAATCGAGCCGCAGACTGCCAAGACCATGGAAATTCTGGAATTCGTGAAAGCAAGCGATGTCGATCCGGTATATTTCGAGTCCTCGTATTACATGCTGCCGGAGGAGGCTGGTCGGCGCCCTTATGCGCTGCTGACGAAAGCTTTGGAAGAGAGCGAGTACGTTGCTATCGCCAAGATTACGATGCACAACCGGGAATACACAGTTTTTTTGCGGCCCCATGAAGGCGGACTGATGCTGCACACAATGTACTACGCAGAAGAAGTGCGCAAGGTGGAGGGATTCGGCGCACCCGACGTGGAGTTGAAAGAAGCGGAAGTGAAAGTGGCGCACCAGCTCATTGAAGCGCTGGCGGACAAATGGGACCCGGAGAAATATAAAGATACCTTCCAGGAAAACCTGAAGAAGCTGATCGAAGCCAAACTCGAGGGCGGGGAAGTCGTAGCCGTCGAGAAGCCCAAGAAGCTGGCTCCCGTGGTGGATTTAATGGCCGCTCTGAAGCAGAGCCTGGCGCAGATGGAAGGCAAGAAGAAACCTGCGGCGACCGCCAAGGCGGAAGCGCCGGCTGCGGCCGCCGGCGGCCGGTCCCGGCGCAGCCGATAGTAGAGCATTCAATCAGATTGTAAAGATAAAGATGTAGCCTGCTACGTCTTTGCGGGCGGCGAAGAAGATCTTGCCAGCAACTCCATGACGAGACCGCGGGGCATGCCAACTTCAGGCTCGGCTCACCGTCCAACTCGTCTCTGAAGGTATGCATCCCACATCTATCGTTGTGCTCAAACCTTACAACTGAGGAATCGATGCCAGAGCGGTACGCAGGTATGGCTCACTAGCGGAGTTAGCTGCCAGCCGTTAGAATGTTTAATTCCTCGCAGGCCAAATCTTTGTCTGGGGTGCCGATGAGTTTTCGACGCGTGGGCCAATTGGTAGCCATTGTGCCGCTAATTGTGCTGTGGATGGCTTGTGGGCAAGTCTATCGTCCGGTAGTTCTTCCGTGTTCGGAGGGCGGACTTCCGGGGTGTCCTGTTGAAGCTCCTCCGGCTCCTGCCAATTTCCTCGCCGTCTTTGGCATTAGCCTCAACGTTCCCAATTACCCTGGCGGAGCCATGCAGATTGATGTTGGCGGAGACAGCATCATCGGTGAGACTCCGAGTTCCGACAGGAGTGCCCCTAACCTCGGCGACAATCCTACTCACGCTGCTATCCTCCCCAACGACAGCACAGTGTTTGTCACGAGCGCGGGGAGTACACTGCCCGGCGGCGTCGACCTGGTTTCGTCCTTTTCTCCGGCATTCCAGTCCAGCACCGCGACCGGGTTGGGCTCCGTGAGCACCACCCCATTGCCGCCGGGATCGTTACCGGTATTTGTGAATACAACGGAGGCGGGATTCGTCTACGTTGCGAACTTCGGCACGAACTCGGTGAGCGCAATAAATACGACTTCAAATGCTGTGACCAACACAGCCACCGTCGGTACCAATCCGGTTGCGCTGGCCGAGATTCCCGATGGACTCAAGCTCTACGTGGCTAACCAGGCGAGCAATTCCGTCAGCAGCTTGAACACCGTGGATATGTCCCCGAATATCGTTACTGGTTTCGCCGGAGTAACTCCTGTCTGGTTAGTAGCTCGCAGCGACAGTCAGAAAGTCTACGTGCTTACTCAGGGCGACGGTCAGCTGGTAACGATTGATACTGCGACAGATACGGTTACCAGTAGTCTTCCGGTAGGAGCGGGGGCGAACTTCATTTCTTATGATCCCGACCTGAATCGTCTTTATGTGACGAATCCTGCGACCAGCATGGTTTTTGTCTTTTCCGTTTCTGGCGGCATCAACGACACACCTTTACAACTGGCGGCGATTCCATTCACCTCAGGGTCCGCCCCCTGTCCCTCAGCATGCTTGCCCACTTCGGTGACGCCTCTGCCCGATGGCAGCCGCTTTTACGTTGCCAGCTACCGGGTCGCGGCGTCCTGCCCGGATGCGTTTATCGGGGCGTCGTCTGCCTGCCTGATTCCCAGCCTCGCTGTATTCGATGCCAACAATTTCACGCTGAAAACAACGCTAACGTTGCTGACCAATCCTCCGTTCTCATCGAATCTGAATACCAACCAATATCAATACGCCGTGCCGCCGGTCGCCGCCTGTGCCTCGGCGGCCTTGTATTCCCCTACGACTGTGCGGTTCCGAGTTTTCACTGCTGCCGCTGTGGACAGCAGTCGCGTCTATGTCAGCATGTGTGATGCTGGCGCCATCGCCGTCGTCGATACCACAGACAATGATGCCAACAACCCGGGCGGCCCCATTCCGGCTGACACCGTGATCACCGACCTGCCCGCAGCCTTCAGCGCAGGCGCGATTCAAGCGAACGGCGAACCGCCAAATCAGAATCCTATCTTCCTGGTTGTTGGGCAGTAGCGGACAAGATCACGCCCGCAGATTTCTTACGATGGTCACCGAGGATTGTCATTTCGATGCTTATCATCCCTCGCGAAGCGAGGGACCTTGGTTTCTGCCCATAGCGGCAACACTGGCGGCGCACGGCGACAACCAAGGTCCCTCGCTTTGCTCGGGATGACATGTCCCCACGGATCTAACTTCTGGCGGCGACTTCTTCCCTCTGTGTTTCGCGGGCCGAGTAATGCGAGTCGACATATTCATCGAGGATCCCGATGAACTCGGCGACAATGCGATCGCCCTTAAGCGTGGTGAACAGGCGTCCATCCACGTAGACCGGAGCCTTCGGTTCCTCGAAGGTTCCCGGCAGGGAGATTCCGATGTTGGCATGCTTCGATTCGCCGGGGCCATTGACCACGCAACCCATCACCGCCAGCTTCATTTCTTCCACGCCCACGTAGCGAAGCTTCCAAGCGGGCATCTGCTCGCGCAGGTAGGTTTGAATCTGTTCCGCCATTTCCTGGAAGAAAGTGCTGGTGGTGCGTCCGCAGCCGGGACAGGCCGTAACCTGGGGGGTAAAACTGCGAATTCCTATGGACTGCAGAATCTGCTGCGCTACGCGAACTTCTTCGGTGCGGTCGCCTCCGGGCGCCGGCGTCAGCGAGACGCGGATGGTATCGCCAATGCCTTCCTGGAGCACCACTCCCATGGCAGCGGCCGATGCGACCACGCCCTTCGCTCCCATACCCGCTTCGGTCAAGCCGAGGTGCAGCGGATAGTTGCAACGTGCGGCCAGAGCACGGTACACATCAATTAGATCCTGCACACCGCTTACTTTCGCACTTAGGATGATTTGATCAACACGCAGTCCAAACTTCAGCGCCAGTTCGGCGGAGTTCAACGCGCTCACCACCATCGCTTCCATGGTGACTTCGCGGGCGTCTTTCGGGTCGTCGAGGAGCGAATTTTCATCCATCATGCGAGTGAGTAGCGCCTGATCGAGCGAACCCCAATTTACGCCGATGCGCACAGGTTTCTGATACTTCACCGCCACTTCGATCAGGGTGCGGAAATTCGAGTCGCCGGTGCGTCCAATGCTGGCGTTTCCGGGATTGATGCGGTACTTGGCAAGATCGCGGGCGCACTCGGGATACTTCGTGAGCAGCACGTGCCCGTTGTAGTGGAAGTCGCCGATGATGGGCACGCGGATGCCCTGCTTGTCGAGCCCCTCGACGATGCGGGGGATGGCGGCCGCGGCCTCTTCGTTGTTGACCGTAACGCGCACCAGTTCAGACCCGGCACGGGCCAGCGCGGCGCACTGTTGAACCGTGGATGGGACGTCGGCCGTATCGGTATTGGTCATGGATTGCACCACAATCGGTGCATCCGAGCCGACCCGCACCCCTCCGACAACAGCCGTAACCGTTTTTCTGCGTGGAATTGGAGCCATCGGAACTAATAGTTTAACACGTGGTAAGCGGCCTGGACTCAGGCGGTGGCCCCCCAGGGCAGCTGCCGGGCGGACAGCCGAGAGCCTACCCTGAGCCTGCCGAAGCGATGGCTATGCCCAGATGCGGCAAGGCAACACCGGGTCCGAACTGATAGCTGAGAGCCGATAGCGGACAGCTAGTTAATGTCGAATTGCTCCTGGTGTAGAGCCGGATCGCTCTTCACAATAATCGTCCGCTTGGTAAGCTCTTCCATCTCGTTCAGCAGGCGGCCATTGTTGCTCTTTAACTCCTTGGCCACATCCGGATTCACACGCAACATTACATCTTCGTGCTCCAGATGTTTCGCGATTTTGCGCATCTCCACATAAATTTCGTTCACCACCGTGGTCAGAGACTTCACGTAGCCAGTCGACTGGCAATAGGGACAAGGCGCGCCTATGGTACGTTCCAGCGATTGCTTCACCCGTTTGCGAGTGATCGCAACCAGGCCGAAATCGTTGAACTGCAGCACCTTTGATGGCGCACGATCGTGGCGAAGTTCCTCCTCCAGCGCCTGCATCACGCGCTGCCGATTGCGGCGCTCATCCATGTCGATGAAGTCGATGATGATGATCCCGCCCAGGTCGCGCAGTCGAATCTGCCGCACAATCTCCTTGATCGCATCCACGTTGGTCTTGACGATCGTATCTTCCAGCCGCGAGGTCTTACCCACGTACTTGCCGGTGTTGATGTCGATGGCCACGAGCGCCTCGGTCTGGTTGATTACGATGTAGCCGCCGCTCTTCAGCCACACCTTCGACTTCAGCGCTTTGTTCATCTCCTCGGCTAGCCCGAACTGTTCGAACAGCGGAGTTTCTTTGGTATAAAGCTTCACCCGCTTCACCAGCCCCGGCTGAAAGCGATTGAAGAAGCGCAGAATGCGCTCGTACTCCGGTTCCGTATCGACCCAGATCACTGAGAAGTCGGAGGTGACCTGATCGCGCAGCACGCGCTCGACGACGTTGAGATCGTGATAAATCAGCGCCGGGGGCTTGGAGGCTTCCGCTCGCGTCTTGATGTCATTCCATAAGCCTTTCAGGAAGCGAATGTCGGCGCGCAGTTCGTCTTCACTCGCATTCTGCGCCGCCGTGCGGACGATGAACCCTCCATGCCCGTTTTCGCGCTCGCTCATGACAATGCGCTTCAGCCGCAGCCGCTCCTCATCGGAAGCGATCTTGCGCGAAACTCCAGTGTGGTTCACGGTCGGCATGTACACCAGGAACCGCCCCGGCAGCGCGATGTGGCTGGTGATGCGCGCGCCTTTCTTTCCGATGGGTTCTTTGGCAATCTGCACCAGAATTTCCTGGCTTTCTTTGAGCAAGTCGCTGATCTTAGGAACCTCATGCGATTCGCGTCGCGGAAAACGGCGGCCGCCTCCACGGCGTCCACCGCGCTGACGATCAAAGCCGGGCCGCGGACGCGGCGCCCGCTGCGTATAGCCAACCGTTCCCGCCGGAGCCCGAACTTCCGCCCGCGCATCCACAGCGCCAGTTCCGCCAGCTTCGGCGTCGAGCAAAGCCTCCGCCTCGGCTTGCGCCTCTTCCAGTTCTAATTCCTCGGTATCTTCTTCAACCTCCGGTGCACCGGCAGCCGGCGCAGCACTTGCGTCCGCAAAGGACGACATGTGGATCTCCGCAACCGTCTCGCGGACATCGGAAAGCTCGCGTTGCTGCCCAGCTTCTGAACCTTGCTGACCCGCAGCGCGAGTCTCTTCTTCGAATTCGTCATAGCCATCATCGGAGGACTCTTCATAGCGAACGGCGTCAGCTTCCTCTTCGTCGATGGTCTCTTCCTCGAGCGTCCCGGGCGCTGCGAAAGCCGGGATCTCCGCCTCGCGAGCAGGGAGAAGTGGCTGAGTCGAATGCTCGAATTGAGGTGTTACAAGTTCCTCTTCTTCTTCGACAAATTCTTGTTCAGCTTTTGCAGGCTCGCGGTCTCCGATGGAGGGGGCCGCACTCACCGGCTGCGGACGACCAAATTCGCGGTTCCATTCCGTTGAAGTTGACGCTTCCGAGGCCGGAGCCGCGATGGCGTGATCTCTTTGAGAATGCCATGAGTGGTCGCCTTGCTCACGCGGCGTTTCGGTCACCGAAGCTGGGCTGCCGGAGGCAGATTGGGAGAAGATAGGTTCGTCATCTGGAAAAGTGTCGGCCACTGCCGCCCCGGGCTGCGGCGCAGATGTAGACGCTGTTTCAAGAGCGCCTTCCTGAGGATGCGGCTCCTGAATCGCCTGCGTGGGGGCTAAGCCCCGGTACTTGGAAATCGATTCCCCTGGAAGCAGAATCGGCTGGTATCCAGCCGGCGGCCGGAATTGCTGGGATCGACCCGATTCCTGCACGCGCGGAGCGACCGGGATAGGAGAGGCAGTTTCGATCGCAGGCCGCGCCAACCGCGGCTCCGATCCCCGATCTCGCCCATCGCCACGTCCATCACGACGTCCGCCCCGGCGTCGGCGTCGTCCGCGATATCCACCCCGCTCGCGGTCTTGCGAATTCCCACCGATTGAACTCTCTGGTCCGGCCGCGGTTGCTTCCGAAGACTGAAGCTCCGGCTGTTCCTGGTTTGCATCAAAACTGCGGCCAGAACCGTTCCCGAACCCTGTCTCGGATTCTGAGCCCTGACTTTCCGCAGGCGATTGCAGTTCGCCGGCCGCAGCTTCCGGCCGTGCCGGCTGAGCCCGCATATCCTGTACCCCGCGGTTGGCCGGTACGACGTCGGTTAGGTCCTCGTCATGCTCTTCCAACTCCATAAAGTCAGAGACGTAGAGGAAGGCGTCGCGCTCCAGGCCAATGTCGACAAAGGCCGACTGCATGCCGGGCAGAACCCGCGTGACACGGCCTTTGTAAATGGATCCCGCCAGGGTGTATTCATTCTCGCGCTCGAGGTAGATCTCCGCGAGCAGATCGTCTTCCACCAGACCCACCTTGGTTTCGTGAGGCGTGGAAGAGACAAATAACTCCTTGTTCATGGACACTCCGGTCCCCTCCCGACCAATTTAAGAAAGTCGGGCGGGCTTCACCGGGGCGGAGCGAGGAAGGGAAGGGGAGGATCAAGCGTCGCGATGCTGGCCCCATATCGGGGACGGTTGGGGCTGTGGAGGTTTCTCTCGGGCCCACTCCGTTGCACAAGCTTGGGTATCTTTTGCACTGTTCGCTTTCATCTGCCGGTTTGTGACCGCACTCTCAGACCGTTTCCGGTCGGGGGGCCGTTTCCCTGCCAGCAGCGTTATAGCTTCAATCCTGCCCGGCCTTCTATGGCTCGACTAGCCGGTGAAATGCCCCCTTTACGCGAGGGCGATCGATATTTTTGGGCTGCGCCCGCAGGCGCAGTAACTACTTTTTGCCATCTTCCCGGTTCACAATCGTGAACCTGGTACTTTAATCCTGTGGAATTCACCGGCTCCGCCGGCTAATTCACAAAGCGGCGCATTCGAACGTTCATTACCATCCCCAGCGCCAGGAACATAAACAACACGGAAGACCCGCCGTAACTCATTAGCGGCAAGGGTATTCCGGTGACCGGCATAAAGCCAACCACCATGCCGACATTGACCAGGATATGGAAGCTAAGCACAGCCACCACACCCATCACCACAAACGTGCCAGCGCGGTCGGGCGCTGTTTGCGCGTTCTGGGTCAAACGCATCAGCACTATGAAGTATAGCAGCAGAACCCCAAGCGCACCCACGAATCCGTGCTCCTCGGCAAATGCGGCGAAAATAAAGTCCGTTTGCGGGACTGGAAGGAACGCCCCGTGGGTTTGCGAGCCTTGGCCGCCCCACAGACCCCCCGAACCCACCGCGATCTTGGATTGCTCAACTTGGTACCCCGAGCCCTGGGGATCGTTTTCCGGATCCATAAAGCTGGTCAATCGTTGCTTCTGGTACGACTTCAAAACGTGTACCCGCGGGGTAAAAAATACGGCTCCCACGCCGATCGCCACCAGCAAAACCACGACCAGTCCCTGTTTCCACTGCATTCCGCCGAGAAACACTCCCATGATGGCAATCGGAACATATGTCAAAGCGGTGCCCAGATCGGGTTGGGCCAGGACCATCAGCATGGGAATGCCGACAATTGCCGCCGCCTTCATAAAATCAGGCCATGACAGCTCCCGGTGCCGGAGGTCGGCAAAATATTTCGCCACAGCCAGGATCAGGATCAGCTTCACCCACTCGGAAGGTTGAAAGTGATTGCCGCCAGGCATCTTGATCCAGCGTCGCGCTCCCAGGTACTTTTGTCCAAACAGCAGGACTGCCAGCAGAGAAGAAACTGCCGCAATGTAAAACCAGTGGATGTGGTCCAAAAGCGCCTGATAATTCACCGCGCTGATTATCAGCATCATCCCCACGCCGCCGAGGACCCAATAAATCTGCTTGATGTGCGAGCCGGCAAACTTGGTGTGCATGGTGGCGCTACGGATCTCCATCACGCCTAGGCCACAGATCATGAGCACAAAGAGCAGCAGCAACCAGTCAAAATCACGAAATGAAACGTAGCGTGCCATAAGAAATCGGCCTTTGGCTCCTCGCTCTTACCTTTTAGCTCCATGCGGCGGCCTGCGCCGACTTGGCAGTGCTAAGATTCCAGCTACCATCGCTGCATAGAGGACGGTGTGAATCCAAAAAAGCCATAGAAAGTCGATCCAGTTCCTGGCATCGGAGTGAACGCCGAAGGCTATTCCGTACGCTAGCAGACCGGGCAAAAGCCGTACTTCGGCATACTTGAGGCTAAATTTGATCGCCAGCAGAGTCAGTATCCCCATGAGCGTGGCTGTGCTCCAGACAGCGAAGCGAAAACCGGCTGAGCGAATTCCAGTAATCATCGCCATTAGGAGGGAGGTTGCGGAACCGATAACTGTTCCCCACCAAAATAACGATTGATCCCTATCGGCTGACGGATCACCCCATCCCACGCGATCTGAATTGAAGAAGTGGGATCGCGAAAACCACAGCGAGCCGATTCCCCAGACGAGTGCCAGGAAAACGCCACTTCCGGTCGATAGGCCCAGCCCTTCGGAATTGGTTCTCGATAGGGATCTCATTGATATATTCCCGGCGCAGCCGTCGCCACGGCCAGCGGTTTCTTCGGCAACTTCACCGCGAATCGGCCGCCTTCAAGTTTGTCAGCCCCCGGCGCTGTCCACAGCGCGCCGATGTCAACGCTGCCATCGCCTTTTGACTTTTCTACCATCTTGTTGGGCAACCGCCTCTGCTTGTCCACATAGGCTTTGAGCACTTGTGTGGCGAGCCGGGCGGCCAATTTCCCGTGCTCGCCGCCTTCAAACAGCACGCAAACAATAATGTCAGGATTACGCCTCGGGGTGAACCCTACGAACCATCCATTTTGAGCGAGCGCTTCGCTGTTCTTAAACTTCGCGCGCGTGGCCAATGAGACAATCTGAGCCGATCCCGTTTTGCCCGCTATATCAATCCCGGGAATGTGTGCGGAAGGAGCAGTGCCCTCCGGCAACAGAACGCGCGACATCGCATCGGTAATGAAAGTCCAACCATTGGGATCGATCGGGATACTTTTCGTTTCCGTAACGTGACTGGTTTCGATGTATCCGTTCGGAAGCTCTTGTGGGTCCACGACGTGAGGCACAACCATGCGACCGCCCATCGAGATCGCCGCAATGGCGCGCATCAATTGCACCGGGGTGAGCGTCACCGCTCCTTGCCCGATACCAACTGAAATCGTTTCCCCAGCGAACCACTTCTGTTTGAAATTGCGAATCTTCCATTCTTCCGAAGGCATCACGCCGGCCACTTCGTTGGGCAGGTCGATGCCGGTTTTCTGCCCCAGGCCCAACGCTGTGGCGTATTTGGCAATGCGGTCGATGCCTAACTTTTCGGCCAGGGTATAGAAGAACACATCGCAAGACTGATAAATCGCCTTCTCTAGATCGACCGGGCCGTGTCCAGTCTTCACCCAGCAGCCGAACCTGCGCCCGAAAAATTCAGCGCCGCCCGTGCAGTTCACATGCAGATCCTGCGCAATTCCTTCCTGCCAACCGGCCGTCGCCATGATGATTTTGAATGTCGAACCTGGCGCAAGCTGCGCCTGAATCGCCTTGTTCAGCAGCGGCTTGTCTGGGTCCATTACCAGCTTGTTCCATTCATCGCGCGAAACCCGGACGGCAAAATCGTTGGGGTCGAAAGTGGGCCGGCTCACCATCGCCAGGATTTCCCCGTTTCGGGGGTTCATTGCCACAATGGCGCCGTTCTTGCCCTCCAGCGCTTCCTCGGCCGCGATCTGCAAATCAATGTCGATGGTGAGTTTGAGCTGTTTTCCGGGGATCGCATCCGTTTCTCCCAGCAGCCCCACTTCGCGCCCATGGCTGTTCACCAGCGCCCGGCGAGCTCCGTTCGTACCCATCAAAGCATTGTTGTACTGCCGCTCCACGCCGGAGACTCCCACCACATCTCCAGGGCTATAAAGCTCGAACTGCGGCTGGTTCAGCATGTCTTCCGTCACTTCGCCCACGTACCCGATCAAGTGCGCCATGAATCCATTGCGCGGATAAAGCCGCCGATGAGCCACAATGGTGTCCAACTCCGGCAATTCGTTGCGATGCGCATCGATGAAGGCCAGCTCATCCTGCGTGATATCTTCCTTCAGAAAAATCGGCTGGTACTGTGGCATCGAAGCGAAGTGGCGAATCCTCGCGCGCACTTCGTTCGGATCAAGGTGCAGCCCCTGCGCAATCAGGTCCGCATCGGCATTGAGGTCGCGCGACGCATCCCGCAGCAGCAGTGCAGAGAAGGATGGATAGTTTTCGACAATAGGACGCCCTTCGCGGTCCAGTATCTTTCCGCGGGGCGCGAGAATTGGCACATTTCGGATGCGGTTCTTGTCGGCAGCGGAGGCATAGTACCCGCTCTCCATCACCTGCAGCCGCCACAATCCGTAAGCCAGCACAAGAAAGATGGCCAGGATTATGTACTGCGCCGCCGTCAGGCGGATCTCCGAAACTTTATCGTCGCGACCGAACATCAGTTCCCAGTTCCCGGTTCTCAGTTGTCCTGCGACCCGTCATACGGATCACAGCCTTGTATTGTCCGTGAGGAGTGTGTTCAATTCTAGCTCTTAGACCTGCTGATGCACGTAGCGGAGTAGTAACGTAGGTCACCGGTGGCTTTTGCTGAGAACTGGTTTCACGTTCTCTGCTTAAACTTATCCAGCGCAAAGTAAAGGAACATTCCCAGGATCCCGTTCGCCAGCCCTCCCAGCACTTCATGGCTCCAACTCCAGTTCAGCGTCAGATTCACCATGCCGCGGGCAACCGTGAAGTAGACTGCCTGATGGACCAGGTAGAATCCCAGCGTGACCAGAAACCGCGCGCCGGCGTTTTCCACGTCCAGCTTAGCTCCCAGCGACGACGCTCCGTACCCTACCACCGTCTTGGCGATTCCGTAAATGCCGATCGGATACGCCCCCAGCATATCCTGCACCAGACCAATCGCTGCGCCTGTAAACAATCCTGAGATTGGATTACGCCGCGCCATGGCAAAAAAGATCGTTACCAGCAAGGGCAAATCGAAGATCGAAAAAAATGGCAAACGCCTGGGAACGAAAGCCTGAAGAAACAGCGCCAGCAGCGGCACCCCCACCGTCACCGGAATGCTAAACCGGTAGACCTCAATCTGTTCGCCCGATGTGTAAGTGATGGGCACGCTAGTGGGGATGGTCTTCGCTTGCAGGGCGCTGTGGAGTGGATTGCGTGCTCGAAGGTTTAGCCGGCGCCGCCGCTGGTTTCGTGGCAGAATTTTGAGGGCTAGAATCGCCCCGGCCGCCCGTCGCACTGTCTGTCCCTGAATCGCTGGGCGCCGCCTTCGGCACCGCCTTTTTCAAAACCTCGATCCTCCCCGGTTGCCCAGTAAGATTCACGCTGTGCACGCTCCCGGATGCCGCCGCACTGCTAGCGGGCGCTCGCAGAGGGCCGCCGGCGGGCTTCATTCCAATCACAGGCTTGACTGCGCTGTTTGCCTGCGGCTTGACGCCCGCGCCCGTCGCGCTGCCCACCGCTCCAGCCGCCGGGGTCGCACCCACCACAGTTGCGGGCTTGTCTGGAACTGATGGCAGCCGCTGCGCCAAAATATCCGCCGCGCGCACCCGGACGCCGGTTTCAATCGGCGGTTGATGCTCCTGCTTGTCGGTCACCACCAGCACTTCCTCTAGTCGGCTCAAATCGGCCGCGGGCTTCACGTGGATGCTTAAGAAAAGTTCTCTTCCCGGACTAACCTTGCTCACGATGCCCACCGGCATGCCCTTGGGAAAGATTTGGTCGCCGCCGCTGCTCAAAACAGTCTCTCCCGGCGTTACTTGCTCGTCACTCATCACCCGTTCCAGAATCAGCTCGCCATTCGGCGATCCCCGCAGTACGCCTTGTAACCGCGACTTCTCCAGAAGCGCGCCCACACCGCTGCTCTGATCGTTGATCATCAACACCAGCGATGTCGAAGGATACACGCGCAACACCTTGCCCACGATGCCGCCAGCGGTAATCACTGCCATGTCTTGCGCAATGCCGTCATTGGAACCTTTGTCGATGTAGATAGACCGTGAAAGATCGCTTCCACTGGATCCGATAACCTGCGCCGGCACGGTTTTCGCAATGACCTGCTCTTTAAACGCCAGCAGCGATTGCAACCGGTGCGCCTGGGCCGCATCTTCGCTGAGCCGCACCTGCTCCAGCCGCATCTGCTCGATCTGTTCTTTGAGTTGGCGATTTTCGGCACGCACGCCGCGCAGGAAGAAATAGTTGTGCCAGAGATTGGTGCTGCCGTGCTGCACCCATACTAAGCCGCGCTCGAAAGGAGTAATCGCGTCCACAGCCCAGATACGGATCAGCCGAGTATGCTCGGCGTCAGGGCTGCGCTTCACCTGCACGGCCAACCCCAGCACCTGCAGAAACAAAACTCCCACCAAAATGGTCAAATTGCGGTAGCGGCCAAGTACAGATTCCATAACGCAGTTGCCGGTTGTCAGCGCTCTCCGGGAGAGTTTTCCTTCGTGTACCTTCGTGTCCTTCGTGGTTATCAGATTGTCCCGCAACCAGCAAGGCCACGAAGGAAAATCCGCTACTCGATCGAGATCTTTCGCAGCAGCTTGAAGTCGCTGAGCATCTTGCCCGTGCCGAGAACTACGCTACACAGCGGATCGTCGGCAATCGAGACTGGCAGCCCGGTTTCTTCCCGGATGCGCTTGTCCAGGTTCTTCAGCAGCGCGCCGCCCCCGGTCAGCACGATGCCGCGATCACTGATATCGGCCGAAAGCTCCGGCGGCGTGCGTTCCAGAGCCACGCGGATCGCATTCATGATCGTCGAAACGCACTCACTCAACGATTCCCGCACCTCACCATCATCCACCGTGATCGTCTTGGGCACGCCTTCAATCAGGTTGCGCCCCTTAATCTCCATCGTCATCGGCTTGTCGAGCTGATGGGCCGATCCAATCTCCATCTTAATCTGCTCGGCAGTGCGCTCGCCGATCAGCAGGTTATATTTCCGTTTCAGATAATTCATGATGGCTTCGTCCATCTGGTTGCCGGCCATCCGTACCGAGCGCGAGTAAACGATGCCGCTCAATGAAATTACCGCAATGTCGGTCGTGCCACCGCCAATGTCGACCACCATGTTCCCGCTTGGTTCCGTAATCGGCAGCCCCGCTCCAATCGCCGCCACCATGGCCTGTTCCACAAGATGCACTTCGCTGGCCTTGGCGCGATAGGCCGAATCCATAACCGCGCGCTTTTCCACCTGTGTAATCTCCGAAGGCACTCCGATCACAATTCGGGGATGCACCAGCATCTTCCGGTTGTGTGCCTTCTGGATGAAGTAGTTCAGCATCTTCTCGGTAACTTTGAAGTCGGCTATCACGCCGTCCTTCATGGGCTTGATGGCCACGATGTTGCCAGGCGTCCGGCCCAGCATCTCTTTCGCCTCTTTGCCCACGGCTTCCACTTCACCCGTGTTCTTGTTGATGGCGACAATCGAGGGCTCGTTGACCACAATGCCCTTGCCGCGCGCGTAGACCAGCGTGTTAGCCGTGCCCAGATCGATAGCCAGGTCGCTTGAGAACAAGCTGAACAATGACCTGAGGTTGTGAGAACGTGAAGAATGAAATCCGTTGCTTGACATAACGAACTCGTCTCGCGATCCACATTGATCGCATTGTTTGCGGGCGAACCCGATTTTGCCATCCGGCTCGGCCGTGTCCTCTCTTTAGTCTAAGAGGGTATCCGCTGCCCTGCCGGGACCGAAGGTTCTCGTCCTGTTGGACGGAACCCTACTGCACCCCTGTCTACTCTTGAATAATGATCTTTTTCTGCTGCGTGTTTACACCGCCCTGCGCCGTCTGCGCCGTAACCGTAATCACGGCTTCACCGGTCGCCAGCGGCGGCGTGAAGTAATGGAATGAGCCATCGGTCGAGACCATCGGCACCTCCCGCCCATTCACCATCACTCGCGCCCCTACCTGCGTCTTTCCCGCCACTTCGATCACATGGCCATGCTGAATGAACGGATCCAGTTCCAGGTCGATGGCTTCCGTCTGCTTTCCCTTGGGAATGATGGTGAAGCGGTTCTTCTCGCTTTCCACCGATTCTTTTCCCGACGCTTCGTACGACTGTACCACCCAGTAGTACGCTCCTTCGCCCAGGCTTGTTACAGAAACATCAGCGGTGTTTACTCTCTTGTCAACCAGCGTGGAGGAAAAATAAGGGTTCCTCGAGATGCGCAGCCGGTAGGCTACCGCATTCGCCATCGGCGTCCAGGAAAACTCCACATCCTTGGTGGTCTCTCCCGAAGTGAAGATCGGCGCCATATTCGCCGGAGAAATCGGCGTCGGGGGTCCAGTCCCTTTCTCTTTCTCCATTTGCGACTGTGTTCCCTGGAAGCTCACTTTCTCCCAGTTGGCCAACTGCACAGTTTGCCCGTTTCGCGTAACTTCGCCGGTGCCTTTCTTCATCAAAATCTCGTGATGATCCGCCTTGGGATCGTTGCGCACCTGCGCCGCCGATTCCGGAGCCAGTGACGCCGTCGCGCCCGCCACAATCACCTGCGATTTCGATCCCTGAGAGTAGGTCGCTGTCGAAAGATCCACCGTTCCCGTACTCACCGCCACGGCCACATTCGTCTGCTGCTGATCGTTCGCTGAGTTCTCTTCAATCACAATCAGCGAATCCTGTTTTACGGTATAGCTGGTACCGTCGTTGAACACCACCTTCGCCATACCTTCCGAGCCAGTCTGCACCACGTCGCCTTTTTCGAGCGGAATGTTGTAGTCTGCCGCTACCCAGCTATTGTCGTTTCCTTTCTTTACACGCACTGTTCCATCGAGCGCCGTAAAATGCGCCTGCTGCGCTGTGGAAACGCCCCTGCCGGCCTTCGGCGCCATGCCCGCCACGCGTTCCAGAGCTTTGTCGGCGACCCCGCTGGCCGCCTTGATGCTGCTCTCGGTAAATTGCGGGAAGGTCAGCCGCACCGCGATCAAAAACACCACCGCGCCCGCCAGGATCAGCAGTGCCACGCTGCGGTAGGTGATCGTTTTCCACGCAATGTGGTACCCCGGTTTGCGAGTCTGCGAAGACACGTGGCCCAAAAACCCTTATCCAAGATTATTGAAGATGCGGTAATTCCAACGTTATCACAAGCCCTTCCACGCCAAGAACAGGTAATCAAATAGGGACGTTACCTTCGTTTCAGCGCCTTCCGTATCGCCGCATGCTTCGCCCCACTGTGTGACCCTGTGTCCCCAGTGTTTAAGTCTTTAGGACGTTAAACACTCATGACAGACTCTGAGCCTTCCATTATCCTTACTCCCACCAATGGCCAGCACTTCAAGCATTTCCTCTCCCGCTCGCGACCATCAATCGCTCCTGGCCGGCGGTATGGCAATCATCTGGGCCCTCGCATTAGCCAAGCTCGTCTTCCACATCTACTTCAACAACCGCTACGGCTACTTTCGCGATGAGTTCGATTACATGTCTTGCGGTGACCACCTTGCCTGGGGATACGTCGACCAACCGCCGATGATTCCATTCCTCATCCACATCAGCCGCGCTGTTTTTGGCGACTCGCTACGCGCCGTTCGCTTTATTCCTGCTCTTGCTTCTTCTCTTCTGGTGGTGCAAACGGCCGTCCTCGCCCGCGAATTCGGCGGACGCCGTTTCGCACTGCTCCTCAGCGCCATCACCATCCTCATTGCGCCGCAATATCTTTCCAACGGAAGCCTGCTCGGCACCAACTGCCTCGAACCCAATCTCTGGATGGGCTGCGCTTATTTCGCCGTCCTCGCCATCAAGCGCGACGAACCGCGTTACTGGCTTTGGTTCGGCGTCGTCGCCGGCCTGGGGATGGAAGAAAAATATTCCATCGCCGTCTTCGGCTTCGGTATCGTCGTCGGCCTTCTCTTAACTCCACAGCGTCGCGTTTTTCTGAATCCTTGGATCTGGATCGGCGGCCTCGCCGCCTTCCTGATTTTTCTGCCGAACCTGCTTTGGAACCTTCACTATCACTGGCCTTTCGTCCAACTGCTGCACAACATCCGAGCGCAAGGCCGCGACGTGATCCTTCCTCTGCCACAATATTTTCTTCAGCAAACGTTCCTTGTGGAGCCGATCACTGCGCCGATCTGGCTAGCGGGATTGTTTGCACTTCTTTTTTCTGCGCGCCTCAAGCCCTACCGCCTGCTCGGCTGGTGCTACGTGGTCTGCTTTACCGTGTTCTTCGTTCTTCATGGCAAGAATTATTATCTCGCCCCCATCTATCCGATGCTCCTCGCGGCGGGTGCGGTAGTGATCGAATCCGCCATTGAGGGCCGCGAATCTTCAGTTGCGGAAAATTCTCGCTCGCGCCACCGTTGGCTTAAGCCTGTGATCGTCATCATCCTGCTTGCGAGTGGAGCCCACCTCACCCCCGTCGTAGTTCCGGTTCTTTCCCCTGACCGCTTCATCACCTACACGAAAACTCTGCCCATGAAGCTGCCAGTGATGGAGCACAGCCACGCCCGGGCCGCCCTGCCACAGTGGTACGCCGATCAATTCGGATGGGAAGAAATTGTCGCAGAAACCGCGCAAGCCTGGAACCGCATCCCGATAGCAGATCGGAAAGACTGCGGCATCTTCGCTCAGGATTACGGCCAGGCCGGAGCCATCGACTTCCTCGGCCCCCGCTACGGACTGCATCCAGCCCTTAGCGGCCATCAGACCTGGTTCCTCTGGGGACCTCGCGGTTACTCCGGCAACTGCATGATCGTTCTCGACGACAGTCGGGAAAAACTGGAACAACTCTGGAGTCACGTCGAGTATGTAGGCACCTCCGCCGACAATCCCTATGCCCTGGAAAAGCAAATCGACGTCTTCATCTGCCGCGGTGCAAAATTCGGCACCCTCACCCAACTCTGGCCGCAGCTCAGACGCTGGCGCTAGCAACCCGTCTTTCCCGCACCACCCGTCTGTTCTGTACCAGTGAGATTCACACCTGTAGAAATCGGCATGAGGGTATGCCTTGAGGCGTACCAGTAATGCCGTGTTATGAACACGCCTCTAGCTTAGCTATAGCTAGGCGCTGTATTTTCGAGAACCGAGAACTTAATTACCCGCGGCTTGCGCCACAGAACACCTCACGTCCGTTTTGTTGCCCGCGCTAATTCTTCGCGCGGCGCTTGACATTGCAAGATGTCGTCATCAACAATTCATCCACAGGTTAAGTAATCAAACATCGGCTTTCCAAATTGCTGAACCCGTTCCAGCAAATTCTCCACGAGGTTTTTTAATGTTGCTCGCTGCACGCCTGGCAATCTTCATCGGTCTTCCGCTTGTTCTCGTTGCCGTTCTCTCCGCCCAGAACATTACCGTCTCCCAGCCCACCGTCTGGGCCACTAAGCCGGATGTCGCCGGTTTCGAAAAAATCGAGAACGACCGCCTCGCCGCCGGCCAACATGCTATCGATACTTTGCTCGCGGTGAAAGGCGCGCGTACGATCGAAAACACACTCCGCCCCTACGACGAGGCCGTCCATCAGAACAACTCCGCCGGCTACTTCGCCGGACTCATGGAACAGGTTCATCCTGACGCCACTTTCCGCGACCACGCCACTGCCATGCTCACGAAAGCCAGCGCCGCGCAGACTGCAATCGCGCTCAATCACGACGTCTACAACGCGCTGGCCGGGCTCGATCTTTCCAAAGCTGACGCCGCCACTCGTTATTACGTGCAGCGCCAACTCCTCGAATTCCGTCTCGCCGGGGTCGACAAAGACGACGCCACCCGCGCCCGCCTCAAGAAACTGAACGATCAGGCCACCGAAGAGCAGTCGATGTTCGATCGCAATATCTCCGACGGAAAGAAAGTGATCGAGGCCGATCCCTCCGAACTCGACGGTCTGCCGCAGGATTACATCGATCGCCACAAGCCTGGTCCCGATGGCAAAATCCAGATCACCAGCGACTATCCCGATGCTCTCCCCGTCTTCAACTTCGCCAAGAGCGATGACCTGCGCCGCCGCCTCACCCTTGCCTTCAACACCCGCGCATATCCCAAGAATCAGGAAGTCCTCATCGGCTTGATGAAGACCCGTTACGAGATCGCCACTCTTCTCGGCTATCCCTCGTGGGCCGACTACAACGCCGCCGACAAGATGATGGCCAAAGGCCACAACATCGCCGACTTCATCCAGCAGGTGAACAGCGCTTCCCGCCCGCTCGCCAAGCGCGAGTTTGAAATGCTGCTCGCCGAAAAACAGAAAACGAATCCCGGCGTAAAAGAAATCTGGGACTACGAGCGGTCCTATCTCTCCGAATTAGTTCGCCGCACCAAGTTCGATTTCGACTCTCAATCCGTGCGACCTTACTTTCCCTTCACGCAAGTGAAGCAGGGAATCCTCGACTCCGCGGCCGATCTTTTCCATGTCAGTTTTCAGCAGGAACATAACGTCCCATCCTGGGATCCATCGGTTGAAACTTGGATCGTCATCGATCACGGCAAACCCATCGGCCGCTTTTATCTCGACATGCATCCCCGACCCGGCAAGTACAGCCACGCTGAAATGGCGCCGATCCTCGATGGAATTCGCGGCAAGCAACTGCCCGAAGCCATCCTCGTCTGCAATTTCCCCGTGCCCACCGCCACGGATCCCGGCCTCATGGATTACAACGACGTCGAAACTTTCTTCCACGAATTTGGACACCTTATGCACCACATCCTCGGCGGCCAGCAGGAGTGGGCCGGCATCAGCGGCATCAGCATGGAGTCCGACTTCGTCGAAGCTCCCTCGCAAATGCTCGAAGAATGGATTCGCAGTCCCCAAGTTCTCGCCAAGTTCGCCCGCCACTACAAAACTGGCGAGCCCATTCCCGCCGACCTCGTCGCCCGCATGAACCGCGCCTCCGCCTTCGGACGCGGCATGTGGGTCGACCGCCAGAACTCTTTCAGCGCCATCTCCTACGACATCTACAAAACCAAGCCTGAAGACGTGAATCTAGACGCTGTCACCCTCGACGATTCTCGCCAATACACGCTGTTCACTCCGCTGCCCGAGACTCACTTCTGGGCATCCTTCGGACACCTCGGCGGCTACTCCTCCGCTTACTACACATACCTGTGGGACAAAGTGATCGCCGAAGATTTCTTCCTGCAGTTCGATACTCAGAACCTGCTGGCAGGCGACGCTCCCATGCGCTACCGCCACATAGTCCTTGAACCCGGCGGCTCGATGTCAGCCAATGAGTTGGTCAAGAACTTCCTCGGCCGCCCACAAAACATAGTCGCTCTCCAAAGCTGGATGGCGAAAGAATTCGACGCGAATGCAGGAAGCTCGAAGACGGCAGGACAGTAGCAGCAGAAGTAAGCGTGGGCGATGTGGAGAACCTTGGGTGAAGAAGCTTGTGTGGAGCGGGCGCCGTCGCCCGCTGCCTCTGACTTCGCTTTCGACTTTGGGCCACAACCCTCTGTCATTCCGACCGGAGTCGATGCGACCGAGACCGACCATCGCATCCACCTTGCAAGGTGCGCAAGGATAGGCCAGCGCACCAAGGCCGATGTTGATGCAGCCGTGAACTACACCAGGTAATTACTCTCCATATTAGTCCTCGAAGCTTCTCGCTCCACCTTTCATTCTATTAGTCACCGCCTGTGTCCAAACCCACTTGATCACGCGTGCGTCGTTATAGCACCGCCGATTAGCGCGAGCACCCGGCAGCCGCGATCGTGCAGCCAGTCGATTGAGCGCTTCGTGACATCCTCGGTCATGCCTGTCACTTTGTTGTTAAAGGCTCAGCAGTACCAGCAATCGAGATTGCACTTGTAGTCGAGGAAGAGATAGGCGGTGTTGGATGGAACTCGCCCGGCACGTGATCGAATGTAGGGGAGGGGGCACTGCCGGGCCCGATCTTTCAGCAATTCCGGATACTGAGGGAAAACGGGTTCCGGCAAGGTAGCGCCCAGTGCCGGCCGCCGTCACAGGAAGGTCTGGGGCTGTCCCCATGTCCTGAATTCCGCATCTTCCGGCGTTCCCAGCGTTCCAGCCCTAAGCCCGCCTTGCCGCACCTCGGATGCCCGCTGTAGCATCAATATCTAGGCATTCATAAGGAGAACTCATGGCAACCGACACCCTAGCCTCCCCCGCGACGCTTAGCCACACGCAAACCAAAGTCTTCAAGAATTTCATCGACGGGGAGTGGGTCGAAGCCTCCACCGGAGAAACGTTCGAAGACCGCAATCCCGCCGACACGCGCGACGTGGTCGGCATTTTTCAGAGATCAGCCAAGGCCGACGTAGACGCCGCGGTGGATGCCGCCAAGCGTGCCTTCGCCAAATGGCGCCTCGTGCCCGCCCCGCGCCGCGCCGAAATGGTTTTTCGGGCCGCCGAAATTCTTATCGAGCGTAAAGAAGAGTGTGCCCGCGAAATGACCCGCGAAATGGGCAAGGTGCTCAAGGAAACTCGCGGCGACGTGCAGGAAGCTATCGACGCCGCTTACTACAACGCCGGCGAAGGCCGTCGTATGTTCGGCCCGACCGTGCCGTCGGAGCTGCCCAATAAGTTTGCCATGGCCGTGCGCCAGCCCATCGGCGTCTGCGGCATGATCACACCGTGGAATTTTCCCATGGCGATCTCATCGTGGAAGCTGCTGCCCGCTGTAGTCTGCGGCAACACCTGCATCATTAAGCCCGCGCAGGACACTCCGCTCTCAACATTTAATCTGGTGCGAGCCTTCACCGAGGCTGGCATTCCCAAAGGCGTGGTTAACATCGTTACTGGCTTCGGCGCCGAAGTTGGCACGCCGCTCGCCGAGCACGCCGATGTGCGCGCCATCTCGCTAACGGGATCATCCGCCGTTGGCCGCATCATCGGCGGCATCGCGGCCAAGACTTTCAAACACTGTTCGCTCGAACTCGGCGGCAAGAATCCCATGATCGTGCTCGACGACGCCAACCTCGACCTCGCCATCGAAGGCGGCCTGTGGGGTGGATTCGGGACCACCGGCCAGCGCTGCACCGCGACCAGCCGCATCATCGTGCAGAAAGGCGTTTATCGTGAGTTCATCGAACGCTACGTCGCTCGCGCCAAGAAACTGAAAGTCGGCAACGGGCTCGATGAGACGACCGACATGGGTCCAGTCATCAACGAAAAACAACTTCAGACCGACCTCAGCTACGTCGAAATCGGCCAGAACGAAGGGGCAAAGTTAGTGTGTGGTGGCAATCGACGGGATAAAGGTGAATACCAATATGGCTGGTTCATGGAGCCGACCGTGTTCACCGACGTCGATCCCAAGATGCGCATCGCGCAGGAAGAAATTTTTGGCCCCGTCGTTTCCATCATTCCCTGCGACGACCTGGAAGATGCCATCGAGATTGCCAACGGCATTGAATACGGACTTTCCTCCGCGCTCTACACCAAAAACGTGAACCAAGCCTTTGCTGCCATTCGCGACCTGGAAGCGGGCATCACCTACATCAACGCGCCTACCATCGGCGCCGAGGTGCACCTGCCCTTCGGCGGCACCAAAGCCACTGGCAACGGTCACCGCGAAGGCGGCATCGGCGCCATTGATTTCTATACCGAGTGGAAGTCCGTGTACGTCGATTACTCGGACACGCTGCAGAAAGCGCAGATCGACCGGCCGGAGTAACAATCTTCAACACAAGGGACGCAGGGGAACACAAGGTAAGGCAATCCGATTAGAATTAACCTGCGTTCCTCTGTGACCCTGGTGTTTAAGATTTTCTAACTCAATGCCCACCACGCAAGCCCGCGAAGTCAGCGCAGCCGCCCGCCTCGAGAATGTCCGCTACGCCATCCGTGACCTTGCCTGCGTGGCCGACGAAGTCATTCAGCAGGGACACAAAGTTCTCGCGCTTAACGTCGGCGACCCGCTCAACTTTGATTTCCAGACTCCGTCGCACATCATCGAAGCCGCCTACAAAGCCATGCGCGACGGCAAGAACGGTTACGCGCCGTCACCCGGAGTTCCTGAAGCGCTAGAAGCGATCCGCAGAGAAGCCGCGCGCAAGGGCATCACGAGTGTACGCGACGTCTTCGTCACTTCCGGCGTGAGCGAAACAGTCGACCTCTGCATCTCCGCGTTGGTGAATCCCGGCGAAGACATTCTCACGCCAAAGCCTGACTACCCGCTCTACTCGGCCGTCCTGTGCAAGCTGGGCATCGCGCTGAACGCTTACGATCTCAACGAAGACGACGCCTGGCAGCCCGAACTCGCGGACATCGAACGCAAGCTCACGCCGCGCACGCGCGCCATGGTGCTGATTAATCCCAACAATCCCACGGGGTCTCTGTGCTCGCGGCAGATGCTGGAGCGGTTCGCCGAACTGGCGCGCCGCCACAATTTGGTCGTCTTCTCGGACGAAATCTACGACAAACTGATTCTCGAAGACACCGCGCACATCGCCTTCGCAGCAGTCGCGCCCGACGTGCCTTGCATCACCTTCGGCGGAATGTCGAAGAACTACCTCGTCCCGGGATGGCGCATCGGCTGGGGAATCGTCTCCGGCGACGCTGCAGCCGTCAAGCCCTACACCGAAGGCATTCACCGCCTGCTGCGCGCCCGCCTCTGCGCTAACCATCCCGAGCAGTACGCGATCAAGCCCGCGCTCGAAGGCCCGCAGGATCATCTCATCGAAGTGCAACGCAAACTGCGCTCCCGCCGCGATCTCACGCAGAAGTGGGGCGAGTCCACGCCGCGCGTAAGTTGCGTCGCCCCGCGCGGCGCATTTTATGCTTTTCCGCGCATCGACATTCCAGAGAGCGATGAAGTCTTCGTCAAGGAACTCATCCGCCAGAAGCACGTCATGGTCGTCCACGGCTCCGGCTTCGGCCAAAAGCCCGGCACCCAGCACTTCCGCATCGTATTCCTGCCCGATGAAAAGACGCTGGCTAAGGCCTACGCAGGAATCGCGGACTTCCTCCGCGAACGTTATGGAAGATCCTAGGTAATCGCCCGAGTCCTTAGGCGCACTAAGCGGCTTCCATCTCCGCTTCACTAATTTTTCGCCGCGCCCGCAGGAATTCGTGTACGATGTTTTGCGTTTTTCCATCCATACTCGGGCACTCTCTGAAACGGGAATTTTGACTTCGCAAGCCAAGCGGCTCGGAGGCGTCCCTGCGCGGTTTTGAAGTGTGGAAAAACCCAAAACAACCTACAGAAAAGAGGAAGAATGAAACGCAATCCGCTATTAGCAACTCTTGGAATCGTGCTGTTCGCAGCATGTTCCCTGGCCGCCCAAGATAAACCTGGTACTCTAGCCAGCATCGAGTTCCAGAAAGTTAAGAACGGAACACTTCCGCAATACGAGGCGGGACGCAAACAGAAGGCCGCATGGCACAAACAACAAAATGACCCCCTGCCACTGCTGGTTTGGGAGACACTCACCGGCGATAACACGGGAACGTTTGTGGTCGGCCGCTTCTCCCAACACTGGGCGGATTACGATAAGCCAGCGGTTACCGACGAGGCCGACCTTGCGGAGTTCCAGAAGGTTGTCGGCAACTACGTAGACTCAGTCGTTACCCGCTACTACGACTTCATGCCCAAGATCAGTAATGAAAGTGGAGACAGCACGCCCTCCAAGTTTGCGGAAATCCTTACCTTCCACGTACGCTACGGGAAGGGGTCAGATTTTCGCTCCGCCATCAGCCGTGTATATGATGCCTCGCAAAAGACTAAGTGGCCCGTTAACTATGCATGGTACGAACTGGTGAGCGGCGGCCCGACGGGCATCTTCGTGCTATCCCTGCCGCGCAAGAATTGGGCGGACTTCGAGGATAAACCTGACGTGAAGCCTTTCCGCGAAATGCTCCAAGAAGCCTTCGGACCAGCCGAGGCAGACTCCATTGTTGATCGAATCGACCATTCAGTGGAGAAGGAGACAAGCGAAATCATCAAATTCCGTTCCGACCTAAGTTACCTTCCAAGTAAATAGTTCTGGAGCTCAATGCGGCGGTGCCCTGTGATTCCGCTTCTTTGAAAAACGGGGCGCCGTTCTTTACCACCGAGCATCCCGAGTTCGCGAACAACTACACCGACCAGTCCATTGCGGCAAGACTTCTCTGAAGGTTGCAATTCCCTTATTACTGCGCTGGCGCGGTCTCGGTGGTAGAGAGTTTTCGTCTCGCTGCCCTCCGCGGACCTGGTTTACATCACGACTATGGTACAATGACCATGATCAAATAGGATGTTTTTTCATGAAAAAGATGGCGGCGGGCGCGTTTAAGGTCCATTGTCTGGCAGTTATGGATGAAGTTCAATCCAAGCGGGAAGCCGTTCTGATCACCAAACGCGGCAAGCCCGTGGCAAAGCTCATCCCGGCGGATAAAGAGACTGACGACATATTCGGGTTTCTCCGCGGCAAAGGTAAGGTTACTGGAGATGTTGTTTCTCCGGTCTTTAGTCCTGAGGAGTGGGGCGATCTCTATTGATCCTCGTCGATACGCATGTCGTCGTTTGGCTGGCTTTCGACGAGGCTCGAATCTCAAAGCAGGCGAGATCTGCTATTGAAAAGGCGCGTCAGAATGGCGAAGGCTTGGCTATTTCGGACATCTCTCTTTTTGAACTAGCCAGGATTTTCAACCGAGAGCGCACCCGCTTCGCGATTAGCATCGAATCGGCCTTGGCCGAGGTGGAACGCCGATTTGTGGTCCTGCCGATAAGCGGGCGAATTTCCTTGCGAGCGCTTTCGCTTCCAGCGGCTTATCCGAAGGATCCGGCCGATCGAATCATCGGGGCTACGGCTTTGGTGGAAGGCATGCCACTGATCACTGCTGACCGGGAGATCCGGAATTCTCGCGCGCTTCCCACCATCTGGTAAGAGAATCGACCTCCGACCCCGAATCCTCAATCTCCACTCCGCGTCATCTGCATCTAAGCTCCTGACCTTTCTCTTTCCCCGCGAATCTGCTTAAATCAGAGCAAGCGCAACACCGCTGGCGTGCTGGCGTTCATAACAAACCGTGGTCGACATTCACTCTCACATCCTTCCGGAGGTAGATGACGGATCCAAGTCTTGGGAAACTTCCGTCGCGATGTGCCGCATGGCCGCAGCTGACGGCATCACGCACCAGGTCGCCACTCCTCATGCCAACGACCGCTACCATTACGACCGCCCGTATCTTCAGGGACTGGTCGCTCATCTGCAGCAACTCGTCGGCGACGGGATCAAGATCAGCTTAGGCTGCGACTTCCATCTCTCTTACGAGAACTTGCAGGATGTGCTGGCCAATCCTGCGCGCTACACCATTGAAGGCACGCGCTACATGCTGGTCGAACTGAGCAATTACGGCGTGCCGCAACAAACCACGGACTGTTTTCTTAAGCTGGGCGACCGCGGGATCACTGCGATCATCACCCATCCCGAACGCAATCCGATTCTGCGCGAGAATCTGCAGCGCGTGGTTGAGTGGGCCGAGCTGGGTTGCGTGATTCAGGTGACCGGATCCGCGCTCACTGGATTTTGGGGAGAACGGGTTCGCCGGGCCGCGCACTGGCTGCTGGAGCACGACGCGGTCCAAGTGCTGGCCACAGATGCGCACGATACCGAGAAGCGTACGCCCATGCTTTCCATGGCTCGCGATGCTGTGGCAAAACTCTATGGTGAAGAAGTGGCGCAAGCCTTAGTCGAGGGCAATCCTCGAGCCATCATCCAGTCGCAGGCTTTGCCATACTTCCCGCGACCTGTGATGGGCGCGTACCGCAAGACGAACGGCGGATAGAATATATCTCCTCACACCTTGTCATCGAAATAACTTGACATCCCGAGCGCAGCGAGGGACCTTGGTTCTTGCTTGCGCCATGAGGGTTGCCGTCGCGAGCAAAGACCAAGGTCCCCTCGCTAGGCTCGGGATGCCAAGTCTGTTTCAGTCCGCTCGCCGATGCTACTGCGGGCCTGACCCATCCTGACCGGGGGTTGTAGCCGGTGTCGTGTTGATGGGCGCTCCCGGTTCTGCGCTGTGCGACGCAGGAGTTAAAGACGCCGCGTGCGGAGCGGTCGGCGCAGTCGTCATTGCACTGTCAGGATTCAACAGATGGTCGTGGCTCGGGCCCAGCCCGAGGCTGATCAGAGCGCGCGAATCAGGCACAGTCTTGGATTGCCAGCCGTGGTCGGCCTGATAGCGTCGCATGGCATCTTCGCTCGCTTGATTCCAGGTTCCGGCAGCTTCACTGCTCAGGTAGTGCTCGCGGATCAAGGCTTCTTGAATAGCTTGCGCCCGCTGCGAGTCAATTTTCTGCTGGCCGCGCGCAGCCGTCCTGCGTTTACCCTTCCTTCGCGCACTTGCCTGCTTCGACTTGCCTGTGGGGGCCGCGGCCGAAGTGGTCGACTTAGGGCGGGTTTTGGCCGGGGAGGATGTGCTCGCTTTCGTGCTGCTGGTTGCAGTATTTGCCCGATTCGCAGTTTGGTTTTGGGTTTGAGTTCGGTTACTACCGATGACCTTCGAAGTGGACTCAGTCTCTTGCGCGACGGTCGCATGTGGCGCCGTGGCAGCATAAATCAGAGCCAGAGCACAGCTTGCGGAAAACCATGCGCTCCGCACTTTTCTCCAGGACCTTCGTCGCAAAGTTAAAACCCTCAGAGTTTTAGAAGCGGCGCCGCCCGACTGCGTTTACCGCAATTGCTCCGGGCAAAAAAGCAAAGCCCAACGGGAACCGGCATTGCAATCATCCTTCATGGATAGAGGGAATGCCAGTTCCTGTTGGGGCTGTCTGGTTACGGAAGTGTCCCAGGCAAGAAGACGGTTCCGTCCTGGCGCGACGCGCCGCGCGGGCGCACCAGAAATACTACGTCCTGTCCGCTCTTCATGAAGGACTCAACCTTGGCAAAATCTTCTTCGTTGTTGACGGGTTGCTTGTTGACCTCGAGGATCACGTCTCCGCGATTCAGATTCACGTCCTCGGCAAACGATCCCGGCTTTACATCCTGAACGATTACGCCCTTTCCAGCGGGCATGTCCAATCGCTCAGCCATTTCCGGAGTCAACTTGCGCACGGTGACGCCGAACTTGCTCTGCTTAGGCATGTTCTCGTCGTTGCCGTTGTCATCCTCGTTTAGGCGGGCGGCAAACAACTTGGCGCGGTCGGCAACCGTTACCGCGGCTTCTTGGGTTTTCCCGTTTCGGATGAAGCTCAGCGTCACTTTCGCTCCTGGCTTGGTGGATGCGATATCCGCCACCAACTCCGCTCCCTTGATCACTTTCTTGCCATCGACGGCGGTAATGGTATCGCCCACCTTCATGCCCGCCTGGTCGGCCGGGCTGCCCGGTACAACGCTCGACACGGTGATGCCTGAGCCGTTGCCATAAACCCGCGCAATCGCTGGATTTTCTACCGAGTCAAACGTAATGCCAATCGATCCGCGTGATACTCGATGTTCAGGTCCAATGAGCTGGTTGTAAACCTGCACAACAGTATTCGAGGGAAGCGAGAAACCCACGCCCGCGTAGGCGTTGGTCTCACTCAAAATCGCCGTATTGATGCCAATCACCTCGCCATTCATGTTTACGAGGGGTCCTCCGGAATTGCCCGGGTTAATGGCGGCGTCAGTCTGAATGAATGACTGGAATTGGCGGCCGGGAACGATATCCCTGCCCTTGGCGGAAACAATACCGGCGGTCACCGTGCCCACCTGGCCGAAAGGACTGCCGATGGCCAGCACCCAATCCCCAACCTCCATGCCATCCGAGTTCCCCAACTTGGCCACCGGTACTGGGCGGTCCAGGTTGATCTTGATGACCGCTAGATCGGTTTCCTGATCCTGTCCAATGACTTTGGCTTCATGCTGCACGCCCGGGGGATCGTCTTGCAGGCGCACGCGGATACGGTCTGCCTTCTCAATCACATGACGGTTGGTGACGATGTAGCCCTTCGCATCAACGATCACGCCGGAGCCTAGTGAGCGCTCTCGAATCGAGCCGCCATCCCCCCCGCCAAACGGATTGACCTGGCCACCCTGGCCGCCGGGACCGCCAAAGAAGCGGTTGAAAAAGTCGTCCATCCCTCCGTTGCCACCGCCGTTGTCGTCATCGTCGGGGCTCTCGCCGCCACGGCGGCGATGTGGACTCTTAATGGTCGATTCGGTGTTGATATTGACCACACTCGGTCCCGTCTGCTTGGCGATCTGCGAAAACGCATTCGAGAGCTGCTGCGGCGCCGGAACCGTTAGCGGAGTCGCATCGGAAGACTTCTGGCCTTCTTTGCCCTTTACTCCAAAAGAAACGACCGTGCCGATCAAGATGCCCAGTGCCAGCGTCGCGACAATGCTGAACGAATAAATCCATCGACGGGTCTTCAAACGCACCCAAATTCCCCGCGAATCCATATGCAAACTTCCTCCAATATCTACAAGCCTCTTATTATACGCGCCCGGGAAACCTCAGCACCGGTTAGCCCGGAGCGCAAGACACCATAATTTTTGCCCGACTTAACACTCACTTAGACGCTCGAAACGGATATTTCGTTTTATGGGGAGGAAAGGAGTCGCTTCGACCTAAAGATTGGTATTAGAAAGGTTTGGGACGAGCAGTTCCCACGTTGTTACTTGCCGCTCGCTATTGGCTGCTGTTTATTTTCGTAAACGGTTTTACCGCCCACCACACTGCGCAGAACCTTTGCAGCCAATATCTCTCTCGGAGGGACGGCTGTCACGTCGCGGTCGAGCACTACAAAATCTGCCAGCATTCCAACTACGATTTTTCCCTTTTCGTGCTCCTCGAATTCCGCAAATGCTGAGCCGGTTGTGTAAGCCGCGATGGCTTGGTCGATGGTGAGCTTTTGCTCCGCGAAATACTCCTGCTTGCCATCTTCGCTCTTGCGCGTTACGGCCGCGTACAGGCCGCGGAACGGAGTGACTGGTTCAACCGGGTAGTCCGTACCAAAGGCCAGGCTCACTCCCTGACTCAGAAACGCAGCCCAAGCATAAGACGTGGCGGCGCGTTTCGGCCCCACCCGGTCCTTTGCCCAGCGCATGTCTGTGAGCACATGGCTCGGCTGCATCGAGGCGATCACGTTCAACTCTCTGAAGCGCGCGATTTGTGCGGAGGTGGTGACCTGGGCATGCTCGACGCGCAGTCGAAAATCCTCACCTCCGTTGGGAGCCTTCACTTTCTGCTCGCGTGCGGCTTCTTCGCCTTCTGCAAACGCATCCAGCGCCATCTGGACACCCCTGTCGCCGATGGCGTGGAATCCAAGCTGGAAGCCAGCCAGCACGCGCTCCCTGGCCATTTCGTTGAGCTTCGTTGCTTCGTAGCGCGGCAAACCGGAATTCTGCGGATCGTCCGCGTAGGGTTCAAGCAGGGCTGCGGTGTGGCCGCCAAGCGACCCATCCATAAAGCCCTTTAGCATGCCCGTGTGCAGCATCAAGTCTGACTGCGGATGCGAGTCGCGCTTGCTCTTCAGATCTTCGATGGATTCGTCGAAAGGCAGCCATTCGGAAATGCGAGTCGTCAGCTTGCCCTCTTTCTCTAATTCCTCGTATATCTGGAAATTTTGCCAGTCCGGAGAATAATCTTGTGCGGAAGTCACACCATGCGCAGCCAGGTCGGCGAGCCCAACCTGGATACCGCGCCGCCGCTGTTCGTGTGTCGGTTGCGGAATCACAGCATGAACGACAAGCTGCGCGGTATCACGCAAAATTCCGGTTGGCTGCCCTTTGGCGTCGCGATCAATCCGGCCACCTTGGGGATCCCGGCTGGCCCTGGAAACCCCCGCCAGCTGCAGCGCCCGTGTGTTCGCCACCACAAGATGCCAATCCACTCGATCAAGAAAAACCGGATGTCCACCCGAGACTTGATCCAGATCCTCGCGATTGGGCAGCGTTTTGACCGGCCACAGGGTCTCGTCCCAGCCTCCGCCCAGAATCCATTCGCCGGGACTGGCCCTCTCCACTTTCGCTCGCAGGCGTTGGCGAAATTCGTCCAGCGTCATCACTCCGGTCAGGTCAACATTCAGCGTTTTTAACCCGGCGTCCGCCAAATGCAAGTGCGCGTCATTAAAACCTGGCATGACAAAATGTCCGCCCAAGTCGATGACCTGTGTTTGTGGACCTTTTAGTTTCTCGATCTCCGCCGTCTTGCCTACGGCCTGAATGCGGTCGCCGCGCACTGCGATAGCCTCCTCACGGCTTATCGCGCTGCTCTGCGCTGTCGCCGGGACTCCGGTGTACACATTGCCGTGAATGTAGATGACGTCGGCTTTGCTTTTCGAATCACCAGCCCCAGGAAATGCTGGATTCTGCGCCTGCGCGGAACAGAGGAACGCAGTTACGCAGATGAAAGCGCTGACGAGCCTGAATTTCGTAATTGCCGGGACGGATAAGATTTTGTTTTGAAAAAGTTTAGATCTTGCGCTCACGAATCTCCCCGTTATCGGCCGCCCCGGTATCTGCCGATCCCGCTAGCACGAGCAGCGTCAGCAAAATTCGCTTCAGCCCTAATTCGCGTCCGTTGCTGTCGAACCATTCCTGCAAAGTATGAGCTCCGCCTCCCGAACCGCCTCCGCCGATGGCAATGGCCTCCAGCCCAAGCGACAGCGGTATGTTGGCGTCGGTCGACGCCCGCTGTACCTGTGCGGCATTGTTGAGCTGCGCATCCACCGCCCGAATCACATGCAGAATCCGGGCGCCGGTCGCGAGTTCGCCCGCCGGACGGTTTCCGATAGCCACCACTTCGCAATTCACTCCCGAAGGACGTTTCTGCACTGGCGACCGCATCTCGGCTGCGAGCGTTTCGTCTTCCCCTGCGCGATTCAGAGCTAAACGAAGGATTTGCTCCAGACGCTCCATCTCAGCCATCGAAGTGGAGCGTATATCCACCTTCATGCTGGCCGACTCGGGGATTGAATTCACCGATGTGCCCCCGCGAATCACACCGATATTAAAAGTTGTTTTCGGAGTCGCAGGCACGGGCGTTGCCGCAAATGTATCGATGGCTCGCGATAGAATCACGATCGGGTTAGGCGCGCCAAAATCACTCCACGAATGCCCGCCCGGGCCGCGGACGATCACCTCAAAACGCCGGCTGCCAAGGGCCTCGGCGACAATCGTGTCAGAGCCTGCGCCATCGAGCACCACGCTATAGGCGATCGAGTCCTTCCAACGCGGCGTGGAAAAAATGTGCCGCATGCCGCGCAGATCTCCCTCGCCCTCTTCGCCCACATTCCCGATGAATACAAACGGCAGCGCGTGCCGCAGGCGAACGGAGCGCAGTAGCGAAGCAATCGCCAGCATCGCTGTCACGCCCGCGCCGTTGTCGGAGACTCCCGGCCCATAAAGCCGGCTGCTCTGCTGCCGGACATTCAGCGGCGTGCTCGCGGGAAACACGGTATCGATGTGCGCGCTGAGCGCCACGTAGCGCTGCCCGAATCCGGGGTGAATACCGAAGACGTTCCCCACATCGTCGATGCGAACATCGTCGAGGCCGACTTCGCGAAATCGCTCTGCCAGCCATGCCCCGCGCGCCGACTCGCCAAACGGAGGCGCCGGAATCCGCGCCATCTCCATTTGCCACTGCGCCAGTTGTGGCTCTTGCGTGCGCAGCCAGTTAAACGCCGACCTTATCTCCGGCGAAGCCGCCAGCCGCGCCACGTCCTGTTGCACTGTTGGCGCCACATCAGGCATATCCGTACGCTGGGGAATGGGGCTCATGGGAAGTTATGGGTCATCTTACAACGTGGGGAGCGAAATGGAAGTGCCCTGGGAGAAGGCGACGGAAAATCCGGTTCACCCGCCACGAAACGGGAAGGGCACGACTTCCGTCGTGCGGCCCGGCGTCTGAAAGGACACGGTTTTCGGCCCCCGGGGTTCGCTTCCGCCGCACGTTGTTACATCATCGACTCTGCCGTGCCTCAGCTTCGGCTAGCCAGCCTCGGCGCAGTTTTTCGGGCGGAATGCTCGACAGCAAGGGTTTGATATCGAGAATAGGCGTTCCATCGAGCATATCGACGCCCCGGACGTGCAGCTCGATGCCGTCGCGGCGCTGCAGTTCGACAGTGGTCAGGCCAATCGGGTTCGGTCGCCGCGGAGATCGAGTTGCAAACACGCCATGCCGCCGATTGTCAGAGGGCGGTGTACCAAGCAGTTCGAATCCGTGAGAGCGATCGAACTCCCAGATGACGATGAGGTGTGAGAAGCCCTCGATGTCGGTGAGCCCCGCCTCAAACTCGGGTAGGATCTTGAGCACACCATCGGCGTCGTGTTTCGCGCCAAGCCCCTTGGGAATCTCGTTAGCGTTCTTGTACGGACTACTCACAAATCCAACCGGCCGCGAAATGAACATATGGGGCGGTGCCTCCGCTTTCCATACTAATGCCGGCTGCACCACGTCTTGCGGCACACCAAGCCAACCCTTCAATTTTTGTCATTCCGAACCGAGCTGAAGGCTCGGTGAGGAACCTGCTTTGGTCAGCCACCTTCAAACCGAGGCCGGACGTTCGACGGCGATGAGACAATCGAAAATTATGACCAAGACCATCGAAGGATGGTGGCATATTCCTGACCTAGAGTCGAAGATTTCTAGTTTAGAGTCGGAGGTAGAAGAACATAAGAGACGAAACGCCGAAGCCCCAAAAGAAGTAGAGTCTTCAAAAAAGCTATCGTCCGTTGGCGATAGGAATCATCAAGGGGTGGAATGAATCACTACCGGAAGAAGTATCAAGAGTTTGCGAATAGCGAAGGGAGGTACGACCACGGCGTGCTCTACAAGATGGTCCGCGACCTGCGTTCCGTCGTCGCGAAACAACTTGAGAAACATCCGAGAACGAAGGCTTGGAAGGACCTCAAAGAAGATAGATTTGGCTCAAAAAGATTGGTTCAGCGAGTCTCAGCGCAGACGCTGAAAATCGAAGTTAGCCGCATTTCTCCAACCAACCTTGCAATCGCGCGATCACGGTTCAGGCGGACGCAGTGCCGCACGCTCTGATCGTCAGGGCATTAGTTTTTTGACTATCGAAATACCTCTCGGCCAGCTCCTCCGGCACAATATTTTACGCGCGACTCGCTTGCTCGAACGATTTAGAATAGTCTGCGGACGGGGCTGACAGCTAAACCATTGATTGCAGATATTTTACAGGTAAGCCATTTGCAATCAATATTTTAAAACGCCTCCAGAAGAGCAGTTTTCGCTAAGCGATTGATTTGAGATATTTTATCGAATCGATCTGTGATTTTTTTGATCCAGATCCTTAAGCCAGCCGACCCGTCATAAGTCCCGCCCGCTGTTCCACTGCGGCCACCAGTTTCTTTGTCGCTGGAACTTCAATTCCGTGCCGCCGCGCGCCGCGAAGGATGGGGCCCGCAATTGCGTCTAGTTCCGGAGTCTTGTGCTGCGCAACGTCTTTTTGCATAGAGCTGCGCATGCTTCCCGGCATTCCCGCCACTCCTGAGAGCACCTTCTCAGCATTAACTTTCGCGCCCTCGGCCACAGCCACGGCGCAGGCTTCTCGAATACAAGCCTCTCCCAGACTCCGCCACTCTGGATCGGAAAGGATTTCGCCGACAGTTTTATCGGCGGCGGTTGTCGTCAGCGCGAACGGGGCGAGAAACACCAGCTTGCCCCACATCAACGTCGGCTCATCATCGATGAAGCGGCACTCAAAGCCAAGTTGTTGAAGCGGATCGACCGTGCTCCCAAGCAACGCCCGCCCGGCCGACAACACGTTCAGGCGAGCAAAAGGAGACCGTTGAACGATGTGTCCCGGACTGACGCGCTCAGTCTCGACCGCGATCGTCGCCGGAATCACGCGGTCTGAGCCATATTTGGCGCGGAGCAAGGGAACGTGGTCAATGCCGTTGAGCAGAGGAACGATGGCCCGCACCGCATCAGGATTTTTGAGCGCACCGAGCGCCGAATCCAACTGCGTGGCCTTTACTGTAATCCACAGCACGTCGACTGGAGGAACTTCTGCGGCGACGGCAACATTCACCTCGAAATTGCCGAAGGGGCTTTCCAGGTGAAGTTGCTTAGGATACTGCGCGAGCGCCTCGCGCCGGACCACGAGAGTGACAGAAGCCCCTGAGTGTGCCAGGCAAGCGCCCATCAAGCCGCCGACGCCGCCGGCTCCGAGAATTGCGTGGCGCATTGAAGCAGAAGTAATAGAGGTTGTTTCAGGCATAAAACTTAGATTCGCGTCGCTCTAGTTTTGCTTCACGGTTGCGGGAAGGCACTCTACAATCTCGGCGTCGCTCAGCGTGTGATCGCTGGCTTTGGCGCGTTGATAAATGCGGTCGACCAGATCGTCGGTCGCCGGAATGCCACGGCGTTCCAGCCAGAACAGCACATTCGATTTTCCGCTCATGGGGCCGATGTCGATGATCTGCTCCAGCCCGAACACATGCGAAGGCACACCCGAATAAACCGTATTGGCGAGCACGGCATCATTTTTGTGATAGGCCTTAATGATCGCCGCCGCGTGCACGCCCGTCGCGGTGCGGAAAGCATCGTCGCCTACCACTGGATAGTTCGCCGGAATCGGCACGCCCGTGGCCCGTGAAACCGCCTGGCAGTATTGCTTCAGCTTGGTGAGGTCCTGTTGCTCCCACGGCGCAATACCCATCAGCTTCAAGTTCACAAGCATCTGGTCGATTTGCGTATTGCCCACGCGCTCGCCCAGGCCGATGGCGCAACCGTGCACGCAGTTCGCTCCGGCGATCAACGCCGCCATCGAGTTGGCGATGGCGAGGCCGCGGTCGCTGTGGCCGTGCCAGTCCACGCGGATATTTTCGCCGGAAGGCTTCACCACCTCCGTAATCACAAAGCGCACCAGCGCCAGCGCGCCCATGGGCGTTGCGTGGCCGGCGGTGTCGCAGATCGCGATGGCCCGTGCCCCGCAATTGATCGCCGTCGAGTAGAGACGCTTCACGGTTTCGGGATCGCAGCGGCTCGTGTCCTCCGTGACGTACATCACTTCGAGGTCGAGCGAAACCGCAAACTTTACGGCCTTCTCTGTAGTCTGCAAAAGAAAGTCGTCGGACCAGCCTTCGGTAAAACGACGGATGGGACTGGAGCCGATAAAGGTCGCAGCCTCGATTGGAAGCCCCGTCTTTTGCACGATCTCGGCGATGGGGCGAATATCGTTCTCATGGGTTCGCGCCGCGCAGTTGGCGCGAATCTTCATCTTGTGTGCGACGATTTCTTGCGCCAGTGCGGTTACATGCGCGACTGCGCGAGCGCCCGCCCCCGGCAATCCGAGATCGAGCGAGTCGATTCCCAGAGCTTCCATCAGGTGCAAGATTTCAATTTTTTCTGGAATCGAGGGATCGTGAACTGACGGCGACTGCAAGCCATCGCGCAAACTCTCATCATTGAGCAGTACCGGCCCCGGCGGCTTCAACCCCGGAGGATAATTCTTATTCCAGTCGTAAATGAGTTCGGAAGTGTTCATCACGAAATGATCGCAAATCCATCAATCACTAAGGACACGAAGTATCACAAAGGAATTCCTTTGTGCGCCTTCGTGTCCTTAGTGGTTCAATCTCTTCCCTTATGTCTTGCCTATTTCTCTTTCGGCGGCAACGTTAGGCCAAAGACCGAAATCATCCCTTGCCCGGCCACGTTAACTTTGGTTTCCGCGGGATTCGGTAAATAAAGCGTCTGACAGTGTTCGCAACGATAGACCTCGGCATCCGGTCCCCAGGCCTTTTCCGCATCGCCGCAAGCCTTTTCGGTCACATCGATAGCGTAGAACCAGCGCTTCAAGTGTCCGCCGCAGAATTTGCCTTTTTCGTTTTTCTCATTGCAGGCGCGCTGCCCATTCTTTTTGATCTTTACCTTGTGATGGGGAAGCTGGGGAGGAGTTTGCGTGCCCGGAGTGGTAATTTCGCCAGTCGCCAAAGACTTACCCTCGTTCTCGCGGTCTCGCCGCTGAATTCGGCCCTACGAGCCTCATTGTACTCGAAGCACAGGCGAGGCCAAAGCATGGGATGTAGTGTGCCGGGCCTCTGGTCGGGAGAATCAACGTGCTGCTGAGAATCCGGAGCAGTATCAGAGCAGCCAGTTCGAACTAAAATTCCCACTTCGGCTTAGCCTGCGCCGCCCCTACGCGCCCTAATGTAATTTCCGCCTCATAGTAACTCTCCCCCATCAACGGTTTCTCCGCCATGCGACGCAGAACTGCAATCTGACCGACGTGCGTCAGAGCGTCAGCAATTGGGCCCTGCAAAAGTTTTTCCGGAGTGGCGTGCAATGGGTCGGTCGAAGCAAGCAAATCGTCGAACTTTTTCAAAGCCGCGAAAAACCGATCAACTTCCTTTGGCCAGGGCAGCGGCTCGGAGTCGTGCCATGCTCGCTCTCCGATTGCAATCGAGAACCCCCAATCCATGAGGTCGCCAATGTGCGCCAGAATTTGACCCGGCGGGCGCACGCCGTGGCCGGCCTGGAACAGGGAAAAACCGTCGGGTGTGTTGCGGATCGCCTTTTCTCCACGATAGGCGATGGTGGCTAGGGCGTGCCGCAGCAACTCACGCTTCGGATCTGAATTGGAAGAATTGCTCATGGATTGCCTTTCAGCCTTAAGTTTTCGGTTTCCAATTTTCGCAGCTCGGGATTCATAGCTTCTTGTTTCGCACTACGCCGGCGGCACGCAACGCTCCAAGCAGGCGTTTCGTTAAACTTCCAGAAAACTGGAAATCGATAAACCCTGCCATGTGTCGCGCGAAGCTCGCGCCGTATCCGTACCACCAGACTTTCTTGATTGCGGGTACGCGGTCTGTATCCAAATACTTCAGCTGTACCATTTCTTCGAGACCGAAGCGTCCGTGAGCGCGGCCTATTCCGCTCGACTTCACGCCTCCATGTGGGGCCTCGCTGATGCCGAAGCAGGAAATCACATCATTCACCATGACTGTGCCCGCTTGGATGCGTCGCGCCAGGTGCTCGCCGCGGTCGCGGTTGCGTGTCCAAACACTTGCTGACAGCCCAAATTCCGAGTCGTTAGCCAGCCGCACTGCTTCCTCGTCGCTGTCAAAAGCCATGACTGGAAGCACCGGACCGAATGTCTCCTCTCGCATGATCCGCATCTCGTGCGTCACATCGGCCAGCACCGTCGGCGCATAAAAATTCCGTCCAAGTTCGGGGAGTCGGCATCCTCCAACCAGAATGCGCGCTCCGCGCGCCACCGCATCTTCAACGTGCGTCTCTACAATCCGCAACTGTCGCTCATGAATCATCGGGCCTATATCGGTGCCGTTGTGGACTCCCGGGCCAACGCGGAGCTGCGTTGTCTTTTCAACGCACGCGCGAAGAAATTCTCTATACAGAGGTCGATGCACATAGCAACGCTCCACCGACAGGCAAGTCTGCCCGGCATTCAGGAATGCTCCCCACACTGCCGCGCTCGAGGCCACGTCTACATCGGCATCGTCAAGCACGAGCATGGGATCCTTGCCGCCTAACTCCAGGACGGCGGGAAGCAGCCGTTCTGCCGCAGCTGCCGCAATGCGCTTGCCGGTGGACATGCTGCCAGTGAACACTAATTTATCGATTGGTGAATGAATCAGCGCCGCGCCCGTGGCGCCATCGCCCACCATTACCTGAAAAACACTCGTGGGCGCCCCCGCTTGGTGCAACAGCGATTCAAGTTCCAGAGCAACCAGAGAAGTAAATTCCGAGGGCTTCAGTACCACCGCATTGCCCGCTACCAGCGCCGCCAGAGCCTCGGTGGCGGGAATCGAAAAGGGATAATTCCACGGCGAGATGATCCCGACCACACCATAAGGCTCGCGCACCAGCCGCCCGCTTTTAAGCTTGGCGGCAAGATTTCCGTGCGGAAGCGCCTCGTCGCGCAACAGGCGATAGGCGTTGTCGATCAGGAACCGCGTCGTGTCGAGGACTACCAACACTTCCGTGGTCAGAGCTTCGGCTACGGGCTTGCCCGCCTCTTGAGTGATAATTTCGGCGAGTTCTATCTTCTTTTCCAGAAGTCTGCGCTGAAATTCGCGCAACACCGCAATCCGTCCACGTACGCCCATCTCGGCCCAGGCATTCTGGCCTGCACGTGCCTTCGCCACTGCCGCGCGAACTTCATCTTCGCCGGTGCCCTCCAACTCGCGCAGAACTTCGCCGGTCGCCGGGTTCACCGAGACAACCTTGCGTACCGCGATTTGAACATCAGTACCCATTTTTTATAAATCTGGAGAAAGGATTTAGCTTGCTATGTTTCCTCGTGACTGTCCATATATACTGCGAGAAATTTTAGTTACAGAAATGTTCGCTGCGGACCCAGTTCAGTATTCCACATTCACCAGATACAAACCGCTGGCTGGCGCTGTCGCTCCCGCGGCTGACCGGCTGCGTGCCTCCAATATCCGCGTAACATCATCGGCCTGCAGTGTTCCCTTGCCCACCAGAATAAACGTGCCTACAAGATTTCTCACCATGTGATGCAAAAAGCCCGATCCGCTGACCGTATACACGAACTCTTGTTCCTGCCGCTCCCAGCGAGACGAAAAAATATGGCGCAGATTCGAAGCCGGCCCGCCATCGCCTCCCCGTTCCGGATCCACCGCGGCAAACGAGGTGAAATCGTGCTCCCCTTCCACGAGTGCGGCCGTTCGCAGCATCGCCTGCTCGCGCAAAGGAAAAGGATAGTGCCACACATACCTGGCCAAAAACGGCGGACAAACGGCTTCCCGATAAATCCGGTACCGATAAGTCTTTCGAAGGGCCGACTTGCGTGCATGGAAATCAGCATCAGCCTCTTCTATTTCGAGAACCCGCACTGATGCCGGCAAAACATCGTTCAAGGCTTTCACAAAATTCGCGATCGGCACCGAAGATTCGGTAGCAAATGTGGCAACTTGTGCCAGCGCGTGCACTCCCGCGTCCGTCCTCCCCGACCCCTGCGGCAGTACCTTTTCACCGGTAATTCGTCCAATGGCTGAAGCAAGTGTCCCCTGAACGGTCACCGCGTCTGGCTGTATCTGCCAACCGGCGAAGTCCGACCCGTCGTAGGAGAGAATCAGTTTGAGGTTACGCATGCGATCTTCGAATCCGACAATCACGCCTTTTCATCCAACTTGTTTCATGGGGCGGATGCTTTCCGCGTTGCTGTGTGATCTCTCATCCGGCACGCGCTCGACCGTTGCCGGCACCGTATCAGTTCGATTTGCTCCAGCACTGTGAAGGGACGAACGTGGCCTCAGATATACTAGTGCGTTTCAACATTCCTCCCGAACGGAATTTGTCGTTCGGACCGGTCTCAGCGTGCCAGAGAACGAATGGCTAAATCGATTGCGGTGGGATTTTCGCGCACTTATCCGGATTTCCCTTTTTTAAGGAACCCAGGAGCCGCTCGTTACGTACCAACGTCAGAGTAGAAGGTTTTCATTTTTCGTCTAGCTCCACACTGTCTCAGGTTGTAACCAAGTCCTTTTGCTGCAAGCTCTTAATGAACGGAGATGCGTAGATGCCATTCCCACGTTTAGGCTTAGTGAAGCGGCTGACAATCGCCAACGGTTTATTTTCCATTCTGATCCTCGCCTGCTGGGCCCAGGAGCCACCCGCTGCACCGGTCCCGCAAAACACTCCTGAAACGCGGCCGCTTCCAATCCTGGATTATTCCAAGCCAGTGTCGCACTTTCCCAACCCGATTGCTCCTTACACCCCGCGGCATTTACCGTCTCCGCGTTTGAGCAATACAGCACGCATTGATCAGTTCTTGCGCGACGGCAAACTCTATCTTTCGCTCAATGACGCCATCGCCCTGGCGCTCGAGAACAATCTGGATATCGCCATTGCGCGTTACAACCTCAACATCGCCGATACCGACGTGTTACGCGCTAAGGCGGGCGCGTCCATTCTTGGCGTCAATGCCGGCGTCGTGCAGAACACTCCCGGAGGCGGCATTGGCGGCATTGGAGCGACTGCCGGCGCTTCTACGGGCGGCACCAGTCTCGGCGCAGGCGGCATCGGTGCCGGCACCAACGGCTTAGTCAGTTCTACGCTCGGCCAGGGGCCTCCGCTTGCCAGCTTCGATCCGATCATCACCGGGACGTTGCAAATGGACCGGGCCTTTCAACTATCCTCCAATGGCTTTAATGGTGTGCCGGTCGTAAATCAGAACACCGGCACGGCCAACTTCGCCTACCAGCAGGAACTGGCGTCGGGAACAAATATCTTGGTTGGATTCAACAACAGCCATATCACGAACAATGTGCCGTTCACCACGTTGCTGCCGGAGGTAGCTACGAATTTTCAATTCAAGCTCACGCAACACCTTTTGCAAGGATTTGGTTTTGCCGCGAACACCCGCTTCATCCGTATCGCCAAGAATAACCGGGAGCTTTCCGATGTAGCGTTCCGTCTGCAAATCATCGACTCAGTCGATCAGATCGAAAACATCTATTGGGATCTGGTCTATGCCTACGAAAACTCGCGGGTGCAACAGGAATCGCTGGCTTTTGCGCAAAAAACTTTATCGGACACGAAGAAACAGGTCGAGATCGGTAGCCTGGCTCCGATCGAAACTGTCCGTGCCCAAAGCACTGTCGCTCAGGACCAGCAATTGGTAACAACAGCGCAAACCAATCTCCAATTGGAACAGCTGCTGATGAAGAATGCGCTCACCCGCACCCTCAAGGATCCGACGCTGGCCACCGCCGAGGTTATCCCCACCTCCACGATGGAGGTTCCGGCGCAAGAGCAGGTGGTACCTACTGAAGATCTGATCAATGATGCTCTGCGGCATCGCGCCGAGTTGGTAGAGTCGCGTATCGATCTGAACAGCAGGGATATCAGCAACAAGGCGGTGCGCAGCGCACTGCTTCCTACGCTCGACCTTTACGCCTACTATGGCGGGTCCGGCTTGGGCGGGCAGCTAAATCCGATTACGCCGTTCTGCACAAGTGTCGCCGCCGCCAGCAGCGGCCTGTGTATTCCTCCGGGAAGCATCCCGTCGCAATTCAACTCCGGCGCGCCTGTTAGTTACGGCTCCGCGCTCGATAATCTGGTCACTTCCGCCGCTCCCGACAAGGGTGTAGGCCTTGCCTTAAACATCCCGCTGCGCAACCGCGCGGCGCAGTCGCTCCAGATCCGTTCCGAACTGGAGTATCGCCAAGCCCAGATGCGTGAGCAACAGATTGAAAATCAGGTGGGGATCGAGGTCCGCAACGCGCAATATGCGGTGCAGCAGAACCGTGCCAGCGTGGAGTCCGCGAAAGCGGCCCTGGATCTGGCCCGCCAGTCACTCGATGCCGAGCAGAAAAAATATCAGTTCGGCACCTCCACTACAACGCTGGTCCTGCAATATCAGAGCCAGTTAGCGACTGCCGAATCCACTCTGGTCAATGCCACAGTGGCGTATGAAAAATCGCGCATCGAGTTAGACCGCGCCACCGGCACTTTGCTCGATCATAACGGCATCAGCATCGACGATGCCGTCAAGGGCCAAGTTACGCGGATGCCCAGCGTGCCTTATATTGCTCCCCGCAAGGATCTGCCATCGGTGGCACAGCCGATGCCGCAGACATCCGCTCCGCAACAGCCTCAGTAGCAAAGCGGCAACCAAAGCAGGCGCGTCAGAAACCGCGCCTGTTTTCTAACAATTCTTTACAATCTCCAACCGCGTCTACGGCTTGCTCCCGCTAAGATGGAACGACGCTCTTATGTTTTCAGCATTCGACTTCCCAAACTTCTCTTGCACTCTTAAATCGATGCATGACCGTTCTGAATTAAGGAGACGAACCATGTCTTTGCCTTCGCCCCGAACCACTGCGGCTATGGGGCGAGCCGCGCTCTGGTTGACGGCGGTTGCTGTCCTCAGTTGCACATTGTTGCGACCTTTTCTGCGCGCGCAGGATGTGCCCGCGGCTCCGGTGCCGCAGTCCGCACCAGTTCCAGCGCAGCCACAACTGATTCATTTGCAGGATTACTCGAAGCCACGCCCGGCTTTTCCAAACATCCTCTTGCCCTACCGGCCGCAAGAGTTGCCACCGCCGAACTTGGGGAACTCGCCACGCATCGATTCTCTGATGCACGACGGCAAGATTTATCTTTCGATCGATGACGCCGTCGCGCTTACTCTCGAGAACAACCTTGACCTCGATATCGCGCGCTACAACCTCAACATCGCCGACACTGACTACTTGCGGGCCAAATCCGGGGCCAACATTCTTGGCGTTAACGCCGGCATTGTGCAGAACACCCCGGGCGGCGGAGTCGGTGGCTTGGGAGGAACTGTGGGGTCGGGCACCGGTGGAACTACCGTCGCTGCCAGCGGCATCGGCACCGGCACCAACGGCTTGGTAAGTTCCACGCTCGGTATTGGATCGCCCATCACCAGCTTCGACCCGATTATTACCGGCACGCTGCAGCTCGACAAGGACAATACGGAATCCACTAGCGTTCTCAGCCCGGTGCCAGTCCTGGCGCAAAATACTTACACTGCGGATGTGGCCTACACGCAAGGCTTCCAATGGGGCACGGCGCTATCAGCCGGATTCAACAATACTCACGTCACAACCAACAGCCCCACCAGTTTGCTGACTCCCGACTTGAGCTCAAATTTCCAGTTCAAGATTACGCAAAACCTTCTGCAAGGCTTTGGTTCTCTTCCGAACCTGCGCTTCATCCGTATTGCGAAGAATAATCGCGAGATTTCTGACGTCGCCTTCCGGCTGCAGATCATCACCACCGTCGATCAAATCGAGAATATGTACTGGGACTTGGTTTACGCTTACGAAAACGTGCGCGTGCAGCAGGAAGCGCTCACCTATGCGCAAAAAGCATTGGATGATTCCAAGCAGCAGGCGAAAGTCGGCACGGCGCCACCCATACAAGTGGTGAGCGCGCAGAGCACGGTATCAACCGACCAGCAGAACCTGATCCTGGCGCAAAACAATTTGGAACTGCAAAAGCTGCTCATGAAGAATGCACTCAGCCGCAGCATCGAAGATCCGGTGCTAGCCGAAGCCGACGTGATTCCTACTTCCACCATGGTGATCCCCCAAGAGGAAGCCGTGGTTCCAACGCAAGACCTGATCAATCAGGCGCTCGATCACCGAGCTGAACTGGTTGAGTCGCGGATCGATCTCAATTCCCGCGACATCAGCAGTAAGGCCGTTCGCAATGCTTTGCTGCCCACGCTTGACGCCTTCGCATACTACGGCGGCTCTGGCGTCGGTGGCTCGGTGAACGCGGCCATTCCCAATTGCAACAATACCACTAGCACCTTCTGTTTTAATCCCACTAACGCCCCGCCACCTTTTCAAACCAGCAATACCGTGGGCTACGGCGGAACTCTAAATCAACTCGTCAACTCTACCGCGCCCGACAAAGGCGTTGGACTCTCGCTGAACATTCCGCTGCGCAATCGGGAAGCGCAAGCCAATCAGGTGCGAGCTGAACTGGAATACCGCCAGGCGCAGGTGCGGCTGCACCAGCTCGAAAACCAGATTCGCATCGAAGTGCGTAACGCGCAATTTGACGTGAAACAGAACCGCGCCGCAGTGCAGGCGGCCCAATATGCGGTCGACTTTGCCCGGCAGACGCTTGATGCCGATCAGCAGAAATTAAAAGTCGGACTCACTACTACCACCGCAATCCTGCAGGATGCTTCAACGCTGACCACCTCCGAGTCGAATCTGGTTTCGGCCAAGGCAGCCTACGAGAAATCGCGCATCGAACTGGAGCGCGCCACCGGGCTCCTGCTCGATGATTCCGGCATCGACGTGACCGACGCCACGCGGGGCCAAGTGAAGCATCTGCCAAAAGTTCCCTACGTCGCGCCGCGGCAGAATACGAGCCCTGACGGACTGCCTGCGCAATCGCAGCCGCCGCCAGCGGGCCAGCCTTAGACCTAACACCGCGCACACAGGGTGCTCCGCAAGACATGGCCGTGTTGAGAAGCACTCGCGGGAACAAAACTGTGGCCATCCAAGCGCCAATTTAGATATGAAGATGTAGAAGGGGCTACGAACCTTGTCGTATTGATTTTGTCCTTCTTTCATCCCAGTCTTTAATGTAGGGAAATTGCAAAAGTAAGAGGGAGGCATCGAATGGCTCATTACGGCAGTCTTGAAACCCAACCCGTATCTGACGACGTTCACGATATCCGTGGCACTACGGTTCGCGGATCAGACGGCGAGAAACTCGGCAAGGTAGATGACGCGATCTTCGATCACGATACCATGGAGATTCGCTACCTCGTAGTGGATAGCGGTGGCTGGTTGGAGGCTGAAACCTTTCTGCTCCCCGCGGACAGCGTTTTTCGCCGACGAAACCGACGTCGATGGCCTGGCCGCCGGGGTCACGAGACAGGAGATCGAAAAGTCTCCGCGATATGACCAGAAGTCGTTGCGGTCAGAAGATGAATGGAGAAATACGAAAAGGAATTTAAGGAGTATTGGGAAGAAGATCCGGTGATGCACCTCAAGGGCTCTGACCGCATAATCACGCCGCCCGACGAGCCAGTTCCCACTTCAACAGATCCGACCGGTGTGTCAGGCGAAAACCAAGTGAGCGCTGCCGACTTTTTTCCCCACCGGATCAGTAATGTATTCTCTGATCCGGCTCCCGGCAGCGGCAAGGTAACCTTGCGTCCCAGTTCTGTCGCTCGCGCGGAGACGGCCGCGTCCGGAGTCGCCTTGCTGAAGCCCCGCTGGTGGGAGTGGTTCGAAAACTACTTATGCCTCAACAAGGACGACATCAAGTCCGACTGCTCGCAATGTAAGTCGAAAGCCGCATGAAGGTAGGTGTGCCACTCACGCTGGGCAAGGTGCTTGCCGGCCTGGTGGGCGGCGTGCTCCTCCATGGTTAAAGCCAACGGTGTCTCAGGCGACCTTGTGCCTGAGTACCTCAATCATGCCATGCAGGTGTGCGGCCGCACGCTCAATATCGAATTTCTTGTATTGTCCTGCCCGAGACTCCGCGGAAAGCACTGCGCAGCGGTGGACCTTCTCGAAATCTCCATAAGGAAATTTGTACCTTTGCTTGGTGTCCTCATCGGCCTCATCGTCGATGCCCAAATGCCACTTTCCATACTCCGCAAACCCGTGTGCGGCGATGAAGTCGTTCTCTTGTTGAGTGGATGGCTGGTGCTCGCTCCACGCATCCCTTTCGTCCACCACTGCTTTTCCTTTGCTGACTCTTTGGGCGGGACGCATTCACTCCCGAATCAGCATGCTAGTGAAGAGACACTTCAAACGATCAGCCAGAAAACGGAGCCAAGATTAGGTGGAGGGTTCGATCTCGTGCTCAGTCTTCTGGGCGCAAGCCAAATAGGTCGAAAGCATTACAAGATTGTCTTGTTTTTGTCCGATCGCTTCAGCGTCTCACTTCATTTCACTATCTCTAGTAGAAGTTGCCGTTGGTTGCGTTCAGTTGGCACGACCGGTGATACGCAATGCAATGCTGCGAACGGGGAGGAAAACTCTACGAGCGTGACTGAAAGCCGTTTCATTGACGATGATCCAGCCTTGCGCTACGTCGATCCGAATAATCGAATTGAATTGGATCGGTTCGAACGCTGGGACGAGGCCGAGTTGGCTTGTGGCCTGCTTCGCTACAACGGCATCGCGTGCGAACTAAGCCCAATGCCGCTTCCTGGACTGCCAGCAGACATAATTCTCTGGGTGCACAACCAAGATGCCAAGCTGGCATGGGCGCTGCTCGCAGACGCAGAGCGGGAAGCATCTAAAAAAAACGACGATGCTTGAATGCCCTACGCTAAACATTTTTCCTGAAACAATTCTAGAGGAACTCAGCCATGCCGCGCCGCCTCATCCTTCGGCCGAGACCTGATAAACTCGGCCTTGATGCAACGCCCGAGCCTTGCTGCCATCCCTCGATCTGTTTGGTGGATGGTGTTGCTGTCGTTTCTCCTACAAGTGGCAGCGATCGGAGTCTTCCGCCAATATCACACGCGCACTCAAGAAGATCACTTCGGATTTGGGTTCGAGATGGGCCGAGTGGGCCAATCTATCGCCCTGGGCGAGGGCTTCAGCAATCCTTACGGAGGCAAGACAGGCCCGAGTGCCTGGGAGCCGCCGCTTTATCCCTATTTGATTGGCGGAGTCTTCAAACTTTTCGGCATCTACACCTACGCCTCGGCGTGGGTTTTGTTGTCCATTAACAGCTTCTTCACCGCGCTCACTACGATTCCAGTTTTTCTAATTGCGCACCGAACCTTCGGCCCACGCGTTGCAATCTGGTCGGCACGGGCCTGGGCACTTAATCCATACGTGTGGTATTGGTCGATTCACTGGATTTGGGACACGACTTTTAGTCCGCTGATGCTGGCGCTGATTTTTTGGCTCTCACTCGAAATGGAGCAGTGGCGGGGTTGGCGAGGATGGTTGCTCTTGGGTGCGTTGTGGGGTGTGGAAGCGTTGGCCAATCCTGCGATGCTGTCGTTTCTGCCATTTTGCGGCCTGTGGATATGGTGGCGAAGATCCCGGCGCGGTTTGCCATCGCTGGGCGGCGTTGTACTCTCCTCGTTTGTGTTCTTCTTGGTTCTTTCTCCGTGGCTGGTACGGAACTACGAGGTCTTTGGGCGCTTTGTTTTTATTCGCGACGACTTCGGATTGCAGTTTCGTCTTGGCAACAACAAACTGTCCGACGGTATGCTATTCGCAACCTTGCAGCCCAATCTAAACAAATTGGAGTTTGAGAAGTTTCAGCAACTGGGAGAACTCGGCTACGAGGCCGAGTGCAGGCGGCTGGCATTGGATTGGATCCGCGAGCATCCGGCGCGCTTCGCCGTGATCAGCATGAAACGTTTTTTCTATTACTGGAATGGCGTGCCCCGGCCAACCGACAGCCTTGCCCCGTGGGACTTCCGCAGTTCCCTGTTTTTGGCCTCATCGATACTGGCGATCTGGGGACTGGGACGCGCCATACGCCAGAAGCGGCCTGGGGCGTGGCTTTTTGCAGGACTGGTTGCGACGTATCCAACGGTTTATTACTTCGTCTTTCCGCATGCGCGCTACCGTCATCCCATCGAGCCAGAATTGTTTATCCTGGCGGTGTTTTTGCTTTCAGAAGTTCGCAGCCGCAAGAAGTTACCGATAGTTGCAGCGCAGAGTTCCGAGATCTCAAACTCGGATAAAATCAAGAGCCCAGCCGGCCGAGAGTACTGATGCATCGTTGCGATTCTTGTTTGCTGATTTTCGATTGATAGACAAAATTGCATTGGTTCGCAATCCATTGATCGGTCGGAATCCTTGAATCGGAGTTCTTGAATATATCAATGCCTCTTTCCGTAGCCATTGTCAGTCTTAATGAAGAAGTAAACCTCGGTCGCACTCTCGAGAGCGTGAAGTGGGCCGATGAAATTGTTGTCGTGGATTCGGGATCGACGGATCGGACTTGCGAGATAGCGCGCCGATACGGCGCCAAAGTTGTGGTAGAGCCGTGGCGGGGTTACGCGGCGCAAAAAAATTTCGCGATCGAACACTGCACGCAGACGTGGGTGCTATCGCTGGATGCCGACGAGCAGATAAGTCCCGCTCTGGCGCAGGAGATGCGCGATGTGCTCTCAGACCCCAATGCCCTCGACGGCTACCGGGTGCCGCGTCTGAATCTTTTTCTGGGACGCGCCCTTCGGCACGGAGGTTTCTATCCTGATCCCAAGCTGCGGCTGTTCCGTCGAGGAATGGGATTCGTTACGGGGCGCGATCCGCATGATCGCGTCGAACTGAAAGGCGTTCCCAAGAATCGCATTGGCCGCTTTCGCAACCCAATGATTCACTACACTTATCCCAGCTTGTATTACTACCTAGAGCACATGAACCGCTACTCGACGGTATGGAACGAGGTAGAAGGAGCGAAGGCGCAAGCTTTCAGCGTCAACGCGATTGTTCTGCGACCGCTGGCAACGTTCGTCTACAACTATTTTTTTCGTCTGGGATTTCTCGATGGTCGCGAAGGCCTGCTGTTGCACCTTTATCACGCGGGGTACGTCTCCTGGAAATATGCCAAGGCCTGGGAGCTTTCGCGTAAGCCGCCGCAGTAGGGATACGAAGTCATTTTGACCGACTGGTCGTTCGGACGGGCTTTTGCTCCCTCCTTGCCACGCAGAGGAGTGGTTCCCTATCATCGGGAGAGACTACTGGGGTTCCCATGCCGGAGAAGAAGTCGCCTAAGCCGCGAGTTACCGAGAGTCCCGTCGCCGACGTTTTTGCCAACCGCCATCCTTCCGCTGCTGAGAGGAACTGGGCCGAACAGATACTTGCCCCCACGCTTGAAAAAGCTGCCGAGCGTCCGATTGGGGCCGCCACCGGCGTGAACGTTGACGAGCATGCCCATGCGCGATTCACAACCATTTCAGGCATTCCCATTCGCCGCCTCTACACGCCGGCCGATCTCCCGGAGAACTGGAGCGAGGAGGAGTACCTGGGATATCCCGGCGCGCCTCCATTCACTCGCGGCATTCATGCCACCGGATATCGCGGCAAGCTTTATACTATGCGGCAGTTTTCAGGATTCGCATCGCCGGAAGAGACGAACCGGCGCTACAAGTACTTGCTCGAGCATGGCGGCGGAGGCCTCTCTGTTGCTTTCGACTTGCCCACTCTAATGGGTTACGACTCGGACCATCCTGCAAGCGAAGGCGAAGTGGGCAAGTGTGGCGTAGCGATCGATTCACTCGAAGACATGGAAATTCTCTTCGGCGGCATCGACCTCGAAAAGACAACCGTGTCGATGACAATCAATTCGCCAGCGTCGGTGCTTTGGGCCATGTATCTGGTAGCGGCGGAGAAGCAAGGCGCGGACTGGAAAAAGATTTCCGGCACGATTCAAAACGACATTCTCAAGGAATACATCGCGCAGAAGGAATATATTTATCCGCCTGCGCCATCGATGCGGCTGGTGATCGACACTTTCGAGTTCGGATCGAAGTTCACACCGCGGTTCAATACGATTTCGATCAGCGGCTACCACATTCGGGAGGCAGGCTCGACGGCGCTGCAGGAACTGGCGTTTACTCTGTATGACGGCATCGAGTACGTGGAGTGGGCGCGGCGTCGCGGGCTCGATGTCGACGATTTCGGTCAGCGCCTTAGCTTTTTCTTCAACGCCCACAACGATTTCTTTGAGGAGATAGCCAAGTACCGCGCCGCGCGCAAGATTTGGGGCAAAGTCATGAAAGAGCGGTTTGGCGCGAAGCACCATCGTACCTGGCTAATGCGTTTTCATACGCAGACGGCTGGAGTGTCGTTGCCCGCGCAGCAGCCCATGAACAACATTGCACGCGTTGCGCTGCAGGCTTTAGCCGCGGTCCTGGGCGGCACCCAGTCGTTGCATTGCGACTCCTACGACGAAGCCCTTGCCCTCCCTACGGAAGAAGCGGCCCGCATTGCGCTGCGCACTCAACAGATTATTGCCTATGAATCGGGCGTGACGCAGACGGTTGATCCGCTGGGCGGATCTTATTTCCTGGAAACCTTAACGCTGCAAATGGAAACGGGCGCCTTCGATTACTTCGGCAAGCTCGATGCCATGGGCGGGATGGTGAACGCCATCGAGCGCGGTTATCCTCAGAAAGAGATTGCCGAGGCCTCCTACCAGTACCAGCGCGCCGCCGAGGCCCGAGAAAAGATCGTCGTGGGCGTGAACGAGTTCGTGATCGAGGAAGAACCTCCCCATATTCTTTACATCGATGAAAGCGTCGCTCGGCGGCAGACAGCCAAACTGAAGGCGCTGCGGGCACGAAGATCGAATGACGAAGTGCGGCGGAGTCTGGACGCCTTGAAGAAAGCCGCGAGCCTGGAGCCGCAGGCGAGCATGAATGGCAATGTCTCTTCCGCCAACACCATGCCTTACATCGTAGATGCCGTGCGGGCGTATGCGACGGTGGGCGAGATTTGCCAAGCGCTCCGCGATGTCTATGGGACCTATACGGAAGTGAGCATCACGTAGATCAGACCAAAATGGGAAGCATGAGGGGATCCAGGTTCTCGTCGACGGAAGAAGCGCGCCCCTTCCGGACTATGATTGGGGTTGCAACTTGCAACCTCAAATGAAAAACCAAAAAAAAATGCAACGCTGCTCAGGATGCCGAAACGCCGTGCGATTCCAGCTTTTGCTGTGGAATCGCGTATCTTAATTCTCCGGCGTCAGAGAGTGATTCTCGATGCGGACCTTGCGGAGCTCTATGGGGTAACGGTCAAGCGGCTCAACCAACAAGTAACGCGCAACCAAGAGCGATTCCCGTCTGACTTCACGTTTCAACTCAAGTCGAAGGAGCATGAAACTTTGAGGTTGCAATTTGCAACCTCAAAGAAAAGCCACGGCGGACGCCGATATCCGCCGCATGCGTTCACCGAGCACGGCGCGATCATGGCCGCGACCGTACTTAATTCGGTTCCAGCTTCCACCGGGAAGCGCCAAAGGCCAGAAGCCCGCCCCCAAGCTACGGCGCCAGAGCTAAGACGCGTCGGAACAATCACAGACTTAATGCTTGATCGAGGGACTAGCTCCTGCCGCAATGAAGTAGCTTCGTGTTCTATCCGTCGATGGCCAGTCTCGTGATAAAAATATACATCGATGCGACGAGCCCTTACCCATCTCAGGAAATCCGACCCGGTCATGCGGGCGATCGTAGAGCGCATCGGGCCGTTCCGCATGCAGTTCAGCACGCCGGAGTTTCACAGTCTGGTGGAGGCAATCGTCTACCAGCAACTGAACGGCAAGGCTGCGGAGACAATCTTCAAACGCTTTGCCGCGTTGGCGGGTGAGCCGCTCACCCCTGAAGGCATCCTGAATCTGAGCGATCAACAAATGCGGGGCGCAGGTTTGTCGAAGCAAAAGTCGAGTTATTTGAAAGACCTTGCCACAAAGACGGCTACCGGAATTCTGGATTTCGCGCGGCTGCCGAAATTGGCCGACGAGGAGGTAATTGAACACCTGACGCAGGTGAAAGGGATCGGCGTGTGGACCGCGCAGATGTTTCTGATGTTCTCCCTAAAGCGCGAGAATATTCTGCCCACTGGCGATTTCGGTGTGCGCATGGCGATGTACAAACACTATCTCGATATGCAGCGGGCCAAAGTAGCAAAAAAGTCCGCAACAGGAAAGAAGATCCGAATCCGCAAGCGCAAGATCAAACTGCCCAGTCCCCAACAAATGGAAAAGATCGCCAAATGTTGGGAACCTTATCGCAGCGTGGCCTGCTGGTATTTGTGGAAGAGTCTGGACACGAAAACGCTTTAACACTAAACAAGCCGGGAGCCGTCAATCTGTCCACTACAATGGCGGTGTGGTTAAATGAATGGCGATGGCAGATCTCAAGATTCGCGTGCTTGTAGCCAAGCCCGGCCTTGATGGACACGACCGCGGCGCCAAGGTTATCGCGCGTGCCTTGCGGGATGCCGGCATGGAAGTGATTTACACCGGGTTGCGGCAGACCCCGGAGATGATTGTCAGCGCGGCACTGCAGGAAGACGTGCAGGTGATCGGGCTGTCGATTCTGTCGGGAGCGCACAATGCAATTGTTCCACGCGTGATCGATCTGCTGAAGCAGAACAAGATCGATGATGTTCTCGTGTTAGTCGGCGGAATCATTCCCGACCAAGACATTGAGGCTCTAAAGAAACAAGGAGTAGCGGCAGTTTTCCAGCCAGGGACGGCCATGGACGACATCGTTAAGTTCATTCGCGCAAATGTGAAGGGAGCGGACGTGCCGGCCGCCCGCTAGTTCGGCAATAGCAGGTTTGTGTTTTAACCGCGAAGGTTGACGATTACGAAATTCTCCAATTCCACCATTTTCTTGAATGCCCACTCCGAATTTAACCAGCATCCGGCAACAACTTGATTGCACCGTTGGTCCCGCTCCGTGGTATTGGAAGACCTTCCCGGAATGCCGGTCGCCGGCCGGGCAACCGTTCGTTTGGACGCATCATGGCGAGCAAGGGCCGGTTGCGTATCTCGTCACTTCTGCGCTGGAACAGGAACTGGGCAAGCCCCGTCTGGCATTGAACACGTATTGCCGGCCGTTTATTGTGTCGCCACAGCGTCTCGGCGTCTGGTGTCCGGAGGGGCGCAGCATTCGTATCGTATGTTTCGACTTGGATCAGCTCAAAGCCTTCGATCTTTCTGAAATTGCGGGATGGTTCAAGCAGTCCTCAGATCGTATTTATTCGGCAACTGCACCCCTCGCGGATTTCGAGGTGCCGCTCGCGCTCGGTCCTGGCATGCACAAAATCGATGTGCCGCCAGACTTGGCATCGGTCGACGAATTGATCATGCCCACCAGTTATAAAGCGCTATCGGATGACGCTCCCGCATTTGCGATCTTTGTTCTGTATTTACAGGCGGGACTAGTGGAGGTTCTACCCCAGAGATGGTTCACCGCCGCGCAGTACCAAGTAGGCAAGCAATGGATAACGCGCGCAGGTCGCGATAAGGAATCGCATCGCATCTTCGGCGAGTGCTTTGGCGAGGGAACGTTCCTGCTGGAAGAAGACGGTTGCCGGCTGGCAGACTGGGTCGACAAGAAATTCTGACCTGGGAGTTTTGGTGGAAAAGTTCTGCCGGCGTTTTCTAGCAAAGCGAAAGTCGGGGAACAGCATTGACCGCCTCCACATTCTTTTCTCTGGAAAACGAAACGAACGTCTTTCTGCTGCGTCTTGAGTCCGACGATGGGACAAATCGTCTGACGCGCGAATGCGTGATCGCACTCGAAGCGAGCCTGCGGAAAATAAGTGCACAGGGGCGGCCCTTAGTTATTACAGGAAATGAAAACTTTTTCTCAGCCGGGGCGGAACTCACGGAGATTGCAGCGCTCGATGGACCTTCAGCCTATGAGTTCTCCAAAATGGGGCAAGCTCTCATGCTAGCGGTGGAACAGTTCCCAGCTCCGGTGTATGCGGCCATTTCAGGTTATTGCATGGGCGGCGGGCTGGATCTCGCTCTTGCATGCCATCTCCGGCTTGCCGCGCCCAATGCCGTGTTTGGACATCGCGGGGCGGCCTTGGGACTCATTACCGGCTGGGGCGGCACGCAGCGCCTGCCGCGTCTGGTTGGGAAAGGCATTGCGCTCGAAATGTTTGCGGCGGCAGAAAAGGTCGGCGCGCTTCGTGCTCTGGAGATCGGCCTGGTGGAGGGGGTGGTGAGTGATCCCGTGGCGGAAGCTTTGCGGAGGCTCAATGCTGCTGTTTGATCGCGTTGCAGAATAACCACAGGTTGGTCTCACGTGGGCTGTCTTCGTCTGGCGTTCGTTGCGCGCTCCTGCGCGAGTGGTATACCGTAAACAGTCCGATCTCTTCAGCCCCATGCCCGACCGTAGCGAAACTCTTCCAGACCGACCGTCCAGGGCGTCCAACGTCCTGACGACGAAAATCGACCCCACCTCGGCACGATATGAAGCCAACATGCGTTTTCTGGCCGATCTCATCTCGCAGGTACGCAATGAGGGCGAAACGATCTGCGAGGGTGGCGGCGCAAAGGCTATCGACCACCAGCATGCCAAGGGTCGCCTCACCGCGCGCGAACGCATCGAGTTGTTGGCGGACCCGAAAACATTTTTCGAGTTGGGAGTTTACGCGGCTCACGGCATGTATGAAGAGTGGGGTGGAGCCCCGGCGGCGGGCGTAATTACGGGCCTGGGGCGCATTCATACTCGCATGGTGATGATTATTGCGAATGACGCTACGGTCAAAGCCGGCGCATTCTTCCCGATGACTTCGAAGAAGGTCATCCGGGCTCAGAACATCGCCATCGAGAACCGTATCCCAACGATCTACCTGGTGGATTCGGCGGGCGTATTCCTGCCGCTGCAGGAAGACGTCTTTCCCGACACGGATGATTTCGGCCGCGTCTTTCGTAATAATGCCGTCATGTCAGCTCTGGGCATTCCGCAGATCGCTGCCATCATGGGCATGTGCGTGGCGGGGGGCGGCTATCTGCCGGTGATGTGCGATCACGTTCTAATGACCGATGGCAGCGGCTTGTTTCTGGCCGGACCGGCGCTGGTGCAGGCGGCGATCGGACAAAAAGTTTCGGCCGAAGATTTAGGCGGCGCGGCCATGCACGCGAGCATCAGCGGCACCGTAGACTTCCGCGAGCCCAATGACCAAGCTTGCCTGGCACGCATTCGCTCCATCGTCGAAAAATGGGGATACCGCCGCCAATCTCCTTGGGACCGCAAGAAGCCCGTCGAACCCGCGCTGGCTGCCGAGGAGATTTACGGCGTTTACGATTCCTCTCCGGCCCGGCCCTACGACGTGAAAGAAATCCTTGCTCGGGTGCTCGACGGCAGCTGCTTCGATGAGTACAAACCGGAATATGGAAAGACGCTGATCTGCGGCTACGGACGCATTGGCGGCTTTGCGGTGGGTATTGTCGCCAATCAAAAATTGCACGCTCAACAAATCGATCACGAGGGTCATAAGCGGATCGAATTCGGCGGCGTCATTTACACGGAATCCGCGGAGAAGGCAGCGCGCTTCATCATGGACTGCAATCAGAATCTGATTCCGCTGGTGTTTTTTCACGATGTGAACGGCTTCATGGTGGGACGCGACGCGGAGTGGAGTGGCATCATCAAAGCGGGCGCCAAGATGGTGAATGCGGTGTCAAATTCCGTGGTGCCGAAGATCACCGTGATTGTGGGAGGATCGTTCGGCGCGGGTCACTATGCAATGTGTGGCAAGGCGTTTGATCCGCGCTTCGTTTTTGCCTGGCCGACGGCCCGCTACGCTGTGATGAGCGGCGATTCGGCGGCGGGAACTCTGGTTGAGATCAAAGTGAAGCAACTGGAGCGCGACGGCACGAAACTTGGCGAGGAGGAAAAGAAGGAGCTGTTCGAATCGGTGAAGCGCACTTATGACGAGCAGACTGACCCACGTTACGGCGCAGCCCGGCTGTGGATCGATAAGATCATCGATCCCATCGAGACGCGTGATGCCATCACGCAAGCTCTGGAAGCTGCGGCGCTGAATCCTGATGTGGCGGAGTTCAAGGTGGGAGTGCTGCAAACGTAGTCAACTTCTTAGCCACCGACTTGCAGATTCACACGGATCGCGATCAAAACGCCAAGTCTGTTCTTCGCTGAAGATCTGATCCGTGAAAGTTCGGGAGATCCCTGGCAAGTTTCGATATGTCCGAGATAGTCAAGCTTATTGAGTGTCCGCGCGATGCCTGGCAGGGGCTGAAAGGGCAGATTCCGCCGGACATCAAGCGGGCCTATCTGCAGGCCTTGATCAGCGCGGGATTCAAGCACATTGACGCAGCCTCGTTCGTCTCGCCCAAAGCCGTGCCGCAGATGGCGGATTCAGAAGAAGTATTGAAGGAACTTGAGCCGCCCGACGATGTGGAGATCATTGGAATCGTGGTCAATGAAAAAGGCGCGCAGCGGGCTGTCGACACGCGCGCGGTTCACACTCTGGGATTTCCCTATTCGATTTCGGAAACTTTCTTGCGCAAGAACCAGAATCAGTCTGCCGAAGACGCGCTCGAAGAACTGGAAAAAATCCAGAAGAAAGGGGACGATGCCGGGCTCGACGTGGTGGTGTACATCTCAATGGCGTTTGGAAATCCGTACGGCGATCTATGGAATGTGGACGAAGTGATTGAGGCCATTTCTCTGATGGAAGTAGACAACCTGCGGATGATTTCTCTGGCCGATACGGTCGGAATGGCTACTTCAGAACAGATCAGCGAACTGGTCGGAGCGGTGATGGCGAAGTACGATTACCTGGAGATCGGCGTACACCTGCACAGTCGTCCCGAGCAGGCCGCGGCGAAGATCCTTGCGGCCTATGATGCCGGTTGCCGCCGCTTTGATTCCGCCGTCGGTGGTCTCGGCGGGTGTCCATTCGCCCAAGATGCACTGGTCGGCAACATCGCGACAGAGAAAGTAATTGAGACCCTAAAACAGCGCGGCGCGGAGTTGCCACCACTGAAGCCCTTGGACGCTCTGTTGCGCGCGACTGCCGAGATCGGTGCCAGGTATACGAATTCCATCAACGATGATTAGCCATTTCAGATATGGACTACAAAACTGTTCAACTTACCTATGACTCCGGCGTAGCAACGATCACGTTGAACCGTCCGGAGAAGCGCAACGCCATCAGCTTCGAGTTGATTGACGACCTGCTGCGCGCGCTGAAGGAAGTAGAGACCTCCGATGCGCTTGTGCTTATCATGACCGGCGCGGGCAAAGCTTTCTCCTCAGGCATGGACCTGGACAATCTGAAAGCGCTGATTGGCCGGTCAGCCGAGCAGAACCTGAAAGACTCGGAGACCATGGTCCGGCTGTTCCGGTCGCTTTACGAATTTCCCAAGGTCACCATTGCCGCGGTGAACGGGGCGGCCATTGCGGGCGGCACCGGATTGGCTTTGCTCTGCGACTTCACCTTGGCTGTGCCGGAGGCAAAATTCGGGTACACCGAGGTGCGTATCGGATTTGTGCCCGCCATTGTTTCCACCTTTCTGCTACGCCAGACAGGGGAAAAGCACGCGCGCGATCTTTTGTTGACTGGAAGGATCATTGGCGCGGAGGAAGCGGCCCAGATGGGATTGGTAAATGAGATCGTTGCTCCGGAAAATCTGATGGCGCGAGCCCGGGAATTGGCGGCACTGCTGATGGAAAACAGTCCAGCTTCGTTGCGTGCGACGAAGAAGCTGCTCAACGAACATGCTCGTGCCGAACTGGATGTGCAGATCGAAGCCGCGGTGCGCGAGAATGCAGCCGTGCGCACAACCGCGGACTTCCGCGAAGGAGTCACATCATTCCTGGAGAAACGCAAGCCGGTGTGGAGCGGAAAATGAATTCGAATCACCGGCATGCGGTGAACGAAACCCGGCTACGCGTGCGCTATGCGGAGACTGATCAAATGGGAGTGGTTTATCACTCGAACCACTTCATTTGGTTCGAGGTGGGACGAGTCGAATTGCTAAGGCAGTTGGGTTTTTCCTACCGTGACATGGAGAGCAAGGACGGGCGCTTCATCGCAGTCGCCGAGGCCAAATGCCGCTATCGAGCGCCGGCGCATTACGACGAAGAAATTGTGGTGCGCACGCAACTATTGAACGTGCGCGAATCCGTAGTTCACTTTGGTTACGAATTACGGCGGGTGGAAGACGGCACGTTGATTGCCGAAGGCGAGACTACTCATATCGTCACTGATGCCAACATGAAAGTTGCGCCGTTACCGGAGAAATATATGAATGTATTCCGCGCGGCTATGGGAAAACGGGGTGGGAGACTTTCTTGAACGCACTCCACATCAGCGGTAACGACCTCACTTTGGAAGCGGTGCGCGAAGTCGCATCCCAACGGCGTGCAGTGCTTCTGTTCGCCGACGCTCGTGAGGTTGTCGATCGATCGCGCGCCATTGTCGTCGAGATTGTTGCTAGCAATAAACTGGCTTACGCGATCACCACTGGCGTGGGCAAGCTCAGCGATGTGCGCATCGCTGGCGACCAGATTCGCGAGCTGCAAATTAATCTTGTACGCTCGCACGCGGTGGGCGTGGGCGAACCGCTCTCTGCGCCGGAGACACGCGCCATGATGCTCTTGCGGGCCAACTCTCTGGCAAAGGGCTACTCGGGAGTGCGGGCGATCGTCATCGACACTCTATGCGAAATGTTAAATCGTGGCGTCACGCCTTTTGTTCCCTCGCAAGGAAGCGTGGGTGCCAGCGGTGATCTGGCTCCGCTTGCGCATCTTGCTCTGGCGTTGATCGGCGAGGGCGAATGTCTGAACGAGACGGGAGTGCGCATTGCCAGCAGTGAGGCGCTGAAGAGGGCGCAAATCAGGCCGCTGGTACTGGAGGCGAAAGAATCTATTTCGCTGATCAACGGGACGCAAGGCATGCTCGCGGTGGGGACACTGGCGCTGCTGGCCGCGGAGACCTTAGTGGATTCCGCCGATGTGTTGGGCGGACTTTGTTGCGACGCACTGAAAGGCACCGACACTGCCTTCGATGAGCGAATCCACAAAGCGCGTCCGCACAGCGGCCAGATGAAGACGGCGGCGAACCTGCGCAAGATGCTCGAAGGTAGCGAGATTCGCGAATCGCACCGTGATTGCGGCCGGGTGCAGGACGCATATTCCCTGCGCTGCATCCCCCAGGTGCACGGCGCAGTTCGCGATACGCTGGCGCACTGCCGAGGAGTTTTTGAGATCGAGGCAAACTCCGCCGTGGATAATCCTCTCGTATTCATCACCGACGCTAAGAATGGGCAGGGCGACGTGGTTTCGGGAGGGAACTTTCACGGCGAGCCTTTGGCGTTTGCTTTGGATTTTCTGGGGATCGCGCTGAGTTCGCTGGCCGGCATCAGCGAGCGGAGAATCGAGCGCCTCGTGAATCCCGCGCTCAGCGAGGGCTTGCCGCCGTTTCTGGCGCAAGGAGCAGGATTGAATTCAGGATTCATGATGGCGCAGGTCACGGCGGCGGCGCTGGTCAGCGAGAACAAAGTGCTGGCGCATCCCGCGTCGGTGGATTCGATCACAACCTCGGGCAACAAAGAAGACTACGTCTCAATGGGAATGACAGCGGCGAACAAGCTGAAGCGCGTTGTCGAAAATACGCGCAACGTGCTGGCCATCGAAGCCATGGCCGTGGCCCAGGCGATCGACTTCCTGGCCCCGTTGAAGACCTCAAAGCGAGGACAGGCGGCGCATGCGGCGATCCGCTCGGTGTGTCCTACGGTCGACAAAGACCGCGTCATGTACAAAGACTTCGCGCGGATCGCAGAACTGATCGCGAGCGGCAAGGTGGCGGAAGCAATTCGCTAGAAACCGATTTCCGTCAGCAATGCGCAGTTCCTTGAGCATAGGTGGGTCGGGTGGCTGGACATTCTGCTTCTCCCCACACTTTCTGTATTCAGTGCCTTGCCAGCACCAGATCGTGGAGGACCACGGACCGGGCTCGCCGTTGTGGTTTGTCGGCGCCGGTTGGAATTGTGTGACTTTCGACCAATCGTCCGACAGTGAGAAGTCCTCGGATTGGCCATTGCCGTTGTCGACGAGGCCACCTAGATCGAGCGCTTTGTTGAGTCTGAGATCCTTAGTCCATAGCGAAAATGCGCATATCCACCCGCGGGCAGGCACCGCATGCGCCCGAGCCGAACTCAGAGCCGTACACGCGCGGTCCGGATCTGATCAGCAGAGTGCCATCGGGCAACCGTTTCGCGTCGAATCCTTCTTCGCCCACTGTTTCTCCCAACTGTTTGAAGGTTTCACCTTTGCGGTAAGCCAGGTCTGGCCCGCAGACCCATTCTCCGGTGTCGATGACGTGCCAGAAGTTGTGAATGCGCCGAACGACTGGCGACAAGCCATCGGGATCGTAGGCATAGCCGTGGGATTCATGGACCAGGATGATGGTGCGAACGTAACGCATTTACAGCGCAGCGCAGCAAATGGTCGGTCGCCGTGGGAGTATCGCTGGTAACGACTGCATCAAATGCTGCGGGGCTTCGCCCGGCAGACAGCCCGGGGCGCCTGTCCCCGTATAAACGTCCTCACGCTATCTTCGCCGCACTCCCATCCAAACCTAGCTTGTCCGCGATACCCTGCAGGGCCTCGATGCAGAATGCGATGTGCTCGTCCAGGTCCACGCCCAGGGCGGCGGCGCCGTTGACAATGTCGTCGCGGTTCACTTTTCGGGCAAAGGCTTTGTCTTTCATCCGCTTTCGTACCGACTTCGCATCGACCTCAGCCAGCGATTTTCCGGGCTTGATCAGAGCAACCGCGGTAATAAATCCGGCAAGTTCGTCGCAGGCGAATAGAGCTTTCTCCATCGGCGTGTCTCGCGTGACGCCGGTATATTCGGCGTGGGACATGATCGCTCGATTGATTACCTCGGGCCATCTGCGCTCTCTCAGAATTTCGTTGCCCTTGTAGGGATGATCTTCGAGGCTAGGGTATTTTTCATAATCGAAGTCGTGAACCAGACCGACGATGCCCCAAAGGTCTTCGTTCGACATTCCCAGTTCCGCTCCAGAATTTACAGAACCGTTAGCAAATTTACGGGCACAGGCGCGCATACAGGCTTCCACCGCCAGCGCATGCTTGCGCAAACTTTCCGATTGGGTGAACTCAGTTAGTAAACACCACGCGGCCTCGCGATCAACCATGTTTTGCCCCGTCCTCTTTGGGATTTCGCTGTCTCGCTTCAATTCTTGTCATCAAAGAATCGCTGCTGCACGTATTTTAAACTTGACATCCACAGGCGTTGTACCGCAGATTGTCCCTGCGGTCGGAACCTCTCCCCCAAAGATGTAAGGTTCCAAGGAGTAGCCCGCTCTGGCACTCCCACAACCCGATGGCCACGACTCTTGCCCCGGTAGACTCTAGGGAAGTCGTTCGTTGCGATCACTGCCTGCTGGTTCAATTCCGTACGGTGAACAACAATTGCCGGCGCTGCCACTCGTCCCTGGACGAGGAACCCGAACCGGAGCCGGTGGTGATGACACCGCCGGTAATGATGCCCATACCCGGCACTGGGCACAGCCATTTGAACCTGGCCACGTCGATCCGCTCGCTGCGCTTGCGCAGCGGGCTGAGTCAGCGGCAGTTGGCGGGACGCATGTCCGTGCCGCGGACCTACGTTTCGAAAATCGAAAATGAGAAAGCTACGCCCACGCTGTCTTCCCTGGAGCGACTGGCGCGAGCGCTGGAGGTAACCGTGCCGGAATTGCTCAGTGGCGGTGAAAAGAGCCGCCAGGACGAGATCAGCGAGCTGATGAAAGATCAGTTTATCGCGGAGATCCTGCCGTTCGTGTCCCAACTGAACGGGATGCAGATGTCGAGCATCCTCACGCAGGTGCGGGACTTGACGGTGCGACCGCGAAGGACCGCGTAACACGCGAGACGGGAAATCCTTCGCCGCAAGAAGCGCGGCTCCGGATTTTGGCTGCGGGCTTCCGCTTCGCTCACGCCCGCATAACGCCTCAATTTATCCGGGCGACCAGCCAACTCAATGCCGGAACCATCCTTAGGTTCCGGCTTTTTTCTTGTTCTTAAGCTGGATGAGTCCGAACTAGATCGATTGACATCTATGTAGCATGAGCGTTGAAGAAGCTGGAAGCTTTTCCCCTTTGTCTCCCTATCCTGCGTCTCTGAATCAACCTGAGACGAATGGGTGGAAAGACGACTCGCAGGGTGAACTCACGCCGATCGCGAGTTCTCCGTCGACCGATGATTCGTTGCTCGATGCGTACTCGCGCTCTATCACGGGTGCGGTGGAGCGCGTTAGCCCCTCGGTGGTGAATATCGAAGTGCATCAGGCCGCGGGCCGTACGCGCTCGGGCGAGCCGCGCGAACGGCGGGGGGGAGGCTCGGGATTCGTATTCACTCCGGATGGATTGATTCTCACAAACAGTCACGTTGTGCATGATGCACGGCGCATCGACGTGACGCTGGCGGACGGACGCCGCATGCCGGCGAGCGCAATCGGGGACGATCCTGCGAGCGACCTTGCCGTGATTCGCATCAATGACGCGCGAGTGGATGAGCCCGGTTTTCCCGCGGCGGCGCTCGGCGACTCGCAGCAACTTCGGGTGGGACAATTGGTGGTTGCCATTGGCAATCCGTATGGATTTCAGTCGACGGTGACGGCGGGAGTGGTGAGCGCGCTGGGCCGTTCGCTGCGTTCCTATTCCGGGCGATTGATCGACGATGTGATCCAGACCGATGCCGCGCTTAACCCAGGCAACTCTGGCGGACCGCTGGTAGATTCCGCGGGCCGAGTGGTGGGAGTAAACACGGCAACGATCTTGCCAGCGCAGGGCATATGTTTCGCCATAGGCATTAACACGGCGAAGTTCGTAGCCAGCCGTCTGCTCCGCGATGGACGTATCCGGCGGAGCTACATTGGCGTCTCGGCGCAGACGGTGCCGGTACATCGCCGAGTAGTCCGATTTTATGATCTGCCCAAGGAGACGGGCGTGGTCGTATTGTCGGTGGAGGAAAAGAGTCCGGCGAAGCTTGCGGGCGTTCGCGAAGGCGACGTCATCATTGCGCTGGAAGGCCATCCAGTGGCCGGAGTGGACGATCTGCACCGCGTGCTGACCGATGTTCGCGTCGGTGTGAGCTGCGCGCTGACCGTGCTCCGGTGGACTGAGAAGCTGGAGTTGAGAATCGTGCCGGAAGAGGCGAAATAGATCGTGTGGCGCGGGCACTCTTTGCCCGCGACTGCCTACGCCGTCCTGATTCGAACGGAGTCGCGTTGCTCGCTAACGGCCGCAGGCGTTTCCCAGCGGCTGAAGCCGGATGGAATTATAAACATTTACCGCCACGCTGAAACGCTACGCCACCCAAGATCCATTGCAGCGTCGAGTTTTCCGCAGCCTCTGAAACCTGCCCTTCCCATCATTGCAACCCGCCTTCCCGGTGTGTTAGCTTCATCATTCGGAAGGGGATACGCCTTGCAGGCAAGAGTTCCCGCCGGGCTGGATCGCAAGGAAACCGAAGTCTACCGGCATCTTGATCCAGAGCGGCTCCCAAGACACATCGCGATTATCATGGACGGCAATGGGCGTTGGGCAAAACGGCGCCATATGCCGCGCGTGGCCGGGCACCGTGCCGGCGTCGCGGCTGTGCGTTCGACGGTTGAGACGGCTGCGCGGGTTGGCATCCATGCACTCACGCTTTACGCCTTTTCGGAAGAAAACTGGAAGAAGCGCCCGAAGAGTGAAGTTGACTTCCTGATGCGCCTGCTTAGCCGCTACCTGAAAGCGGAAGTGCCCACCCTGAACGAAAACAACATTCGATTGGAATACATTGGGCGGCAGCACGAACTGCCGGACGACGTGCAAGAGCGAATGGAGTGGGCGCGCCAGAGCACCGCACACAATACCGGCACCGTGCTCACGCTGGCGTTGAACTACAGCGCGCGCAGCGAACTGGTGGACGCGTTCCGCTCCATGGTGGAACGAGCCTCGCAGAACGGCGGTTTGGAGCATTTGCGGATTGACGAAGACACCATTGGCGAGCATCTTTACACGCGAGACTTGCCTGATCCGGATTTAGTGGTGCGCACTTCGGGCGAGATGCGGCTCAGCAACTTCTTGTTATGGCAGCTGGCCTATGCCGAGATTTATGTGACTTCCACGTTGTGGCCGGATTTCCGCGGCGTGCATCTGCTGGAGGCCGTTGCGGAGTATCAGAAGCGGGAGCGGCGCTACGGTGGGCTAAATCATACTGCGCTTGGCCATACTGCGCCGAAGCACGGCGATTCGCATGCTGAGCCTGAACCCGCGAAGCCTCACAAGTAGGCCATCGGTTGTGTTGTGTGGACGGTGCGACAGAAAATTCCTCCTCGCATGAAGCCGGTTCGCAATGACAAGAATTGTGTAGGATCGTAGGGGCGCGGGTCTCGCCTGCGCCGTTTCCAGTACATCAGACAGCTCAAAGGTGGACCAACTTCCTTGCTGAAGCGCGTCGCGACCGCGGTTGTGCTGATTCCAATTGTGCTGCTGCTGATCCTGCGAGCCCCGGTACCGGTGGTCGCCGTCGTAGCTGCCGCCGTGGCCTTGATTACGGTGCAAGAATTTCTGAAGCTGACGGAATCGTATGGCGTAAAGCCGCTGCGCCTGCCGACTTATATCTTTGTGAGTGTGTTATTTCTGCTGCTGGCTGCGAGCGCGGCCGAGGAAACTCCGCAAATTTCCGCGCTGAAATTCGTGATCGGACTGGGATTTGCCTCTGCGATCGCTCCATTTCTTTTTTTGACGACTGCAATGTGGCGGACAGCCATGAGTGATGCATATCCAGCGGCGGCAGCCTCGGCATTCGCTTTCGCCTATGTTGCGCTGCCCATGGCCATGCTGGTGCAACTTCGCCAACAATGGGCTGGAGCATTCTGGCTTCTCTACTTGCTTCTGGTGGTTTGGGCGGGAGACATTTTCGCCTACTTCGTGGGGCGCTCGCTGGGACGACACCTGATGGCGCCGCACGTCAGCCCGAAAAAAACCTGGGAGGGCGCTTTAGCCTCCCTGGCCGCAAGTCTGTTGGTCGGAAGTCTCCTCTTTGGCCATGCCTTACAGATCAGTTCGTTTCTGCTGCGCCTAGGACTGATTGAGCGGCGGGACGGGATGTTTGGGCTGGAGAAGCCCGAGTTGTGGCCCAGCGTGCTGCTGACTGTTGCTCTGAATGTCGCGGCGCAGCTTGGCGATCTGGTGGAATCCTTGATCAAGCGCGGAGCCGGGGTTAAGGACTCAGGTGCGATACTCCCGGGCCACGGCGGAATGCTCGATCGTATCGATGCCCTGCTGTTTGCTGCACCAGTGCTCTGGTTTTACGCGGCAGCACTCTTCCCACCCGCACGTCCCTGGTAACGCGTAAAATAAGAATTCGATTTAAGATTTGCCTTAAGAATTGGCCGTGGAATTTAGTCGGGATGAAACGCATTGCCATTTTGGGATCGACTGGTTCGATCGGCTGCAGCACGCTCAGCGTGGCTGAGTCCTATCCGGAGCGCTTTCAGATTGTCGCGCTCGCCGCGGGAGGCAACTTAACGGTGGCCTTCGAGCAGGCATGCCGCTGGCGTCCAGAGTTGGTTTCGATCGCCGCTGAGCAAGATGCCGACGTATTGAGTGCACGTCTGAAAGAGGCGGGGCTGAACCACATCGAGGTGGTGCACGGAGCGGCGGGGACGGTGAAGGTGGCGGCGTACCCTGACGCCGACTTCGTGGTGAGTGCCATCGTGGGTGTGGCGGGACTTGAGGCCACCTACGAAGCGGTGAAAGCGGGAAAAACCGTAGGCGTGGCCAATAAGGAATGCTTGGTCGCTGCCGGCGAGTTGATTACGACCGAGGCGCGCCGTCAGGGCAAACCGCTGCTGCCCATCGACAGCGAACACAACGCCATACACCAATGTATGCGTGGCGGGCGAGAGGAGGAAGTGGAACGAATCTGGCTGACAGCCTCGGGTGGGCCATTTCTGAGCACACCGCAGTCCCAGTTCGGCCGCATTACGGTGGAGCAGGCCTTGAATCATCCCACGTGGAAGATGGGCAAGCGCATCACAATCGACTCGGCTACATTGATGAATAAGGGCTTTGAGGTGATTGAGGCGTGCAGATTATTTCACCTGCCGCCTTCGAAAGTGGAAGTAATTGTTCATCCGCAATCAACAATTCATTCCCTGGTAGAGTTTATCGATGGCAGCATACTTGCTCAGGTCTCAGTGACGGACATGAGGCTGCCGATTCTGTACGCGCTAACATATCCCGAGCGGATTCAGTCGGATATGCGGTTTCCGGTGCGAAACTTGCGTCATCTGGACTTTTGCCCTCCAGACATGAATAAATTCCCTTGTCTGCGTCTGGCGTACGAGGCGGCGGAAGCTGGGGGCGCCAAGACAGTGGCGCTGAACGCCGCCGATGAAGTGGCCGTAGCCGCCTTTCTGGATGGGGGCATCAGCTTCGATGAAATTCCCAGGATCATTGAGGATACAATTACAGCATCTGATTCTGGGAAGCTTGAGTCCATTGCCAAAGTTCTGGAAGCCGATGCGGAGGCCCGCCGATATGCTGAAGAGCGGGTTTTGCGAATCGCGAAGAAAACCGTTCACCCGCGTGCAACGTCTGTATTCTAGCTGAATCTAACAGAGGAGCTGTTTACGTACTTCTTTTATGTCTGATTTCATTATCTCCATCGTTGCGGTCGCTGTGGTGCTGGGCTTCATGATTCTGATCCACGAGTTTGGCCATTACGCGGTGGCCAAGCTGCTGGGAGTCCGGGTAGAAGTGTTCTCCATCGGATTCGGCAAGCGTTTGTTTGGCTTCCGCAAGGGAGACACCGACTATCGTGTCAGCGCCATCCCGCTCGGCGGGTACGTCAAGATGAGCGGCGAGAATCCCATGGACGAGCGAACCGGCGATCCGGCCGAGTTCTTGTCTCATTCCCGCTGGCACCGCTTCCTGATCGCGATTGCCGGTCCATCGATGAATATTCTGCTCGCCATCTTCTTGCTCACCGCGGTTTACATGGTGCACTACGAGTACCCGGTTTTCTTGGATAAGCCAGCCGTGATTGAAGGCATAAAGCACGATTCCGCAGCTGCCCAAGCCGGCTTGCAGCCGGGTGATCGGATCGTGAAGATTGACGGCATCGAGGACCCCACCTGGGAGCAACTGCAGCCCCGCGTGTGGCTGAGTCCCAACCAACCGCTGAACATCACCATCCGGCGCGGAGATCAGATCTTTCAGAAAACGATCGTGCCTCAGTCAGTGACTACGTCGGAAGTGGGTTCGGCTGGATGGTATCCCGAGGAGCCGGTCATCGTTGGCCGCATCGAGGCGGGCACACCTGCTGCCCAAGCCGGCCTAACCGAGGACGACAGAATTGTGGCAATGAATGGCCAGCCGCTGGTTTCCATCGAATCCATGATTGAGCGGCTTCAGCAAAGCAAGGACACCCCCGTTGAACTCACGGTGATCCGTGGCAACCAGACGTTGAGTTTCCATCTGAAGCCGGTGCTCTCAAAGACTGAAGATCCGAAAGAGCAGCGTTACCGGCTGGGCTTCCTCAACAAGAGCGAAACCAGGGTAACCACGTTACCATTCTCCCAGGCCCTCGCTCTTTCGCTACAACAAAACAAGAAGTACTCTTTGCTCATTCTGGAGCTGGCCAAAAAAATTGTGCAAGGAAAGGTCTCGGTCCGGGCGGTTTCTGGTCCAATCGGTATTGCTCAGGACGCGGGTTATGCAGCCCAGCAAAAGGGATGGACTCCGCTGATGGAGTTGACGGCAGGAATCAGCCTCAACCTCGGCATCTTTAACCTGCTGCCAATCCCCATCCTGGACGGCGGCGTCATCCTGTTCTTGTTGATCGAAGGACTCATGCGGCGCGACGTTAGCCTGCGCATCAAAGAGCGCGTCTACCAGGCGGCATTCGTCTTCCTGGTGCTGTTCGCCGTCATGGTGATTTACAACGACCTCATGAAGACCCTGCCCGGGCTCATGGATCGGCTGCCGTAGGGAGAGCCGGCGACCTGTAGGCTAAGGTTCGCCGTCACCGGTGAAATCCCGCGCTCATGCAATATCTTAAGGGATAGATGCGGACAAACCTTCAGTTGGCGAGGATCAAAATAACAGTTCGGATTAGCTTCCCGAATGGGCCAGAGCCTTCACGGCCAGGTCGGAACGATCGCGCAGTTTCTGCACAGTTTCGTGGATGGCTTTGGCCGATCCTCCATCCCCGCTCTCGGCCATCTTAGCAACGCTTCCCGCTTGCTCTGTAGTAGTGCTGGCTATATCGAGCAAAACCACAAGCGCGTCAGCGTGGAGTTTCCACAACGAGGACATGCTTTGGCTGCGCTTTAATTCTTCAAGTTCCGTGTTGATTCGTGCCGCGCAGGAAACCAGGCGGATGAGTGTGCGGGCGACGTCGGCGCGAAGACTCTTCTCCTCAAGGAAGCTGGCGTTGTAGGCATCCGCTTCGGGCGTGCTCAGTGTCAGATTAAAGAAGCGCATGGGCACAATCTGACGGTACTTGGGATCCGCTACCCGGACAAATACCCGAATCGATTCTTCGACACGGCGCAGTTTGCCCTCTTCGGCGGAGATTTGCTGCGCAGTGATAAGTGGGGGCTGGAATGTCGGATGCGCGGCGGGCGCTTTTGCAGCCGCAGCTGCGACCCGTGCAGCTTTGGCCGCGGCAGCCGCGCCACCGGAGGATGCTATGGCGTTCCCGGCCGTAGGTGCGAGCAAGGACTTGCGAATCGGTGGCCGCCTGTCCAGTTCTTTTTTCAAGCGGGAGACACGCCGAAATTTTTCCAGTGCACCGTCGTAATCGGCTTGGAGCATTTCCTTTTGCTCGATCGCAGCCACGTGCTCGACGGTGACTTCCACGCCATCTACCGTGCTTAGAATGCTGCCACCCATTTCGTCCAGGGCCTGGGCAAACTGTTTAACCTCTGCCAGGGCTTTGGCAAAGAGTTGGTCGAAGCGAGCGCCGAACGCGGCATTGTGAGCGGCGATGGTAGCCAGTACGCCGGGATGATAGAAGGAAGAATCCAGACAGCGCTTCAACTCGCGGACTCGCGAAACAATGCCCGAGTCCATGAGGGTGTTGAAGTCGCGATAGCGGGCAATCTCGTCCCGAAATGGATCGAAATTTCGTAGCAGTTGCACGTGCTCTTCCGGGAGGGAAGGAACATCGGTATCGGCAAGAATTTCGATCAGCGCGATTTCGAAGGGAGAAAGCGGCAGTGCCCCGTCGAGTCCATAGCCGTGCTGCTGCCATTGTCCCGCGACTCGAGGATGGCGGTAGAGAAAAGTGGAAATCAGATCGGTCTTATCGCGGTTGACTTCACTTGGCTCCCTGCGCCGCACAAAGTAGCGAAGGAGCGCCTCGGCGACTTCTGAATCCGTGTCCGGAGTCAGCGCCTGCCGCAGCATCGCCGGAGTGATAGCCATATCCAGCATATGCAGCCAGCGATACATTCGGGAGAGAGTTTCAGGAAGGTCGGCTTCCGAGTGGCGCAGGGCAACCTCATCGAGCCCGCTTGGAATGGGCACATCGCCGCTAAGCGCATCCCGCATCAGCTTCTGGTAAAAGCCCTGGACTGTCGCCAGGATCGACAACTCAAACTTAAGGTCCTCGGCCAAGCCACGCTCCACGAGCGAGATTCTCCCCATCGGTTGAGGGAATTCTTTACTGCTGCTCAAGTAGAGACGAGAGTTACCCGGTGACGCAAGTTACTACCGGAGCGAGACTATTACGCTGCTGGCCGTTTTCCGGAGGTTCATGGACTTCCGCGCAGGTGCTAGGTTGTGTTCGTCGGCATGCAGGATGTTGCCGTTGTGGTGGTAGACCAAGTCGACGCTGCTGGTGACTTCACCCATCGCATCGGGGCAGCTGACTTGGAGAATGGCGAATTCTTCGTCGTCGGGAAGGTAGCCCGGTCAGCGGCCTTTCTTGCTTTCGAGTTCTGCGATTCGCGATTTCACAATTCTTTTCAGAAGCTGGGCCGGCAGAGGTTTTTCGGGAGAGAAGCGGATTGTGCCTTTGGCCGTAGGAAACAGCTTAAGCTCATTGCTAAATTTTACGATCGGCCCTGCTCCCGGGAAAAGGCTGCAATGATCGGAAAATGCGGCGAAGCTCATCAGCATTCCGTTGTACTTGAAGGTTGGGATTCCATAGCTGATTATTTCTATAGCCTGAGGTGGCGCTGCAGCACGGACGATCGTGCGAACTTGTTGCAAGGCGCTATGGGCTGGCTCTGGAACACGTCTCAGGTATTCGTCTACAGTCTCAGGAACCTTTGTTGCTCTGCCAGTTTTCGTTTTTTTCTTCATGCGCCTGACCTCACTATTTCTTCAGTTGCTTTAATATTTCGCGCGCGGCATTAGCGCCTGAGCCTCCCGTCAGACCGGCGCCAGGATGCGTGCCGCTGCCGCAAAGATACAAGTTCTCAATCGGCGTGCGGTAGCGCGCCCAGTCTAGCAGCGGGCGCATGGTGAAGAACTGATCGAGAGCAAGGTCGCCGTGGAAGATTTGTCCGCCGGTCAGTCCATAGACTTCTTCCAGATCCAGCGGCGTAAGGATCTGGTGCGTCAGGATCATCTCGGGAAGATTCGGCGCGTACTCTGCGAGCGTCTGCACAACCGTTTGGCCGAGCGCTTTGCGTTGGTCTTCCCAATCGCCTTTGAGTTTGTAGGGCGCGTACTGCATGTAGATCGACATCACCTGCTTGCCGTCGGGCGCGAGCGCGGGATCGGTCAGAGATGGGATGGCAACTTCGAGATAGGGCTGGCGCGAGAAGTTGCCGTATTTGGATTCGTCGAAAGCGCGCTCGAGATAATCGATCTCGGAGCCGATGTGAATGCGGCCCTTGAGAGCGTTACCATCGCCGTTTTTCAGTGCGGTGAAATTCGGTAGGCCGGAAAGCGCCAGATTAACTTTGGCTACGGTTCCGTTGCCGCGATAGTGCTGCAGCTTCTGCACAAAGTCCGGGGAAAGATGCATCGGATCGGTGAGCTTGAGCAGCGTGCGTTTGGGGTCGGCGTTGGAGATAACGGCACGGGCGCTGATTTCTTCGCCGGTGCCGAGCAGCACTCCGGAAGCTGCGCCGTCTTTCACCCGAATCTCAATGACTTCGGCTGAGGTGCGAATCTCAACACCCGCTGCCTTGGCGGCGGAGGCCATGGCCTGGGTGAGTGAGCCCATGCCACCCGAGGCGAAAAATGCCGACCCAGCGGGATGAGAATCGCCGGCGGCGCGAATCAGCAACTGCAGGCTGCTGCCTGCTGACCATGGTCCGAGGAATGTTCCGAAGATTCCGCGAGCCGCGATCACTGCGCGCAACAATTCGGTTTCGAAATATTCCGCTACCAGATCGGCGACGGCCATCGGCCCCCAGCGCAGGACGCGGTACATATCCCGCTTGCCGAGATTGCGGAGGGCGCGGCCGGTCTTAAGCATGCTCCAAAGATCGCCGCCGCTGGGGTGATCGATGTCAGGCGGAGTAGTGGCGAGCACTTCGGCGATAACTTTGCTGATCTTTCCTAGAGATTTCTCAAACTCGGGATATTTACTTGCGTCTTTTTGTGAGAAGGCAGCGATTGCTTGCGCGGATTTAGTTTCATCCTGATAAAGCGGAAGGGCGCGGCCGTCAGGCGAGAGCGCGGTGACGCAGGTTTCCGGAGTAATGAACTTCAGGCCATGCTTTTCCAGTTGCATGTCGCGAATGATGTCGGGACGAATGGGGCCGGCGGTGTGCGCCAGTGTGGAACAACGGAAGCCGGGATGAAATTCATCGGTGATGGCAGCGCCGCCGACCTGGGCGCGGCGTTCGAGGACGAGAGGCTTGAATCCCGCTTTGGCCAGGTAAAACGCGGTGACTAGCCCGTTATGGCCGCCGCCGATGATAACGATGTCACGCTTGCCTGTTGTGGCGGTTGTCTTCATAAAGTGGATCTCTCAACTCTACGGGGAGAACGTCTTGCGGCGGATGAGTGCGGGACGGGACGTAGGGATCCTTCGACTGCGGCTGTCCTTCGCGCTTTCCGCGCGAACGACAATCCTCGCTCAGGATGACGAAGAAGAGGCATGCTAGGCCGCTCCCTTGATGTCTTTGAGAATTTCGAGAGCGGCGAGACGTCCGGGCGCGCCCATGATTCCTCCTCCCGGATGCGTGGCCGAACCGCACATGTAGAGATTCTGGATGGGCGTGCGGAAGCGCGCGTAACCGGGTGCAGGCCGCAGGAAGAAAAGCTGCTCGAGCGAAAGTTCGCCCTGGAAGATGTTGCCTTCACTCAGTCCCCACTCGCGTTCGAGATCGAGAGGAGTGATCACTTGCCTGTGCAGGATAATGTCTTTGATATTGGGCGCGTACTCGGCGATGGTGTTGACAACGGTGTCGCCGAAGGCTTCTTTTTGATCGTCCCAGTTGAGGCCAGGCCGCAGCTTGTAGGGCGCGTACTGCACGAAGCAGGAGAGGACGTGCTTGCCCGGCGGCGCGACTGACGGATCGGTGAGCGAGGGAATGACCATGTCAATGTATGGATGGCGAGAAAAGTTGCCGTACTTGGCGTCGTCGTAGGCGCGCTCCATGTATTCGACGGACGGTGAGATGGAAATTGCGCCGCGCAAGTGTGCACCCGGTCCCGGGATGGCTTTAAAGTTCGGTAGTGCATCGAGCGCCATGTTTACCTTTCCGGAAGAGCCGCGATATTTGAAGCGGTTGATGTCTTCCAGAAAGTCGGCGGGAAGATGTTCGGCTTCGATGAACTTGTTGAAGGTAAGTCGCGGATCGACGCTCGAAGAAATCGTTTCGGCATAGATTTCGTCCCCGTTCGTGAGAACGACGCCTTTGGCCTTGCCGTCTTTGACGATGATTTTGGCGATGGCGGCTTGTGTGCGAATCTCAACGCCAGCTTCGCGAGCGGCGTCGCCGATGGCATTTGAAATTGCGCCAGTGCCGCCGCGCGCAAAACCCCAGGCGCGGAAGGCGCCGTCGATTTCTCCCATGTAGTGGTGCAGCAGAACGTAGGCGGTTCCGGGCGAACGCACGCCAAGAAAAGTTCCGATAATGCCCGAGGCGGACATCGTCGCTTTGAGAACGTCGGTCTCGAACCATTGATCGAGAAAATCAATGGCGCTCATGGTCATCAGCTGGACTTGATTGTATTTGTCGTAACTCGACATGCCCTGGAAGCGGCGTCCGATGAACAGCAGCTTCATCAGTTCGCGCGGGTTCAGCGTGTTTGGGTCGGGTGGCACCATGCTGAGGATCGGCTTCACGAATCGGCACATGGCCTGCATGGCTTTGCCGAACTCGTCGTACGCTTCGGCATCGAGGCGGGAGTGACGGGCGATCTCGCGGTGGGTCTTGCCATGATCGTTCACGCGCCACAGGTAGTCGCCGCTAGGCATGGGGGTGAACGTGCCGTCGAGCGGAAGAATTTCAAGGCCGTGGCGCGGGAGGTCGAGGTCGCGAATGATTTCTGGCCGCAGCAGCGACACGACGTAAGAGCAGACCGAAAACTTGAAGCCGGGAAAAACTTCTTCTGTGCACGCGGCGCCGCCGAGAATGTGGCGGCGTTCGAGCACCAAAACTTTCTTTCCGCCGCGCGCGAGGTAGGCGGCGTTGACGAGGCCGTTGTGGCCGCCGCCGATTACGATTACATCGTATGAATTGGCCATTAGCTCTTAGCCTTTTAGTTGTTAGCTTGCTGATTGAGAATGTGAACAAAGAAGACGAATACGATGGCGCAGTTTTCGCGTGCGCGTGTATCAGAGCCCGCTGGGAAGAACGCTCCAGTTGCGGAGAACATTCGATAATGGTGGCATGATTGAGCGCATGGCTGGAGTCGAACGAGTCATTCTATCGGGAACACGCTGTTTTGTCTGCAAGATTGCGTGATCTGTGACCGGCAGTCTTCGTTGCGAGGTTGCTGCGTGGGCAGCAGCGTGAAATAATCCGGCTGCGAGTTTGCTTGGTGTCGTTTGTGGAATTGAGCAAGAAGAAACTGATAACCACGAAGGGCACGAAGGTACACGAAGGAAATCGATTAGGTCGTCGAGGAATACATCTTGCCCATTGGAACCGCGTTTCACGAGAGAACTTTTCCGCTTTGCCACAGCCTGAATTATCGCGAGTGGTCTGGATACTACACGGTCAGCGTGTATGAGGTGCATCACGAGCATGAGTACAACGCCATTCGCAATGCCGCGGCGCTGATTGATATCTCGCCACTTTACAAGTATTTGGTCACGGGCAAAGATGCGACACGGCTGGTGAACCGCGTGATCACACGCGACATCAATAAGGTGAAAGTGGGGCAGGTGATTTATTGCTGCTGGTGCGATGAAGAAGGCAAGGTCATCGACGATGGAACGATTTCGCGGCTGGAGGAAAATGTTTACCGCTGGACGGCTGCCGACCCGAGCTTGCGCTGGTTCCGGCAGAACGGCCTGAATATGGACGTGCAGGTCGAAGACATCTCCGAGAAAGTTGCGGCGCTCGCGTTACAGGGGCCAACTTCGGCGAAGCTGCTGAAGTCCGCGGCAGAGGCCGACATTGCGAATCTGAAATATTTCCGCGTCACGCATGGCAAGATTGCGGGCGTGCCAGTGGACATTTCGCGCACTGGGTACACCGGCGATCTGGGATACGAAATCTGGGTGCCATTGAAAGAAGCCAATGATGCGGTAAGGGTGTGGGACGCTCTGGCGGAAAAAGGCAAGCAGTTCGATCTACATGCGGCGGGGATGCTGGCGCTGGACGTGGCGCGCGTGGAGGCGGGGTTGCTGCTGATCGAAGTGGACTACACGAGTTCAAAGAAGGCGCTGATTGCGTCGCAGAAATATTCTCCTTACGAGCTCGGCTTCGCCAAGATGGTCCATCTGGAGAAAGAAAATTTTATTGGCAAGCGGGCGCTGGAGCATGACTTGAAAAATGGCGTGCCGCGCCGCTTGGTCGGCGTCGAAGTCGATTGGACCGATGTGGAAGCGCTGTATGAACGCTACGGCCTCACTTCGGCTGCGCCGAGCCAAGCTTCGCGCGTGCCGGTGCCGTTGTACTCGGGAGATAAGCAGGTAGGCAAGGCGACGACGACGAGTTGGTCGCCGATCTTGAAGAAGATGATCGCGCTAGCTAGTGTGGAGACCGAACATTCGAAGCTGGGGACGCAGTTGCAGATGGAGATCACGATTGAAGCAATCCGGCTGAAGACCAATGTGAAAGTTACCGCGATGCCGTTTTTCAATCCTGCGAGGAAGACGGCGACGCCGGTTGTAGGGGTGTCCGCGCCTGAGAATAAATGTTCCGAGGAATTACGTTCGCGTCCCAATCAGCGCGGGATGTAATTATCGAGGAGCGGGACCACGCGGGAAGTAAAGGGCAGAATCCGTTGTTCCGCGGCCTCAGCTGTTTCTCCTGGAAGCATCGCAATGGTGATGCGCACCAGCGCGCCGTCGCTTCGGTTCATGCGAATCGCGTCTTTGACCAAATAGAACTTGGCCCAGTATTCGCTGGCCACGCCGCGATCGTGAGCCCAATACCAATACAAGACCAGGCGGTGCGAGTCACCGTTGGAGATGACATAGCGATTGGCCGGGAAGGGTGCATGACCGGGAAGGTCAATCGTAATGGGAGTTTTTTCATCCGTGTTCCAGCCGGCGCCGGGGAGACAGTGCTGCGGCGAGTGGATGGTATCGCCGGCGCGCTGGCTGGCAAAATATGCCAGGAAGAGATCGACATCAGGCAGCTTGCCAGCGGGATCCTGATAAACGCGCTCCATGAAGTCGCCTGCTCCGAGCACTTCGAGAGTTTCCTTGTCCAGGGCAATCTGAGTGCTGTCCCAATTCCCGAGCTGGGCGGGAAAAGAGGAGAGGGATAGGTGTTGGGGAATAATTTCGGTGCGACCCCGCGCCTGCAACAGGATCGCTGTGAGAGCGATAAGTCCGGCCGCGACAGCGAAGCGCAAAACGCCCGATCCCTTCATAGCTCCTCGCCATCTTCGTGCGCGAAAATGCGAACGATGCGGTGCAGCAGATAGAGCATGACCAGTGAAATTACGAATATCAGCCATCCCGAGAATTCATGAAAGAAGCCTTGCGCTTTTTCCGGATCCCAGTACTGCACGAGCAGGCCCGTACCCACGATGCGAAAACTGTTGGCGGCGACCGCGATTGGAATTGCTGCGAGTGCCAGCAAAACCCGCACGCTGTTTTTTCGTTCCATCAGATAACCGTAGATGACGGCGAGCGTCATCAGGGACATCAGCGAGCGGATGCCGCTGCAGGCCTCGGCCACCTCCAAAGCCATTGCGGGGAGGATGATGACGTTTCCTTCTCGCAGCACAGGCACGCCCATCCAGGGCAGAGTGGTGCTGGCTACTTTCGAGGCCAGCAACTGTAGCGGGAATGTGATCTGATTGAAGACGATGGCTGGAATGGGGATCATTAAAAGCAGAAATGCCCAAGGAAATAGAAGCGCACGGAAGAAGCTCCAGCCGAGAAAAAGGACGATCAAGCCGGCCAGGACTATCAGCAAGGATAAGCGGGAGAGAAAAATTTCAGCACCCATCTGACCGACGATAAGAACGCACAATCCGGACCCTAAAAACAGGAGACCCCACCACGAGGGCCGCAGGCTCACGTCGCTGAATTGAGAGCGCCTGTGCCAGATCACGAAGGCAGAAAACAGCGGCACGAAGAAACCGTGAGAGAAATTGGGATCATTCCACCATTGCGCTACCAGATGTGCGAGTGTGGGAATGTACATCCACAACAGGAGGCTGGCGATGATGGCCGCTTGCCACAGGGGTGGACGTGGCCAGTCGATCTCAGCGAGACGCATGGCTGGGGGTTCGGATTGGAGCACCTGGCTCACTAGGTCAAACTTTATCACTAAGGGGGTAGAGCCTCCAGCATATGCGAACCGGAGATCTAACCGCAATGAAAAGCTCGGGTTGGGAAAGCAGGGGTCTACAACGAGCGACGGGGGCTTGATAACAAGGGGCGTCCCGCCATAGCTTTGGTGGGAAAGGAGTTGGTACTATTTCCTCACACAATAAAGGTGAATGCGGCCTCATTAGTGCACGTGGTTAGGCAAATACTTTCCCTTTTGTGCGGAAAAGTGTAGGTTGGGGCAAGTGGATTTTTCTTCCTGCGTGAGCTAGCTTTCGGCTTGTATAGTTTTGAAAACAAGGCGGTAAACGCATGATGTCATCTGCCGCTGCTGAGAAATGAGATGGCACTTGCCGTGCTCGGGGAAAAGCCATCGGTTTCCGCCGCATTCTTAGTTCGGTCCGCGAGAAAAACAAATGGAATCGGACGTCCGCTATGAGCTGAAAAACGGTCAGATGGCTTTGCTTCACGGGCCTATGGGAATGGACTTTGTGGAAGGTGTAAGTCCCAGCATGCGGAGCGTAGAAGCGGTCATGCTGGAAGTTGCGCAGAGCGAAGTTCCCGTGCTTCTGCTGGCAGAACCAGGGGCGGGCAAGAAGGCGACCGCGCGGCGGGTACACGAGCTTTCCCGGCGCGCCGGGCAGCAATTTCGGGTGGTTTCGTGCGCCACTTTCATGTCCGTTAAGGTGGCTGGCTCGAGCGGGCAAGGAAGCGTGCTCGGTGGGGGGACAGTTTTCCTGGAAGAGCTGGCGGAATTGAGCCGGGAGGGTCAGGCGTGGTTGTTGCAGGCTTTGACTCGTGGTAACGCGAATGACAATCGAACTCAAGTTTTGGCTCGATTGATCTGCGCTAGTGCCCGAGATCTGGAAGCGGAAGTAAGGACGGGGAATCTTCGCGAAGATCTGTATTACCGCGTCAGTGGAGTGTGCCTGCGGCTTCCGCCCCTGCGCCAGCGCCGGGAAGATATTCCGATCCTGATGGAACATTTTCTGCGGAAATACGGGCATGATTTTCAGCGAGCGGTGCCGGCGCTCAGCGAAGAGACACACCGCTTGTTCCAGGAGTATTCCTGGCCCGGGAACGTGAGGGAACTGGAGAACGCCGCCAAAGCGATTGTGGTTCTGGGAGATGAAAGAGTGGCGATGGGCGGCTTGCGTGCCATGCTGCTGCGCCCTGACCATGGCGGAAATGGCAGCCGGGTTTCGCTGAAGCAGGCGGCGCGCGCCGCCTCTCGCGAAGCGGAGAAGGAAATCATTTTGCGCGCTCTTACCCGGACCCGGTGGAACCGGCGGCGGGCCGCGCAAGAGCTTCAGATCAGTTACAAGGCTTTGCTCTACAAGCTTAAGCAGATGGGATGCTCCGAGTACGAGGTGTCCTAACTCCACGAGGAGAGTGAATGAACAAGGTGATGAAGGTGGCCGGCCTGGCAGCGTTAGGGTTCGTGACGGTTGCCATGTGGGCTCAGGGCGCCGCCAATACGAGCGCGTCCATGACGCAGAAACCGGCCGAACCGGAAGCGGGCTCGTCTGCTCCGTCGGTGCCGGCAGACTACGTCATCGGCGCCGACGATATGCTGAAGGTCACGGTGTGGAAAGAACCGGATATGAGCGTGGCGTTGCCAGTGCGGCCCGACGGCAAGATTTCCATGCCTCTACTGGATGATATGCAGGCCGCGGGAATGACTCCCATGCAACTGGCAGCTTCGATCAAGGAAAAGCTAAAAAAATACATCGCAGATCCGCGAGTGACCGTGGTAGTGACGGCAATGAACAGCCAGCGGGTTTATGTGCTGGGCGAAGTACTCCACACCGGCCCGATGCCGCTTTTGCCGGGTATGACTGTGCTGCAGGCGCTGTCCACTGCGGGATTCACCCAGTTTGCCAACCTAAAGGCGATTTATCTGCTACGCACTCAGAATGGCCAGCAAACCAAGATACCGTTTAATTACAAGGATGCAATCAAGGGCCGCAGCACGCAGCAGACTTTTGCGCTCAGACCGGGAGACACGATCGTTGTTCCTTAGATATGCCCCTTAATATTAACAAAGACCGCCGACGAGGAATACGGATGAACAGAGGCCCCATCATTTTGACCCTAACGCTGAGCTTGTTTGCGGGCAGCGCGGCCTGGGCGCAGGACGACCAACAGCCTGCGTCTTCCCCCGTTCCAGCCTTCGGCCAGGACAATCCTGCACCGACGGTGAGCGAGAACCCCCCGATCTCCGGAATCGACCAGCCGGGGCTGGAGCCTCACGCTGCGCCTCAGAGCTTTTTGTTGCCCGGCCTACATTTCAGCGAGTCTGTAGATTCCAACGTGGGGAATACGCTGGGTGGGTCATCGGTCAGTGCGGTCAGCACGGCCCTGGGAAGCTTGACCTTGCAAAAGCTCTGGAGAAACTACCAAGTCGCGATGGATTACGTCGGGGGGGTGTCCTACTACGACCAGTCAGGCATCGGGCTTCAGCAACTGCAGCAACTGGACATCGACAATCGCATCAACTGGAAGCGCGGGCAGTTGGCAATCCGGGATTCACTCAGTTATCTCCCGGAAGGTGCCTTCGGCTTCGGAGGCTACGGTGGCAGTGGGGCCTACAACTCGAGCCTCGGAAGCGGGCTCGGGTTTGCTGGGAGGCAGCGCATTCGGAGGACAGACCAGCGCTTTCCTGGGAGGCAACGGTCTGCAGGTCGCCCTTGGGTTGGTACCGCGCCTTACGAATTCAGGATTGGTCGACGTCGTCGAGGAGCTGAGTCCGAAATCGTCGGTGACATTCGCCGCGGGATACGGACTCGTACATTTCTACGGAAGTCTCTCCCAAAATTCACTCGTTGGTCCATTACAGGAAAACGTCTCTTTTATTGGCAGTTCGCAGTTCACCGGCCAAGTCGCCTATGACCGAATCTTAAACGCGAGAAATCAAGTCGCGGTGAGTTATGGCTACCAGAATTTCGACTTTTCAACGGTTGGCACTGCATTCCACTCCAACGTGGTGCAGTTCATGTACGGGCACCGTATTTCCGGGCGTATGAATTTCGTGATTTCTGCGGGACCGCAGTTTACCCGGGTGAACCAACAAGAATGTGATATCCCGACGATTCCAGCGTCGTCGTGTACGGGGTTCGGTGGCACCGTGACCACGGCGGGGGTATCCCGGATCGGCGCCGCCGGCCTGGTGAGGCTCAGCTACCGGTTCCCGCGAACCACGCTCTCCGTCAGCTACCAGCGCTTTGACACGAATGGTTCAGGAATTTTCGCAGGCGCGGAGTCCAACATCGTGCAACTCAATGCAGCCAGGCCGTTGAGCCGCGTCTGGGACATGTTTGCCGACGCTGGCTATTCCAGGAACAACCAACTGCAGAGTCCTGGATCAGTAGTCAATGCGACTACCTTCACATATGCCTTCGGCGGAATAGGTGTTCACCGTCACTTTGGGCGCAACCTGCGGGGATTCATAAGCTATCAGTTCAACGAGTTGTTTTTCAATAACGGATGTCCCTTGGGTACTAGCGGGTGCAGCAGTTCGTCGCAGAACCATGTGGGTGCGATTGGACTGGATTGGAATCCTCGGCCCATACGGCTTGACTAATTTTGATGCCGACCGTTGCGGCCGGCGGAACGGGCACTGACAATGATGGAAGACCGCGAACTAACGATGGACGATTATCTGGCGATGTTGCGCCGCCGGATGAAAGTGATTCTTATTCCAGCGCTGCTGGCGCCGCTGGCAGGATTTCTGGTCTCCTATATGTTCTCCCCTAAGTATACGTCGAGATCATTGGTGCTGATCGAAGCGCCAAAGATTCCAGACGTGGTGGTGCAGCAGGTTTTCACGCAAGATCTGGCACAGCATATTGCCACGATCGAGCAGCGAGTGCTGAGCCCCGGACGACTCCGGCCGATGGTGGAAAGGCTTGGTTTGGCCAAGCCAGGCCAGAACATTGACGACGCAATCGACAATATCCGGCTCAACATGGCAATCGAGCCGGTGGTTACAGATCTATCCCTGGGCAAGAGAAGACCAGGCCCGAACAACAGTCCGGTACCCGGCTTCAACGTGAACTATACGGCATCAACGGCCCGCGAGGCGCAACAGATATGTACTGATCTGACCTCGATGCTGCTGGAGGAAGATCTCAGATCGAGGCAGGACGTAACTCAAGGTACGACCCTGTTCCTTACCAAGCAAGTGGAGGACGCCAAGCAGAATCTCGACGAGTTCGACCGGAAACTGGCCGCTTTCAAGAACCAACATATGGGGCAGCTTCCTGGCGATGAAGATAACAATCTCAAGATTTTAATGGGATTGAATTCCCAGCTTGATGCCAACACACAAAACCTAAACCGGGCGACACAGGACAAGTCCTATACGGAGTCGATGCTGGCACAACAGCTGACGGCATGGAAGTCCGCGCAGTCATCCAGCAATCCTCAATCCTTGCAACAGCAGCTCTCACAATTGCAGGCGCAACTCATCGATCTGCAAGGCCGCTATACCGACGACCACCCGGATGTGATCAAGACCAAGGCGGATATTGCCGAGGTGAAGAAACAACTGGCGAACAATGATAGCGGATCCGAGAAGGCACCCGACTCTGCCAGCGACAAAGAATCCGCGACAGAGCCACCAGAAATCCGTCAACTGCGGTTGCAGATTCACCAGTATCAAGATCTCATCGCCCAGGCGACGCGCGACCAGAAAAAACTTCAGCAGGAGATTGCTTTGTACCAAAGCCGGGTGGCATCGAGCCCGGCCGTCGAAGAACAGTACAAGGAGTTGGCTCGGGACTACGACAATGCGCAGAAGGTATACCAGGACGACCTGGCCAAACAGAGCACATCCAAAATGGCGACTCAGGCGGAGCAACAGCAGCAGGGGGAACAGATGGCGCTGCTAAATCCCGCCGACCTGCCGGATTCGCCGAGCTTTCCCAACCGGCTGTTGTTTGCTGGTGGAGGACTGGGCGCCGGCCTAATGCTGGGATTTAGTCTGGCGGTGTGGCTGGAGTTCCGAGAGAAGTGTATCCGCACCGAGGCGGATGCCGAGGCCGCGGTTGGACTTCCCATGCTGGTTGCAGTTCCGTGGGTCGTGCAAACAGAGCCGGAAGATGGCAATGGCAAAGGCCGCTTCTGGAACCGGAAAAAACAGCAGGACGAGAAAGAAGAACCAGCCAGAGTTTAGGCGAAGTGCTAGGCAAAGACCATGTACAAAGAGTTCTACGGTTTGCGGGCAAATCCGTTCAACGTCAACCCGGACCCGCGTTATCTTTTTCTGACACGGCATACCGAGGAAGCATTGGCCTGCCTGACCTACGGCATCCAGAGCCGCAAAGGGTTCGTGTTGCTGACGGGTGAGGTAGGCACGGGCAAGACCACGCTGATCAACAAGTTGCTGGAGTGGTTGCGCCTGCAGCAGGTGGCAACTGCCTTCGTCTTCAACTCGCGCCTGAACACAACTCAGTTCCTCGATTACATGATGGCGGACTTTGGCATTCCGTGCGATTCCAAGGCCAAGAGCCAGATCCTCTTGCGGCTCTATAACTGGCTTCTCGATCGCTACCGGGCCGGCGAGACTGCCGTACTGATCGTAGATGAGGCACAGAACCTTACCGATGAAGTGCTGGAAGAAATCCGAATGCTCACCAATCTGGAGACGTTCACAGAGAAGCTGCTCCAGATCGTTCTGGTCGGCCAGCCGGAACTGGAGCAGAGGCTGAAACAGCCGCAACTGCGGCAGTTGCGTCAGAGATTGACGCTACGTGCGCGGACTCATCCCCTGACGTTGGATGAGACTAAGGCGTATGTGCAGCAGCGGTTACGCATTGCCGGTTCCAACGGCCAGCAGATTTTCGATCCTGAATCCCTGGTTTCGATCCACCGCTATGCCAACGGCATTCCGCGAGTCATCAACTTATTGTGCGAGCACTGCCTGGTAAGCGCGTTCGTGGACCAGCAGAAGGTGATCGCACCGGCGGTGGTAGACGGAGTGGCACGGGACTTTGATCTGGGTGACGGCACGGCAGCAGGCGTTATGACTGCACCGCCGCCGGTACGCCAGGAGAAAATGGACCTTCTGGAAACCTTGAGGTCTCTGGCCAACCTAGCGGATCGGTTGCGCGAAGAGGATAAGGACGACGTCCCCAAGGAAAGGAAACTATGAGCAGAATTCACGAAGCGCTGAAGAAAGCCGAACAGGATCGGGCGGCGCAGGGGGGTCCGGCCGAGCCCAGCTTCACCTCGTCGGCTGCGGCTGAGGCGCCGATGACGATGGCGCAAGAAATCCCGGTAGCGGCGGCAGCGTCGGCGTCCGCATCCGCATCCGGGGACGTCGGTCCCTTTACATCGGCGATGCCGTCATTTGCCAGTCCGTTCAGCCTTGACGCCTTGCTGGCGCGCTGTCCGCAACTGCAATGGCAGCCCGATGAGAAGACCATGTTGTTTTTCAACGACGACGACAGCGCTCGCGGTACCGAGGAATTCCGCACCCTGCGCTCCCGGCTTTACCACACACGCGAGAAGATGACGCTCAAGAAGGTTCTGGTGATCAGCGCGCTGCCGAAAGAGGGCAAATCCTTCACTTCGGCGAACCTGGCGCAGGTGATGGTTCGGCAGCACGGACGGCGCGTTCTGTTGATTGATGCCGACCTGCGCGGTCCGCGCCTGCACCTGATGCTGGGCACGACTGCGTCGCCCGGACTTTCCGACTACCTTCAGGGCACCAGCGACGAATTTTCAATTATGCAGCGCGGACCAATGGAAAACCTGTTCTTCATTCCCAGCGGTCATCAGATCTCCGATCCCTCTGAGTTAGTGGCCAACGGGCGCCTAAAATTTCTGTTGCAGCGGGTGGAAGCGCTGTTCGACTGGATCATCCTCGATTCACCGCCCGCGGTGCCGGTCTCCGATGCCAGCGTTCTGGCCAAGGCTTGTGACGGTGTGCTGATGGTGGTGCGCTCCAATGCGACACCGATCGATATGGCACGCCGGGCTCGCGAAGAATTTCCCGACCAGGCTCTCATCGGGGTTGTACTCAACGGCACGGATAAAGAGTCCAGCGCCTTATTCGCGTTATTACTACGATGCGTATGTGAAGGATGTCACCGAGTCCAAGTCCTAGGGAAATAGGAAAACGTGATCCGGCTGTTCAAAGTCTATTACCCGTTACGTACGCTGGTTCTTCTGGTCGGCGAAGCCATGATCGTTTGGCTTTCGTTTCTTCTGGCGACCATATGGAGAAACCAGGATAGCTGGCTGCTGCTCAACGTCGATGGTGGATACCTGCAGGTGTTATCAGACCTGGGGCCGAAGATTCTGGTAGTTACCACAGCCGTGCTGCTGCTTTCACACTGGTTTGATTTGTACGACGCTTCCAGCCTGGGCGAGAAATGGGAGCACGCTTTCCGTCTTTTGATGGTGCTGGGCCTCATCGCACTGGCGCTGGCTCTGTTGGGCACGCGATATCCGACTCTTCTGCCTGGAAACGGTTCGGCATTCTGGGGACTCGTTATCCTTACTTTCACTTTGTTTTGCTGGCGTTCGGCGTGCTCCTGGATCGTGAAATTACCGTTGCTGCGTGAGCGGGTTTACGTTCTGGGCACAGGGGACCGCGCGGAGCGACTGGTGACAGGCCTGCGCGAGCGCGCTACATTGGGCGTGGAAGTAGTGGGATGGACGGGGGACGTCGATGGCGAATTAACTCGCGACAAGGTGGCCTCGCACCTGGTTGGTTTGGCGCAGGGGAAAAAAGGAGTGCATCGCGTGATCGTCGCGATGCTGGACCGCCGCAATACCTTGCCAGTAGAGCAATTGCTGGCTCTTCGCCTGGCCGGCGTGAAAGTGGAAGAAGCCACATCGTGGCTGGAGAAGATCACGGGAAGAATCGAAGTGGAGCAGTTATATCCCAGCTGGCTGATATTTTCCGAAGGGTTTCGTTTCAGCACTACCTTCCGGCTGATCCGCCGAGGGTTGAATTTTTTGGTTGCGCTCGCTGGACTGGTAATTGCGTTGCCGCTGCTTCCTTTCGTCATGCTGGCCGTCAAGTTGGATTCTTTCGGCCCCGTGCTGTACCGGCAGCAGCGCGTGGGCCGGGGAGGGACGATTTTTTATTGCTACAAGTTCCGCACCATGCGTGTGGATGCAGAGGCGGACACTGGGGCGACCTGGGCCACAGATGATGATCCGCGCATCACGCGTGTGGGCAGGTTCCTGCGCTCGTCGCGGCTGGACGAGATCCCGCAGTTGTGGTGCGTGCTGAAGGGCGATATGCATTTTGTGGGCCCGCGGCCGGAGCGTCCTGAGTTTGTCGAATGGCTGAGCAAGGAGATCCCCTACTACGGTGTACGCCACGTGGTTCGGCCGGGAATCACCGGCTGGGCCCAGGTGCAATATAAGTACGGAAATACTCTGGCAGACGCTCGGGAAAAACTCCAGTACGACCTGTTCTATATCAAGAACGCTTCGCTCGGTCTGGATATGCTGATCATGTTTCAGACCATCAAGATTGTGCTGCTGGGACGGGGGGCACAATGAGGTGGATCTTCTGGGGGGCAGCTTTCTCTGATTGCCTACACCTATGCGGGCTACGCAGGTTGGTTGTGGCTGCGAGCCCGCCTTTGGCCCTGGCCGGTGCTCCGTTCGCCACAAGAACCTCACATTTCAATCGTGATGGTGGTGCGCAATGAAGAGCGATGGCTTGAAAGCAAGCTGCGGAATCTGCTGGAGCTGGATTATCCGCAGGCTCGCTATCAGATTGTGGTGGTCTCGGATGGATCTACCGACCGTACCGACGAGATTCTGCAGCAGCATGCGGACGATCCGCGCGTGCAAGTGATTGTGAACCGGTTGCCCCGAGGGAAAGCTAGCGGATTAAATGACGCGATTTCGCTGGCTGCTGGGGAGGTAGTGGTCCTTACCGATGCCCGGCAGAAGATTGAGTCCGGTGCCATACGCCTGCTAATGGAGAATTTTGCGGACCCGGCGGTCGGTTGCGTGAGCGGGGCGCTGATCTTGGGCAATTCCGAGTCGGGCGAAGCTGGCAAGGGAATGGGGATGTATTGGAAGATCGAAAAAAAGATTCGGGAACTGGAATCGGAGTCGGGGTCAGTCGTGGGTGCGACAGGTGCGCTCTATGCCGTGCGGCGGGAACTGCTGGCTGCAGTGCCGGAAGGAACCATTGTGGACGACGTCTACATTCCGATGCAGGTAGTGCGGCAGGGAAAGCGTGTAGTTTTCGAAGCGCGGGCACGCGCCTGGGACAGTCCTAACCTGGGGTCGCGGCGGGAGTTCGACCGGAAGGTCCGCACTCTGCGCGGGAACTATCAGCTTATGCAACTGGCGCCGTGGGTGTTAAGCCGCCGAAATCCGCTTCTGTTTGAGTTTGTGAGTCACAAGCTTCTGCGTCTGGTGATGCCGTTTGCATTGGCGACTACTTTGGTGACGTCACTCTGGTTGCCCGGCATCTTCTATGGAGCGGTACTGACGCTGCAACTCGCCTTTTATGGGCTAGGTCTCATGGCGCTGACCAACTTCTCGAAGGCCGGGCTACTGGGTCGCGCCGCCGATGCTGCTTGCACGTTCGTGCTGCTTAATCTAGCGGCGGTGGTCGCTTTCGCTAGTTTTGTGGCCGGCAGCAAGACGGCATGGAGCCCGTTGAGCGAGATTGGCATTTCGAAAGGAAACTAAAAGAGTGGCAACGCTGGCAGTGAGTGTCGAAAAGCCGGTCAACCAGACAAAGGCGCGCAATCCGTTGGCATTCAAGGCTTCCCTGGTCTTTGTCTTCTTATATTATGCGCGGCCGGAAGACATAATTCCCGGATTGTCTCTGTTACCTCTAATCAAGATCGTTGTTGCTGTCGCGGCGGTGGCGCTCATATCCGTCATTAGCAGCAGGAAGGGAAAGTTCCGCCTCCCACTCGAGATCAAGCTCCTGCTCGCGCTGATGATTCAAATGGCAATTGCCATTCCTTTCGCCTACTGGAGAGGGGGCGCTTTCAATACAGTGTTCAGCCGATTTGGCAAGGGCGTCGTAGTTGTATTGCTGATTGGCATGGTAGTCGAGAATCTGCCGCAGTTGCGTAAGTTGCTCTATGTGCAAGCTGCTGCTATGAGCTTCGCGACGGTTGTATCCCTGATCGTGCACCGAACCGAGCAAGGCCGCTTGGTGGGTGCCCTGGGTGGCGTGTTCGAAAACCCGAATGATCTGGCCGTCAATCTTGCGATCAATTGGCCGTTGTGTCTCGGCTTCTTTTTGCTTGCCCGTGGCCCTGTCAAGAAAAGTTTGTGGGCATTGAGTCTCGCCGCTATGTTGGTGGCATTAACTGCCACCTATTCCCGAAGCGGGTTTGTCGCTATAGCGGTCGGCGGTTTGATTGCGCTATGGCACTTTGGGATCCGCGGGAAGAGAATCAGCTTGGTGTTATTGGCCGGACTTGGCTGCCTGGTTTTGTTGCTTGCTGTCCCTTCCCGCTACCGCGAGCGTCTCAGCACCATCTTGACCATGAAGGAGGACATTGGTCCGAACGGCGAAATGATGTCGGGAGGCTCCAGCGAGGGCCGCCGCGAGTTGTTGCTCCTGTCTTTTGAAATGATGAAAAGGAGCCCGCTAGTTGGCGTTGGCCCGGGGAACTTTCCGGTGGTTGCCGGGTCTTGGCACGTGGCGCACAACACGTATACTGAAATGGGGGCCGAAGCTGGCGTTCCTGCGCTGGTGCTTTTCCTGCTTTATCTTTGGGCAGCTCGGCGAAATCTACGCTGGGCGCTCAAGTCTGCAATATACAGGGACGACAACGAATTCCGGATCCTTACCGGAGCCCTAGCGGCAAGCTTTGGAGCCTATGTCGTGGGTGCGTTTTTTTCCGATACTGCCTACAACTTGTTCCCGTATTTCTTGGTAGCCTACACAACAGGCCTCTACCGGATCGCCTACCCGTCGCCTGAAGGAAAGAATCTAACTGCGCGAAATCACACTGGAAACGGATCCGAAGATGAAAGAAGACTCGCCGAGAATCGCTGAGCGATTTCCCGTGTTGTTACACTGTCGATCGGGTTCGGTTGAGTGCCTCAAGCAAAGTGCGATGAGCAAAAGGAATAACTGGACCACTGAGAGCAGGAATGGGGCGACGCCCTTGCGGGGAGTCGCTGAGGTGGCCACGCCTGCCTTGCCGAATCGCCTCACACGCAAACTCTCGTACGGGCGATGGCTACCGAGTTATGTTTGGCAAAAACTGACGCGATCCGCTCCGCGTGGCACCGTGCATCTGATTTTCGCTCTTGCGGATCATTTTGAGCCCTCTATTGTGCCCGAAAACGGGCGGGCCCGCGCACCTTTTTCCGAGCAGGAACGCCGGGTAGCACGATGGTGCTCTGAGTATCCGCGAGCTGTCGATTCCTGGCGCGACCATGAGGGGCGGCCATTTGTACACACATATTTCTATCCCGCGGAGCAGTACGACCGAGGTTTGGTGGACCGGCTCGCCGAGCACTGCCACGCGGGGTGGGGAGAAGTTGAAATCCACCTGCATCATGGGATGGACGGACCCGACACCGCCGAAAATACACGCCGCCTGCTAGTGGAATTTCGTGATGCTCTGATCTTGAATCATGGCTCGCTTTGTTTCCTCGATGGCTCAGACCAGGCTCGGTACGCGTTTGTCCATGGTAATTTTGCGCTTGCAAATTCGGCTGGTGGCTATGCTTGTGGCGTTGACAGCGAGATGCAGATTCTCGCCGAGACTGGTTGCTACGCGGATTTCACTTTGCCCTCTGCCGCATTTCACCCGGCACAGATCGGGAAAGTAAACTCGCTCTACGAGTGCAACCCTCCGCTCGATGCCAAAGCCCCGCATCGCAAAGGGCGGAATCTCCGTGTGGGTCGTGCTCCACAGGCCTTTCCTTTGATGGTGCAGGGCCCATTGATGTTGGATTTTGACGGGCGTGCGCGCAACGGCATCGGTCGCTTCGAGAACGCGGCCCTGACCGCGGCTAATCCTCCAGGGTTGCGCCGGCTAAAGCTCTGGAAGAATGCTGCGATTTCTGTTCAGCAGAGGCCGGACTGGCTATTTATCAAGCTACATTGCCACAGCATGGATCCCACCCAGCGAGAAGGTGTGACTGACGGAGCCATGCAACGATTCCTCACGCAGCTCGTAGAAGGAGCGCAGGACAGGCAAGAGGTTATTCATTTCGTTACGGCGCGGCAGATGGTGAACATCATCTGGGCTGCGTGCGACGGTCGCGAGGGGAACCCAGGCGATTATCGCGACTACCACCTCAAGCTGGCTTGTGAGTCATCCGCTAAGATTCCCCAAAGCACAAATCCGCAGGCGAGCGTGAGAGGATAGCGCATGTGCGGAATCGCGGGCATCGTGAGTACGGCTGCCGGTGAACGAGTCGAAGTCGCCACAATTCACCGCATGTGCCAGACGATTGTGCATCGCGGTCCCGATGACGAAGGCATTTTCGTCAAAGACGGCACGGGCTTCGGTATGCGGCGCCTTAGCATCATCGATCTGGCTGGGGGTCACCAGCCAGTGTTTAACGAAGACCGATCCGTCTGGGTGGTGTTCAACGGAGAAATCTACAACTTCCCACAGCTCCGTTCTGACCTCCAGAGCCGAGGCCACCGGCTCTCCACGCACACCGACACAGAGGTAATTGTCCATCTGTATGAGGAGATGGGCCGCGATTGTGTTCATCAGTTGCGCGGTATGTTTGCGTTCGCTTTATACGACGACCGCCGCCATAGGGTTCTAATCGCGCGCGACCGCCTAGGGGAAAAACCTCTGCACTATGCCTTCGACGGGCGGCGGCTTCTGTTTGGCTCCGAAATCAAGGCAATCCTCGCGGTGGCGCCGGAACTCGCACAAGTCAATCGCCAAAGCCTTCGGCAGTACATCCAATTCGGATATATACCTGATCCGGCGACCTCTTTTTCGGAGATCAAGAAGCTTCCGCCGGGGCACCTGCTCGAACTGGAGCAGGGCAAGCTTTCCGTAAGCCAATACTGGGATCTTCCGCAATATGGCACTCACTCGCCTGCAAGCGAGGAAGAGTGTTTGGAGGAGTTGGAACAACGATTGGCGGAAGCCGTCAAGATGCGGCTTATCACCGATGTTCCTTTAGGCGCTTTTCTGAGTGGAGGCGCGGATTCCTCCACGATTGTTGCGCTTATGGCTCGATGCAGTTCCAGGCCGGTGAAGACCTTTTCGATCGGATTCCGGCAGAAAGATTTTGATGAAACTCCTTATGCCCGGCTGGTGGCGCAGAAATTTGCCACCGAGCACCACGAGTTGATTCTCGACCCCGATGTGGTGAATTCGGTGGAAACCCTAACCCATTCTCTGGAGGAGCCATTTGGAGACGCATCCGCGCTGCCGACTTATTACGTGTCATGCCTGGCGCGGCAACACGTCACCGTCGCATTGTCCGGCGATGCTGGGGACGAGATATTCGCCGGCTATGACCGCTACCGGGTTTGTCTGCGAGATCGCTCCTTCCGATGGATCCCCGCTTGGACACGCCGCATTTACCGCGAACACATTCACAAGCTGGTCCCGCGCAGTGCGCCGGGACGGAGCTTGAGTTACAGCATCGCGTTGCGATGGCAGGAACGCTATCTCGAAGATGTTTCGTTCCAGCCTCTTCAGCGGCAGATGGCTCTTTTTTCTGATGAGTTCATGGCGCCAGCTTCAGGGGAAGCTGATCCGTTCGACTTGTTCCGCGGTTACATCGAAGGAGCGCCAGCGCGGGATCGTTTGAGTCGCCTACTTTACCTTGATTCAAAGACGTATCTCCCGGGGGACATTCTCACTAAGGTAGACCGCATGAGTATGCTGACCTCTCTCGAGGCCAGAGCCCCGATGCTGGATCACATTTTTCTGGAGTGGGTTACGGGGCTGACTTCGGAATGGAAAATGCGAGGCGGTGAACAAAAATACATTCTAAGAAAACTGGCTGAGCGGGTTGGAGTGCCAAGGGAGGTCTTGTACCGGCCCAAACAGGGCTTTGCCTTGCCGCTGGTCCACTGGACTCGTCATGAATTGAAGGACCTGATCTTGACCGTACTACTCGAGCCACGAACGCTGCAGCGGGGCTATCTCAATCCGCGGTCTGTACGTGAGTTGCTGGACGAGCACTTTCGCCGACGTCGAAACCATGCTGGACGAATCTGGCGGCTGCTGATGTTTGAACTTTGGCACCGAAATTATCTTGCAAAACTCCACGCAGTGGACTCGGTTGGCGGGCCGGAGAACGCAGTTCGTGTGAGTGGAGGCACAGCATGAAGCCGCCGACTACGCAAGTCACGGGGTTGAACTTTGGGCGACTTAATTCTGAGGTACTGGGAGATCCCGATTCCTCCGCCGCGAACGATGCCAGCGCGGCTTCTCGTTCCGGCGTTTTTCTGATGACGGATAGTTTTGAGACTGGGGGCAGCGAACGGCAGTTCGTCGAATTGGCTCGCGCTTTGCAGCGCGGAATGTATCGGGTTAGTTTGGGCTGCCTGCAGCCGAAGGGTCCCTTGCAGAGGGATCTTGGACCCGTCCAGTATTTCGATCTTGGTGGCAGCTTGTATCGACTACGGTCGATGCGAACACGGTATCGTCTAGCAGCCTATCTGCGAAGGTCGGAAGTTGCCGTAGCTCACGCATTTGATTTCTACACCAACCTCACGTTGATTCCCGCCGCGAAGCTGGCTCGGACGCCCGTAGTGATTGGAAGCCAACGCCAGTTAGGCGACCTGCTGACTCCCCTGCAACGTCGCGCTCAGCTTGTGATGTTCAAATGGTCTGACTGCGTGGTCTGTAACTCCCAGGCAGCCGCTGAACGCCTTCTCCAACAAGGAGTGCGTGCGGACAAATTGCAGGTGATCGGCAACGGGCTCCCGCCTGGTGCGTTCGCTGAGACTGCGCCTTTTACACCGCGGCGCCCCGGTTTTCTCCGCGTCGGTATGATCGCGCGAATGAACGCGCGCTCCAAGAATCACCGGATTCTGTTGACTGCCGCGGCTCGGCTTCGCAATCGCCTGAGGAACTTCGAGATCGTTTTAGTGGGTGATGGTCCACTGCGGGCCGAGCTGGAACGTCACGCGGAAGAACTGGGAATTAGAGACGTAGTTCAATTTCTCGGAGACCGGCGGGATATTCAAGCAATTTTGGCGTCCCTGGATGTGACGGTATTGCCGTCCGCCTCAGAAAGCCTCTCGAATGCCATCCTTGAATCGATGGCTGCGGGAGTGCCGGTCATCGCGAACGATGTTGGCGGCAACGTTGAACTCATTGCAAAGGACAGGGGAATTCTGCTTCCGCCCGATGACGTAGAGGCACTCGAAAACGCCCTTCAGCAGATCACTGCAGACCTACCGCTGCGCGAAAAGCTGGGCCGAAATGCGAGAAGATTCGCCCAGGAAAATTTTACGATCGAACAGATGCGGAAGAAGCATGAGAAACTCTATGCGGACCTGCTAGACCGAAAGGGCTGGCGTTCAAACTCATCGCCCACTCGCGCCTGTCGAGTAACTTCCGGGTGTCCATTACGAGTGACAATCGTGGCCGCCTCATTGCGCTACATAGGAGGGCAGTCGGTTCAGGCCGATTTACTGTTAAAGCATTGGCAGAACGATTCAGATGTTCAGGCGGAACTCGTGCCTATAGATCCTGCCTTCCCGCCTGGCCTGAAGTGGGTGGAAGGGATTCCCGCTCTGCGGACACTGGTGCGAGAACCTCTATATATGCTCGCTCTTTGGCGTGGATTAAGAGGCGCTGACATTGCGCACATTTTTTCCGCATCCTACTGGTCGTTTTTGCTGGCGCCTGTCCCCGCGTGGTTGGTGGCGCGTCTGCGAAAGCAAAAGGTGCTGCTCCATTATCACAGTGGGGAAGCTCGCGATCATTTGCGACGATTCCGCACATCTCGTTCAATGCTCGACAGGATGGACATGCTGGTCGTTCCTTCCGGATACCTGGCAGATGTATTTAGTGAATTCGAGCTGAAGGCGGAAGTTGTACCTAACATGGTGGACCTGTCCCAGTTCTGCTTCAGGGTTCGCACGCCGCCTCGTCCTCACCTGGTTTGTACGCGGGGGTTCCACCCCTACTATAGGGTCGATTTGGTGGTCCAAGCTTTCGCAGAGGTTCAGAAAGTCTTTCCCGAGGCGCGGCTGGATTTGGCTGGCGGAGGGCCTGCGGAGAGCCAGATACGCGACTTGGTTCACAAACTAGGGCTTTCTGGAGTCAGGTTTTTGGGAGTGGTATCGCGGGCTGAAATCGGCAGGGTATACGACGGCGCAGATATTTTCGTAAACGCGTCAAGCTTGGACAATATGCCAATTTCGGTTCTTGAAGCTTTTGCTTCGGGCACGCCGGTGGTAAGCACTGCACCGGAAGGAATGCGTTATTTGGTCGATCACGAGCGGACGGGACTGTTGTCGCCACCGGGCACAGCAGCGCCGCTTGCAGAGAACATCCTGCGATTGTTGCGGGATGGAGAACTAAGCTCTCGCCTCGTTGCTAACGCCTACGAAGAGTGTAGCCGCTACAACTGGACGGCCGTGCGCGAAGATTGGTTGGACGCGTATCGCACCCTGATGTCAGGATCACGAGCAGAAGTGCAGCAAACGAGAGCGTAGCGCTGGGGAGTACGGAAGTAGATCGGAAGAGGGGTGCTGAGCCCATAGTGAAATCACCGGCTGACACGGCCACTCCGAGTGGAACGGGATCTGTCGCAGCGAAGAGGAACAAAGCGCCAGTTTTTGTCTTGGGCTGCCCGAGATCGGGGACAACTGTCCTTTATCACATGCTGCTCTCGGCGGGGGACTTCGCCGTTTATCGCGCAGAGTCCAACGTCTTCAATCTGCTAGTCCCACGATTTGGTGGAATGCGTTCTGCAGCGAACCGGCAAGAGCTTCTCGATGTGTGGCTGAGGAGTAAACTGTTTCGAGTTTCAGGATTGGACGCTCGTGAGATCCGTGCCAAGATCATGGCTGAGGGCCGTAGCGGAGGAGATTTCTTGCGAATCGTAATGGAGGGAGTTGCGCGCAATCAGGGCGTTGGACGCTGGGCAGACTGCACGCCCGAGCATCTTCTATACATGGAGGAGATCAAGCGTCAGATACCGGATGCGCTGTTCATCCACATTATTCGTGACGGCCGCGACGTCGCTCTTTCCTATGCCAAGCAAGGATGGTCTTATCCCGCGCCGTGGGATCGACACGAACGCCTTGGAGTCGCAGGCTTGTATTGGGAGTGGATCGTCAGCAAAGGGCGCGAGGAGGGCAGACGCTTAGGGGTAGACTATCAAGAAATACGCTTTGAAGAACTAATCACGAACCCACAGAAAACATTGTCGCGACTTGGCTTGTTCATCGATCATGATCTCAACTACAACCGCATTCAGCATGCCGGAATTGGATCCGTCAGCGAACCTAATTCTTCGTTTGCTGACGAATCTGAAGGAGCCTTCAACCCCGTGGCTCGGTGGAAGACAAAGATATCTGCCGAACAGATTGCTGCCTTCGAGGAACTAGTCGGCGATTTTCTGCTGGAGCTGGGGTATGGTCCGCTGTCGGAAGCTAAGCATGGGACGAGTCTTCGTGCAGCGCGCATGCGAGCAACCTATCTGCCTATGTTCGAGACCAAGCACTGGATGAGAACCAACACGCCGTTGGGCCGCTTTGTGCAATTGGAACGCATCGAGATTGAACCTAAGATTGCGACGTGCTAGTTTCTCCCTGCTTCAAAAGTCATTTCCCCAGAGAATTCCGAGGGTGCACATACAGGATGTTGATCACACCCCGAGCTCCCTGTGGGCAGCAGTCAACAAAAATTGTGATACAAAGTTCCGGAGTAGCCGGAGGGTAGTGAAAAGATGTGCTGGTTCTTTAGCAGCCCGCTAATCTCCGCTGGTATCGCTACCCGGACAACTCCGCAGGCTAGATCGTGGAAGGAGAATAAGGGAATGGAAACGGACCGCGAGGTCGAACTGCCAGCCAAGAAGGAAAGTGTGAGCGGCACCGCCAGAATCTTGGACGTCGGGTGCGGCGATGGAGCCAGTCTTCTCGCCGCCGGGGCCTGCGCGTGTAAGTTTGCTGTGGGTGCGGACATCAGTTTTGATGCTGTCTTGGAAGCCAAGCGCAAACTTCCGTGGGGATATTTCGTCGTGGCGCGCGGAGAAGCCCTTCCATTCAAAGACAACTCTTTCGATAACCTCATATGCTCGGTCGCTCTTGTGTTAATGCCCATCGTACCAGCGCTTGACGAGATGCATCGAGTGTGCCGCTCTGGAGCCCTTGTGACGCTCAACGTCCACGACCTGCGTTTCGCTTTGGCTGATCTGCGACGCAGCCTTCGCTCGCCGACGCTCAAGAGCGTCTTAGGCCGGTTGTGGGCAATTGTGAACGGAATTCTATTCATCCTCACCGGGCGCAATGTAAAGATGCCGTTCACCAAGCCCGATCACGGCTGGGAAACATGGCAGACCCGCGGCTCCATGCGAAGGGCATTGAAGAAAGCGAGTTTCGGATCCGTCAGGATCCCATTCGTTGTGCATGCCAAGCGGCGTTGACGCTCAATTCGGGGTCAACGGTCATGCAACGCGGTATAACCGGCGCTAAAGGCAACCTGGGCGGCGGGCCGGCGTACTTGCGGCGTCTGGCCATCACGACACAATGGTCATTTCCTTTGAGGCTAAGACCACAGGAACTGGGCGACAAGGTGTGCGTTCCGGCGTGGGCGCTATCATCTCGCGGTGAATTTTCCGCGCGACTCTTTTCGTATCGAGGAGATGGGAACTAATTTGGCTTCGGAGGGTTGACTCGCCCATTCGTGAGATTCTCCCTCCAGGCAGACCCGGTGCCACAACTCCAGGTTGAGCAAACGCCAAATGCGATCATAGTGATCGCGATAGCGGGCTCGATGCTCTCGCAAAAGCTTCTCTACGGCAGCCCGTCTAAAGAATCCCCGGGTCATGCTGCGCGGTTCCAGAAGCAAGCGTTCGATGTCGTCGAGTTGAGGTCCCACCAGCCAGCCACTCCAAGGTGTTGGAAATCCTAACTTCGGCCGGTAAATAATCGAGTGGGGGAGCAAATCCTCCATCGCTTTCTTCAGGATCCGCTTGCCGGACATGCCGCGTATCTGGACCCTGGCTGGGACACGTGTGGCCCATTCCACCAGAATATGGTCCAGGAACGGCACGCGGCTTTCGATCGATGCCGCCATGCTCATGTTGTCCTGTTTCATCAGAAGCTCGACGAGATAGGTCTTGATGTCGGTATAGAGGAGCCGCTGAAGTAGCTGTCCGGAGGACTGTTCCCAGTATCGAAGTACGTTGCTATAGGGGGCGCTGGCACTGAATTCGTGAGCTATATTATCGGTCAGCAGTTCGGTCTGATCCTTCTGGTTGAGCGCGGAAAAGAAGTTGTCGAAGTAAAGAGAGGCCCACGATTCTCCATCGAGGCCGAGGAAGGTGTGGGACAGTTTGCGACGGGCTGTGGCGCCAATCCATGTCGAAGTGGCGATGGAGTCGCGGAGGTGGCGGCGAATCGCGCGCGGGACGAAGCCACGGTAGACGCGGTCGAAGGCCACATTTTTCAAAGTGGATGCATAGCGCGAATATCCGGCCAGCGTTTCATCACTGCCTTCGCCGGTTAGGACCACTTTGACGCGCTCGCTGGCCAACTGGGCGACGAAGAACAGCGACACGCTGGAAGGCCAGACGATCGGCTCATCCTCATGCCAGATCAGTTTTGGGAGCGCGCCGAAAAAATCCTGGCGGCTCACGAGCACTTCATGGTGCACTGAGTTGAGGTGCTGAGCGACGGTTCTGGCGTAGGGCAATTCGCTGTAGGTTTGTTCGGAGTATCCTACGGAAAATGTCTCAATGGGTTCGCGCCTAATCTTGGTCATCAGTGCGGCCACGGCGCTTGAGTCGAGGCCGCCGCTCAGGAATACGCCGAGAGGAACATCGCTCATCAGGTGGCTAGTGACCGCTCCTTCGAGCAAGTCGCGATAACTCTCGACGTAGTAGCGCTCATCGTGAAGTTTGTCTTCGGAAGCCAGCGGCAAGTCCCAGTACTGTTCGACGCGCAGATCGCCCTGCTCGTTGATTTCGAGCCGGTGTCCAGGCATGAGTTTATGTACGTCGTTGTAGAAGGTTTCCTCGCTGGAGAGGTAGCCGAAGGCGAGGTACTCGGGAAGAGCGGCACGGTTGAAGTCGGGGCGCACTCCCGGATAGGCCAGCAGAACCTTGATCTCCGAACCGAAGAGAAAATTGTGCGGCGTGAGGCGATAGTACAAGCGGCTTGATGCCGAGCCGGTCACGAGCGATAAAAAGTGATTTTCGCTTTGCATCCCAGATGGCGAAGGCAAACATGCCTCGCAGTTGCTGGACGCAGTCTTTGCCGTATTCCTCGTAGAGATGAACGATGGTTTCGGTGTCGCTCTGGGTGCGATAACGGTGGCCACGAGTGATCAAATGCTCGCGCAGAGCCTGGTGGTTGTAGATTTCGCCGTTGAAAGACGATCCAGATCGAACCGTCTTCATTGCTGATGGGCTGATGGCCCGGTGGCAAGGTCGACGATGCTAAGGCGGCGCATTCCGAGGCCGATCTTCCCCTGGGTGAAGATGCCGTCGTCGTCCGGACCGCGGTGGGCCATGACGTCGCACATGCGTCGCAGAACGCCGGAATCGACGTGCGCGTCTCTGCCGAACTCAATTATCCCCGCAATTCCACACATGCCGTTGTTTTTCACCCCGCCGGCTTATAGCCGGAAGCCGGAACTATGGGACAGAATCAAGAACTTCGAAATCACTAACCACCGTATCTTCCATTACGGGACCTTCGGAAGAGAACGCTTGCATCGATCCGGGACGGCGCGACCACTCGAAACTCTCCATGGCTGACGAATGCGAAACGAATCGTTTGCCGCGCCATTCCGCGAAGCTGCCAGAAACCATAATAACGTGCGTGAACCGGCTGCCTTCCAGTCTGCAGTAAAGCAAGCTCGCATCGCTGGCCCACAGGCCGCATGTCCACAGACTATTTCCTTGAGCAAAAAACAGAAACTCCGAGGCTTGAAGTGTTTGATAACGATAACCACGAACTCCGCGGGCAGAGCTCTGCGCCGATGGCAGCGAATGTACCAATGTCGGACGCCTGAGTTATCGGCAGGAGCAGGACTCCGCAATCTTGCGGGCAGTTTCACGTTCGCACTGGCCCGCACCACCGGCGCAACCTGCTTCGACCCGTATGCACGAGAGACGAAGCCTTCGGTGATTTCTGTTGTCCAAGCGGAATTGCGATCGATGAGCATCGCCAGGCAGGCGCGCTTTGTACTCTTGTCAGCGGCGGCGCAGTTAGCGAGGATTATGCCCCGTTCCTCTCGAACTTCAAGTTCAGGAGCGAAATGCCAGAAGCTCTCAAGAAGATGGCTGCCTTGGCCTTCAGCCACATCGCGCACAAACCAAAGACCGCCTTTCACGTGGAACACTGACCGGCGATGCAGCACCGGGTCGGGCAGCCTGCAGTATCCGTCATGGCTGCCAACAAAGAAATCAAAGGTTTGGCCGTTCAGCCACGATTTCGGCTTTTACGTTCGGGATCGAACTCCACGCGAACGGCCCTTCAGGAACAGCTTGATCGAGATTGTCCACTCTGAGGGTATTGTGCGCGCCCGTGCCGCGGAACCAGTCGCGTTCTTCTCCGTCGGAGATGTAGCAGTAGGTGCCGGGATCGACCAGAAAGCGGCGTCCCTCAAGGGAGAAGCGAATGCTGAGGGCGTCAGCGTGGCCGTGGCCCGAGTGACCTGTTCCCTGCGGCCCGGCATCGATCATCATCTGTTGAGCGCAAGGCTCATGGTCGTTGATTAGATAGATGCCTCCCGTCTTCAAGGGCTTTTGATGCCGCAGCCAGCCGGGGACGTGGCTTTTCGAGTACCTGAACGGCTTGGTCGCCGAACAGCCAGATAGCTTCCTCGGTCAAGCTGGCGGTTGCGTATTTGTCGCCATCGTAAAGAATTGCGCCCAGGGCGAGCGGATCGGTCATGTTCTCGACTTGATTCCGCCGTGGATTGAAGACTCTGCCTCCGTCATCATCACCGAAACCCTCTGCGGGCCCTACTTCGGAGAGCGCCTGGATGACATCCAGCATTTTCTTCAGTATGTTGTCGAATCGCTCGGGAATCGCGAAGCCGTTTTCACTTGCAAGGATTCGCGCGTGCAAGAAAAAGTCGATCGCGTATACGTGATAGTAAAGCGCTTGCTCAAAGTAAACGCCGTCGGAACGGACCTGCCGTTCTGACTCTTCCAGTACGATGTTCCATCCCTGATTTTGCCAGCATTCTGCGGCAGAAATTTCCGGGGACAAGGTGCCGATGAAGAAAAGCGCAACCGCCTCGCCGAGGAGGTGAGTGTTGGGCGAGAAATACGTCGACAAGTAGCGTTCGATATATCGTCCATGCGTTTGCAGAGCGAGAAGCAGATCCGTTTGGAAGGTAGCAGGAAGGTCCGGGCAGTCGGCGAGCAGATTCCGAACCCAGAGCCAGGACAGGCTGCGGAACGCCACTTCGAGCGCGCTGGCCCAGTTGATGCCGAGCGGATACGGATTGCCCTTCTGCCACGAACGCCACTGGTTGACGAGTTCATCGGTATAGATTCGATTGCCAGTCAAGAGCCAAGCCTTGGCCAGCGTGACCAGATGTTGGTGGCGGTTCAGCTCCCAAATTGCTTTGTGATCGCCGACTGCGCGAAAATCCAGAAAATTGATCTTGAACCAGGGTTCGAGCGGACTGCTGCATTTTCCGTGAGCGGAATGCCAGTCGATGTCCTGGCCGTAGCTGAGCTTTTCGTATCCCAGCAAATAAAACTCGTGGCAGCAAATGTCGTCGGCGTCGTGAATTATCTCGTCCGCCTCGCGTGGCAGATGCGTGCGCAATAGCGTGGCGCGATGCGCTAGCTCTCCTTTATCTTTACCGAAGAAAAACTTGGCGTGCGCAGCGGGCTGCGGGCGGAGACGTGGCGCCCGCGGTCCAAGGCCGGTGCGATACAACGCTAAATCGAGCCGCTTTGACACCTCCTGGCCGACTCGCATGCGAAGCTCTTCCCAGTCCATCCGGGTCAAGCGCAACCATTTTCTTTGCCGTTCGGAAGCCACAAATGCCATGTTACCGTGCCCGGACTGGACACGGGCAGAGGAGGATTACGCTGCTCTCACGGGCGACGGCGGCTTTCCGGGTTAGCTCTTGTAAGTAATTGAAACTGAATATGATAAATGCCACGGACTGCAGAGTGACTTCAGTGTGAAAGTGGCCCCGTGCGTTGTGATCTCGCCATTGCTATAGTGAGAGGTCCGCCGATGCAGCCGCGACTGTGAGTCGGCGGAATTTCGGGCCAGAGGAGCTTGGGGAGTGAGCCTGTCGATCAGTGTATTCGGTTTGGGCTACGTAGGCTCGGTGTCGGCAGCGTGTTTCGCCTCCATGGGCCATAAAGTTATCGGTGTGGACGTAAATCCAGCCAAGGTGGAGATGATGGAAAGCGGTCGAAGCCCCATCATCGAGGCGAGCATGAATGAGCTTGTCGCCGAGGGCAATCGGGCCTGTCGGCTTCACGCCACAACCGACTCGATTGCGGCGGTGCTGGAGTCCGATGTTTCTTTTGTGTGTGTTGGCACACCCAGCTTGCGCAGTGGGAAGCTGGACCTGAGCCATATCGAGAAGGTTACGCGCGAAATTGGTGCCGCGCTGAAGCAGAAGAATTCCACGCACACATTTGTTCTGCGCAGCACAGTGTTGCCTGGGACCACCGAGTCAATCGTCCTGCCGATGCTCGAGCAAGCGAGCGGGCGGTGTGCTGGAATCGATTTCACCGTTGCTTACAACCCGGAGTTTATGCGGGAGGGAAGCGCCGTCGCTGACTTCTTGCAGCCGCCGTACACGATTCTGGGAGCTCAGGATCCTTCTCATCTCGCTCCTTTGCGGGAACTCTATAAACAGACTCCCGGTAAGGTCTTTGAGACGAGCATCGCCGTTGCTGAGATGGTGAAGTATGTTTCCAATGCATTTCATGCCGTGAAGGTTACTTTCGCGAACGAAGTCGGCACTCTGTGTAAGCATCTCAACGTGGATGCACAGGGCGTAACTGAGATCTTCACGTCGGATACACGGTTGAATGTCTCGCCAGCTTACTTGTCACCTGGCTTTGCATTTGGCGGCTCATGCTTGCCAAAAGACGTGCGGGCGTTGACCTACAAAGCTAAGGAACTGGATCTCAAGCTGCCTATGCTGGAGTCGCTGTTGCCGAGCAACTCCGAGCACGTGGAACGCGCCGTGGAAGCCGTGATGCGCACCAAGAGGAGAAAGATCGCGCAGCTCGGGCTAAGCTTCAAGGCGGGTACCGACGATCTGCGCGAGAGTCCTCAAGTGCAACTGGTCAAACGGTTGCTGGGGGAGGGATACGAAATCAGAATATGGGACCAGGATGTCAGCCTAGGCCGCCTGGCAGGCTCCAACCGGCAATATATCGAAGAAGTAATTCCACATATTGGATTGTTATTGTCAGCCGATTTGGAGGATGTGCTGAAGTGGGGTGAAGTCGTCATTGTTGGGAACAAGTCGGCGAAAAGGGATGAACTGATCAAGCATCTCCGCCAGGATCAGATCGTCATCGACTTGGTGAATCTGGACAAGGACCTTCGCGCCAGCGGCATTTCTTCCTGTGAAGGGATTTGCTGGTAGGCGGGGCCAGTTCCGAGTAATTCATCCCTTGCGTAAGAGCCATTGTCGCGCGGCCAGGTAAGGCTGGCCGGCGGCCATCTTGGCGATTTTCTTGAGGTTCCAGTGCAGCCATTGTCGAGAACGCGCTGCGGAGTGAACTGAGACTAGCTCTCCAGAAATGCGTGCAGGCATTCCTCTGAAAATGTTAAACCGGCCGATCACCATGCAGCCGAGAACAGGATAAACAGCGGTCGTGGGCTCAGAATTGAACAATACTCGAATCCCCGCTGTGGCGGCCGTCTCGGCAACTCGTTTCGAATAATATCCTCCAGGGACGGAGGCGGTATCAACCTGCTCGCCGAGGATGTCGGAGAGTACTCTGATGCTCCTGGTCCATTCGTCGATCAATTGCCCCTCGCTGCAGTGTGACATTCTAGTGGGATGAGAAAAAGAATGGCTGCCGATTACATGTCCGTTGTTTCTCAAGCAGCGAATCTGCTCCGAGCTCATAAAGCCATTCTTGTTAATTTGACCGGCGGTGACAAAAAAATGCCCGCGCCACCCATGTTTCTCGAGTAGATCTGCTGTGCGGGTTGCTGCGCTTTCCCCACCGTCATCGAAAGTCAGAAGAAAAGGGAGCGACGCGTCCTCCAGATTAGCGAGTTCATGTGCAGTGCTCGCGGGGGTGTTGCATACCTTTGCGATGGCCGCAAGATGGGCTTCGAATTCGGAACGGCTCAGTTTGTATTTCGCTGTTCCAGGGCCCGTGAAACCGCTGGAATCCCAGTCGGTGCTCTCGACCACGTCGTGGTAGAGCAGGCAGGCGGCTCTCATGAGCGGTTCTTTTTCGCATGGGATTTCCAAGCCAAGTATTTGGTCAGCCAGGGCTGTCCCCATGCGGCGGATGGCCTTCCTGAAGTATTCAGGGGCGCGGCAGTCCCGTTAAAGATCTCAAGGAACTTGCTGTGCAAGGCGTCAAGGTTTTCCAGCACGACCCGGTGCTGGATGACGATGTGCGATTCCTGCACTTCGTCAAACGCGTAACCGTAGTAGCCGAATGCCGGTCCGGTGTCGACTCCCTTGTCGATTCTGAGCAGCGTCATGCCGACCTTATTCAGGTCGCGATTGGCGAGCGCCCAAAAACATCCATGCGCGTTGCGATACTCGGGACAAATGCCGGGATGCATCACAAATGTTCCCTTGGGCGGAATGGAAAAAATGCTTTCTTTCAGCAACACCTTGCAGCGCGCCAGAACAATGTCGGGGTCCAGTCTCCTGATAAACGCTTCTGTCTCCTGAGTGTTTGGGCTTGGCGTTTTCAGAATCGCTGTACTCGAAGGCATGTCTCCATAGATGAGGCACTTCTCTCGCAGTTCCTCGCGCTCCCAGCGCCGGTCTCTGCCGGAGAGAAAAATGCGGTAATACAATCGGAACGCCAGCGCGTCGAGAAAGCGAAAGGCCCCACTTCGCTTGACCTCGCGCCGTACGCGGCGCCAAAGCTGGCTGGGCGGCTCCTGAATGATAACGATCCCTACAAGATTCGAGAACGAAGTCAGCCACCGGGCCAATATTACCTGATCCAATTGAGCACCGTCGTGGCATATCAGGAGTGTCTTCATTCTGTCTGGGATCGCGGTCAATTGCCGTCCGGATGATTTTAAGCGATGGGAGTGAAATCCACACGCAGCGCGACCGAACAGTAACTCTCTTCGTTATCTGCTGAGGTTGCGAGGCCTGAAGGAGGTGACCGCGTCGTGCAGAGTGCGAGCAAAGTTCTCTGCCACTCCCGGCCAGCTGAATTTCTCCCGTACCAGCGTCCTCGCTGAAGTGGCCAATCGCTTCCGCTGGTTCGGATCACGTAGCAGGGAGAGGACACAATTGGCAAAATCGTTTGGCGTGTCTGCCAGAAGGATGTTCTCGCCAGCTCGTACCGGCAGGCCCTCGGCTCCCACAGATGTAGAAACAACCGCTTTGCTCATCGCCATGGCTTCAAAAATCTTGAGCCGCGTGCCTCCGCCGATGCGCAACGGAACAATGCAAACCGAGCCTCGTGCAACAAACGGCCGTATGTCTTCCACCCAGCCCGTGAGCCCCATGCTCTTTTCTTGCTCGGCCAGAGCCTGCAGTTTGCGGGAGGGGTTTCGTCCTACAACTTCGAGAGATACTTGAGGACATTTCTGCTTGATCAAGGGCAGGATTTCGTCGACAAAATAAAAAATCGCATCTTCGTTAGGCAGCCAGTCCATTGAGCCGATGAACACTAGGGAATTCGCGATTTCTCCCACGGGCACCGGTTGGAAATAATCGACGTCCACGCCGGTGGGGATTACGGCCAGCTTTTCGGGCTCAAGAAAAGACGCGAACGCGTCGCGGTCCGTTTCAGAAACTGTGAGTACCCGGTCGGCAAGACGCAGATAACGCTGCTCAGCGGCTTCCATTTTTCGCCATTCCTGCCATGAGATGGCCTTCCAGATCGGATTGGTGGCCACTTCATAGTGACGCCGCCAGATCGTAGCCTCCACATTGTGCGTGAACAGCACCTTGGGAGTTGGCGAATCCCAGGGGATCACGCCGGCGGCGAAAATGAAATCACAAAGGATGACGTCATAGGTTTCCTGCTTCAGCAGCACGTGCAATCTGCGGCGCACTTCGGGACGACAATACTTTGTGATGCCATACGGCTCTGAAGAAAGCAAACGAATGCCGTAGTCGCGCATCTCAGCGAAGCTCTTAGGTGAGGGAAGACTGAACGGCACGCAGACAACGCGGTCAAACAGAGTTTTCAAGTCCGGGTGCAAATCGTTATCGTGCGCGGCATAGAAGGAGAACAAGGTAACGGAGTGCTGACGGGCAAGCTCGCGAAGGATGTTATAGCTGCGGATTTTCCCGCCAGTATCGGGTGGAACCAGTCCGCCAGCCTTTACCCAAAGTATTTTCATTTCACGGATGCCCTATCAGCAAAACTCTTCGTCGTCACCTGACATCGCGGGACCAACGGCCGCTCTAGTCCACCAAGTCGAGGACAATGGGCGCGTTCGAAGTGTTCGTCTTTATTTTGCAGGATGGAATCGAACAATGGCTCAGTAGTGGCCAAGCAATGTAGATCAAGAAAATGCGGAAACCGTGCCTTCCCAAATGAGTGCGCTCGGTGTTAAATACTATTCAGGATTCAAGACAACGCGCGCTAAATTCTTCATCGTCCTGATCGTTGGGCAAAAAAGAGAAAATAAGCATATCCCGCTTTGCGAGGACTGACCTTTGAAGGTCATTCGCCGCAACGGCACTATAACACTCGCAACGACCTGCCAACAAGGGAAGGTCCTATGAGTTTGCTGAAGGAGCGAAAACTGGAAGCGACAGGACGGAGCCCAGGATTCAAGCTGCGTGCGGCATGGGTTCTGTTGATAGCAATCGTGATCCAAGTCGCCTTCCTCGTGGCGCTGCCAAAAACAGATCGCATCAACCAGAGCACCGATTACGTAGTGTTTTACGCTCCTGTCGCGCATAATATTCTTAACGGCAAGGGCCTGATCGACCAGGACTGCAAGCTGGCCAGTGATTATCCGCCCGGATTTCCCTTGTATCTAGCGGCGAACTTCCGTCTGGCCGACCTGCTGGGCGTGTCCCGCGACTCGTTTGTCATTGTTACGAATGTTCTGTTGATGGCGCTGAGCTGTCTTCTTGTTCTACGAGTGGCGGAGTTGGTCTTCAACCAAAGAGTTGCCACCATCAGTGCGCTTCTTTGGATCACGTACCTGTTCAACCTCTGGCTGGTGAAACAGCCGAATACCGAAGTGCCGTTTATTTTGCTTTTCTATTCTGCGATCTGGTTTTTTTTGCGCGGCATCAATCACGGTAGACTGGCCTCATTCGTGACCGTAGGTGCGCTTCTCGGGGTGGCGGCCCTGGTGCGTCCCATCGCCCTGTTCCTACCATTTGTGCTTGTTTTACTTCTATTGCTCCAGCCGTCTATTGCCCTTGGCAGCCGGCTTGTGGGTGCCTTCTCCATCGTACTGATGTTTCTGATCGTGATCTCGCCTTGGGAAATCAAGTTGAAGTCGGAGACTAATCATGTTGTTCCTCTGAGTACCAACGGTCCGTCCAGTATGCTGGACGGATTGACGTTTGCTGCCAAAGTTGGGAAGGCAGGCGATCGTGCGTGGGTACCAAGTAGTGTGGAAATGTTGGCCGGGCGCGTCCGCGAGAACCAACGCTCTCTGCACACCGTAGGCCAAGTGGCAGAGTTCATGGCCGTCGAGGCACGCAAAGATCCACTAGCTGTTATTGAAATGGGGCTCATGAAGATCGTGCGCAGTTGGTACGGAACCAATGCAATGTGGCACGAGCGCCCGACGGCTCTTATTCAGGCGTTCTACCTTTTGCTAGCAATTCCCGGAATCTGGCTGGCACACCGTCGTTTTCCTGAAAAACTTTTCCTCATCCTGTCGCTCTTAGCGATTGTGATTTACTTTTGGGCCATGACGGTGGTGGTGCTTTCTATCCTGCGCTACATGGTGCCCGCAATAGGAATTCTACTTATGTTCGGAGCGGTCTCGCTGGATTCCGCGTTCATGGTTTGGGGAGTAATCTGGAAGCAAAAGGCAATCGTGGCCCATAGGCAGGCTGAGACTTCAGGCGAAATATGAAGTCGTGCCCTTTCATCGATCCGTCACACTACTATTCGACGCCCTTGGTGGCCCCCATCACGGCGTTCATGTCGGCGCCGATGTCTTTTCCGTCCGTCCCTGCATTGGAATATGGGCTGGGGCCGTCACAAGCCGGGGCAGGCTGTTCTTTTCCTCGGCACAGACGATAGTCCCCAGAGTGTGGGTTTACGAATTTCACAGCGCCCCAGTCGCTGGGATAGAGGTGAAGATGTTTGCCATGAGTGGCTTCGTTTGTTTTGGGATAATTGCCCCTCGCCCCTATGATCACATTGTTCGAAAAAAATGATTCCTTCGTGCAATTCTGTAGTACATCTTCCCCAGTCCGTCCCTTGCATCCCGTTATCCCGAACGCTCCATGGTGAACCAGATTGTCCTCAAAAACAAGATGAACCACTGGTGCTTCGGAGCTCGTATATACGAGCAGCGAGCCGCTCCTCGGTCCCGTCTCCAGGCCCGTATTGTGCTGGATCGTAAGATCTCGCGGCGGGGCGAAACGGACACTGCCTAAAATGCGAAATAGGATCCCGTTCCCAGTTCCCTGGGCAGCATAGTCTGTACGAATGTCATCCAGCAGATTATCGTGAATGCTGTATCGCCTGGCCTGTTGCGCGATGCCGCCGACGTCGGAGGGGGCGTCAAAAATGTAGAGTCCTGCGCCTGCGTGGCGGATGATGTTGTTCCTGAATGTTATGTCGTTGACCTCGCATATGGGACAACGGTTGTACTGGTTCTTAGGACCGAGCCAGATTGCGCCGCCATCGCCGCCCTGCGGACCACCCCAGGCATTCTCCAAAATGTTGCCCTCAAGCAGCACACGAGAAGAGTTCTTGGATTCCAGAAGAACCTTACAGTTGAAAGTGACACCGATGAACCCTGGGTCTCCAACCCTCCATGTCATTGGCTTAAACAAGTGATTCCGCCGGATCTCAATGTCCCGCGGGACTGTGTCGGTCGCGGCACCTCCGAACCCTATGCTGGAGCTACCCCCTTCCACAGAAGTTATTGACGATCTTTAAGGGACCTGTACCCGTCCACGCGCCAATCCCCTGAGTGTCGGTGTGTTCCTCGTGAATGTCCGTGATCGTCGAATCGACGACACTCAAATAGCTGCCATTCAGTGAGACACCACGCTGCGTATTGTCCGTGGCGTTGCCATGGATCCAACAGCGGTCGATGACAATGTGGTCTGAATTGTCGTGGAGAAAAACCAAGGTCTGCGCGCTTGTTCCCGCAGGTTGCGTGAATTCGATTCCGATAAAGCGATAGTGATTCACTGCGTCACTCGCATTCACGGGCGGACGGCCTACCAACTTAGCCATCACTTCCTTCGTGGAAGTGCAATTCAGCGCGGGCCGTCCAGGCAAGCGCCCCACCCCGGCGTAGCAAGGAGTCAGCCTCGTGCCTTCCGGTGGCAGACTGGAATCGGGAGCAGAAGTGCGGAGCGTGATCCAGTGAGCGGAGTCACATCGCTTCGGCGGGAGGGCCAGAGTCCCAGCAAATTTAGTCCCCGCAGTTAGCTGGATGACCTCGCCACATGCTGCTCTATTCACCGCAGATTGGAGTTCGTCGAAAGTCGTTACCGGAGGCTGCTTGGCGCCCAGGGGCGACGGCGTATCGCTCAAGGATGTATTGACGTAGACACGGGGCAGTTCTGCTGGCCCGTCGAAGTCTGCCTTGTCCTGTGCCGCCACCGCTGGCGGAAGGAACAGAAAAATCAGGGTCAGGGCCAACACACTTATGACTATCGGCCGGTAGGAGGATGCGACGCCGGCTAGGCCAGTGCTTCTCGTGACTGCCACCCTCCGATCATGGATTGGAATGAACAATGGCGCCGGCGTTGCAGCACCGGTTTCCGGTACACGAAAAATCATCACAACCTTATCATTGCACGATCTGACGCATCTCGTGATGAATTCCCCATTCATGGAAATCATCTTCCGAAAACCATCACGATGATCGCGCAACGGTCATCGCGTAGTGCGCATACGTAGGAGAAGTGCCGACAACCCCGCGGGTGCAAAGAAAACGACTGTACGTTGCGGACAGCCAAAACTGAAAGGCAGGACTGCTAAGCACATCTGCGGCCCATCGCCCAACTGTAGAAAAGATTTTGTTGGTTAGGTAAATATGTAATCGCTTTAGTTATTCCACTTCGGCCGTTGCGGCGTTTATTGCGTCGATGTCTGCCCCGATGTCGCGCCCATCTGACCCCTTGAGCAGATAAGGGCTGGCTTCGGTGCAGGATGCGGCCGGATCGCCTGGGCCCCGACAAAGTCGATAGTCCCCCCCATTTCCGTCCTGATAGTTAACGAATCCCACTCCAGATCCATCAGATGGGAAGTAATTGCTGGACATTGCCGCCAAGTTGGCGGTGGCGGTGGCCCCAATCAGAACATTTCCGGCAAATGCGTAGCCAGGCGCACAGTTAGTTAGCACAGCATGCCCGAGTAAAGAATGGCAACCCAGAATACCCCATTTGCCGTTGGTCTCTAGATTGTCCCGGAAAGTGAAACCAATGTAGGGAGCGTTGGAGGTCGTGTCAAGACTGAGTGCAGCGGAGTTGGGGCCGTTCGTGAATCCAGTATTATGGGCGATTAGGACGCTGCGCGGCGGCGGGAAAAGGTCGCTACCCAAGAAACGATGAATGATCCCATCGCCACTAGAGCTCTCTGCGTAGGAAGCATTGATGTCGTCGAACAAGTTATCGTGAATACTAAAGCGCGCGCCCTGTACTGCAATACCGCCGACGTCAGACGGCGCATCAAAAATGTATAAGCCTGCCCCGGCATGACGGATAATGTTGTTCCGGACCGTGATGTCGGTTACCTGGCATGTTGGGCACATATCGCCCTGATTCTTGGGGCCCAACCAAGCGATCGAGCCATCCCCGCCTTGGAAAGGGCCTCCTGCAAGGCCACCCCAAGTGTTTTCCATGATGTTGCCCTCGAGCAGTACCCTCACCGAGTTCTTTGATTCCAGAGCAACCTTGGCCGAGAAGGGGAATCCCAGGTAGCTGGGGTCTCCGTACCGCCAGGACATTGGCTTGAACAAGTGATTGCGGGTGATCTCTACATCAGAGGGGTTGCCGTAGATGTTGGCCTCTCCTCCAAAGCCAATGGCTGAGTCGCCGCCTTCGACGAAGTTGTCGGAGATCTTTAGTGGACCAGGGGCCGTCCCGGAAAGGATGCCTTGCGTCGCAGTATCTAGAGCGTGCACATCCGTGACGGTAGAGTCTACGATCGCCAAGTAGCGGCCATTTAGGCTTACGCCTCGCTTCAGGTAATCGGTCGCGGTTCCATGAATCCAACAGCGGTCAATGACGATGTGGCTCGGCACAGGACCGGCATCAAGGGACAACAGAGTATCGGGTTGGGCTTTCGGCATCCCAGAAGGGTGGGTGATTTCCAGCCCCATCAAACGGTAGTAATTAGCACCAGGAGCCGCCATAATTGCATTGTTGCCCCCTGCCATGATTCTAGGCAGGACTCTCGAGGCATTAGGGCAAGCATAGGCTGGGCGCCCGGGCAGCGCGATCACCCCCGCATAACAGGGTGTGAGCCGCGTCCCTTCTGGCGGCAGGTCCGAATCGGGAGCTGCGGTCCGAATGATGACCCAGTGTGCATCATCGCAATTCTTATTAGGTAGAGTAAAAACACCGGTGAAAGTGCCCGCTGCAGAAATCGCGACGGTGTCACCGCATCTCGCAGTATTTATCGCGGCTTGAAGGTCCCCGCCGGCATTGACCGTCATTACTTTACCTGGCGCCGGTGCGTCGGCCAGCGAACTCAGCACCTTGGTTCGCGGTAATTCCGCCGGACCATCAAATCCGTTCGCCGAGTTTGACGAAATCGCTATGCTGAGAGCGGCTGTAGCACTGTGTCCGGTAGCATCGGTTACCTTTGCAGTCAGAGGATACGACCCGGTCAACGCTGTCAGTCCCGTGATGATGCCGCTGGAGGCTTGCAGCCGCATTCCGGTGGGCAGGGCCCCAGTTGCGAAACTCCAGTGGTACGGTGTTACGCCACCGGTTGCTGACAGCGAGGCGCTATAAGGTATGCTGACATCCGCTGCCGGGAGGGCGGAGGTCGCAATTGCCAGGGAAGCCCGGGGGACGACAGTTACCGTTGCGGAAGCGTGCGAATTAGCATTGGCTACAACAGTGTCCCTTATGATCACGGGGCGAGCTGCACTCGTAGCCGTGATGACGACCGGTACGCTAGTAGTCACTTTGGGCGCTGTAAAGAATCCGCTGCTCGAAATAGTTCCCGCGCTTACCGACCAGGTTACGGCAGTATTTGGTGTTCCGCTTACGCGGGCGGTGAACTGCAGCTGTTCCTGTGACGCCAGGGTCGCGCTGCCAGGTGAAAGCGAGAGCATCGCTGCGGAAGGGCTGGCGGTACTCGCACTCTGCGAAGAAGCGCCGCACGCGGCGGTCAGGCCGGTAAGGCACAGTAAAAGTGAAATAACGAGAACATTCGGAACAAGATTTTTTCCAGCGCGATAAGCTTTGGCCACTTCCAAGTGCCCGGCGTCACACATTGAGGAAAACCTCGGAACGGAGTTGGGGGACCATCGTTCGAGTCCTTAACAGCACTTTAGGGAAGTGAAAAGAAGAGGGGCAGATAACTTGGGGACACGACCTATCCGGTCACACTAGTACATGACGGACGTACGGTGTACTTCCGGGTTTGAAACTCAAGATTTTGACTTCCGAAAAATGACCAGAAAAACTATCCGGCTGTGAGAGCCGTCGAGACATGATTCGATGTTATGCGCGGCGATGCGTCTAATAGCTGTGATCGAAGGGTGCACTGGTCCTGGTCGCGTGAGCCGCGGCGGAGCGACATTGGTGGATTATCACTGAGGAGAGAAAATTGGTGGCACTCAGTCACGAGACGGTTCAACCAGTGAAGCGAGCTTCCTGGTGGCGCTGGGCGCAATCGAAAGTCCCAACAGTACGAGGCTTACCTTGGATCTTCGAAAATAGGAATTTGCTTCCGAAAGCAGCTTTTTGGCCTTATCGAACTGCCCTTGGTACAACTGGAACTTGCCTTCTTCGAGGAGGTATCGCGCGTGAATTTCGGTCGCCCGCTTTTGAACCACATCACGGTCGTTATCAGTTAGAGGAAGAGTCTGCTCGGTTTTCTGAAGGATCTTCCAGCACGCCTCAGCCATTTTCGCGCTTGATGCGCCCAGGGATCCGCGCCGGCCGTCCGTGAGGCGCGCTTGCACTCTCTGTGTGTAACCGATTTTAGCGCCGTGAAAGGCCGCGCGCAGCCACATGTCGTAATCGTCGCATCGCGCAAGGCTTTCATCAAATAGCCCTGCTCTTACGAGCGCGCTCTTGCGGGCCACGACAGTCGAAATCGGAATTTGACAGTCTTCCACCACCAGGGAGAGGAAGGTCGCGGGGCCGTGGGAAGGACATCGCTGCATAAACTCGTGCGGGCGCGCCGGGTCACCTACCGAAAGGCAGTTGCAATACACCAAATCCAACGCCGGATCCTCTTCGAACAACCGAATCTGGGAAGCGAGATGATCGGGAAGCCAGAGATCGTCGCTGTCGAGAAATGCGAGGAACTCTCCCCGAGCTGTCCCGATGGCAGTATTTCTTGCTCCAGCCGCGCGCTTATTCTCCTGCTTAATGTAGACAATCCTGTTCAGGTACGGCGCCAACACTTTTTCCAGTTCCGTTGTATCGGGAGAACCGTCATTCACCACAATAATCTCGAAGTCCGAAAAGGTCTGCATCAGCACCGAATCCAGCGAACCCGCGATCAAATTCGCGGTATTGTAGGAGGGCATGATCACGCTGACGCGAGGTTTTGCAACGACAACACTCTTTTCCATGGCACCTTGAATTCACGAACTGAAAACTGTTTCTTTTTCCCCATCTAGAACGTGGTTTATGGCTTCCACTCCCATCATGACAGAATGGTCCATATTGCCGATCTCGTAGCGCCAAGCGCCAAAACGGCCGCGAGAGTAAATCGATTTTTCCATTAACTCAGGTTGCAGAGTAGCCAGCACGCGGTCACGACCGAGAGTCGGTATCGGATAAGAATAGGCCACCGTACGATGATAGCGTGAAACGATTCGGCCTCGATCCTTGTCTTCGAGCATCCGGGCTCGAATCAGATACGCGACGACCTGATCGAGCACCTGCGACGGATCAGGTGCCTCTCCGACGCGGAACGACATCTCGCACATCAGCGAGCTATAACGTTCCGTATCGCCGTTGGGAACGTTGAACGGCGAATAGTGAGAAAAGTAGGTTGCCCGATAGCAGGGCATATCCGGGTCGGTGAAATAGATCCAGCATTTGGCGGTCTCGATTTTTTTCTCCAGGCCAATACCGAAGACCATCAGGTTGTTGTGTTGCAACTCGGCAGCGGCGTCCATGAGTTTTCCCTCCGCCGATTTCAGCATGCGGACGAGCAGATCCATGGGTCCAGTCGAGATCAGTACGTCATACGTGTCACCGCTGCCGTCTGAAAACGAGACTCGGCGCCCTGCCGGATCCACCGCCGCCAGTTCTTTGCCGGTCTTTACCTTGTCCGGAAATCTTTGGGCCATGCGGCGATAGATTTCTCCCGTGCCGCCGTAGAGTGGGAATCTGAATTTGCTGTTTGGCCCCCACCCGACATCATCGCGCTCGTACAGCACGTTCTCCAGCAACCGCTTAAAGTCGACGACGGAGACGCGCTCAGCCATCCACGACTTCGACATCTGCTCCAAAGGGGTGGTCCACACCTTGGAGTTGTAAGGAAACATGAAGGCCTCGGCGATGCCCTCACCAAACGTGGCCAATATCCAATCACGAAAATTTGAGGATTCCTGAGAGTTTTTATTGGCTGCGGCTTTTGCCGCGCCCAGCAAGCAACTGACCTGCACTGAGTTTGGAAGGTAGCGGAGGTTGTTTTGAAAAGGGTAGGGAATCCACGAGTTCTCTTTCACGATCCAACTTTCGCGAACCAACTGGTTTTCTTCCTTGCCCAACATGTCATCGACTAGCTTGTCGAAGTAGGGATAATGGGAAAAAATGACGTGGCCACCTTCGTCCCAAACGAAGCCGTGTTCATCAACGTGGGAACTAGCATGTCCGCCTACGTAACTCGATTTTTCGTACAGCACCCAGTTTTCGTAGCCGAGTTCATGAAGACGGTAAGCTGCGCCCAGACCTGTGGGACCGCCTCCGATGATGACGATTCGCTTCGTGTTCATGAATATCGAATGAAGGAAAATTCCCGAGTTTCTAAGGGCGCTGGAGGAGCGGAGCACTCTGCTGCAATTCGCTGCTCAGCGGATAGCCCAAGAGTTTCATAACGGGTCCCCACGCCGACTCGATCTGCGCGACCGAGGCAGGCGGAAGTGCTTGTTGCCATTGACCCGACTTCGCCGACCGGACAAAAGGAATATCTTTGCGGCTCTGTTTGGTGGTAACCCACTGATCGCTCTGCGCAACCTCAAGTTTTTTCATATTCTCGGCTGAACTGAGTTCGACGGCTTTGGCGATCTGTTCCGCGGAGATATGCGCCAGACTCAGGAATTCAGCGATCCTGGTCATCTCGCGCTGGGCATCTTCGAGCAGGTCTTCATATCGTACCAACAGGAATTCACGGTCGTGACCACGCGCTCCCAGCCAACTCATGACGTTCTCGCCCCAGGAACCCATGGTGCCCATGAATCCGTTATTGAGGCGGCTGATCTGGAAAATGTTGTTGGAATTAACCAGCCAGCTGCCGGCATGTTCTCCCCAGGTGCCAAAGTATTCATCAGTTTTCATGAATCTAGTGGTTATATAGGTCTCGATGGGAAACCCATCGGGGACGTTTCTACCCTTCCTGTCGTAATGATAGGCAGAGAGAGCAACATCTCTTGGATCGCGCACGATATAGATTACCCTGCGATAGCGCGGGTCGAAACATTCGTGGCTCTTGATGATACGTGGACGCGGTGTCTTCTTAAGCGTCATTTTCGATTCTGCATAGATGTCGGGAACTTTTCGCTCGACGTTGGCAAATGTGATGTGCTCGTCGGGGTTCATCAGATTGCCGAGAAGAAATCGGGTCCAGGTGTTGCCAGACTTGGGATAAGAAACCAGAAAAATGTCATCGGAAAAAACGTGAAGAGCCCGACCGGCGATGTCCTTTTCGAGGAGATAATTTGCGATGTATAGGATCTTTTGTATCGTTTCAGCCATGAGTCTAAACGCGATTCAACCTTTCGTCGCAGTCCGCCTCTTTTGCCCTGTCTGCCAGTGGAATAACCGCGTCGCTTAATTGCAACCACAGATTTCCACAAAAAACGCGACCTGTCTAGATGACTTTTGGAGACCCGGCAACTTTCTCCTACAAATCATCACAGCCTTCAAAAGCGTGTGGAACCGGTGGTGCCGCCCGGGTTTGCCAAAAAGTATTGAGAAATGGTCCTTGAGCGCCTGGCAAAAACGGTTGGTGAAAACAGGAGGAAGCCTGCGGCGATTGGGGGGCGATGCTGGGTCGAATCGCGCTACGGCAGCTACCGAGGGCAAAGATAGACGGTAGTCAGGCGGGCAGCGAAGTCTGACTCAGCGAGTTCGAGTAAGGAGCGGGTCTCACAAAAGTGGGCCACAAATGGCGCAATTTTCAGTTGGGCTGGTTCGGACTCGTACGGTAGGAGCGAGCCGCTTGAAAACCCTTTCACATTGACGCGAACAGGGGATTGAGGGGACAATACAGCCGTCCTTGGGTCAAAAACGGGAAATTCAGATTCACTTTGCTCGAAAAGTAATGAACCAAATTTTACCTGTCACTGGCGAAAAATGGGCGGCGCTGTCGGAAGCCTATGCGACGTGCATTGCCGAGCACCTGACGCCGGAAACTCGGTGGCTGGATGTGGGCACGGGTTCGCGTATTCTCGAAGACGATATGGACGCTTTGGAGAATTGGCTGGTTCAGCACAGCCGGATGATAGTGGGCCTGGACGTCCACGTGACCAAGCACTTAAACATTCGCACGCTCGTTAGTGGCTCGATTTACGATCTACCTTTTGTGGATAGCAGTTTCGATCTCGTGACCTGCAATGTGGTAATGGAGCACTTGGGCGAGCCGGAGAAGGCGGTAGCTGAGGTTGCCCGCGTACTGGTCCGTGGGGGCGCGCTAATCATCAACACGCCGAACTTTTGGAATTATGGCGTGCTGGCAAATGCTGTCCTATCGAGAGTCCTGCCTGAACAGTGGCGATTGGAGTTAGTTCGTGCGAGTGATAGCAGGGAGCAGGAAGACATTTTCCCCGTGCGCTATCGCGCGAACACCCTACGTCGGCTGAACGCCTTGTTCAGCACTAGTGGATTGAAGGTTCACACGGCGACCGCCCTGCCTCAACACCGAGCATATTTCCGAAAGACTGTTGCAGTGGAGAAGCTTCTGATGGCGCTGACGCCGGGAGCGAGGCTGCTCGTGTGCGCTCACAAGGGGATTGATCATCGGACGGTCGAGGCTGGCCTTGCGGCCGATGGAGCTGCGGGTTAAAAAAATGACTCCACGCCCAGGGACAAGACACGCCGAGGGGCAGCGGCGTCGGCAAGCGTGCCGGATCGACTCTTTCCGCGCAACGATTGCAGCAGTCATGCTGTTCGCTGGTGACGCGTTCGGACAAGCGAAAAAGGACATAAGAAGTAGAACCACCGAGAGACTCTGCATCAGCGCACTACGCAAGATCAAATCTTCAGTTCCATAACTGAAGCGGCTTCTTTGTTGTCAGAATAATATCCGGGGATGAACTCGCGGGTCGTGAAGGCAAATCTCCTGCTCCCGATGATCTGCACTACATGGTGCGATCGAGTGGGCAATCGGTGATCTTTCCGCAAGTGTTTGGACGGGATGGAACATCGCAAGCGTAGATCCTTCTGAAGGTAGAGTTCCTTTTCTGCTTGCTGGCGGTGTGGAGATTTTGTGTTCGCCAAAGAGATCGGTTCTAGTAGACTATCCGGCCGCTACGCCAAGGTTTTCGGCGGTGGATTCCGGCATGGCACTGTGAGCAGAGCGTGATCAAGTTCTGCTCGGAATCCTGACCGGAGTGGCTGCGAAACTGTTTGTGGTGGACTTCCAGGTTCGCCAGCGCGCCACAGAATTGACACCGCCAGCTGTCGCGACGCAGCACTTGCTGCCGCAGAGATTCGTAGGACACTGGATCTAGACGCAAGCGCGGAGGGTTGGAGCTTGCTGGGCTCATGACGCCATCTCGCTTGAGCTTTCAAGAAATGCCTGTCGCTGCTTTTCTGACAGAAACTTGAAGAACCTCGTTATCGAGAACAGCAACATCTCCGGATCTCCGTTGTCCAGATTGGCTCCGGCCAAGAAGTCCGCACAGATCATTTCCAAACAGTAGCCTCGGGCTCGGTCGCTTCCGAGCATTAGAGCCGCCGTTTCGATCGCTCTCTCAATGACCGGCATCTGGCTCTCGTAAAGTTTGAAATAGACGATCTCCCACGGTTCGGTTTCCCGCCCCGTCAGTTCCTTCTCAACTTCCTTCTTGAAATCCTCCTTCGGCATCTGACGAGCTTTGTGCAACCAGGTTGCACAATCGAAGTTCTGCCTGTCCCTCCTGGCCAGCTTGGCTAGCTCAATCCCCTTCGTCCAGCCCACTTCCTTCAGCTGCTTCCTTGCTTGCGGCGGCAGATGTTCATGTATCGACATCAGGTAGTACGCCTTCCGCCGCGATTCCGGAAAACGCCTCTCCAGAAATTCGTCGAAGCACTTCAGATCCTCCAGTCGCCAGTACTGTCCCGCCCGAACTTCGCATAGATAGCGCCCCAGTTCCACGAACTTGGTATCGCGCTCCGTCTCCTTTCGCTGCTCCCAGGCCAGAATCTCGTCAATCTTGCCAAGTACGAATACAGCGCGGCGACGATTGAACTTCGGTGGCATGGGCGGATACTTAGTAGCTAAGCTCGTCAAGCCAATCAAGACTCTCTGCTCCTGGACGCCGCACCACAGGGGCGTCGACCATCTCCTTGTTTCCAAGACACAGTCCCACATACGGGCAACTGCTGCAGGGGTTCTGGGGAAAGCGGATGCCACTATGCGGCAGAAAGTCCGCCGACTCGATTCGCCGGATGGTGCTTTCGACTAAGCGACCGAACTCCTCGCGCTGTTGCTCCGTTATGGTGGTGCGCAGGTACTGAACCTCAGCCAGACTCTTGCGGACGAATACGACCTGGGCGACTTCGGCAATACCCGTCATCCAGGAATAGCAAACGAGTTGCGGATCCAGAGACAGAAGTCCCTGAGGCTCTTCCGGGTATCGGCTCGAAGAGGTTTTCCACTCCAGCAGACACCTCTGGCCATCGAGTTTCCCGATAGCGTCGATATAGGCGACGAAGTCGTTTCTGCCAGCAACCTGCCGCGTGAATTTGACTTGCAGATTGTGTTGAGGCTGGCAGACCCGGACACGATCGTCTTGGCAGAACCGGGTCAATAGTGTGATTCCTTGCCGAAGCATGCGATCCCAGGAGTCCCGGTTGGAGTAGCGCAGGCCTTGGCGCTGGCAGGCAGACCACTCAGCGAACAGCACTGCTCCCGGATTTTCCCGGCGAAAAAAGGCGCCCAGGGCTTGTTCGAAGGCACGACCGAATAGCATCGCCGCCCGCGTGTCCTTTTCCTTCCAGCCATCGAGATAACGATGCCGGTAACGTCGCGGGCAGGTGAGATATTGGCTTATCTGAGTGTAGCTGTACGTCATTCAGGCCACCTGCGGGTTGTCCAGATTGGCTGGTGAGAGTTCTTCCCAACGGCTGGCGGGAGCAAAGCCGTCGAGCCGGATCAGGGAAGCACCGTTCAGAACGATGTGGCTGATCTTGACCACACCTTTCAGATCTACGAGCTGAGTTTCGTCCACCTCATCGCGACCGAGTAATTCGGTGTCGTAGCCAAAGTCGCGCAGGAACCAGTTCAGCTTCCACAGGGCTTTCGGGGTGCAATAGAGACGGCTGGAAATGACATGGCCGGCAAAACGAGGGGGCTCAAGAATGGCCAGAGTAAGCGTGTAATAGGGCTTCTGTGCCTGCCGACGAAACTGAACTCTCTCCACCCGAACGAGGAAGACTCCGTCAGGAATCTGGTCCGCGGCACAGCGATCGGCGGCGTGCAGGCCTGTAATCCGACGTTTCACGCGGCACCTTCTTTCTGGCTGGGATAGCTGTTGAGTTGGCAGAGCAGGGCGTTGCGGTCCTTCTCGGCCCAATCGGCCAGATGCATGACAAAGTTCTCGACTTGCTCGCGGGTCGCATCACGCAGGGTCTTCACACCACAGAAATCAGTTGCGTAAGCCTTCACCAAGTTGGGATCGAGCTGATGCTGCCGAATAATCTGGCAAAGTCGATCCCGCACCTTAGGACCGCTGTGCCCATTTCCGCTGGCGGGTTGTGGCGGGAGTTTCTTGGATTCTTGGGAGGACTTTGGCGGTTCGGCAAAAGATCCGATTTCCTCGACGGAGCAGATGCCGATGCCGTAAGCCTTGCGCAGGGCACGGTTCACAGCTCGCGTTTCGGCTACTCGCATTTCGGCTCCGTGAACCAGAGCAGAGACGTTGGAAGGATCGGCATCTCCGTAACCAACGAATCCACGACAGGCTTGTGACTTGTAAACCGTAGCCTGGAAAGCCCAACGCTGAGAAGAGGGATCAGAGAAGGTTGCTACGGGCCGTACGTTGATGCCGGCACAGCGACTTCGCCTTGCCAGCCTCAACAACCCTGCGTGCGTTACGTACCAGCGCCCATCGAGAAGTAATAAATCGCCGGAAGCGATCGATAGAAAATATTCACTGGTGAGTTCTTCTAGACTCCGCAGGGTAGTAGGTGAAATCCGACCCCACAGCCGTCTGGCAATTCTCCTATTGCATTTAAACATGACTAATTTCTTAACCATTTTCCACTGCCTCCCGAAACGAAAGCACTGATACTTGGGACCAAGTCCATCAATTGCTAACTGTCCGAGCCTAAGCTAGAAAGAAACAAGAAGGGGACTAGCTCTATTCCAGCCTAATATTCCATAAGGAATATTCTAATGGGAATATTGTCAAAATTCAAGAGAAATGTCTCGCCCAAATAAGCCAAAAAATGACCTCCGAGAAATCGGTTTGAGAATTCGAGCTTTGCGGGGAGACGTGCGACAGGAGGATCTTGCTTTGCAATTAGGTGTTAGTCAGGGTCAGCTCTCGAAAGTCGAGAGGGGAAAAGTCGCGCCGACACTTGAAATCCTCTCGGGTTTGGCGACCCGATTCGGAAAAAGTCTGGATTGGATCGTTACAGGCCAAGGGAAGTGATGAGAACAAAGACTTGGGACACTGCCGGCGAGGTGTAGATCACGCATGGCAACGAGAACGTTGCGATAGCAGCATTGCGAACTCGCTGTGAGTACACTCCATATTAGCTTTACCTTTAACACCTTCACGAGATACCCCGACTAGACTCCAGCCCAATATCCACTTCCTAGCGGTGTGTATTGGTTGAGGAATCCGAGCTCGTGATTCATCTGGACGATGCGCAGAACGCTCCGCTCGTGGGATTCGTGGCCAGCTCATTACATTCGTAACGAGAACAACAAATTCTCCGGGTTGAGATTTGAATTCAGTGTTGCAAAATTAAGCAGCCTCGGCACCGGAGATTAGCGCACGAAACAAACGACACCTGCGGGGAGGAGGTTCATGATTTCCAAAACCGATCAGCAAAGCTTGCGTCAGCGAGTCAATAAGTTTATTTCTGAAAACGTCCGTGCAGAGTACGACAATCTGATGTCTTGTTTGAAAGAACGTGTTGAGGAAAGGAATGCCAATACCGGCACCTTGCCTAAATTTGTCCTACGTGGATCTTCTGTAGAGCTAGGCCATACGGTACTGCAACTTGAATTCGACCAGAATTTTATAGACCCTGATGTCTACGTTCTAAACCTTAAGGTAGGCTGGGCTCCATTTAGGAAACCCTTGTTTGGGACCGAACCGACACCTCAAGGACGTAGACTGCGGGCCACGGCATCCGATGACTTGAGCAGCATCCTGTGGGTAGGTGACCTAGGAAAATTGACAAGCGCCGAACTCGTTGAATTTGCGCTCGACCTGCTCACCGCCTACTATAGCCGGCACATGCCGAACTAGCGAAACCTCAGCTCCTTCAGCGCTGCGGCCGTTGCAAGGATGATCGTCGCCGTAGCATCGGCACTTTAGTTCGCATGAAAGAAGATTGCGGCCACGTTGTTGCTGTAACGTATCGCTCCTCGCCACATAACGAGGCGCGAAGCTCCATGCTAAACAATAGTGACGCTGAACAAAGCACAATCAGCGTCAGCCGCGCAACGACCCCGTTACAATCGTAACGAGAACGAAAAGATCGCCGGGTCGAGATTTGAATTGAGTATTGCAAAATTAAGCAGCGCCCGCGAAAAGAACGACAGCTGGCGCGAGGAGGTTTTCGATTATGGACGACACTCCAGCGGACATTGGTGTGCCGCCGGCAGGACGTGCGCAGGCTTTGACCGAGTCGCATCCAGCCGAAGAGATAGAGGGAAGCGAGAATTGTCGAATCAAAGCAGACTCTCACCGTGCCGTCGAATGGGTCTTCACTGCGAAAAATTGAGGCCAACCGAAAGAACGCGAAGAAGTCGACTGGGCCGAAGACATCCGTAGGCAAAACGATGAGCTCCTGGAATAGCACACGACACGGTTTGCTTTCGAAGCGCCTCCCGATGACTTATGGACCGAGGCCGAGGCAAGAAGCAGTTCAACCGATTTTTGACAAGCCTGCGACGGGACTTGGAGCCGGTCGGCACATTGGAAGAAGTGCTGGTTGAGAAGATCGCGCTAGAATACTGGCGGCTCGGGGTAGCCGCATGGTATGAAGCAGAAGCATTCACGAGAGAACGCCCTTTCGAGCGTGCGTCGCTCCCGACAATCTCACGCAATCAGACGACGATCAACCGCCAGCTCTTTCAAGCCATGAACCAACTCGAGAGATTGCAGCGACTGCGCAAGGGGGACAACGTTCCAGCGCCGTTCAGCCTGCAGGTATTGGGCGAGGTTCCGGGAAAAGAGAACGCCGATCGATGAAGCTAAATGTTTCAGAAGTCACGTCCGCGCTCATTCATATGCATCATTAGCTATAAACTATACTATATATATATATTACTATTCAAAAAGATATAGTTACTACTCGAAGACGGGACGCTTTAATATTGCGAAACGAAGCCAACAACTTGTTTGATTTCAAGAGCGTAACACTCCAACGGTCGATGCCTTGCAATCGGAGAAACGCATTTGCCAAAAACCGCTTCGGCCGCGAAGGTGGCCGCCAATCGCCGCAACGCCCAAAAGTCCACCAGGCCCCGAACAGCGGAAGGCAAAGCTCGTAGCCGTTGGAATGCCATGCAGCACGGGCTTTTGGCTAAGCGCCCGGTTGACGCCGAAGGCACAGGCCGCTCTCGACCGCGACCGACAAACTGAGGCGCTGAATGATCTAGGGGATGGCCTTCGGGGCGGAAAGGGACATTAACAGAAAGTCTTACCAAACGAACCCATCAACTGACACGGTTTCCGATCTTGGCCCAGAGGCGAGCACCGCGCCCAGAATCGCAGCGTTCCAGGTTACCTGCAGGACCTGGTAATGCGCTCTATACTTCATCCTGATAACCTTCAAAAGCAGGAGGAACCGACGCCATCTCCGGCATTACTTTCTCCGTGGTGAGCGCGAGGTCTGCGAAATGCAGGGCCCGGCCGGTCACATACGCCCAGCCGAGGCAGACCGCGTACACCAGTCCGCCAGCGAGAAGTTGAATTGCCAACTGCCGATAGGTATGCGCCACAAACCAACGTCGCATAAGCAGGAGAACCGCCACCAGCGGAACAGACAGCATCACCGGCAACAGATAGGCTTGCTTCAGGTATGTGGAAAGCCGGACGCCAAGACGCGAGCAAAGGTGGTGCGGCATGAACAGTATGAAGGTGCCTGCCAGTGGAATCGCTGTGCCTAGCGCCTCGCCCATAATCCCGTAAGGCCTTACCAGCAAGATGCTGAGAACCAGATTCGCGGCTCCCTCGATCAGGGTGACTACAGCCAGCGTCCCATGTTTGCTCATGCCAAACAACACGCGGCTGGAGGCAGCCTGGACCAACATTAATGTGTAAGGGATGATCAGCGTAACTAATACCGGATAGCCCTGCGCGATATACTTCTTTCCCACCCACACTTCGATGATCGATTTGCCGAGGACGATGAAGACGGCTGTGATCGGCAGCATGGTGAAGGCACAGGTACGATTTCCCGCGACGAAGATCTTTCGCAGCCGGTCCATATCTCCGGCAGCGTCTGATTGACTTGCCATGGGAACAAAAATCTGCGCCAGGCTGCTCACCACTTCCCCGGCATAGTCGACCAGCCGGGAACCCGCATAAAAATAGGTGATAGCGGCCGAGGAAATGAAAGTTCCGATCACCACGGCATCGGTTTTGAAGCGAAGGTTTGACGCGATGATGATCATGAAAGTAATGCCGCTGTAATTCGCCATCTGACGGAACGCATCGCGGTCCACGTATTTCCAGGAAAAGTTCAGAGGGAGTCCCTGCAGCGCGACGGCGCCGCGAACTATCGAAGCCAGCATCGGCAATCCAACTGTAATAAGCGCAACCGTCAGTAGGCCATATCCGCGATTCAGGAAAAAGACGATCAAAACCACGCGCATCAAGCTAGAGACGATATTGGTCCAATTGAGAATGTAGAACTTCTGCAAGCCTTCGAGGATTCCACCGAATACGCCCAGAGGAAAGCCGAGAGCTACAGAACTGCCCACCAACAACAAAAGCCAGCGCGCAGTGGAATGCAAACCGGCTGCGATGTGGAACCAGCGGTCGACGTAAAGGCACGCGACCAGTGTGATCAACATGCTCAAGGCGCCCACCCCCGTGTAGGTGAACACTGCGCTGTTGATCAGCCGGTTGACTTCGTCAACATCGTGCGTGGCCGTGTATTTCGAGACGTAACGGATGATGGAAGAACGAATGCCGAAGTCGAAAATTCCGTAGTAACCGGTGATAGAGAAAATCAGAACCCAGATGCCGAATGCGGCGTCTCCCAGGCGGTGCAGGATAAATGGCGAAAGAAAAAGGCCAACCAGAATGTTGACCCCGAGGGCGACCCAACTCGACCCGACGTTCCTGATAATGTGAAGCTTCTCGATCCTACGCATACGTCCGCTTGGTAGGGGTTGGGTTGGGACATCTGTAGAATCTCACGATTTTTCTATCATAACCTATACAACTTTGAGACTCGCACTCCGACGCCGAACCTGAGTAACGTCGCGCTTTATGACGAGCATCGCGGTAGAGCGCGTCACGTTGAATAAGCACCAGTGAAGAAAACAATATACCTTGTGAATTACAATCAACCGAATTGGAGACAAGTTCGCTGACAATTGCGGTGCCGGAAGCACGCTAGAGTCAATAATGTTTGGCCATCCTATTTCGAATCATAGCGTCGCCTTAGCCGAAGCAGATAGTGATCGGAGAGGCAAGGTTTTTCCGCACGCCAGTCCTCGGGTGACCCTGGCCGGCGCTTTGGTGGTTTTGTCATTCTGCCTTGCCTTCATGTTGCCATGGTGGAACCGCTACCTGGGCCTGACCAATGAAGGTTGGCTCCAGTTCTTCGGGTTACGCATCCTGCAAGGTTTGGTGCCTTACCGCGATTTTTATCTACACGTGCCGCCCGGCCAAGCGCTCACCATGGCCGTTCTCACTGCGGTGTTCGGCAACCGAATCGTGGTGGGGGAGATGTTTGGCCTGATCGCAGCACTGACTATTTTCTTGGCTCTATATCTTTGGCTGGTTCGTATCTTTCCCGCATTCTGGTCGGTGGTCGCGGTGATCAGCGCCGCGGCTATTTATCTCGGAAATTTCACCGAGCCGCTGGGCGGTGTGCAGTTGGTGTGCATTTTGTATCCAGTTCTGGCATTTCTCGCCGCCAGTTTTGCCCTCGATCAAGACCATGGCGGCTTGCCGCCGCTTTTCCTCGCCGGTTTCATGGCTGGCGTGTCTCTTATAACCAAGCAGACCGCCGGTGTTGCCACAACTCTTTCGGTGGGCCTGGCCTTACCCATCATCATTGGAGCGCGGGCGCGTTGGTGGAATGGCTTGCGTGCGGCGACCGTATTTGCGATCGGTTGGTTGATTCCTGTCGCGTCAATCTGCCTCTGGCTTGCGGCGCATGGTGCTCTATACGACTTCTTATCGGACGCGTTTTTTCATGGCGCGTCCAGCAAAGGCTCGCTGGCGTCGTTGCTGCTGCGGCAAATCATAGGCATTGCAGGCGACCATTACTTGAGGATCTGTGCGGCGCTGGCGCTCGCAGCCATATTGTTGCTGGCCCTCGTGTACCAGCGTGGCGGAACGGCGAGCTGGGTGTGGCCGCCACGATCCACCTTGCTGCTCATTCTGGGCGTCGGAGCAATATCAACTGGCGTGGTTCTTGTGGTTGAACACCTGAATGCTTTGCCTTTCGGCCTCCAGCGGCCCGGCGTCGTATTGCGGAACGCGCCGCTCTTTTTTGGTGAACTCGGGAGTCTGATTCTACTTCTTCGGTATGGATGGCTATTCTTTGGCCGCCGCTTGAGCTGGCTGGAGGAACAATGTCTGCTGGCCGGCACGGCGGCGTTCGTCTATGCGTTTCTTTCGTCGTTCTCCTGGGCAACTGCGGAAAACATCGTGGTGCCCGCCTTCCCCTTTGTATTTGCCTTCGCGCTTTCGCACGTGCGCCGCGACAGCGCCGGACGACTCGTGCAGGGAGCCGTGATCATCCTGGTGCTATTTTCTCTGGCCACGATGACTGCCCTGAAACTGCAATCACCCTTCACCTGGGCGGACTGGCATGAAGGCGATGTGAAAAGGGCAACCGTGGAACCGAGCTTCCCCGAGCTGCGCGGCATCAAGGTCACTCCAGAGACGGACCGTTTTCTTGAACGCCTGGTTGCGGACATCCAGGAAAATTCTTTGCCCGATCAACCCGTGGCTGAGTTTTGCTGCATGCCGATTCTTTATCTTCTGGCGCACCGTCTGCCGGCGACCTTTGCAGATGTCCACTATATTGACGTGACTCCGGATGACGTGTACCGCGCCGATGCGGAACTCCTTAGGACAAATCCGCCGGCAGTGGTGGTCATCTTGGAACGATCCGAAGAAGAGGTGCGGGAAGGAGAGATCAACTTCCGCGGCGGCAAGCCGAGCGGTGAAAGAGCCTTATGGGCGGTGCTGCGGAACCTAGAGCCAGAGTATCGTTTGGCAGACACGCTCGCCACGCCCAATACCAACAAGCGGGTTGAGGTGTGGGTCAAGCGAGGGCCCTAGAACTATTTTCAGTATCACAAGAGCACTCTCTTTAACGATGAAGACGCTGCTGATACGCCACGGCGGCGCTCAATTGGATCAGGGTGGTGGGAGAGGCGAGGTTTTTTGCTTACAATCTTACGGTAGTCGACGTCCCGTGAGAAACGAGACCATGGCTCTTCCCCCAGGACATTCCATTCTGCCAGCACCTGACCTTCGGGCGTGAACATTACCATTATATCGAGTCCGGTATTCGCTACCAGAAGGTTACCCTCAGGGGTCGGGCTGACGTGGTGAAGATCATTAAAGCAAGGGAGCGATATGTACGCGACGCGTTTGACGATTGGCACTTCAAAATCAGAACTTCGGTAGAGGTGTATGTATAGAACTTATTGCCCACTAGCGTGGCTGACTTGAAGCAATGGGAGGATTCGTCGCTGGCTCGCGCTACGGGAGGAGTCTTGTACTCCAGTTCGACCGAGGCAATGCCGGCTGATGTATCAACCCGCAATATGATGGCAGCCTCATAGAGACGCTGTTCGTCCTCACTCTTGAACAGCAATTTTCGCTGCCGCCCTCCAAGGAGGTACAGGAGACTCATCGGACGACTAGCCTTCGCATCAAATGACCGATGTGTCGAGGCGGCTGCGCGTCTGAGTCAGTAGTTGCGACGATCGAGTGCCGAGGCTGCGAAGTGCCGGCAAACGTCGCATATCCCGTGGAATTCGAAATCATCATTTCCTCAATCGCAGGCCGGGTGTATTGAGAATATCCGACTGCATGCGGTTTGACCAGTGCCAGTAGGCCTTTTGACAGCAAGTGTGGTTGGTGATCGGCTTATGCGCGCGTGTGAAGTGGAACGAGCTGGGCTGCGAAGCTGATGGCAACGTGCTCACGACGAAGAGGTGAGTGCCACAGGCGGTTTCAGTTGTCTTGGCTCAGCGTGAAATGGAGAAGGGGCGTTCTCCGTTAGTGTAGATTCCGCCCCTTCGGGCGGGGATTTTCAAGGCATGGGGGTCTATCGTCCGATGACTGTTTGCGCGCAGCATACAGCGCGAGAGGATAAACTCTCGCGCTGCTGAGCATCGGCTCGATGAGCCCCAGCCAGGTTATCACCGAGTAGCCGGACCCCATTACTGGGGTCCAGCCCTCTAAGAACCGGACGTGACAGTTTCCCATCATCCGGCTCAAGCACTTCGAACGCCTCCCAGTGAGAGACGCGGTTTGGAAACAGAAAGACAGAGGCGATGAACCCTGTCATGGCATTCGGGATGAAGCAAGACGCAGTTCTCGGTATTGCGCGGACCACCCATCACCCGGGGGACACAATAGTGAAGAAACCACCCGGAGAGGCGGGTGAGTCTGGTGTTGCACGCAACGCAAAGGCCGCCTTGTTCATACCAAAGAAAACGAAGAAAACGAGAACCCTTAAGCGTGCTCTGCATATGATCCGCTTCGCGTTTCTCGAAGTAGGTTTCATAGACAGAGTCGTAGGGGTTCGCCTCGCTTTTAACCTTGACATGCCGACGAATGGGAGTGTCTCTGGCCAAGAGTAGCCGTATTTTAAATGGCTGCCCTTGGTCATCATACATTTCTGCGGTGAAGACCCAATTTCGGGTCCCGTGTGGCTCAAAGTATTTCTCCTTAAGCCAGCGCCGGTTTTTCTTGGGGTGCCTTCGCCGAGCCCATCGCCAGAGACTCGAGAAGATTTCGTGATCGACGTGACTAAACGTGCGACTACTCACGATGTGCCGATGATAATTGGCCCAACCTCGTATCTTGGGGTTGAGTTGGTTAATCAAATCGGCGGCAGGTGAACTCCGTGCGGCTCTGATTGTTTGTCGGATACCTTTCAGGAAGGTTTTAACATTCTTCTTGGAAGGCTTAATGAGCAGTTTCCCGCAAGGGTATCTGCGTACATTTTGTCCGAGGAAGTCAAAGCCTTGTTCCACGTTCGTGATGACAGTCTTCGTAGGAGAAAGCTCAAGCCCTCGTTCTTGCAGGAACTGTTCGACCAAGGGTTTGATTTCCCCTTCCGGTAGTTCTTGCGATTTACTGGTGATGATGAAGTCATCCGCGTAACGAATGAAATTTACCGAGGGAAGTTTACCTCCCAGGGACTTGAGACGAGTCCCGTTTGGATATTTTCCTTGCAGGATTCGTTCGAGTCCATCCAACGCACAATTGGCGAGCGCTGGGGAGATAATTCCGCCTTGAGGTGTTCCTTCAGCCGTTTCGTGAAAGACACATTTGTCCATATACCCGGCTTTCAGCCACTTTTGGAGGATGGCCCGGTCCATAGGGACGTGGGCTGTGAGCCAATCGTGGGAGATTTTGTCGAAACAGCTTTTGATATCGCCTTCTAGAATCCACTGCGTGGTTGCGGTCTTCAGTGCATTAAAACATTGTTCGATCGCATCCGCGCAGGACCGTTGTTGACGAAACCCGTACGAGTTCTTGTCGGCAGTGGTTTCCACTACGGGATCCAGTGCGAGCAAGTGTATTGCTTGCTGCGCTCGATCTTTCATTGTGGGGACGGTCAACGCGAACTGCACACGAACCCAGTGAGCCTTTGGGATGGGCTGAGATCCGGCATCCTTTTCACCCACGTCGCGGGCAGAGCTTCCCAGTACTTAAGACACGGCGCGTAGCTGGCGTCGACACGCTAATTTTGCGTGGATTAGAGCACGGCTCTTTCAGTGTCGCGCGCGAGTGGACCGATTGGGCAGATCCCGATCCTTGTTCCGCGCTCGGCCTGCCCCCTCGGCGGTGGGATCTGGACTTACTCCTGGATTTAGCAAACTTGCTGGAGCAGCTTAACACCAGTCCTCAAGAGAGTTACCCCAAGGAGATTGACAAGTGAATCCATTTATATTAGAAGCAGACCAGTTATATACGTGGTCTGACACCTATGCGCCCCCAGTCGCGCAAACAGACTTCTATCGCCTTGCGTCGACGACGCCGACAGCTATTGCGCCACCTGCCGCCGCTCGATCGTCTTTTGCGGGGCTCCATCATCGAGCGCTACAAACCCTGCGGCAAGCCGGGATGCAAGTGCGCTCGCGGTCGTGGTCATGGCCCCAAGTACTACCTCTCAGTCAGTCACTATGGCCAGCGACCGCAGATGGATTACATCCCCCAGGATTATCAAAGTCAGGCGAGCGAGTGTCTCACCAACTACCAGCGTCTCCGCGAGATCTTGGACGAGGTCTGCGCCATCAATCACGAACTGCTATGCCGCCGCGAGGCGCTTTGAGCCATCTCCATGAGCCATGCTCCCGCCTCGCCCTCCGCTCCCTTCGATCGCAAACAAGGCGGCCTACTCCTGGCCAATATGCTCTCCGCCTGGCTCGACGGCGAACCCACGGGAGAAGCCACCGTGGAGGCTGTCCATGAACCCCAAGATCGCCGAACATCACCGCAGCCGATCCGCCTATGTCTACCTGCGCCAGTCGACGCCCGGCCAAGTGCTCCATCATCAGGAGAGCACGGAGCGCCAGTATGCGCTGCGCGAGAAGGCGGAGGAACTGGGTTGGAGCCAGGCTTCGATCCGCACCCTCGATGGGGATCTCGGCAAGTCGGGAACGCAGACGGCGGGACGGGAGGATTTCAAGACGTTAGTGGCCGATGTCTCGATGGGACAAGTGGGCGCTGTGTTGGCCCTGGAAGCCTCCCGGCTATCGCGCTCGGACTTGGACTGGCATCGACTGCTGGAGCTGTGTGCCCTCACTCAAACCCTGGTGATCGACGAGGATGGCTGCTACGATCCGGCCGATTTCAACGACGGACTTCTGTTGGGGTTGAAGGGGACCATGGCCAAGGCCGAGCTTCATTTTTTGCACACGCGCCTCCAGGGCGGTAAGCTCAACAAAGCCAAGAAGGGAGCGTTGCGCTTCCCTCTGCCGGTGGGGTTTCGCTTCGACGAGCAAAGCCGCATCATCCTGGATCCCGATGAAGAAGTGCAGGGTGCGGTGGCCTTGGTGTTTCGTCTGTTTCGCGAAACCGGCAGTGCCTTTGCGGTGGTACAACGTTTCGCCGAACGCGGATTACGCTTTCCGAAGCGGGCCTATGGTGGAGCCTGGGCGGGCCAGTTGATATGGGGTCGGCTTACCCACAGCCGTGTGCTGGGGATCCTCAAGAATCCTTCCTATGCGGGGATGTATGTGTTCGGTCGTTACCAATATCGGGTGCAGATCAGCGCCCAGGGCGAAGTTCGGAAACGGATGCAGGCGGTCGCTATGCCCGACTGGCGGGTTCGTTTGCCGGAGCACCACGAAGGATACATCACGCTGGAAGAGTTCTTAAAGAACAAGGAGCGCTTGGAAAAGAACCGCACCAATGGTGAAGAGACCGTGCTTAGCGGCCCGGCACGCGAAGGCGTGGCTTTGCTGCAAGGGCTGTTGCTCTGCGGTCGCTGCGGCCGAGCTATAACCGTTCGTTACACGACGGGCCACGGTGGCGTTTATCCCATGTATCTGTGCAACTGGTTGCATCGCGAAGGACTCGCCACCAAGGACTGCATGGGCTTCCGTTGTGATGTGCTGGATTGTATCATCGTCGAGGAAGTATTAAACGCATTGCAGCCCGCCGAACTGGAGCTCGCCCTGGCAGCTTTGCAAGAGCTAGAAACCCGCGATCAGGCGATCCTGCGGCAATGGCAGATGCGACTGGAACGTGCGGAGTACGAAGCCGCGCTCGCCGAGCGCAGATATCAAGAGGTCGATCCGGCACAGCGTCTCGTAGCCAGTACCCTGGAGCGTCGCTGGAACGATGCGCTCCTTCAGTTGCAGGACCTCAAGAAGCAAGTCGCGGAAGTTCTGCGGCAAGAAGCTCGCGTGGCCACTCCCGAGCAGAAGAAGAAAGTGCTGGCTCTCGCCCGAGACTTGCCGCGTGTATGGCATGCTCCCACCACCCAGGCTAAGGACCGCAAGCGAATGTTGCGGTTGCTTATCAAGGACATCACCGTCGAAAAACCCCAGCCCAAGCAACTCTTGGTTCACATCCGCTGGCAGGGCGGTGCCTCGACCGACCGCTCCATCCAGCTTCCGCTGAACTTCGCCGACCGGGTGCGCTACCCTACCGCGGCGGTGGAACGAGTCCGCGAACTGGCTCAAGGTTTGCTCGATGTGCAGATTGCTGATCAGCTCAATCGAGAAGGTCTCAGCAGCGCCAGAGGTAAGCCGTATACCACGAGGATTGTCCAGTGGATCCGATGGCGCTATCAGATCCCGCCGGCAAAACTGAAGAAGCCCGAGGAGCTGACCGTTCAACAAGTCGCCCGACAGTTTGGAGTAGGCGACGGCGTGGTCTACTACTGGATCGAACACCGGTTACTCACTGCGCGTCGGCTCAACGAGGGAATGCCGTATTGGATTACACTCACCGCTGCTGAGGAACACAAGTTGCGCGATTGGGTGCACAACTCAAGCAGGATTTCCTCGGCATCCTGAATGGAATTGGAGGCAGGTGCATTATGAAGCCACCGTCGGGATTCCGAGTGGGCGCATCGTCTTGCCGTCCGATTTCGGAATATAGACACGTCGAAGGGGTTGAGGTTGATAGCCCCTGCACTTGAGTTCGTGAACTGCCTGTGTTTTCTTCTCTGGCGTGTCCCAGATTTCTTGGTCCACACCGGGGGTTTTCTTGCCGTTGTTTTCTGTCACCCGTCGGACGGCAAGAACTTTGCCGCTGTACGAGTGGGTCAGCAGGCGTTGCAAGGCTTGCACCTTGCCCCATCTGCATTCCTTTGTCGCCTGCGCGATACGCGCTTGGAGTCGGCGAACGTTGCGCTGGATGGTTGGCCAGTCAATGGCATACCATTCCTTTGCTTCGCTTGAGACCGCACCAACAGCTTGCGCTGTCGTCATCTGGCTTGTCTCATAAGCCGATTGGCCCCGCTTTCTCGCGAGAAGTACCACAGGGAAGTCTGCCCGCTTTCGCGTCCAGTGATGTTGTTAATACAACTCACGCAACCGGTATCTGCTCCATTACAGAACAGCATTCGCTTCCTCCCCGATGTTCTATCCGCACCGCCATCGGTCCCCCTTGCGGTAGACTTTCCCCTTTCTTTCCGGGGAGCGATACGGACTTACTCTGTTCCGCTGAAATGACGCGATGGGTTAGGTCCGCTCTGTACGTCGGCTGAAGATCGGGTGGGACGATCTGCCCATGACGGGTGAACCGAGGAATCCCCGTTCCCTACAGCAGAGAGAGCCACGCAGCATGTTAGGCTCTGCAACCATCACGACGCTTACGAGCATTTGTATATTCTGAACCGAGTAGCCAGACCCCATTGCTGGGGCCCGGCCCTCTAAGAACCGGACGTGAGACTTTCGTACTCATCCGGCTCAAGCCCTGCGAACGCCTCTTTAAGGGAGACGCGGCTTCGATACGGAAAGACGCTGGCGGTGAACCCTGTCGTGGCACTCCGGATGAAGTAGAACGCGGTTTTCAGCACTCTTCGAACCACCCTTCACAAGAGGGACGCAGTGGTGAAGGCGCCAGCCCGTGATCCGAGTGATTTGGATATTGCAAACAGCGCAGAGGCCGCGTTGTTCCGTCCAGAGAAAGCGAAGAGTCTTGGTACCCCTGAACGTGTCCAACATCTGAGAACCTTCCCGATCTTCGAAATAGGTTTCATACACCGGATCGTACGGGTTGGCTTCGCCTTTGACTTTTATGTGTCGTTTGATGGGTGTGCTCGTGGCGCGGTACAGCCACACCTTGCGAGGCTGTCCCTCGTCATCGTAGCGTTCCCCGAAGAAACACCGATTGTGTCTCCGACTGCGCTCATAGTATTTCTCTCTGAGCCAGGCCGAGGATTTTTTCGGATGCCTTCTCCGTGCCCACTGCCGCAGACTGTGGAAGATAGAATGATCAACGTGTGAGAAAGTACGTTTGCTGACCACGTGCCGATGATAGTTAACCCAACCCCGAATCTTTGGGTTGAGTCGATCGATCAAATCGGCGGCCGACATGCCAAGCCCGGCTTTGATTGTTGCCCGGATTCCCGCCAAGAAGGTTTTAAGGTTCTTCTTGGAAGGCTTGATGAGCAGCTTCCCGTTAGGGTAGCGGCGCACGTTTTGTCCGAGGAAATCAAAGCCTTTTTCCACGTGCGTAATGACGGTCTTCGTGGGAGAGAGTTTGAGCCCGCGTTGCTGAAGGAATTGCTCAACGAGGGGTTGGACCTCTCCTTCCAGCAAGTCTTTCGATTTACTGGTGACGACGAAATCATCCGCATAACGAATGAAATTCACAGAGGGATATGAGCCTCCAAGGGACTTGAGACGCTTTTTTGCAGGGTATTTCTCCTGCAGGAGTTGCTCCAGCCCGTCCAGCGCGCAGTTAGCGAGCGCTGGGGAGACAATACCGCCTTGTGGGGTTCCATCCGTCGTTTCGTGGAGGACGTGTTTATCCATGTACCCGGATTTCAACCACTGTTGGAGAATGGCTCGGTCCATCGGGACGTGTGCCAGAAGCCAATCATGGGAAATTTGATCGAAACAGCTTTGGATGTCCGCCTCCAGAATCCACTGCGTGTTCGGTGCATTAGACAGCGCGATGAAGCACTGTCCAATGGCATCGGCGCAGGACCGTTTCTGACGAAACCCATAGGAGTTTCGATCAGCGTTGGTTTCCAGCACCGGATCGAGCGCCAGCAAATGCAAGGCTTGGTGAGCTCGATCGATCATGCAGGGAATTCCGAGCGGACGCCTTCGGCCATCAGACTTGGGTATATAGACGCGTCGTAGAGGTTGCGATTGGTAACCCCTACTCTTCAATGCATGTACAGCCTGAGTTTTATCTTTCGGTGTTTTCCAGATGATCTGGTCCACACCTGGAGTTTTCTTGCCAGTATTTTCCGTCACTCGTCGAACGGCGAGAACCTTGCCGCTGTAAGAGTGGGTCAGCAGACGTTGTAGGGATTTCACCTTGTTCCATCTGCCTGCCTTCGTTGCCTGCACGATACGCACTTGGAGTCGACGAACGTTTTGGTGGATGGTCTGCCAATTAATGGCATACCATTCCGACGCTTCGCTGGAGACCGCACCAACAGTTTTGGCTGTCGTCATCTGCTTTGTCCCCCAAGCCGATTAATCAAGTTCTCTCGTGTGCAGCACCACGGGGAAGTCTGCCCGCTTTCGCGGTCGGTGATATAGTCGATAAAACAGACGCAACCGATATCTGCCCCATTACAGAGCAGCATTCGCTTTCTCTCCGATCTCTTGCCCGCACCGCCATCGATCCTCCTTGCGGTTGATCTTTCCCCTTTTGCTTCCGGGGAGCGATAGCGGGTTTATCCTGTTCCATTGAGGTGACATGACAATAGGTTAGGTGCTCTCTTTACGCCGGCAGCGTTGTTGGCCCATGACGGAGGAGTATGGAGCCTACCGTACCCGCTGCAAAGGAGCGCCAAGCATCTTCCGCTCCCCGCTGGTGACGACGCTTAAGAGAATTTGCATATGCTCACCGTACTATTCACCCTTGCCCTTTGCCGCCGCGATGCTAGCAGCTACACCGTTCCCTCGCGGTTCAGGTGCCAACCTTGCGGTTGCAGGATTCGTTGTCGGAACGCACTCTGACCAGTCGTTGCCTTCCAGCCATAGCTCGTAGGGTACCCGCCATGGGAGGCGAGATTCGTTCGAGAGAAAACTTCTCTCGATGAATAATCACTTCAACAGCTCTCAGTTCGCAGCCGTACCACCAAGCCTAGCCCCTCTCCGCCTCATGCTGGCAGATGCGCCTTCACCTCGCGATTCCGGCGCCAATCGTCGATTGTGGGATACGTTGTTCGAGGGCTTCGGACGGATTGTTGCCTCCCCGCCCTACCTCGTAGGCTACGTGCGATGGGACGCACGGTCTAATCAAGTTCATCTCCTTGTCAGACAATCGTTTCAGTAGCTTGACAGGTCACAGCCTCAGCATGGTTGCATCCCTGCAGTGCCGCTTCCGTTTCACCCGGCGAGGCCATTGTAACGGATATATCCTTTTCGAATTTCTTTGAAAGCGATTCTAGGCAAACCTGGCTCCGTATCGCACCAACGTCCAATTCATCGGCTACTCGAAAGCCAAGGCCACCCGCCTTCATCGTGGTCCTGGAAATATAGCTCTGGAAGCGTAGGCTGCGGCAGGGCTGCGAAGCTGGCGGGCCACATTCAAAAAGTCCCATAGAAGAGTTTCCTGAATCGGTCTCAGATCGGCCTCTGGCGTGAGAAGAAGCTTTAGTAGCGCTTGGCATGGAAGGCACGACAAAAGCGAGCTAATGCTGTGTGCCGGTTTGTCGGAAAAGAGTGGCGGATAATCCGCTAGATCGGTAGAGATCGGTCGCCACGAACTCCCGATTGGAAAATCGTCCAACGAACCACGCTTTGAATACATCGCCCTGTTCCCGCGTGATGAGGACAAATTGTTGCGAAGGCTCCAAGATGGTCGATACAACGTCGTCCAGGTAGCGGACACTAACTTGGTTGAGCTCGTTCGGCACCAGAATGACTCGACCCGGAACTGGGTATTTCGAAAGAGGGCACAATAGCGGGCTGTCGGGGTCGATGTGGGCGTCCCAATGGACGGTTGCAGTTTCTATGAGCCCGGTCCCAAACAGTATGGGCGTGTCATTGTTCACACCAGCCCTGCGGACGATAGATGCCACGGCCCGCCAATCTTCATGATGGGTCGTGACTTTGAAATGGAGCCCTCCGAAGCTCACCAAGGCCCCAAACACAATGCAAGTAGCAACCCAAAGGCGCATTCGCGCGGGAACCAGTCCCCGGATTCCCCAGCCAACGATCAGTGCCTGTGCTATCAGCGCGGGAAGGTAGTAACGCTCGACAAAGACCTTGAAGTCCGTGAACCGAGAAACAAGATAGAGTGCAACAATTGGTATCGCCAGCCAACTTACCAGAAGGATAGCTGTTTTCCGCGGCATCTCGGGAAAGGATGGAAGGCTTACCCCGCGAAAGAACACGCTCACCAGTAATCCTGCGAAGATGCTCGCGCTCAAAGTGGCCGGCATCAAGGCAGACAATGGGCCCGCCGAACTGGGAGTCCCCGCCCACGACGACCGTGAAGACGCGTGCCCCCCGTGTATCACGTTCCATACTAGTGGCAAAATCAAAAGTCCGATCAGTGCAACTACGATGATCATGGTACGCCAACGGACCTGTGTGTTATGGCGCACCCCGTACAGCGCATACGCGGCGTGGACCAGGTAAATGGTGGCGAACAAAATATGGAAATAAATGATAGCGGCCGCGAGGATTATGTATGCGAGTATGTCAGTTAGCCGACCCGTTTCCAACCAGCGAACCAGCAAGAGGGTCGCGGCGACGACCAGTAGCAGCGCGATTGCGTAAGGACGAGCATTCGAGGCCTCCTTGGTCATCCCCTCCGACGACACAAAAACGATCACGGCCAGCATTCCGGTTTCTTGATCGAAGAGCCGCGTCCCCAGACGGAAGAGCAGCCATGCCGTTGCTATGGCGGCCAGTAGAGACGGCAAGCGAAGCATGACCTCGCTCGGTCCACCTACGCGAATAGCAGTCGCCGCCAGCAGCGTGTAACAGAGGTTCTGTCCAGGCCAGAATTGGCTACGAGCTACGGCGGCGGCAATTCCCTTGTAAGCACTCCAAAACGTTACTGTTTCGTCGAGCCAGAAGCTCGAATTGAGGGGGAATACCCATAGACGGATTATCGCCAAGGTGGCCAGGATCGCATAGAGCCTTAAGCTCGGAAACTCTTTACTCACGTAGATTCGAGATGGTCTACTTAAGGGGATGTAGTCCGCATCTGTTTTCACGGTAGCCACCTCTTTTTACGTAGGCCCAACTCTTGGGCGTGTGGGCCACTTTAGCAGTGAAGTATAACGCGGGTTTGTCTTTTAACATTGACCGAAATAATTTGTAAATGCGGCGGGAGAATGTGCAAACCTCGAAGACGCCGTCTGCTGCCGACGAAGTTGCCGCTGGCTACAAGCCTGTTCTAACTTGCGATCGCGAGCCGCGTGGATCTCGGCCTGTCGTCCGGCAAGCCGATCCTGCGGCGTCACATAGCCAATCGCGCTGTGCAGTCGCACCGTGTTGTAGTGATCCACGTAGATTTGAATCAAGCGGCGCGCATCCTCCAGCGTCAACGGCGTGAGCGGCCGAATGCATTCTGTTTTTAGAGATTTGCGCCATCTTTCCAATTTTCCGTTCGACTGCGGATAAAACGGCGAGGTACGCACGTGCGTCATCCCCGAGATGCGAATGAACTCTTTGAAGTCCCGCGCGATGAACTGCGGTCCGTTGTCGGAGATGATCCGCGGCTTGGCGTCTGGGTACTTCTCCTTGGCTCGCTCCAGAATCATCTCCAGGTCCGCTTCCTTCATCGACTCCCGCAGATCCCAATGCACCAGGAAACGGCTGTATCCATCCAGCACGCTGCACAAGTAATAGAACGTGCCCGACAGGTTGATATAGGAAACATCGACATGCCCGTGCTGGTGCGGCTGCAGCGGCTGTTCGAAGCCGGTGCCCTTGCGCGACGGCTTCGCTTTCCAGCGCGCCAGCAATCTCGCTTGTTTCAGCACGCGCCCGACGCTCGCCGGACTCACGGCCACCACATCGTGATCTAACATCATGAACGTAAGTCGCCGATAGCCTTCCAATGGATTCTTCCATTGGAAGCCGATGATGGCTTCCTTCTCCCACGTCTCCAACCAGAAATCGCGGGGTACCCAACCGTTGTGCTCATTTACTCGCCAATAGCGCTGCCGCCAGTTGTAGAACTTGCTCACGGTAACGCCCAGCCACGCAATGAATCGGCCGACGCTGATCTCGGCCTTCTCCGACCAGCGCCGGACGAAATCCACCACCTGATCCCGCACATCATGCGGCACCCAGGTCGCGGTCAGAGTTCCCCATGGCTTTTTTTAACGCGATGTGCTCCGCCATCAGTTCGGCCGGAGCGCGAGGAGCTCACGCGAGATGCTGAAGCGCGCAGCTTCAGCCTGCCTCCTGCGGATGCGACCGACAAACTCTTGCGCTACGAAGCTCACCTGGACAACGCAACTTTATCGCGCCATGGACCAGCTGGAACGTCTGCAACGACAGCGGAAGGGGGAAGCGGTGCCTCCTCCTCTCAACATCAATTTGCGAAGAGGAAGGCAGCCTTTTTGCCAAACAAAGCCAAGAAGTGCTTTATTTTCAATGCGGGGACACGAACACCGTTGGGTTCTCGCTGTTGGTCAATGGTTTGGACGCCGGTAACTTTAATCATTTCCCGGGTCCCTTTGGGGTCGTTGTCGGTGAAGGGTTGAGAGAACTGGGCAGCGGCTTCACTCGCAGTTTGTGTAGGAGTTCTTAGTCTCCGGAATGCCTTGGCGGATGCGGGGTTTAAGGGAGACAGATGGCTAGCGAGCCTGTTGGGCCTCCCGAACGTGTGATTCCACCAAAGCGAGCAGTTCGTCTTTCAGGAAAGGTCCGCTGGCCAGCAGGCCAGACAAAAGCGGATCGCGGCGGTTGGCGGTCAGGCTGGTTTTTTCCAGAGTGCTGACAAAACCACCCGCACTCTGTACCAGAGCCGCGCCCGCCACTACGTCCCATTCATTCTTGGGAGTCAGAGTGAAAGTAATATCGGCCAGTCCGGCTGAAACCAACGCCAGCTTATACGCCACCGAGCCCATAGGGCGAACGGTAAAGGCGGCGTTCTCGAAAGGTTTCCACTCGCCACGCTTGACTTCGCTGCGGCTGGCGAGGACTAACGCGCCGTCCAGAGTTTTGCGCTGGCTGGGTTGGGAAGGCAGGCCGTTGTACATGACGCCGGAATCGATCGAGCCCAGGAAAGTTTCATCAGTTGCTGGATTGAAGATTCCACCGGCCACGGGGCGGCCGTTCTCGACGAACCCGATGGAAACGCAGAACTCCGGAATTCCTTTAACGAATTCCCGGGTGCCGTCGAGGGGATCGACCACCCAAACCCGCGAGCGCTGCAAACGGATGGGATCATCCACGCTCTCTTCCGAAAGCCAGCCTTCTCCCTCACGCAGCAGTTCTTTGCGCAGAACGGCATCGAGGGCGCGGTCCGCTTCCGTTACGGGATCGTGTCCGATCTTGTATTCGGTTTCAATCGCTCCCGGCGTAAAGCGGGCAAAAACGGCGCGTGAGGCTTCCAGCGCGTCGTGAATGCGTTCCAGTATTTGAGCGTACGGACTTAAGCGCATAATTCTCTCGTCTGCTTGCTGCGACCTCTTTGCGGACCACCTTTTTCCTTGCGATCAGTTCTCGACGATCAAGACATGAGCATGCGTGCGCCTGTCGCCAGCAAAACCGCGCACAGGACGCGCCGGAGCCATGGAACTGGCACCCGTGTACTCAAATAAGATCCAAGGAGTCCTCCGGGAACGGAGCCAACCAAAAGCGCCCCAACCAGGTGCGTGTCCACATTGTGCAATCGGAAATGGAGCAGGCTGGTAACGCCCGTCAGAATCAGAGCATGAACAATGTCGGTGCCTACCATTACTTTTGGTTGAAAGCTGTAGAACAGCAAAAGCATCATCATGACAATGCTGCCCGACCCCACCGAAGTGATGCCCACCAGAAATCCCGACACCAATCCGATAAGACCCATCCAGGCAAACGATTTCACCGTTGGCGGGCCCGCCGCAGCCCGATCTTCAATCTTCTTCTGGAAGAATAAAAAGGTGGGGATGCAAATCAGCAGGACTCCAACCGCGATTGTGATGAAGTGATTGACACCTGTGCCATAGACGTTCCGCAGGTGAACCAGGAAACTTACACCCAGGTAAGAGCCTGGAGCGCTGCCCACGGCGAGCGCCAAAACTACTTTGCGCCGAACCGTTCCCTTGCGCAGATGAACTATGCTGGCCCCGATCTTGGTGAGAAAATTGAAAAGCGCATCCGAGCCGACGGCGCGAAGGGGAGGCACGCCTAAACCGAATATCAGGATGGGGAGCAGCAGAACGCCGCCCCCAACTCCCGTCATTCCAATGAGGGTACCCACTACAAAACCCACCAGACTCTTGATCAGCAGGTCCATGACGATAACGGCTTCAGCCTCATCTACGCCTCCGGCACTACCGGAGCAGGTTCAGATCGACTCCGCGGCCGTTCCAATGAAGCCTTCCCTCTCCAGGTGCAGAATGATTTCCTGCGCTGCTTCTTCGGGAAGCAATTCGCCGGTGTTGATGGTGACTTCTGCGTCGCTTGGAGCTTCATAAGGATCCGAAATACCGGTGAATTCTTTGAGAATTCCTGCGCGCGCCTTGGCGTACAAACCTTTGCGATCGCGTTGTTCGCAGACATCGACCGAGGTGGCGATATGTACCAGAATGAACCCTCCGTACGGCTCAATCATCTGGCGCACATGTTTGCGAGTTGCGTCGTAAGGCGCGATGGGCGCGCAAATGGCGATGCCGCCATTTTTGGTGATTTCCGATGCGACGTAGCCGATGCGCCGTATGTTGATGTCGCGGTGTTCCTTGGAAAAGCCCAGTTCGGAAGACAGATGCTTGCGCACCAGGTCGCCATCCAGCAGCGTGACCGGCCGGCCACCCGTTTCCAAAAACTTGGTCATCAACACATTGGCAATAGTCGATTTGCCGGAACCTGAGAGTCCTGTGAAGAAAATGGTCACCCCCTGCTTGTGACGAGGCGGAAAGCTGCGGCGCAATTCGGCTACGACTTCGGGATAGGTGAACCATGCGGGAATCTCGCGACCTTCGTTCAGGCGCTGCCGAAGCTCAGTGCCGGAGATATTCAGCACACGATCGCCCTTTTTGACCTCGTCATCTGGAACGTATTTATCCTGATCTTCGAGGTAGACCATCATGTTGAATGGCACCATGGTGACGCCGATGTCGGCTTCGTGCTTCTTGAAGACCTCTTGCGCTTCATAAGGTCCGTAGAAAGGCTTGCCATCGGTGTCGTTACCTGGGCCGGCGTGATCGCGGCCGACGATGAAATGACTGCAGCCATGATTCTTGCGAATCAGCGCGTGCCAGACCGCCTCGCGCGGACCACCCATGCGCATGGCCAGCGGCAACAAAGAAAGTTTGGCGGTGGACTGCGGAAACTTTGATAGCAGCAGTTGATAGCAGCGTACCCGCGTGTAGTAATCCACATCGCCGGGCTTGGTCATACCCACAACCGGGTGAATCAGCAGGTTGGCCTCGACTTGCTTAGCGGCACGAAAAGCAAGTTCGACGTGAGCGCGGTGCATCGGATTGCGCGTCTGGAATGCGACCACACGTCGCCAGCCCACCCGGGCAAACTCGGCACGCAGTTCCGCGGGAGTTAAACGCAGATTGCGAAAATCATAGTGGGAGGGAATCTGAGCACCTTCGAGCTTGCCCCCGACATACCATGGGTTCGATTTGTTAATGGCGTAATCTGCGCCGGGATGGGCGGCGCTGGTGCTGGCGAAAACCGCCTTCGCTTCAGCCTTCCGGTCCGGCTGCCAAACTTCCTCCACGTGCAATACCGCCAACATCACGCCTTCAGGATCGCGCAGCGCGATTTTGCTTGTGCCGGCTGTAAGCTTCTGGGCAAATTCCTCGGTCACATCCAACGTGACGGGCACGGGCCAGAGCGTTCCATCAGTCAAGCGCATGTTATGGCAGACACCCTCGTAGTCGGCGCGTGACATGAATCCGCGCAGCGGAGAAAAGCCTCCGGTGAGCAACAACTCAAGATCGCAAAGCTGGCGGGCGGTCAGGTCCCACGACGGCCACTGTTTGGAATTGGCTTTTAGTTCGGAAGCTCTTTCGGGTTGCGCGATGAGTTCAACAAGTTTGCCGCCATGCGGCGGGATGAGATGGCTGGTCGAAGCGGTCAAGGGCTGGAAACCTCCTGAATTGTCGCGATTGTATTGTCTACTACGTTTATTGCCTTTACCTAGATTGTCCGGATATTATACGCGCTCAATCAAAAACCTAATGTTGGAAATTTCTAAGGAGAGGGAAATCCTCGAAAAAGCTTCCTCAGCATAACATTATCTCAGGACGGCTGAGAAAGTGGTTTCTTCCGCATAAATCACTTGGAGCCCTGGCAAGTACGTCGCCCTCTGGGCTATGTGAAGCAAGGGCACGAAACAAACTATCTCCCTATAGATCAAGAGACTTTGCCGCCTGGCATCGCAGGTGAAAAGAATTGCGACAATGCTAAAATCTCCAACGCCTGCCTTGCGAAAGAAGCAGAATTTAGGAAGGTCGTGTTTGGGATTCTAATCCACAGGAGGCAAATGGTTCGCTGTCGCGCCAGGTGCTATTGCGCTAGTGCCGGCGGCCGACTTTTCTGGTTGATAAGCGACCGCAGGCTCGGTGATGCAATACTTCACCAAGCACCAGAGCGCACGCACGCCGTCCTTCCATTGAATTTTTTTCCCCTCTTCATAGGTGCGACCCCAGTAGCTGATCCCTACCTCGTAGATCCGTAGCTTGCGCTTAGCGATTTTTACAGTTATTTCCGGCTCGAATCCAAAACGCTTCTCTTTCAGAGGAATTGATTGGAGGATGTCTCGTCGGAAAGCCTTGTAACAAGTCTCCATATCGCTGAGGTTGATGTTGGTCAGCGCATTGGAAAGCAACGTAAGAATCCAATTGCCCACCGAATGCCAGAAGTACAGAACGCGATGAGGCCGGGCGGAGAGGAAGCGCGAGCCGTAAACAACGTCGGCGCTTCCCTCGATCAGTGGTTCCAGAAGTACGTTGTATTCTGCGGGATCGTACTCCAGATCGGCGTCCTGCATGATGACGAACTCCCCGGTAGCTTCTCGAATGCCGCGATGCAGTGCCGCGCCCTTACCCAGGTTCTTCGGTTGCAACAAAATTTGTATCTGAGGGCGCTCGGTCTGCAGTTGTGCAAGAATTTCCCGTGAACCATCAGTGGATCCGTCGTCCACGCAAATTAGTTCGATTTCCAACGGAAGGGCGAGCACTCTCTCGACCACTTGCCGCAGCGTGGCTCGTTCGTTGTACACGGGCATTACGACGGAGACTCGCATACTTGAATTGTAAGGGTAGCGGAGGCGCAAATCCAAGGCGAGTTTTCCTTTAAGCGAAAGCGTCACGCCCTCGATGTTCAGGGAGCGTCGCCACAATTCTTGGAGCTGCTACTGGTGCGAGAGTACTCAAAAAGCGGATCATCGCGAAACTCCTGTCGTAATATTGCATGATTCGATTTTGTTTTCCTACAGTCCACTAAGACTGCGATTCCGCAGGTGGAACATCGAGAACGCAGTGACGGAAAAGTTTCGTCACTCAGGCGACAGCCTAGAGCACCCGCTGGTTTGAGTATCGTCCACCGATGCGCAGGCACTATGGAATTTATACTTGAAGGGAGTGGCTGCGGACGTGCATCGCTTTTTTCGAGAAGGTCCGGTCGGTGCCCCGATCATGTAAATTGTTCAACTCCGTTTCACTTGTCTCGCAAATTTCACATAGGGTATTCACCTGACCCCTGGCTTTTGGCGGAATACCTTCCTCACTTCGAAAAGAAATTATCGAGGGATTCGGCCGGGCGTCCACTGGCTTGCACCGAGGTTCGCATCCGGCGGGCACTTTCCCTAGGGCCGCCTTGGTCCGCGAAACTAAGGACTTTACGCAGCTTTTCCGAGTCTCGATGCCACTCCGGATGCCCCAACGATGAAGGCGTGAGGTTCACCGACGCGGGCGGATTCGGCTTGTTTCGAAACCATGGACAGTCCTTGCAAGTGCCTGTGGAATGGCTGTTCTTCAGTCACAGCTATTTTCTTCAGAAAATGGCATTGTGGATGCTATGTGATTTGGAAACAACCCACTGTCCGCGCACTTTGTAGAACGGGCCAAATCGAACAAAGGGGGTAGGGATGACGGGAGCAGTCCGTTCGACTAGGACGCGCGAACAGCAAATCGTCGAATTACTTTTGCAAGGCTGTGACAACGCTGAAATCGCCAACCAGCTCAAGATGGCACGCAGAACTGTGAAGGCTCACTTTAACCGGCTGTTTCTCCGCTTCGGAATTACGGGCGGAATCAAGCGAGTGAAACTCGCGACCCTGTTATATAGGAGGCAATCATGTTTGCAAACGAACGTTATCGACCCCGTACACCAAACCAGCGTGAAAACCGTGTCATCGAGCTCGTCGCACAGGGAATGAAGAATCGTGACGTGGCTGACGCCATTGGGACCACGGAACACGTGGTAAAAAATTATCTTCGCGTGATCTACGACAAACTCGGACTGTGGAATCGCGTAGAGCTTGCCCTCTGGTACGAATCGCGCAGGCAAGGACCGGAACTCTCAGCGTGAGTGATCAACCTTCATAGCGACTGACTGGGCGGCTGCAGGGTGACTCCCTGCAGCCCACCTTCAACGACAGCCAAAAGCTTGCCGTATTCCGCCAGGGCTCTCCCGCAACCTTCACGCCTTTGCGCGGCCGCATCCAGCAGTAAACGCGCTTGGTCGCAGCTCTTAGGAACGCCGTCTCCGCGCAGATACAGATCGGAAAGAGCAATCGTTGCCGCAGGATTTCCTTTGCCCACGGGCTTTCCACAGCCATTGCGCCGCTTCTCCACTGTTGCGGACCCGTAGCGCTGCAGTACTTCTCCGCCGTGGCCAGCTGTTCATTGCCGCTGTCTGGTCCGCGGCGAAGGTGGGAAGAACTTGCCACGGGGGCTATACGAGCCGCAGATGATGCGGCGGTTTGTTGCGTTTGCGCGCTTGATTCCAATTGTTTCTCGTTTTGGACGGGCGGCGCTGGCGGACTCTCATTTTTCTCTACTGGCTTTTCCACTTTCTCTACCGGCACCGGGGAACCGCCTTCGTCGTCGGCGGCTCGGCGGTTGGCGGCGCCGGTTGTGCCGCAGGCATGGTCCTTGAAGGCGGGGACGGCTGACTGCCTGAGGACTCCGTTCCGCGCCACGCCATGTAAATCAAAGCTGCTAGACGAGCCGCGAGCACTAGCCCGACGTAGAGCCGGTAACGATAGGGAACGGGCTCCTGCTCTGGCAAAACTTGGAACGTCGTTTTCTCGCAGGCGCCACGCTGACTCCACAATCTCAGGATTTCTGACGGCGTCAAAACTCCGTTCTGGCTCAATCGCGGAGTCAAGAGAATTAGCGTTGAGAGCAGACTCGGGATTTTTCCAACTCGCTTGAGTAACTGCATCCGGGTGAGAGACTCCGATCACGTGCTCCTCCGGCAGAATCTGCAGCGGGCCGCCGCACATTCCACAAAACCTCTGCCCGGCACGATTGTTGTGCGCGCATGCCCCGCAAATGAGCACAGGCTCGGCTGCGTCGATCGGGGGATCTGGCGCTTGAACCGGCTGCGTCTTTTTTGTGGACTCTCCATCCTCTGTCACCGGAGAAGCCGATTCTGCTTGAGAATCGGTTTCTAGCTGTCGAAGCAGCTCAGAAACAGCTTCTTCGCGCTTTTCGGGCGGGCTGGTAAAGATACACCTCCGCCCATCGCCCCATATGCCCGCCAGCAGCGGATTCAAGAGAGGATTTAACTGAGGATCCGGTAACGTATTTTTGTCGGATTTGTCGGTTGGATAAGGCACTCGCACACTCGTGGACAGATATGATTGCACTACCACGAGAGAAGGTTGTCAATGCGACTGGGCTGAAAATTCGCCGGACTGTGCTTCGGCTGGGGCTAAGTCAATCACAGGCCTTGCGATAGGCGGGTTCGAACTGGTCTAAGTTGCGCGTTGCGTTGGCTGGACACTTTGCCTTTCGCCGTCTTTCCGTAAAGATCGGAGCCCGGGCAGTAATAGAGAGCAGTGTTCAGGTCGACCCATACCTTAGTATAGGGACTCCCCTTATATTCCGGAGCCTCTGGCGGCTCAGCGAGCCCAAGGCCGATAAGGAGTTTGTCAAACGCGGAAAGGTCAGGTTCCGGAGCGGGCCACTTCTTCCGAATCGCGCAACTGGCGACTGTAGTGCCGCTTCGGGCAGCGCCCACTGCATGGTTCGACCGGAGTCCAGCCAGCTACAACCACAGCCAGAATGACGGCGATGGCAGTGGATCTAGCCACGACGGAAGCACCAAGAAACGGGCTAACTGAGTTGACATCCACAGCCAATCTATTGATTCCAGGAAATCCTGGGCTTTCACCACCGAGCTCCAGATGAGATCTTCGTGCTGCGCGCTGACTAAGGCACTCGAGGGAACTTCACCATTGTCTTCGTTGGGTTCCGACTTTGGAGGAATCAGATTCAGTGAGCGAATCGTCGTCTTCACTCGCGGTGAATGGACGATCCGACTGAGTTGCGCCTTCCTCCAACTGCCCCAGCAAGATGAACGACTCAAGGAAGTGATCCACATGTACCAGGTCTCCATGGATCTCATAAGGAGGCTTCATAAGCGTTTCCTAGGATGCTCCGTATGCACGGAGATTCCGTTAGCAGGTGAGATCACAATCACCTACAGCTGGTCTTCCTCCTCCTCGTTCACCCTGCTGCCGTCTCCCCAGGCGGACACCACCTTCCTTTGCAAGGAGTCGATTCTTCACCATCACCAGCACGCGGAGCACCGCGCTTCCACAAACTCCTCCTCCGTCATCAAATTCTTTCCACACTTCCAGCAGGGGAATTTCGGCTCACTGAGTGGGCTCGCAGTCCTCGTCTTGGGAGTGGCAGTCTGGGAGTAGCAGGAATTTCTTATTCGGCCCATGCCACCAAATTTGGTTGTAGTTTTTCAATCACCACCAGCATCGTAGATGGTTCCACGGCCATCGACATCTTTAATTTCAACTGGGCATCACGACCAATCACTTCCGTCACCAGACCAGCCATCAGTTGGCAGGTGTGAATGTCCTGTTCGAGCAGAACCACGAATCCTATAGAAATAAAGTTCCAGTGCCCCGACCACTTGGCCATGGCGGTAGACTGGGATCGTGATAGACGAGCAAATGCCTCACGGGTGGCACTGTTCCGCGTCAACTCAACCTCTTTATTCACATCCCTGGCATCGTTGTCCTCGACGCGAATTACCTTGCCCCACGCGCGCCAGGCTGGCCTGGCAGATCGCTTTATCGAGTTGGACTTCGGTGCCTGCGGGCGAGGCCTAGGACCCGGCTCCAGCCGGATCGAGCACCGTTGTTCCCTCGATAATTCCTATCCCCGCGCCGCTGGCACCAGTGATTCGCACAACTATCTCGGCGACCAATGCCATCGCCTCGTTTAATTCGAGATGCCGCATCTGAATTTGCTGTTGAGCTTCGACAATTTCCTCCAGGATCAGCGTGTAATCGCTGTGGGAGTTGGAGCCTTCGTCAGACCCTGGCTTGCTTTGCGGCAAAGTTTGACTTGCTTGCTCTCGCTTGTACATCTGTTCGTTCTGGGACTCGAGGCTCTCTTCGAGTCCCCGCATTTTCCGGTTGTGCTCCTGCAACACAAAAGCAGCTTCCAGTAACTTTTCAAAAGTTTCCTCGTCGAGGACCGGCTTGAATTGATTAGTCACGGCGTTTGCTGCTGCGTTTACGGCCCGGCCGACATCCGAATGCAAGTCCGGCCGGAAAGCCCCATTTTAGTGCAAATCTTAAGCCAAGGGACTGGGGTGAAAGAATGCTAATCATTTTTCCCCTGCGGAATCAAGAATGGCCCATCCGGGCATGATCATGATGAAGCATAAACCCGCCGAATTCAAGCGATTATCAAAAACCGTACAGGCCTGGCAGCCTAAACACATCCCCAGTACCTGAACTAGCATAGGTTAGAGGCAAGAATTGCACACTTTGATGGCTTCAAGTAATTCTGTTACTTCCGTTTGGTGCCGCTCACAAGTCACTGTGAGATTTATGAGATGAGAATTATGGGCCGGGATAAAAGTGTTAATTGCGCTTTTGCCGCAGCGTGGATCGGCGCATCGTAAACTCATGAGCCGCGCTTTGGCCGGATGTTTCTCTTAGTCGCGTTTGTAAGACTTGGGGGGCAGCCACGAGGACGAAAGACACCTCGGTTGTAAAGTTCCAATCACGGCCTGTGCAAATCCAGAACCTAATGGCCAGAGAGCTCCAAAACGAGCAGCGTTTCCTTACACAGACCCATTTTGGAACATACAAGCTTTGCGGCGGGCAAAATGATTCTTGCCCTCTCACCACAGCATCTCTCCAGTTCCATCCTTAGACTTCTCAACCTGGTCAAAGAGTTGAAGCGAAATGGCTTATCATAATCGGCACAGGCTGAAGCCCAATATCCTGCGTTAACCGGTGCGGCCGAAAAGCATTACGCAAAGCGGTGTTTGGAGGCCGGGTACAGCTATCCGCTCTTTCTTCCTCAGCCCAATTTGGGAATTACCAGGTTAGAACGGCGTTCTTCAACCTCTCCTGAAAAGCTATAATTCTTGACCCTAGATGCTAACCCAGCCAATTTTGCCAAGGCACTCCCCAGGAAAGAAAAGGTTTGGCGAAAGATTTGCTTGACCTAAGATACGGACCACAATCGAGAACGAAAATCTAGAATTCGAAGGAGAACCACCCCTGATGCAGCTAGAGACAATCAAAGTTACCGGGATCAGCAAGTGCTGGATCTGCTGGTCCAAGGCTGCAGCAATAAGGAAATCGCTGGACAGTTGACGTCAGATTCCACCACCCCCGTGAAACAGCATTTGCACACACTTTTTCTCCGTGCTGGAATTGGGATGGGGCAAAACACATAAGGTAGCGCCACCACCACCTTCGAGAAGTAGGAGCTGAAAATCATGACTCCACGTGAGCATTTCCGACTCCAAAGGAGATTCAAGTGGCTACACTGATTGTGGAGGGCCTCACCAATCGTGAGATTGGCGACCTGATGGACACAACCAAGCAGGTGGTGAAGAACCCCTGCGATCCCTTGACGAACTCGGCGTCTGGAGTCGGCTCGAGTTGGCAATGTACGTAGCCGGCCAGGGCAGTAAGAATTGGCTGGAAGAATCGAATCACCCGGCAGCCTCGCTCGCACGCGCAGCAGCGAGCCCAGGCTAAAGAGCGCGCGGGGAGGGAACTTTGCAAATTTCGGCTTGCGGCCTTGGCAACAGGGTAACTTGCTGCAGAAGGGTTTGCACTCTGCGATTTTAAGTGATGAGGAAATTCCCGTGAGCCATTGCTGCTCAAATA